>NZ_JBDGIO010000001.1:0-995732 GCF_057657375.1 Variovorax sp. Soil_C_12 | reverse complement strand
AGGCCCACTTCGCGCAGGGCCTTCTGCAGCGCTGCCTTGTCGAATTCCTTGGTGCCGACGAAGTCGACGTCTGCGATAGTGGGACGCTCCTCCACGATGACCACCAGGACATCGCCGCTGACGTCGATGCGCACGTCCTTGAACAAGCCCAGGTCGAACAGGGCGCGGATGGCAGCGGAGCCGCGCTCGTCGTTGTAGGTGTCGCCCACGCGAAGGGGCAGCGAGGCAAAGATGGTGCCCGGCTCGACGCGCTGCAGGCCTTCGACTCGGATGTCACGTACCGTAAAGGGATCGATGGCCCAGGCGGCTGTGGCCGAGAGCGCGCTGGCGACCAGCATGGCAACGCTGCGCAGGCGAAAGCGACTGTATTTCTTGTTCATCTGTGAATTGCGCCGGCGCGGAAAGGGCCGACAGATAGTTAACCAAAGAGTCGAGTCACATCGTTGAAGATGGCGATCGACATCATGACCAGCAGCAACGCGACACCGCCGCGCTGGAGCCGTTCCATCCAAGCGTCGGAGACGCTCCTGCCGGTCAGGCCCTCCCAAAGATAATACATCAGGTGTCCTCCATCGAGGACCGGCAGCGGCATGAGGTTCAGCACCCCGAGGCTCACGCTGATGAGTGCCAGAAACACCAGGTATTGCGTGAATCCGAGGCTGGCGGACTTGCCCGCGTAGTCGGCGATGGTCAGCGGCCCGCTCAGGTTCTTGATCGAGGCTTCGCCGATCAGCATCTTGCCCATCATGCGCACGGTGAGCGCCGACACTTCCCAGGTGCGCACCACGCCGCGCCAGACGCCGTCCACCAAGCCCTGCCGCACCGTCACCATCTCCGGCGGCGAGCCCACGAAGGCGCCGACGCGGCCGAACTTGCTGCCGCCCTCCTCGCGCACCTCGGGCGTGACCTCGATGCGCTCCTGCTGGCCGCCGCGCTCGACCTGCCAGACCTGGGTGCGCGGCTGGCCGTCGTCGACCGATGCACGGATCACCTCGCGCAGTTGCTGGCCGTCGACGATGGCGGTGGGGCCGACCGCGCGCACCAGATCGCCGTTGCGCAGGCCCGCGCGCTCGGCCGCGCCGCCCGCCACGACTTCGCCGATCTCGGGCCGGGTCAGCGGCGCGACCACGCCGATCTTGCGGAACATCTGCGCGTCGGCATCCTTGGCAGCGATCCGGCTGAGCGGCAGCACGATCTCGCGCGCCGGCCGTCCACCCTCGCCGGCAATCTCGAGCGTGAGGTCGCGGCCGTCGAGCGCGCCGCGCGTGATGCGCCAACGCAGGTCTTCGAAAGACTGCACCGGCTCGAGCTCGCCGTCGAAGCCGGCGCGCGCGACATGCTCGCCGCCGCGCAGCCCGGCCTGCTCGGCCAGCGAAGCGGCCACCGGACGGGCGAGCTTGGCGACAGGCTCCTCGACGCCGATCCAGTTGACCGCCGTGTAGAGCACCACGGCCAGAAGCAGGTTGGCGATGGGCCCCGCGGCCACGATGGCCGTGCGCGAGCGCAGCGGCTGCGTGTTGAAGGCGCGATGCCGCTCCTCCGGCGCCACCGGCGCCTCGCGCTCGTCGAGCATCTTCACGTAGCCGCCGAGGGGAAAGGCCGCGATCACGAACTCCGTGTCCTGTCCGGGATGCTGGCGCCTGGGCTTCCAGCTGAAGAGCGTGTGGCCGAAGCCGACGGAGAAGCGCAGCACCTTGACGCCGCAAGCCACCGCCACGCGGTAGTGGCCGTATTCGTGCACGGCGATCAGCAGGGCCAGGGCAACGATGAAGGCGACGACGGTGAGCATGGAAGTCCCCTGGTTCTAGGAGCGTCAGGCTGTAAAGCGCAGCGCCGCCGCATTGGCCGCGGCTCTCGCGCTGGCATCCAGGTCCAGCAGGTCCGCCAGCGATGCCGGGTTGGAGGGCAGCACCGCTTCCAAAGTTTCCATGTTCACGGCATGGATGCGGTCGAAGCGCAGGCGATGGTGCAGGAAGGCGTCGACCGCGACTTCATTGGCTGCATTGAGTACAGCGGTCGTGCCCGGCGCCGCGCGCAGCGCATGCCAGGCGAGCCCCAGGCCGGGGAAGAGTTGGGCGTCGGGCGCGTCGAAGGTCAGCGCGGCCAGTTGCCGGAAGTCGAGTGGTGCCGCGCCGCTCTCGATGCGCTCTGGCCAGGCCAGTCCGACGGCAATGGGCACTCGCATGTCCGGCGTGCCGAGCTGCGCGATCACCGAGGCGTCGGTGAACTGGACCATCGAATGCACCACGCTCTGCGGATGGATCACCACCTCGATCTGCTCCGGCGCCACGCCGAAGAGATGGCGCGCCTCGATCACCTCGAGCGCCTTGTTCATCATGGTGGCCGAGTCCACCGAGATCTTGCGGCCCATGACCCAGTTCGGATGAGCGCAGGCCTGTTCAGGCGTGACGGCCGCGAGCGTTTCCGGCGCGCGCGTGCGGAACGGGCCGCCGGAGGCAGTCAGGATGATTTTGTCGATGCGCCGCGGCCAGGTGGCGGGATCTTCCGGCAGCGACTGGAAGATGGCGGAGTGCTCGCTGTCGATGGGCAGCAGGGTCGCCCTGCCCTCGCGCACCGTGCGCATGAAGAGCTCGCCCCCGACCACCAGGGCCTCCTTGTTGGCGAGCAGAAGCCGCTTGCCGGCGCGGGCTGCGGCCAGGCAGGGGCCGAGGCCCGCGGCGCCGACGATGGCAGCCATCACGGCATCGCAGTCCTCGTGCGAGGCGATGGACTCGATGGCGCCGGCGCCCTGCAGCACCTCCGTGCGCAGCCCGCTGTGCCGCAGCTTGTCGACCAGCAGCCGGGCATGCGGCGCGCTGGCCATGACCGCGAATTTCGGCGCGAAGCGCTGGCATTGGGCCAGAAGTTCGTCGACCTTCGTGGATGCCGACAGCGCGAAGACCTCGAAGCGCTCGGGATGCCGCGCGATCACGTCCAGCGTGCTGACGCCGACCGAGCCGGTCGAACCGAGCACGGTGATGCGTTGTCGTGTCATGCCGTTCATAGGAAAGCCAGCATCATTGCGATGGGCAGCGTGGGCAGCAGCGCATCGACCCGGTCGAGCACGCCGCCATGGCCCGGGAGCAGCGCACTGCTGTCCTTGGCGCCGGCGCTGCGCTTGACCAGCGATTCGACCAGGTCGCCGACCACGCTCATCGCAGCCAGGAACAGGACGCCGATCAGCAGCAGCCACCAGCCGCGCTCGGCCAGCCGCGTGTAGAGGCTGGACACGCCGGCGCGCGCAGCCGCGTCCGCCCAGACCCAGGCCAGCGCCAGCACGACGACGCCGAGCATGCCGCCCCAGACCCCCTCCCAGCTCTTGCCGGGACTGATGCTGGGTGCGAGCTTGCCCCGGGTGAATCGAAGGCCGAACGCCCGGCCGGCGAAATAGGCGAACACATCGGCCACCCAGACCAGCACGAGGATCGACAGCAGGAAATTGATGCCCTCCATGCGGGCCTTCACCACCGCGAGCCAGGCCACCCACAGCACCAGCATCCCGCCCACCAGGCGCAGGCCGCGCGGCACGCGCGGCCAGCCCGGCACCGCGGCGCGCAGCAAGGCCGCGCCGCCCAGCACCCAGGCCGCGCTGGCGATGATCCAGACGATCAGCAGCGGCCGCTCGAGCAGGCCGAGCCACCAGGACAGCACGCACAGCAACGCCATCTCGACACCGAAGAAGAGCGACATGCGCGAGGAGTAGCCGTTGAGCCGCCCCCACTCCCAGGTCGCAGCCGCGATCAGCGCCAGCATCACGCAGCCGAAGGGCAGAGGCGAGGGATAGAAGAGCGCAGGCAGCAGGATCGCCAGGAGGACGACCGCAGTGATGATGCGTTGTTTGAGCATTGCGCTCAGGCGGCCTGGGGATCGTGCCGCGCGCCGCCCATCAACTGCGCAGAGGTCTGGCCGAAACGGCGCTCGCGTCGCCGATAGGCTTCGATGGCCTCGTCCAGCGCGGCCTCGTCGAACTCGGGCCAGAGGCGATCGCTGAAGAAGAGCTCGGCGTAGGCGCTCTGCCACAGCAGGAAGTTCGACAGCCGCTGCTCGCCGCCGGTGCGGATGAAGAGGTCGGGGTCGGGAACGTGCGACAGCGCCATCGCCGCGTCGAGGCTGGCCTCGGTCAGCGGCTCACCGCGCGCGGCGAGTTGCGCTGCGGCGCGCGCGATGTCCCAGCGCCCTCCGTAGTTGAAGCAGACATTGAGCACCAGCCGCGTGTTGTGGGCGGTGGCGGCTTCCGCCTGCACCAGGCCTGCGGCAATCTTCTCGGACAGGCCGCCGCGCTCGCCGACGAAGTGCAGGCGCACGCCGTCCTGGCACAGCTTCGGTACCTCGCGACCGAGCGCGATGACCATCAGGTCCATCAGGCCCGACACCTCTTCGACCGGACGGTTCCAGTTCTCGGAAGAGAAGGCGAACACCGTCAGCACGCCGACGCCGCGATCGGCACAGGCCTTGACGCAACGGCGCAGCGATTCGACGCCCTGCTTGTGGCCGGCCACCCGCGGCAGGAAGCGGCGCGTGGCCCAGCGTCCATTGCCGTCCATGACGATGGCGATGTGGTGGGGCACGGCGGCGCTTGGATTGCTCATCTCAGACGGCCATGATCTCCGCCTCTTTGGCCGCCACCAGGCGATCGATCTCCGTGATATGGCGATCGGTCACCTTCTGGATCTCGGCCTCGGCGCGCTTCTGGTCGTCTTCCGACGCCAGCTTCTCCTTGACCAGCTTCTTGATCGCGTCGTTGGCATCGCGGCGCAGGTTGCGCGTCGCGATCTTGGCGTTCTCGCCCTCGGTGCGGACCAGCTTGGTCATCTCCTTGCGGCGTTCCTCGCTCATCGGAGGCATCGGCACGCGGATCAGGTCGCCCATCGAGGCCGGATTCAGGCCCAGGTCGCTCTCGCGGATGGCCTTCTCGATCTTGGCGCCCATGCCCTTTTCCCAGGGCTGGACGCTGATGGTACGCGAGTCGATCAGCGCCACGTTCGCCACCTGCGACAGCGGCACCGAGGAGCCGTAGTAGTCGACATGGACCGAATCCAGCAACGCAGGGTTGGCACGGCCGGTGCGGATTTTCGTCAGGTTGTTCTGGAATGCAGCGAGCGACTGGTCCATCTTGGCGTCGGTCGCGCTGCGGATATCGGCAATGGTCATCTTTTGTTGCTCCTAGGCATGCACCAGTGTGCCTTCGTCCTCGCCCATCACGACGCGCTTGAGCGCGCCGTTCTTGAAGATCGAGAACACCTTGATCGGCAGGTTCTGGTCGCGGCACAGCGCGAAGGCCGTGGCGTCCATGATGCCGAGATTCTTTGCAATGGCCTCGTCGAAGCTCAGGCGCGCGTAGCGCTTCGCGTCCAGGTCCTTCTTCGGGTCGGAGGTGTAGACGCCGTCCACCTTGGTGGCCTTGAGCACGAGTTCCGCGCCGATCTCCGCGCCGCGCAGCGCGGCGGCGGTGTCGGTCGTGAAGAAGGGGTTGCCGGTGCCGGCCGCGAAGATCACGACCTTGCCCTCTTCGAGGTACTGCAGGGCCTTGGGGCGCACGTAGGGCTCCACCACCTGCTCGATGGCGATGGCCGACATCACGCGGGCGATCAGCCCCTGCTTGTTCATGGCGTCGGCCAGGGCCAGCGCGTTCATCACGGTGGCCAGCATGCCCATGTAGTCGGCGGTCGCGCGGTCCATGCCCACCGAGCCGCCGGCCACGCCGCGGAAGATGTTGCCGCCGCCGATGACGACCGCGACTTCCACCCCCATGTTCACCACCTCGGCCACCTCTTCGACCATGCGGACGATGGTCGCGCGGTTGATGCCGAAGGCATCGTCACCCATCAAGGCCTCGCCCGACAGCTTCAACAAGATTCGCTTGTGGGCCGGGCGGGTTTCGAGCATGGGGGTTTCCTTTGAGGTGGGCGTGGCGAGTGTAAAACGTGTGTGTGAAGAAGCGGCAGCGCGCTGCGCGCGCCGCCGCCCGGTGGCGCCGATCAGGCAGCCGCCGCCTTGGCAGCCGCGACCTGGGCCGCCACTTCGGCGGCGAAGTCGTCGACCTTCTTCTCGATGCCTTCGCCGACGACGTAGAGCGTGAAGCTCTTGATCGAGGTGTTGGCGGCCTTGAGCATCTGCTCGACGGTCTGCTTGTCGTTCTTCACGAAGGGCTGGTTGTGCAGCGAGACCTCCTTGAGGTACTTCTGCACGCCGCCTTCGATACGCTTGGCGACGATGTCGGCCGGCTGCGGCTGCTTGCCGGCCGCCTCGGCCGCCTTGCGATCTTCCTCGGCCTTGCCGGCGGCCACGGCGCGCTCTTTCTCGATCAGCTCGGCCGGCACGTCAGAGCTCGCGATCGAGACGGGCTTCATGGCGGCCACGTGCATCGCCACGTCCTTGGCTGCCGTGTCGTCGCCTTCGAACTCGACCATTACGCCGATGCGCGTGCCGTGCAGGTAGGAGGCCAGCTTGCCGTTGCCGGCGAAGCGCTTGAAGCGGCGGAAGCTCATGTTCTCGCCGATCTTGCCGATCAGCCCCTTGCGCACGTCTTCCAGCGTCGGGCCGAAGCTGTCCTGCTCGTAGGGCAGCGCGGCCAGAGCGGCCAGGTCGGCCGGGTTGTGCTTGGCAACCAGCATTGCCGCGGCGTTGGCCAGCGCAAGGAAGCTGTCGTTCTTGGAGACGAAGTCGGTCTCGCAATTGATCTCGACCATGGCGCCGACGCCGCCTTCGGCATAGGCAGCCACCACGCCCTCGGCCGTGATGCGGCTCGATGCCTTGCCGGCCTTGTTGCCCAGCTTGATGCGCAGCAGCTCTTCGGCCTTTTCCATGTTGCCGTCGGCCTCGGTCAGCGCCTTCTTGCACTCCATCATCGGGGCGTCGGTCTTTGCGCGCAGTTCGCCGACCATGCTTGCGGTGATTGTTGCCATCTTGTTTCTCCGTTCGGTTTAGCAGTTGCGGCGGCCCGCACCGGGCGCCGCGAAAATCAGGTTAAAAAAAAGGGGCATCGAAGCCCCTTCTTCAGGCGCTTGCGAGCGCGAATCAGGCCGAGGCACCCTCTTCGACCTCGACGAACTCATCGGAATTGCCTTCGGCCACAGCCTTGACCACGTCGCTGGCGGCGCTGGAACGGCCCTCGATGATCGCATCGGCGATGCCGCGGGCGTACAGCGTGACAGCCTTCGACGAGTCGTCGTTGCCCGGGATCACGTAGTCGATGCCTTCGGGCGAGTGGTTGGAGTCCACCACGCCGATCAGCGGGATGCCCAGCTTCTTGGCCTCGGCCACGGCGATCTTGTGGAAGCCCACGTCGATCACGAAGATGGCGTCGGGCAGCGCGGTCATGTCTTGGATGCCGCCGATGTCCTTCTCGAGCTTCTCGATCTCGCGGGTGAAGGTCAGCTGCTCCTTCTTGCTGAGGTTGTCGAGGCCGGCTTCCTGCTGGGCCTTCATGTCCTTCAGGCGCTTGATGGAGGTCTTGACAGTCTTGAAATTGGTCAACATGCCGCCGAGCCAGCGAGTGTCGACGAAGGGGACGCCGGCGCGGCGCGCCTCGGTCGCCACGATCTCGCGAGCCTGGCGCTTGGTGCCCACCATCAGGATGGTGCCGCGGTTGGCGGTGAGCTGCTTGGCGTACTTCATCGCTTCCTGGAACATCGGAAGCGTTTTTTCCAGGTTGATGATGTGGATCTTGTTGCGATGGCCGAAGATGTACGGGGCCATCTTGGGGTTCCAGAAGCGCGTTTGGTGGCCGAAATGGACACCGGCTTCCAGCATTTCGCGCATGGTCGTCGACATAGGAATAACTCCAAAGGTTGGGTCTAAAATCCAGCCCGTTTTGCGGACCTCTCGCGAGGGCCGCAACACCTCGAATGGGCTGGTTTGCGGATGTGTTTTGCGCTGGGAAAAGACCCAGAGTGAAACCCGCAGAGTATAGCACGCACTACCACCCTCCCTCCTTGCCCGCAGCCACTCCACACCATGCGCCCTGACCTGCACGCCACCCGCCTGTCCCTGCTGGCCGGCGCCTCCGACGCGCGCACCGAGATGGAGCATTCCATCGCCGCGGCCAGCTCCCCGGCCTGCGAGCACGCCTTCACCCGTCCGATGTTCGAAGAAGCGCGCCAGGCGGCCGCGCTGGCGCAGCCCGCGCAGCGCCTGGCCGGACTGGCCTTTTCGGCCAAGGACCTGTTCGATCTCGCCGGCCAGCCGACGCCGGCCGGCTCGGTCGTGCTGGCCCACGCCCCGTCGGCGCGGGCCGACGCCCCCGCCGTGGCCCGGCTGCGCGCCGCGGGCGGCAGCCTGCTCGGCCGCACCAACATGACCGAGTTCGCCTTCTCGGGGGTCGGCGTCAATCCGCATCACGGCACGCCCGCGAACCTGTGCGATCCGGCCACGCCGCGCATCCCGGGCGGCTCGTCCTCGGGCGCTGCGATCTCGGTGGCCAGCGGTGCGGCCTTCATCGGGCTGGGTTCCGACACCGGTGGCTCGATCCGCATCCCGGCGGCGCTGAACGGACTCGTCGGCTTCAAGAACACGGCGCGGCTGGTGCCGACGGAGGGTGCCCTGCCGCTGTCGACCTCGCTGGATACGGTCTGCGCCATGACGCGCTCGGTGCGCGATGCCATCACCGCCCACGAGATCCTGGCCGCACGCCGCGTCACCGCCGGCACCGCACCGCTGTCCGCCTACCGCCTGGGCGTGGTCAAGGATCTGTTCTTCGACGAGATCGAGCCGGCCGTTGCCCGCGCCTTCGAGCGCACGATCAGGACCCTGCGCGCCGCCGGCGCCCGCATCGACGAGCTCGCCCTGCCCCAGTTGGCCGATCTGCGCTCGATCAATGCCACTGGCGGCTTCTCCGCCGCCGAGGCCTATGCCTGGCACCGCCTGCTGCTGGAACGCAGCGGAGCCGGCTACGACCCGCGGGTGGCGCAGCGCATCCTCAAGGGCGCGACGATGAAGGCGCACGAATACATCGACCTCATGCAAGCGCGCCGCGACTGGATCGCCCGCATGGAACGCGCGCTCGCACCCTTCGACGCCCTGCTGTCGCCCACGGTGCCGATCATGGCGCCGGCCCTGGCCGAGGTGGCACCCGGCGCGGAGCGCGACGAGGCCTTCTTCCGCATCAACACGTTGCTGCTGCGCAACCCATCGGTGGTGAACATGCTCGACGGCTGCGCCCTCTCGCTGCCCTGCCATGTCGAGGGCGAACTGCCTGTCGGCCTCATGCTCTGGCATGCCGCGCTGCACGACGATGCGGTGCTGGCGCTCGCGCTGCAGGTGGAACGCGAGTTGCAAGCGACGCACTAGGGAATCGCCCGCGGGCGGCGCCTCCTATCTCACCCCAAAGAACCGAATGAAAATCGCGATCGTGGGCGCCGGCATCATCGGCGTCACCACCGCCTGGGAGTTGGCCTCGGACGGCCATGAAGTCATGGTCTTCGAGCGCCGCGGCGCCGCCGCCGAGGAATCCAGCTTCGCCAATGCCGGCGTCGTGGCGCCCGGCTATGTCACGCCCTGGGCCGCACCCGGCATGCGCGCCAAGGTGCTGCGCTCGCTGCTCTCCACCCACGGCGCGGTCAAGCTGCGCTGGCCGCTGAGCCGGCGCGACCTGGGCTGGATGGCGCACTGGCAGCGCGCCTGCCAGCTCGAAAGCTACCTGGCCAACCGCGCGCGCATGCAGCGCCTGGCGTTCTACAGCCGCACCCGCTTGCACGAGATCACCGAGGCGCGGGAGCTCAGCTACGAGCGCAGCGACGGCTACCTGGTGCTGCTGCGGTCCAAGCGCGAGAAGAAGCTGGTGCAGGCCGGCCTCGAGGTGCTGCGCCAGGCCGGCAGCAGCTTCCGCGAGGTGGACGCCGATGAGGCGCGCCGGATCGAGCCCGCGCTCAATGCCGACACCGCGCTCGCCGGTGCCATCCACCTGCCCGACGACGAGGTGGCCAACTGCCGCCAGTTCGCCCTGTTGCTCAAGTGGGAGGCCGAGGCGCTGGGCGCGCAGTTCCATTTCAACTGCGACCTCGCGCCGCTCAGCCGCGCCGCGCCGACTGAAGTGCGGCTGGCGAGCGGCTCCGAAGGCCACCGCTTCGACGCCGTGGTCGTGTGCGCCGGCGTGGACTCGGCCAAGCTGCTGCGGCCGTTGGGCTTGCGCATTCCGCTCGCCCCGGTCTACGGCCACTCGATCAGCGCCAACATCCGCGAACCGCTCAATGCGCCGCGCAGCGCGGTGATGGACGAGCGCTACAAGGTCGCGATCTCGCGCCTCGGCCTGCGCGTGCGCGTAGCGGGCAGCGCCGAGCTCGGCGGCTCGCTGGACAGCCTTCATCCCGACGCGCTGCGCACGCTCTACAAGGTGCTCCAGGACTGGTTCCCGGGCGCCGTCACCCTGCAGGCCGGCGTCCAGCAATGGAAGGGCGCGCGGCCGATGCTGCCGGACGGCCCGCCCATCATCGGACCGAGCGGCGTGTCGGGCGTCTGGCTCAACCTGGGGCACGGCTCCAGCGGCTGGGCGCTGTCCTGCGGCAGCGCGCGTGTGCTGGCGGACATGATGGGGGGGCGCGATCCGGGCATCGATCTCGAAGGGCTCGGCATCGAGCGTTTGCTGCAACACTAGGGGTTCCGCTGACGTCAGGATGGAAGGGCCCGCCATGCAACGCATCACTGCCGCCACCACTGCCCCGCTGTTCGGCGTCGCGGCCTCGCGCCGGATCGAACAGGCGGCTGCGGCCAGCCTGCCGCCGCACACGCTGATGCAGCGCGCCGGGCTGGCGGTCGCGCGGCTTGCCATGGCGACCGCGCCGCACGCGCGCACGATCTGGATCGCCTGCGGCCCCGGCAACAACGGGGGCGACGGCTTCGAGGCGGCAGCGCAACTGCGGCAGCGCGGCTTCGCCCCGGTCGTCACCCGCATCGGCGACGACGCTCGCCTGCCGGCCGACGCAGCGGCCTCGCTGCAGCGCGCGCGCGATGCCGGCGTGCGCTTCGCGGACGCGCCACCGGCGCATGCCGATCTCGCCATCGACGCCCTGCTCGGCCTGGGCGCTGCCCGCGCGCCGGAGGGCCCAATGGCCGATTGGTTGCGGCGCATGCACGCCGGCTCCGCGCCGCTGCTCAGCGTGGACACGCCTTCGGGCCTGAATGCCGACACCGGCGTACTGTCGCTTGACTTCCTGGCTTCTGCCGCCGGGCCGGCGCATGGGGTCCGCCGATTGTGTCTCAGCCTGCTGACGCTCAAGCCCGGGCTCTTCACGGCGCAAGGGCGCGACGCGGCCGGCGAGCTGTGGTTCGATGACCTGGATTCAGCGCCCGGGGCCGAGCCGCCCACCGCCCGGCTGCTCGGCGAGCCGCCCGCCCCGGCGCGGCCGCACGCCTCCCACAAGGGCAGCTATGGCGATGTCGCGGTGATCGGCGGCGCCCCGGGGATGGCTGGCGCCGCCCTGCTCGCGGCCACGGCGGCGCTGCATGCCGGCACCGGCCGCGTCTATGTCGCGCCGCTCGATGCCGGCCTCGCGCCGCTTGACACGACGCAGCCCGAGCTGATGTTCCGGCGCCCCGAGGCGCTCGACCTGGCGTCCATCACCGTGGTCTGCGGCTGCGGCGGCGGCGCGGCGGTACGCGATCCGCTGCCGCGGGTGCTCGAGGAAGCCTGGGCGCTGGTGCTCGATGCCGACGCGCTCAACGCCATCGCTGCCGACGGCGCCCTGCAGACGCTGCTCGGCGCACGCGCGCGCACGGGACGCGCCACGGTGCTCACGCCTCATCCCCTCGAAGCGGCGCGCCTGCTGGGCACTGGCACGGCCGAGGTACAGGCCGACCGGCTGCGCGCCGCCCAGCGGCTAGCGGAGCGCTTCGGCGCAACGATCGTCCTCAAGGGCTCGGGCACCATCGTGGCCGCGGCGGGAGAGACGCCGGTGATCAACCCCACCGGCAACGCGCGGCTCGCGACCGCAGGCACCGGCGACGTGCTGGCCGGCATGATCGGCGCCGCGCTGGCGGCCGGCCGGCCTGCGATGGCGGCCAGCCGCGAGGCGGTGTGGCTGCACGGCGACCGTGCCGACCGCTGGCCCGAATGCCTGCCGCTCACCGCCGGCGCGCTGGCGCGCGGCTGAAGAAGAACTCGTCTAGCCCCGCCCGACGAAGGGCATCTTGGTCGCCATCACGGTGTGGAACAGCACGTTGGCCTCCAGCGGCAGGTTGGCCATGTAGAGCACCGACTGGCCGACGATGGACACATCCATCACCGGCTCGATCGCGATCTCGCCATTGGCCTGCGGCACGCCCTTGGTCATGCGCGCTGCCAACTCGGTCATCGCATTGCCCACGTCGATCTGGCCCACCGCGATGTCGTGCTTGCGGCCGTCGAGCGAGGCGGTCTTGGTCAGCCCTTCCACCGCGTGCTTGGTCGCGGTATAGGCGATGGAATTGGGCCGCGGCGCGGTGGCGGAGATCGATCCGTTGTTGATGATGCGGCCGCCGCGCGGCGTCTGCGCCTGCATGATGCGGAAAGCCTGCTGGATGCAATAGAACATCCCGCTCAGGTTGACGTCGACCACGCCGCGCCACTGCTCCGGCGTCCACGCCTCGAAGGGCCCGGGCGGATTGCCGACGCCGGCGTTGTTGAACAGCAGGTCGACCCGGCCGAAGCGCTCTACGGCAGCAGCGAACAGGGCCTGCACTGACTCGGGATTGGCCACGTCCGTCGGCACCGCGAAGGCACGCGCGCCGGCGCCCGATTCATCGGCCACCTGCTCCAGCGGCTCCAGCCGCCGGCCCGCCAGCACCACGCTCCAACCGTCGCCCAGCAAGGCCAGCGCGGCGGATCGGCCGATGCCGCTGCCCGCGCCCGTCACGATCGCAATGCGGCTCTTCTTATCTGCACTCATCTTCGCTTCTCCTTCAACGGCGCGGCTTGCGCCCTTTCATCTTGTTGGCGGCCTTCTTGACGGCCGAACGGAAAGCCTGCATGGCCGACTGCGGCGCTGCACCGGCGGCGTGTTCGCTGTGCTCGACCGAAGCGGTTTCGGGCTTCTTGCGCGCGCTGCGCTTGGTCGAGGCCTTGGCGGGAACGCCGCCGGTCGCGATGCCCTTGTCCTTCAAGGCGCGCGCGCTCAGTTCCTCGCCCTCGCGTACCAGGCGGAAATCGATCTTGCGGCCATCGAGATCGACGCGGCTCACCTGCACGCGCACGCGGGTGCCGATGGCGTAGCGAATGCCCGTGCGCTCGCCGCGCAGCTCTTGACGTTGCTCGTCGAACTTGAAGTATTCGCCGCCGAGCTCGGTGATGTGCACCAAACCCTCGACGTACATCGCATCGAGCGTGACGAAGATGCCGAAGGTGGTGGCCGCCGTGACGACGCCGCCGTACTCCTCGCCCAGGTGCTCGCGCATGTACTTGCACTTGAGCCAGGCCTCGACATCGCGGCTGGCCTCGTCGGCGCGCCGCTCGTTGGCACTGCAATGCAGGCCGGCCGCCTCCCAGGCCAGGACCTCCTTGCTTGGCGCGACCGTGGCCTTCTGCGGCTTGGCGGTCGGCGCCTTCACGCGCGAGGCCAACCGCTTCGCGAGCTTGGCATGCGCCTCGCCCGGCGTCGGCAGCATCGGCAACTGGTACTTGGTCTTGCCCAGGATGGCCTTGATCACCCGATGCACCAGCAGGTCCGGATAGCGCCGGATCGGGCTGGTGAAGTGCGTGTAGGCCTCGTAGGCCAGACCGAAGTGCCCGCTGTTGATCGGCGTGTAGATCGCCTGCTGCATCGAACGCAGCAGCATGGTGTGGATCTGCTGCGCGTCGGGCCGCTCCTTGGTCGCCTGCGCGATGGCCTGGAACTCGCCGGGCTTGGGGTCGTCGGTGATCGACAGGCCCACGCCCATGGCCTTCAGATAGCCGCGCAGGATCTCCTTCTTCTCGGGCGTCGGGCCCTCGTGCACGCGGTACAGGCCGGGATGCTTGCCCTCGGCGATGAAGTCCGCGCTGCAGACGTTGGCCGCGAGCATGGCCTCTTCGATCAGGCGGTGCGCATCGTTGCGGGTGCGCGGCACGATCTTTTCGATGCGGCCGACCTCGTCGCAGATGATCTGCGTCTCGGTGGTCTCGAAGTCGACCGCACCGCGCTTGCTGCGCTGCGAGAGCAGTGCGCGATAGACGTCGTGCAGGTTCAGCAGGTCCTTCACCCGCTCCTTGCGCTTGGCCGCCTCCGGCCCGCGCGTGTTGCCGAGGATCGCGGCCACCTCGGTGTAGGTAAAGCGCGCATGGCTCCACATCACGGCCGGATAGAACTGATAGGCGTAGATCTCGCCATCGGCCGCCACCAGCATGTCGCACACCATGCACAGGCGCTCGACCTCGGGGTTGAGCGAGCACAGGCCGTTGGATAGCTTCTCGGGCAGCATGGGGATCACGCGGCGCGGGAAATAAACGCTGGTGGCGCGGTCGTAGGCATCGATGTCGATGGCCGAGCCCGTGTGCACATAGGCACTGACGTCGGCGATCGCGACCAGCACGCGCCAGCCCTTGCCGCGGCCCACCTTCGCGGGCTCGCAGTAAACGGCATCGTCAAAGTCGCGCGCGTCCTCGCCGTCGATGGTGACGAGCGGCACATCGGTCAGGTCGACGCGGCCCTTCTTGTCGGCCGCGCGCACCTTGTCGGGCAGCGCCTTCGCCTCGGCCAGGCAGGACTCGGAGAACTCGTGCGGCACGCCGTACTTGCGCACGGCGATCTCGATCTCCATGCCGGGGTCGTCGATCTCGCCCAGCACTTCCTTGACGCGGCCGACCGGCTGGCCGAACAGCGCGGGCGGCTCGGTCAGTTGCACGACCACCACCTGGCCGACCTTGGCGGTGCCGGTCGCGCCCTTGGGGATCATCACATCCTGGCCGTAGCGCTTGTCCTCGGGCGCGACCAGCCAGATCCCGCCTTCGTGCAGCAGGCGGCCGATGATCGGCTGCTCGGGCCGCTCGATGATCTCGACCACGCGGCCCTCGGGCCGGCCGCGGCGATCCTGGCGCACGACGCGCGCCTTGACGCGGTCCTTGTGCAGCACCGCGCGCATCTCGTTGGGGGGCAGATAGATGTCAGCTTCGCCATCGTCACGCTGCACGAAACCGTGCCCATCGCGATGACCTTGCACCGTGCCTTCGACTTCGTCCAGCAGACCGCCGGAGTGGCTCAAATTTTTGATATATACTCTCTTTCTTTCCTGAAATTCAATACCTGTTGCGAGGGGCTAGTCCCAAGCAGCAAGTGGGCCCAGATGGCGGAATTGGTAGACGCACTAGTTTCAGGTACTAGCGAGTAACATCGTGGAGGTTCGAGTCCTCTTCTGGGCACCAAGTTTAGATAAACCCTCTGGGTCATCTTCGATTCAAGCCACCGGCCTCCGGTGGCTTTTTTCTTGCCTGTCGAAAGCCGCATCAGACAGGCAGCGCGACGAGGTCGTGCCCCTCGGCACCGACGATGCGCGCACGCGTGAACTCGCCGACCTTCAAGGTCTTGCTGATCTTCTCGGGCGGCAACAGCCGCACGGTGCCGTCAATCTCGGGCGCATCGGCATAGGACCGCCCGACACCACCCTTGCGCCCCAGTGCCGGCGCTGAATCGACCAACACCTGCATGGTGGCGCCGATGCGCCGGCGCAGCTTGGCGATCGACACCGCCTCGGCCACTTCCATGAAGCGCGCACGCCGCGCCTCGCGTTCCGACTCCGGCAGCATGCCTGGGATCTCGTTGGCGGCGGCGCCCTGGACCGGGCTGTAGGCGAAGCAACCCGCACGGTCGATCTCCGCCTCGCGGATGAAGTCGAGCAGGTGCTCGAACTCCTCTTCCGTTTCCCCGGGAAAGCCGGCGATGAAGGTGCTGCGGATCACCAGTTCCGGGCACACCTCGCGCCAGCGCGCGATGCGCTCCAGGTTCCTCTCGCCGCTGGCCGGTCGCTTCATGCGCCGCAGGACCTCGGGATGGCTGTGCTGCAACGGCACGTCGAGGTACGGCAACACCCGGCCGCTCGCCATCAGTGGAATGATCTCGTCGACGCTGGGATAGGGGTACACATAGTGCAGCCGCACCCATGCGCCGTAGGGCTCGGCGATCTCGCCCAGCGTGCGCACCAGTTCCAGCATGCGCGTCTTGACCGGCTTGCCATCCCAGAAGCCGGTGCGGTACTTGACGTCGACGCCGTAGGCGGAGGTGTCCTGGCTGATCACCAGCAGTTCCTTGACGCCGCCCTCGAACAGGGCCTTGGCCTCGGCGAGCACATCGCCCACCGGCCGCGACACCAGGTCGCCGCGCATCGAGGGGATGATGCAGAAGGTGCAGCGATGGTTGCAGCCCTCGCTGATCTTCAGATAGGCATAGTGCCGCGGCGTCAGCTTCAAGCCGGCGACGCCGAAGGCCTGCGGTACCAGGTCGATGAAGGGGTCGTGCGGCTTGGGCAGGTTCGCATGCACCGCGTCCATCACCTCCTGCGTCGCGTGCGGACCCGTGACGGCCAGCACGCTGGGATGCATCTGGCGCACCAGGTTGCCGCCGCCTTCGCCGGCCTTCGCCCCCAGGCAGCCGGTCACGATCACGCGGCCGTTCTCGGCCAGCGCCTCGCCGATGGTGTCCAGGCTCTCCTTGACCGCATCGTCGATGAAGCCGCAGGTGTTGACGATCACCAGGTCGGCGCCCTCGAAGGTCTTGGAGGTCTGGTAGCCCTCGGCGCTCAACTGGGTGAGGATCAACTCGGAATCCGTGAGTGCCTTGGGACAGCCCAGGCTCACGAAACCGACCTTGGGAGTGGTCGGTGCGGCAATATGTTCAGGGGAGGCTACTTCGCTCATAACCCCCTATTGTCCCCGCTAACGCTCCGTCTGGCCGCCGGGGGGTCGCTTGAGGCCGAAAGCGCCCAGCACTTGCTCGGTGTTTTTCTGCATCTGCTCCTGCATCTGCAGGAACACGTTCTTCGACTGCTCGACATAGTTGCCCATCAGTCCCTGCAGCATGGGCGACTGCAGGGTCATGAAGCGCGCCCACATCTCGGGCGTCAGCACCTGCGCCTTCTCGGCCAGTTGCGCCTGCACCTCGGCCATGGCCTGGATGTTCTTCTCGAGATAAGGGCCCATGTAGCCCTGCATGGCATGACCGTAGAAGCGGATGATGTTGGCCAGCACTTCCTCGGTGAACATCGGCGCGCCGCCGGCCTCCTCCTCGAGAATGATCTGCAGCAGGATGCTGCGCGTCAGATCGTCGCCGCTCTTGGCGTCGCGCACCACGAAGGGCGACTTGCTCATGACCAGCTGCTTGACCTCGGTGAGCGTGATGTAGGCGGAGGTTTCCGTGTCGTAGAGCCTGCGGTTGGGATATTTCTTGATCACCCGCTGCGTCGGCTTGTCGCCGGCGGACTTCTTGCTCTGCACTAAGGACTCCTTGAGGTTTTCGCGCCTTGACGCGCAAACCATTCTAGGGAGCGGTTTTGCTGCACCGCGCCAAGGTTTACCCTGACCGGAAATTGCCGTCAATCCAGCGCGGTGGCGTACTCGGCGCCGCACACCTTGCAGACCGCCGACTCGGGGCGTTCCTCGGTGGCATCACGGAAGTGCAAGGGGGTCTTGACTCCGTTGAAGACCCAGCAGCGCGGGCAATGCTCGTGGCCCGCCAGCGGCAGATAGCCGCGCGCACGCTGCTCCGCGCGCTCCCTCGTCACGGGGGACCCCTGGCGCACCGTTCGCGCGACGTCCTCGGCCGCCATGGTGCCGGCACGCCCGTTGGCGCGGTCGTTGAGTCCGTAGACCACGCGCGCGAACTCCAATGGGGCCTGCCGCAGCAGGGCGGCGAGGCGGAGCTCCTCGAGTGCCGGACCGGTCTCAGCCTCAGGCGTGGTCATCGTTTCCCTGGGTCAATGAAGTGGTGATGATGGATGGCCAAGTTACCACAACTGTCGGCGTATCTGCCAGTCGACGAAGGGACTAGACCATGCGGGGGTACATGCTCCCGACCGGTGCGGCAGCGTACGGCGAAGAGCCGGAGCCGCGAGGCAGCCGCTTGGTTGGTGCGGCTGCTGCGATCGGGGAAAAGGAAGATTGGTAGGCGCGATTGGACTCGAACCAACGACCCCCACCATGTCAAGGTGGTGCTCTAACCAGCTGAGCTACGCGCCTGTGAGTTTGTTCGAGAGGCCGAAGTATAGCAGCCCGCGAGAGCGCTTTTTCCGAGCACCTCAGCGGCGTCGCGCGGAACGCACGCCGGTCACAGCGCGGACCACGCCGAGCACCTGCGTCAGCCGCGCCGCATCGGCGATCTCGATGGTGAAGGTCATCCAGGCCGTGCCCTTGACGGACTGCGTCTGCACGCCGATGACGTTCATCTTCTCGCGCGCGAACACGTCGGAGATGTCGCGCAGGAGGCCCTGACGATCGGCGGCCTCCACGGCCACGTCGACTGCATAGACCGAGCCATCGCCGCCGCGCCGCTCACCCCACTCCACATCGATCACGCGCTCGGCATCACGCCCCGCCATCATGCGGAAATTGCTGCAGTCGGCGCGATGGATGCTGACGCCATGGCCGCGCGTGACGAAACCGCGGATCGCGTCGGGTGGCGCAGGCTTGCAGCACTTGGCGAGCTGCGTCATCAGCGAAGAGACGCCGACCACCAGCACGCCGCCCTTGCCCGAGCTGTCGCCGGCCCGCGCCTTCTTGATGATCACGCCATCGTCCGGTCCCGGTGCGGGCTCGGGCGGGCGCAGCAGCATCTCGATATTGCGCAGCGAGAACTCGTCCTTGCCCACCACTTCGAACAAGTGGTCGGCCGACTTGAAGCCCAGCTGCGACGCCAGGTCGTCGAGCTTCAGCGCAGTCTTGCCCTCGCGCTGCAGGACCTTCTCGACCGCCTCGCGACCGCGCGCCACGGTCTCGTGCGTGATCTGCGCATTGAACCAGGCGCGCACCTTGGCGCGCGCGCGATGGCTGGCGAGGTAGCCCAGCTCGGCGTTGAGCCAGTCGCGCGAAGGACCGCCCTCTTTCGCCGCGATGATCTCGACCGTCTGCCCGTTCTGCAGCGGCGTGTTCAGCGGCACCATCGCGCCATCGACGCGTGCGCCGCGGCAGCGATGGCCCAGGCTGGTGTGCACCGAGTAGGCGAAGTCGACCGCCGTTGCGCCCTGAGGCAACTCGACGATCGCGGCATCGGGTGTCAGCACGTAGATGCGGTCGTCGAACAGGCCCTGTCCCTGCGAGCCGCCCGACAGGTCGCGCTCCCAGGCCAGCAACTGGCGCAGCACTGCAATCTTGGCGTCGTACTCGCCGCTCGCCCAAACGCCGGCATAGCCCTTGTGGCCCGCTTCCTTGTAGGCCCAGTGCGCAGCCACGCCGTGCTCGGCATGGTCGTGCATCTCCTCGGTGCGGATCTGGATCTCGATCGGCTTGCCGGCCTGTCCGTTCACCACTTCGCGCACCACGGTGTGCAGCGACTGGTAGCCGTTGGGCTTGGGACGCGCGATGTAGTCGTCGAACTCCTCGTCGATCGGCTGGAAATGCGAATGCACCCAGGCCAGTGCCGCATAGCAGTCCTTGACGTCGGCCACCACCACGCGCAGCGCCAGGATGTCGAAGACCTGCGCGAAGTCCAGCGACTTGCCGCGCATCTTCTTGACGATGCTGTAGATGTTCTTGGGGCGCCCCTGCACCGCGGCCTTGACGCCCTCCCCGGCCAGCTCGCGCTCGAGCCGCGCGCGCAGCTGCTCGACGTAGCCTTCGCGCTCCACGCGCTTCTCGTCGAGCAGGCGCGCGATGAGCTTGTAGGTCTCGGGCTCGAGGAAGCGGAAGGACAGGTCCTCGATCTCCCACTTGACCTGCCAGATGCCGAGCCGGTTCGCCAGCGGCGCGAACACCTGCAGGGATTCGCGCGCCACGCTCTCGGGCACCGGCTTCTTGGAAGCCGCCGCGTAGCGCAGCGTCTGCAGTCGCGACGCGAGGCGCAGCATCACCACGCGCAGATCGCGCGAGAACGCGAGCAGCATCTTGCGCACGTACTCGGTCTGCGTGCCGGCGCCATCGCCGATGTGCGCGCTGGCCGTGACCGACCGCGCCTGCTTCTGCACGTGCACGAGCTTGGTGGTCTCGACCGCGAGCAACGCAAAGTTGTCGCCGAAGACCTTGGCGATCACCTCCAGCGGCCGGTTCAGGTGCTGGCAGGAATAGACCAGGTAGCTGGCCGCCTGCATCGCCTCCGACCCGCCCATCGCCGCCACGATCGCGGCCACGGCGTCGGCGTGGGAGAGGGTGTTCTCGCCGGTGTCCAGCGTCTCGTCGGCGATCAGGGGCTCGGCGAAGGCACGTGCCCGCGCGAGCATGTTCTCCTGCACCGGCGTGCGCTCCGCGGTCGCGGCCGAGAGCGGATAGTCGACCACGGAAGCACCGGACATCGAGAGGCCGGGTTGGTCACGCTTCACTCGATCACCCCCTCCCAGGTGGTGCGATGGACGACAGGCTCGATCATGGAACGGGGGGGATCACGGTGAAGATAATGGGCTCGTTGCATCCTAATTCATCCGGAGATTGATCATCATGCTCAAAGGCAAAACCGCGCTTGTCACGGGGTCCACCAGTGGCATCGGGCTCGGCATCGCGAAGGCGCTGGCGCAACAGGGCGCCAGCATCGTGCTCAACGGATTCGGCGACGCGGGCAAGCCCCGGGCGGAGATCGAAGCGCTGGGCGTGAAGGCCGACTACCACGGCGCCGACATGAGCAAGCCGTCGGACATCGAAGACATGATGAAGTTCGCAGCCGCCAGGTTCGGCCGCGTCGACATCCTGGTCAACAACGCCGGCATCCAGCATGTCGCGAAGGTCGAGGACTTCCCCGTCGAGCGTTGGGACGCGGTGATCGCCATCAACCTCACCAGCGCCTTCCACACCACGCGGCTTGCGGTGCCCGCGATGCGCGAGGCCAACTGGGGCCGCATTGTCAACATTGCCTCGGCGCACGGACTCGTGGCCTCGGCGCAGAAGTCGGCCTATGTTGCGGCCAAGCATGGCATCGTCGGCCTCACCAAGGCAGTGGCGCTCGAGACCGCCACCACCGGCGTCACCTGCAACGCGATCTGCCCGGGCTGGGTGCTGACGCCGCTGGTGCAGAAGCAGATCGACGACCGCTCGGCGCGCGAAGGCATCTCGGCCGCGCAGGCCCAGAACGACCTGCTCGGCGAGAAACAGCCTTCGCTGCAGTTCACCACGGTCGAGCAATTGGGCGGCCTCGCGGTTTTCCTGTGCTCGCCGGCCGCCGACCAGGTGCGCGGCGTGGCGTGGCAGGTCGACGGCGGCTGGACGGCGCAATAGCCGCGCCGCGGCGCTACTTGAGCTGCACCGATCCCGAGACGTTGACGACCACGCTGGTCTTGCCGGCCTCGACCGGCACCGCGGCGTCATACGACATCTTCGACGAGGCCTCCGCCGCCATCATGCGCGGCCGGATCGGCGGGCCCTGGTTGGCGTTGACCGACACCTCGCGCAGCGTGTAGCCGCCGAAGCCGAAGCCCTTGGCCAGCTCGGCCGCCTTCTGCTTGAAGTTCTCGATCGCGATGGTCTGGGCCTCGGCCTCGACCTTGGCGCGCTGCTCGCGGCTCAGCCCGAAGCCGATGCCGCCGACGGTGAGCGTCGAGATGCGGCCGGCCGTCTGCGTGATGCGCGGGAAATCCTTGCCCTCCAGCACCAGCTCCGTCGTGCCCTGCCAGCCGGAGATCTTGCCGTCACGCGTGTAGCGCGGCACCAGGCTGAAGTTGCCGGTGCGCACGTCGAGCAGCCCGGGCTGGGCGTTCTTGCGCGCTTCGGCCAGCGCGGCGTCCAGCGCGGTCTTGAGCTGGGTCTGCACGCTGGCGGCATCGGCCGCATCGCGGCTGGTGCTGAGGGTCATGGACAACAGGTCCTGCTGCGTTTCGACCGTGCCGGTCGCCGACAGCTGCAGCACGTTCTGCGGCGGAGTCCACGGCGCGCTCTGGGCCATGGCGACCCCGGCACACATCAATGCGGCGCAGGCCGCGAGCTTCCTGATTTTTTTCAAGGCGAGCAATTCCATCGAGAAAGAAAAAACGCATCATGCCCCGCGGGGCCGTGCTCACTGACGTTGGCTGCGCGGCGCGGTCAGCAGGTTGCCTTTCGGCGCGGGGCCGGGCACCAGGCGCTCGGCCGGCTGCGACTCTGCCGAATGGATCAGCTCCGTGCGGAGTTCCGCCCCGGGATCCGGCCGCGGCACCCACTGCTGGCGCACCTGCTGCCTGAGCTCGGCCAGCTCGGCCGGGGTGAGCCGGCGACCGGCCGCGGCCTCCTGGCGCCGCACCTCCTCGCGCTTGGCCGCCCGGTGCGCCTCGACGGCGTCGCGCACTTCGTTGCGCCGCTGATCGCCCACCCGCACGAAGCCCCAGGGCTCCGCGGCAGCCGGCAGCGCGCTGCACAGCAGCAGCACAAAAGACGAGGCGAAAAGAAAGAATTTCATGGCGAGGTGTAGGGCTTCGAATGACTGTGCCACCGCTACCCATAGCCCAGACGTCTGGACGGCTAGCGCCCGCAAGTTTTGTAACTTAGTGTCAAACCATTGTGAAAAGCGCGTCAATGAGCCTGCAACACCCTCAAAATTGGCGTTGTTACAAATTCGGCGTTGTAGAAATGAATCAAGCACCAGCCCGCACAGACAAGATCGTGATCGTCGACGACGACGCACGCATCCGCGACCTGCTGCGCCGCTACCTGACCCAGGAAGGCTTCGAGGTCATCGTGGCGGAAGACGGCAAGGCCCTCAATCGCATCCTGTTGCGCGACACGGTCGACCTGATCGTGCTCGACCTGATGATGCCCGGCGAGGACGGCCTCTCGGTCTGCCGACGACTTCGCGCCGCCAACGACCGCACGCCCATCATCATGCTGACCGCCAAGGGCGAGGACGTCGACCGCATCGTCGGCCTGGAGGTCGGTGCCGACGACTACCTGGGCAAGCCCTTCAACCCGCGCGAGCTGCTGGCGCGCGTGCACGCGGTGCTGCGACGCCGCCCGCCGCTCGAAGCGCCAGGCGCCCCCTCCACCGACAACGAGACGGTGAACTTCGGCCCCTTCAGCTTCGACCTCGGCTCGCGCACGCTCAAGAAGGACGGCGAGGAGCTCTCGCTCACCACCGGCGAGTTCGCGATGCTCAAGGCCCTGGTGCGGCATCCGCGCCAGCCGCTGTCGCGCGAGAAGCTGGCCCAGTTGGCGCGCGGCCGCGAGTTCGAGCCCTTCGACCGCAGCCTGGACGTGCAGATCTCGCGCCTGCGCAAGCTGGTCGAGTCCGATGCCGCGGCGCCGCGCTACATCCAGACGGTCTGGGGCGTCGGCTACGTGTTCGTGCCGGACGGCACTACGTGAGGCGCTGAACTTTCGTGGCCGCCACTTTCGGCCCCAAAACCACAACACCCAGCCCCCTAGGCGAAGACGGCCCCCAGGTCACCTTGCCGAGCCCGCTGGAGGGCCTCGGCCAGCCTCGGCGCAAGCCGCGGCTGCAGCTCGGCCTGAGCCTGTTCTGGCGCACCTTCTTCCTGCTGGTGCTGCTCTTGGTCGGCTGCACGGTCGCCTGGCTGCAGACCTTCCGCGCCCTCGAGTACGAGCCGCGCGCCATCCAGACGGCGCACCAGATCGCATCGCTGGTCAATCTCACGCGCGCGGCGCTGGTCTATTCCGACGCCATCACCCGCGTCTCGCTGATCAAGACCCTGGCCGACCAGGAGGGCGTGCGCATCCTGCCGCGCGAGCCCAACGACCGCTTCCTGCCCTACACCACCGGCGCCCTCGACGCGCGCGTGACCGAGGAGTTGATCGACCGCCTCGGTGAAGGCACCACCGTGGCCAGCCGCGTCAACGACGAGCCCGGCCTCTGGATCGGCTTCACGATCGAGAGCGATGCCTACTGGCTGCTGCTCGACCCCACGCGCTTCACCCGTTTCGGCGGCCGCACCTGGCTGATCTGGCTGGTGACGACGATGGCCCTCTCGCTGGCCGGCGCGGCGCTGATCACGCGCCTGATCAATCTGCCGCTCAAGCAGCTGTCGCGCGCCACCATGCAGGTGCGCGAGGGCGAGTACGAGGCGCACCGCCTCGACGAGCGCGCCCGCACCAACGAGATCCGCGCGGTCAATGTCGGCTTCAACCGCATGGCCGACCAGCTCGCCAAGATCGAGCAGGACCGCGCCGTGATGCTGGCCGGCATCTCGCACGACCTGCGCACGCCGCTGGCGCGCCTGCGCCTGGAGACCGAGATGAGCGTGACCGACGAGGACGCGCGCGAGCACATGGCGGCCGACATCGCGCAGCTCGACGCCATCATCGACAAGTTCCTCGACTACGCGCGCCCCGACCACGTCGACTTCAAGCCGGTGCTGCTGCGCGACGTGATCGACGCCTGCACCTACGCCGTGCAGGATCACGAGGACATCAAGATCACGGTCGACGTGCCCGCCGACCTGCGCGTGATGGCCGACGAGGTCGAGCTGCAACGCGTGATCTCCAACCTGGTCGAGAACGCGCGGCGCTACGGCAAGACGCCCTCCACCGGCGTGGCCGACATCACGATCCAGGCGCAGGCCCACAACGACGCCGTGCTGATCAAGGTGCGCGACCACGGTGCCGGCGTGGCGCCGGCCCTGCTGTCGCAGCTGAGCAAGCCCTTCTTCCGCGGCGACGTCGCGCGCACCTCGGCGGCCGGCGCGGGCCTGGGCCTGTCGATCGTGACCAAGAACATCGAGCGCATGGGCGGCACCTTCGCCTTGACCAGCACGCCGGGCCGCGGGCTCGCGGCGCATATCCGCATGCCGCGCGCAGCTTCGATCAAGCCCGAGGCTCCCCCGCCAGGCAAGAACCAGCAGGCGAGCAAATAAGCCGTCTCAGCGGTGCAGCAGCGCCACCGCGCGCGCTTCCATCGCTCGGCCCTCGCCCACCGGGCCGAGCTTCTCCGCTGTCTTGGCCTTGACGTTCACCCGGTCGGGCGCGAGCTCGAGCGCGGCCGCGATGCGTGCGCACATGGCCGGGATATGCGGTGCCAGCTTCGGTGCCTGCGCGATCACGGTGCTGTCGATGTTGCCGATCTGCCAGCCCGCCGCGCGCACGCGCCGCGCCGCCTCGGCCAGCAGCACCGCCGAGTCGGCGCCGCGGAACTGCGCATCGGTGTCGGGGAAGTGGCGGCCGATGTCGCCCAGCCCGGCCGCGCCCAGCAGGGCATCGGTGATGGCATGCAGCAGCACGTCGGCGTCGGAATGGCCCAGCAGGCCCGTGCTGTGCGGAACCTCCACGCCGCCCAGGATCAGCTTGCGGCCGGCGACCAGCTGGTGCACATCCCAGCCCTCGCCGACGCGGATGTCGAATGCGTTCATGTCTTTGCGCCGCGTCGGCTGTGCAAGACCGCCTCGGCCAGCGCGAAGTCCTCGGGATAGGTGAGCTTGAAATTCTGCGCGCTGCCGGGCACCAGCAGGGGCGCGAGGCCGATGGCCTCGATCGCGCTGGCCTCGTCGGTCACCGAATCGCCGGCGCGCTCCAGTGCATCGAGCAGCATGCCGATGCGGAACATCTGCGGCGTCTGGGCCAGCCATTTGTCGGCGCGGGTCAGCGTGCTCGCGACGCGGCCCTCGGGCGAGGCGACCTTCAGGGTGTCCGGCAGGCGGTGGGCCAGCAGGCCGCCGACCGGATCGTGCTCGCAGGCCGCGATCAGGGCCTCGATCTGCGTCGGCGTCACCAGGCAGCGCGCTGCATCGTGCACCAGCACCCAGTCGTGCGGGCCGGCGCCGGCCGACTGCTTGAGCGCCAGCAGCCCGTTGCGCACGGTGGCCGCGCGCGTCGCGCCGCCGACCTGCAGCAGGTGTTCGCCCTCGGCCGGAAAACGCGGCAGCGCGGCCGCCACCTCGCGGTCCTGCGGCGACACCACCAGCGCAATACCGGCGAAGCGGCCCGCCAGGGCGCGAAAGGCCTCCAGGGTGTGGCGCACCATCGGCCGTCCGGCCAGGCGCTGGTACTGCTTGGGGCCCGTGCCGCCGGCGCGGCTGCCGGAGCCCCCGCAGGGAATCAGGACGAAAAGACGGGAAGGGGTCATGGGGTCCGGCCGGAGCCAACGGCGAAGGGGCAGCCATTCTAGAATCGGCTCGACCCTCACACCCCTCGCCGACCGGCGCGGGGTGTTCTGCATTTCCCTGGCACTTCATGCACCTCCCCGCTCTCACCGCAGGCAAGCGCTTCACGCTGCCGCGCCCTCCTCTCTCCGCCGATGCGCTGCTGCTGGCGCAGCTGGCCGAACGCGAGAAATCGGCCGGCCGCGCGAGCGCCGTCTTCACCGCCGACGCCAACGATGCGCAGCGGCTGATCGACGAGCTCGCCTTCTTCGCGCCCGAGTTGCGCTGCGCCCTCTTCCCCGACTGGGAGACGCTGCCCTACGACAGCTTCTCGCCGCACCAGGACCTGATCAGCGAACGCCTCGCCACCCTGTGGCGCATCAGCCAGAAAGAGGCCGACTTGGTGCTGGTGCCCGCCACCACCGCGCTCTATCGCCTGGCGCCGCCGGCTTTCCTGGCGGGCTACACCTTCCACTTCAAGGCCAAGCAGAAGCTGGAGGAATCCAAGCTCAAGGCCCAGCTCACGCTGGCCGGCTACAGCCATGTGACCCAGGTCGTGAGCCCCGGCGAGTACGCGGTGCGCGGCGGGCTGATCGACCTGTTCCCGATGGGCTCGCAGGTGCCCTTCCGGGTCGACTTGTTCGACGACGAGATCGACTCGATCCGCACCTTCGACCCCGACACCCAGCGCAGCCTCTACCCCGTGCCCGAGGTGCGCCTGCTGCCCGGCCGCGAGTTCCCGATGGACGACGAAGCCCGCGCGCGCTTCCGCAGCCGCTGGCGCGAGCTGCTGGAGGGCGATCCCACGCGCAGCCGGCTCTACAAGGACATGGGCAACGGCGTCGCCACCGCCGGTATCGAGTACTACCTGCCGCTCTTCTTCGAGGAGACGGCCACGGTGTTCGACTACCTCGGGGCGGACACGACCGTGGTGCTGCATGGCGAGCTCGAACCGGCGTTCCAGCATTTCTGGCAGGACACGGGCGAGCGCTATCGGCTGGTGCGGGGCGATCCGGAGCGGCCGGCGCTGCCGCCGGAGGCCTTGTTCCTGAGTGCGGAGCAGTTCTATCAGCGGGCGAAGCCGCACGCGCAGCTGGCGATTCGAGGTGGGGGCAGCCCTCTCCCGGAGGGAGAAGGAGCAAATCCGGAAGGCGCGGGTGAAGGCGGCCCCTACGCCGAATTCCAGGCGCTCCCCCCCTTCGCCGTCGTCCGCGGCGCCGACGATCCGCTGGTCAAGCTCAAGGCCCACATCGCCGCCACCCCGCACCGCGTGCTCGTCCTCGCCGAAAGCGACGGCCGCCGCGAGAGCCTGCTCGACTTCCTGCGCGCCAGCGGCGTGAGCCCGCCCGCCTTCGACTCGCTGGCCGAGTTCGAGGCCTCGCCCGACGAGAAAATCGGCATCGCCACCGCCGCCCTGGTGGCCGGCTTCGCCTGGACCGAACAGGGCATCGACTTCGTCACCGAGACCGAGCTCTTCGCCACCGCGCCCTCGGCCCGCCGGCGCAACCGCAAGCAGGAGCAGGTCAGCGACGTCGAGGCGCTGATCAAGGACCTGAGCGAGCTGGCCGTCGGCGACCCGGTGGTGCATTCGGCGCACGGCATCGGGCGCTACCGCGGCCTGGTCCACATGGACCTGGGCCAGGGCACCGATGCCGAAGGCAAGCCGATGCTGCAGGAGATGCTGCACCTGGAATACGCCGACAAGGCCACGCTCTACGTGCCGGTCGCGCAGTTGCACCTGATCAGCCGCTACACCGGCGTCAGCGCCGACGAGGCGCCGCTGCACAAACTCGGCTCGGGCCAGTGGGAGAAAGCCAAGCGCAAGGCCGCCGAGCAGGTGCGCGACTCGGCCGCCGAGCTGCTCAACATCTATGCCCGGCGTGCCGCGCGCGAAGGCCATGCCTTCCGCTTCTCGGCCGCCGACTACGAGGTCTTCGCCAACGACTTCGGCTTCGACGAGACCGCTGACCAGAAGGCCGCGATCCACGCCGTCATCCAGGACATGATCTCGCCCCAGCCGATGGACCGCCTGGTCTGCGGCGACGTGGGCTTCGGCAAGACCGAAGTGGCCCTGCGCGCCGCCTTCGTCGCGGTGACCGGCGGCAAGCAGGTGGCCTTCCTCGCGCCCACCACGCTGCTTGCCGAGCAGCACCACCAGACCTTGATGGACCGCTTCGGCAAGTGGCCCATCAAGGTCGCCGAGATGAGCCGCTTCCGCTCGACCAAGGAAATCAATGCAGCCGCCAAGGGCCTGGCCGACGGCAGCGTCGACATCGTGGTCGGCACGCACAAGCTGCTCTCCGGCACCGTGAAGTTCAAGAACCTGGGCCTGCTCATCATCGACGAGGAGCATCGCTTCGGCGTGCGCCACAAGGAGGCGATGAAGGCCTTGCGCGCCGAGGTGGACGTGCTCACCCTCACCGCCACGCCGATCCCGCGCACGCTCGGCATGGCGCTGGAAGGCCTGCGCGACCTCAGCGTGATCGCCACCGCGCCGCAGCGCCGCCTGGCGATCAAGACCTTCGTGCGCAACGAGGGCACGGGCGTGATCCGCGAGGCCGTGCTGCGCGAGCTCAAGCGCGGCGGGCAGGTCTACTTCCTGCACAACGAGGTCGAGACCATCGAGAACCGGCGCCAGAAGCTGGAGCAGATCCTGCCCGAGGCCCGCATCGCGGTCGCCCACGGCCAGATGCCCGAGCGTGAGCTGGAGCGCGTGATGCGCGACTTCGTGGCCCAGCGCTACAACCTGCTGTTGTGCTCGACCATCATCGAGACCGGCATCGACGTGCCGAGCGCCAACACCATCGTGATGAGCCGCGCCGACAAGTTCGGCCTGGCACAGTTGCACCAGCTGCGCGGCCGCGTCGGCCGCAGCCACCACCAGGCCTATGCCTACCTGATGGTGCCGGACATCGAGGGCCTGACCAAGCAGGCCGCACAACGCCTCGACGCCATCCAGCAGATGGAGGAGCTGGGCTCTGGTTTCTACCTCGCGATGCACGACCTGGAGATCCGCGGCGCCGGCGAGGTGCTGGGCGAGAACCAGAGCGGCAACATGATGGAGATCGGCTTCCAGCTCTACAACGAGATGCTGGCCGAGGCGGTGCGCTCCCTCAAGGCCGGCCAGGAGCCCGACCTGCTGGCGCCGCTGTCGGTCACCACCGAGATCAACCTGCACGCGCCCGCCCTGCTGCCCGAGGACTACTGCGGCGACGTGCACCTGCGCCTGTCCTTCTACAAGAAGCTCGCGACTGCGAAGACCTCCGACCAGATCGACACCCTGCTCGAGGAAATCGTCGACCGCTTCGGCAAGCTGCCGCCGCAGGCGCAGACGCTGATCGACGTACACCGGCTGCGCGTGCTGGCGCGGCCCTACGGCGTGGTCAAGGTCGACGCCGCGCCGGGCGTGATCCACATCAGCTTCAAGAAGGACCCGCCGGTCGACTCGATGGCCATCATCCAGCTGATCCAGAAGAACAAGCACATCAAGCTGGCCGGCAACGAGAAGCTGCGCATCGAGCGGGAGCTCAAGGAGCCGAAGGAGCGGGCGCAGATGGTGCGGGACGTGCTGCGCAGCTTGGGCCAGCCGAAGGTGCAAGAAGACGGCGCCTTGGCATATGCCAAGGCATAGGCTAGACTGCAGCCATGTCTGACCCTCACCTTCCTACCCGCAATGTCCGTCTGTTTCGCAACGGCGCAAATCAGGCCGTGCGCATCCCGCGCGAATTCGAGCTTCCGGGGAACGAGGCGCTGATGCGACGCGAGGGCGATACGCTCGTGATCGAGCCCGTGTACCCTGTGCCGCGCAAAGGCACCCTGGCTGGCTTGGCGGCGGTCTTGGCGACCATGGAGACGCTGGACGAGGACTTCCCCGATGTCGATGAAGGCCTGCTACCGCTGGACGACGTCGATCTATGAGCGCCGAAGCCGCAACGCATGGGTTGCGCCTGCTGGACACGAACATCATCTCCGAGTTGATGCGCCATCCAGGCGGCAAGGTCGCAGCGCAAATCCAGCGGCTGGCGCAAGAACAGCCCGATGGCAGGATCTGCACGAGCGCCGTGGTGGACTGCGAGCTGCGATTTGGTGTGGCTCGAAAGGGATCGCCACGACTTGCCGACGCGTATGGCCGAGCCATGTCTGTCATCGAAGTTCGTGACCTGCCTGTTGCCGCGGCGCCGATCTATGCAGACATTCGCGCCCACCTCGAACAGCTTGGCAAGCCGATCGGCCCCAACGATTTGCTGATCGCCGCCCATGCGCTGGCACTCGAAGCAACACTGGTGACCGACAACGAAAACGAATTCCGGCGCGTGCCCGGACTTGCCATCGAAAACTGGCTGAAATCAGCCCATGAGCATGAGTAACTCCGGCCTCGTCATCCAGCGCTTCATCCCACCCCTGAAGCTCGCCGACTTCAAGCTGATCGCCTTCGACATGGACTCGACGCTGATCAACATCGAGTGCATCGACGAGATCGCCGACGCGGTCGGCAAGAAGGCCGAGGTCGCCGCCATCACCGAGGCGACGATGCGCGGCGAAATCAAGGACTTCAAGGAAAGCCTGCGCCGCCGCGTGGCCCTGCTGCAGGGCGTGCCGGTCACGGCGCTGCAGGAGGTCTACGACCAGCGCCTGCGCCTCAACCCCGGCGCCGAGGTGCTGGTGTCGGCCTGCAAGGCGGCAGGGCTCAAGGTGCTGCTGGTCTCCGGCGGCTTCACCTTCTTCGCCAACCGCGTGAAGGAGCGCCTGGGCATCGACTTCGCGCGCTCCAACCTGCTCGACGAGGCCGACGGCAAGCTCACCGGCCGCGTGGCGATGCAATCCTGGGGCGACATCTGCGACGGCGCGGAAAAGCGCCGCACCCTGCTCGAAGTCGCCTCACTGATGGGCATCTCGCCCGCCGAATGCATCGCGGTCGGCGACGGCGCCAACGACCTGCCGATGATGCGCGAGGCCGGCCTGTCGGTGGCCTACCACGCCAAGCCCAAGGTGCGCGAGGAGGCCATGGTGGCGATCGACGACGGCGGCCTCGACCGGTTGCTGGAAGTCCTGCGTTGAAGCGTTGGGCGAAACCGGTTTCCTCCTAAGGCAAAAGGGACCGGCGCGGTCATAGGGTTATCTTCAGTTTCGCTTGCGGCGTCCCGGGTGCTTGAATGCCCGGGCAACAACGTAGGAGACGAAATGAAGCGCCGTCAGTCTCTGGCCGCACTCGGTGCCGCCGCCACCGCCATGGTTCTTCCCGGGCTCGCCCACGCGGCCTACCCCGAGCGCCCGATCACGATGATCGTGCCGTGGGGCGCCGGCGGCGGCACCGATGCCGTGGCCCGCATCATCGCCGCGGAGCTCGAGAAAGAACTCAAGCAGCCCATCAACGTGGTCAACCGCACCGGCGGCAGCGGCGTGGTCGGGCACCAGGCCATCGCCTCGGCCGTGCCCGACGGCTACACGCTGGGCATCGTCACGGTCGAGATCGGCATGATGCGCCACGCCGGCCTCACGCAACTCTCGGGCACCGACTACACGCCGCTCGCGCTCATGAACTTCGACGCCAACGCGATCTTCGTGCGCGAGGACTCGCCTATCAAGAGCGCCAAGGAACTGCTCGACGCCGCCAAGGCCAGCCCCGGCAAGCTCAAGGCCAGCGGCACCGGCCAGGGCGGCATCTGGCACCTGGGGCTCGCGCAATGGCTGGTCGACAACAAGCTGCCCGGCAACGCGATCGCCTGGGTGCCGAGCCAGGGCGCCGCCCCGGGCTTGCAGGACCTGATGGCCGGCGGCGTCGACGTGGTGTCCTGCTCGCTGCCCGAGGCGCGCTCGCTGATCGATGCCGGCAAGGTGCGCCCGCTGCTGCTGCTGGGCTCCAAGCCCGACGGCATCTTCCCCAAGGTGCCGCTCTACACCGACGCCGCGGGAAAGATGTGGAACGCCGGCGCCTGGCGCGGCATCGCCGCGCCCAAGGGCCTGCCGAAGGAGCAGACCGACCAGCTCGCCGCCACGCTCAAGAAGATCTTCGACGGCAAGGGCTACCAGGACTTCCTGGCCTCACGCGGCTTCGGCGCCCTCTATGCCGATCGCGCAGATTTCGGCAAGTTCATGGCCGAGAAGGATGCGGGCTTCGCCGTGGCGATGAAGGCCGTCGGCATCGCCAAGTAGAGCCTGACAAGCCCTGTCGATGCGCATCCATGACAGCCTGATCGGCGCCGTGCTGTTGCTGCTTTCGCTGGCAGTGCTCTGGCACATCCAGGGCTTTCCGCCGGCGTCCGGCCAGAACTTCGGGCCGGCGCTGTTCCCCGGGCTCGCCGCGGCGGGCCTCGCGCTGTGCTCGCTGGCGCTGATGTGGCTGGGCCTGCGCAGCGGCCAGCCCTTGCTCGCGCTCGGCGAGGGCCTGCGCTCCCCGCGGCGACTCGCGGCCTTCGCGATCGTCATCGCCAGCATGGCGTTCTACATCCTGCTGGCCGACCGCCTGGGCTTCGTGCTGTGCAGCCTGCTGATACTGACGCTGCTGCAATGGGCTTGCGGCGTGCGCGTGCCGGTCGCGCTGGCGGTGGCGGTGGCGGCCACGCTGGTGATCCACACCTGCTTCTACAAGCTGCTCAAGGTGCCGCTGCCCTGGGGCGTGCTGCAGCGCTTCGCGTGGTGAGGGCGGGCTGATGGATTCGGTACTCCTCGCCCTGCAGACCGTCGCCACGCCGACGGTGATGGTCGTGATGCTGCTGTCGGGCCTCTTCGGCATGTTCGTCGGCGCGGTGCCCGGGCTCACGGCCACCATGGCGACCGCGCTGCTGGTGCCCATCACCTTCTTCCTGCCGCCGGTGCCCGCCGTCGCGGCGATCGTCACGGCCACCGCCATGGCGATCTTCGCCGGCGACATTCCGGGCGCCCTGCTGCGCATCCCGGGCACGCCGGCCTCCGCCGCCTACACCGACGAGTCCTATGCGATGACGCGCAAGGGCCAGGGCGAGATGGCGCTGGGCATCGGGCTGGTGTTCTCCTGCATCGGCGGCCTGTTCGGCACGGCCGTGCTGATCGTGGCCGCGCCGGCGCTCGCCGAGGTGGCGATCAAGTTCAGCTCCTTCGAATACTTCTGGCTGGTGCTGCTGGGCCTGACCTGCGCGGTCTTCATCACCAGCGACACGCCGCTCAAGGGCCTCATCACGCTGTTCCTGGGCCTGCTGATGGGCTGCGTGGGCCTGGAGAACCCGGCCGGCCATCCGCGCTTCACCTTCGGCAATGCGGACCTGCTGGGCGGGCTGACCCTGATCCCCGCAATGATCGGCATGTTCGCCATCTCCGAGATCCTGCGCTTCACGGTCACGGCCGAGGAGCTTGCGCGCTTCAAGAAGCAGATCGGCTCGGTCTTCGCCGGCATGGGCGGCCTGATGCGCAAGTACCCGGTGCAGACCCTGCGCGGCAGCGCGCTGGGCACCGCGGTCGGCATCCTGCCCGGGGCGGGCGCGGACATCGCGGCCTGGATGTCCTATGCGATGAGCAAGAAGCTCTCGAAGGAGCCGCAGAAGTTCGGCACCGGCCATCCGGAAGGCCTGGTCGAGGCGGGTGCCGCCAACAACAGCGCGCTCGCCGGCGCCTGGGTGCCGGCGCTGGTGTTCGGCATCCCGGGCGACTCCATCACGGCCATCGTGATCGGCGTGCTGTACATGAAGAACATGAACCCGGGCCCGATGATCTTCATGAACAACCCGCACAACGTCTATGCGGTGTTCATCGTCTTCATCCTCGCCAACCTGCTGATGCTGCCGCTCGGGTGGGCCTGCATCAAGGCCTCGGCGTGGATCCTGCGCATGCCGCGCAACGTGCTGATGCCGATCATCCTGGTGTTCTGCCTGGTGGGCGCCTTCGCCATCAACAACGCGCTGTTCGACCTGTGGATCCTGCTCGGCTTCGGCGTCGCGGCCTGGCTGCTGGAGGAGAACGGATTCCCGGTCGCGCCGGCCATCCTCGGCATGCTGCTGGGCAAGATGCTGGAGGAGAACTTCATCACCTCGATGATCAAGTCCGACGGCAGCTGGCTGGCCTTCGTCGAGCGGCCCATCGCTGCCGGACTCGCGCTGGCCACGCTGCTGGTCTGGTTCGGCTCGGCCGCCCTGGCCTGGCGGCGCCGGCATCGACGCCTGCAGACTGCCGCGGCACACTGAAACCCATGAACGACATCTCTCCCCGCTACGACGCCGCCGCCCTCGCCCGCTACGCGGCGCAACTCCTGCAGCACGCAGGCCTGGCCGAGGCCATGGCCGGCACGGTGGCCGACACGCTGGTGCAGGGCGACCTGCTGGGCCACGACACACACGGCCTCGCGCTCCTGGCCGGCTATGTGAAGGAACTGGAGGCCGGCCGGATGCGCCGCGAGGGCGCGCCGATCGTCGTGTCCGACCGCCCGGCCGCCGTGCTGTGGGACGGCCAGCGCCTGCCCGGCCCCTGGCTGGTTCACCAGGGCCTGGACCTGCTGCTGCCGCGGGCGCGCGAGCTGGGCACCGCCTCGCTGGTGATCCGCCGCAGCCACCACATCGCCTGCCTCGCCGCCTACCTGCTGCGCGCGCTGGAAGAAGACATGCTGCTGGTGCTGGCCTGCTCCGATCCCAACACCGCCAGCGTCGCGCCCTTCGGCGGCACGCAGGCGGTGTTCACGCCCAACCCGCTGGCGCTGGGCTTTCCGCTCGGCGACGGTGGGGCGATGGTCGACATCTCGGCCTCCATCACCACCAACGGCATGAGCAACCGCAAGCACCACGCGGGCGAGACCTTCGAGCACGAGGTGCTCATCGACGCCAAGGGCCGGCCCTCCAAAGACCCGGCGGTGCTCTTCGAGCAGCCGCCCGGCACGCTGCTGCCGGTGGGCGGCACCACCCATGGCCACAAGGGCTACGGCCTGGCGCTGCTGGTGGAATCGCTGACCGGGGGGCTGGCTGGCCATGGCCGGGCCGATCCGCCCGAGGGCTGGGGCGCGACGGTCTACCTCACGCTGCACGATCTGAATGCCTTCGGCGGCAAGGCGGCCTTCCTGCGCCAGATGGACCACGTGGCCGCGCAGTGCCGCATCAACGTGCCCGTCGATGCGGCGAAGCCGGTGCGGCTGCCGGGCGAGCGCGGCCTCCAGCGGCGCGCCGAACAGATCGCAGCCGGCGTGCGCCTGGCGCCTTCGATCGCGCCATCGCTCCAGGCCGCCGAAGAGCGCTACGGCCTGAAGCTGGCCGACGCGCTGCGCTGAGGCCAGGAACGGCTCAGAGCGCGGCGCCCAGGCGCGCGATGCCTTCCTCGATCTTCTCGACGTTGGCGGTCGCGAAGCTCAGTCGCAGGGTCGCCAGGTCGGGCTTCTCGGCGAAGAAGGGCGCGCCGGGCACGAAGGCCACGCCCTTCTCGATCGCCCGCTTGGCCAGCGCATTGGCATCGGCCAGCTTGCCGTTCGCGCCCGTCAGCCGGGCCCAGAAGAACAGCCCACCGCCGGGCTGCGTGAAGGCGATCGCATCCCCGAGCTCGCGCTTCAGCGCCGCGCCCATGGCGGCCGCGCGCTCCGCATAGACCTTGCGCACATGCGCCAGCGTGTCGGGCATGCGCCCGCTCTTGAGGTACTGCGCGGCGGTGGCCTGCGCGAAGGTGCTGGTGTGGGCATCGCTGAACTGCTTGCACATGGTGGCCTTGGCCAGCAGCTCCGGCGGCGCGATCATCCAGCCGATGCGCAAGCCCGGGCTCAGCACCTTGCTCAGGCTGCCGCAATGCACCACCAGCTCGCGGCTGCCGGGGACCTCGGCGGTCAGCGACATGATCGAAGGCGGCGGCGCCTTGCCGAAATAGAGGTCGCCGTAGGGGTCGTCTTCCACGATCACCGTGCCGTGCTTCACCGCCAGCTCCAGCACCTTCCTGCGGCGCTCCAGGTTCAGCATCGCGCCGCTGGGGTTGCCGAAGGTGGGGATGAGGTAGACGAACTTGGGTTTGTGCTCGGCGATCAGCTGCTCCAGCCGATCGACCTGCACGCCCTCGGCATCGATGGGCGCGCTGATCAGCTCGGCCCCGTAGAGGCGGAAGCATTGGATGGTCGCGAGGAAGGTCGGCCCCTCGACGATCACCTTGTCGCCGGGCGAGATGAGGGTCTTGCCCAGCAGGTCGAGTGCCTGCTGGCTGCCGGTGGTCACGATCAGCCCGTCGGGCGCGACCTCCACGCCCTTGCCCTTCATGAAGGCCGAGAGCTGCGCGCGCAGCGGGTCATAGCCTTCGGTGGCGCCGTACTGCAGGGCGCCGCCGGGCTCTTCGGCCAGCGCCTTCGCGCTCGCCTCCTTCAGCCCCTCGACGTCGAACATCGCGCTGTCCGGGAAGCCGCCCGCGAAGCTGATGATGCCGGGCTTGCCCAGCAGCTTGAAGAGTTCGCGGATGGCGGAGGTTTCGACGTTGTCGAGGCGGGTGGCGAATTGCATGGGGAACCTGCTGCGAATGACGGAAGGGGTGCCATTGTCGCAAGTTCGGGCCAGGCCGCCGCCCGGCTGCGGCAACATGCATACACTGCCGGCCACGATGAAAAAAACAGCGATCGAGCCCTTCTTCGCCACCCTGCAGGCGGCCAATCCGGAACCCGAGACCGAGCTGGAATACAGCACCCCCTTCGAGCTGCTGGCCGCCGTGCTGCTATCGGCACAAGCAACGGACGTGGGCGTGAACAAAGCCACCCGCAAGCTCTTCCCGGTCGCAAACACCCCGCAGGCCATCCTCGACCTGGGGCTCGAAGGGCTGGAGGGCTACATCAAGACCATCGGCCTCTACCGCAGCAAGGCCAAGCACCTGATGGAGGCCTGCCGCATGCTGATCGAGCGCCACGGCGGCGAGGTGCCGCGCACGCGCGCCGAGCTCGAGGCCCTGCCGGGCGTGGGCCGCAAGACCGCGAACGTGGTGCTCAACGTGGCCTTCGGCGAAGCCACCATGGCGGTGGACACGCACATCTTCCGCGTCAGCAATCGCACCGGGCTGGCGCCCGGCAAGACGCCGCTGGAGGTCGAGCTCAAGCTGGAGAAGCGCGTGCCGCCGGCCTATCGCCTGCATGCCCACCACTGGCTGATCCTGCACGGGCGCTATGTGTGCGTGGCGCGCAAGCCGATGTGCTGGAAGTGCGCGGTGGCGCCCTGGTGCGACTACAAGCCGAAGACGCCGGCGCCCTGAGCGCCGCCCGGCCGCGCGAACAGCGCTCGCACCGCAGCCCCTGCGAGCCGCGGACGCCTACTCTTGCGGCGGCCGCGGCGCAGCACGATCATCGTGATTGCCATGCAATGCCGCTTTCGCCTTTTCCTGGTGTGTGCCCTGGGCGCGCTGGCCCTGCCGGGCTGGGCGCGCGACCGGCTTGGGGGACCAGAGCCACCCACATCGCCGGCTCCACCGTCACCATCCGCGGCCAAAGACAGGCCCGCGAAGCTGCTCACCGATGCGCGCTTCCGCAGAACCTGGCGCGGCCTGCTCGGCGCCCACGCGCGCGAACCCTGGCTCGCGCAGATGAACGGCCCCGCCCCCGAGCCGCGCTGGGTGTACGTGGGCAGCAGCCGCTACGTGCTGCATGCCTTCTGCAAGCCGCACGACTGCCACGACAACAACGCGGTGGTGCTCTACAGCCCGTTCGACCTGCGCATCCACGCATGGGTGCATCGCGGGCAAGGCAATATGCTGATCGGCACTCCATCGCCTGCCATGGCAACCGAACTGCAGCGGGTGTGGCGCCGCGAATGGCGGACGCCGTCGCGATAGCCTTTCTTCAACCCTCGACCACCACCCATTCGCCGAACGCGATCGGCCGCGAGGGCCATTGATCGGCGCGCTCCGCGCAGCGCAGGCCATCGCGCAGCAGCCACACGGCGCGGATCACGCCCGCATGCGTGATCCACAGCGCATCGCGCCCGGCGGCGCGCCATTCGTCGAAAGCTTCGCCCACCCGCCCCATGAACTGGCGCGTGCTCTCGCCATGGCCACCCGGCCGCGCATCGGCGAAAGCACCGGTCCAGGCATCGAGCTCGACGCGCGCGATGCTGCGCCAGTCGCAGCCTTCCCAGGCGCCGAAATCCATCTCGGCGATGCGCGCGTCGACGCGCAGCGGCAGCTCCGGCCGCAGCGCGGCGATGGCCTGCGCCAGCAGGGCGCAGCGCTGCAGGGGCGAGCTGACGAGCTCGGTCTGCGCGGCGAGCGCCGGCGCGATCCGCTCGGCGATGGCGCGTGTCGCTTCCGGCGGCACGCCCACGTCGGTACGGCCATAGCAGGAGCCGGCCACCGCGGTGGTCTGGGCGTGGCGCACGAGTCCCAGCTTCATGCCTGCCAGGCGAGCGCCAGGTAGAGGGCCAGCTCGCACAGCTGCTGGGTGGCGCCCAGTCCGTCGCCGGTGAAGCCCTGCAGCCGGCGTGCGAGCAGCTGCGCCATGTACGACGCCGCGAGCACGCAGGCGACCAGGGCAGCCACGGCCTGCGCGAGCGGATGCGTGAACAGCAGCAGCAGGACGGCCGGCAGCGCATACAGCCCGCCCACCAGCAAGGCCCCGCCGCCGATCGCATCGGCCAGCGGCTTGGACTTGCTCGCGCTGCCGTCGTCGCCCACGTAAGGCAGCCATCGGATCAGGAACAGCGGCGCCAGCCGCGACAGCACATGCGCCGCCAGCAAGGCGGTCGCGACGCTCATCGCGCCCTGCCCTGCCAGCGTGGCCAGCAGCGCGATCTTCAAACCCAGCGCCAGCACCAGCGCCAGCGCGCCGAAGGCCCCGATGCGCGAGTCCTTCATGATCTGCAGCGCACGCGCGCGATCCAACGAGCCGCCCAGGCCATCGGCCACGTCGGCCAGCCCGTCCTCGTGGAAGGCCCCGGTCAGCAGCACCGTTGCGATCGTCGACAGCAGCGCTGCCGCCACCGCGCCGACCATGCCGGGCAGGCCCGATTGCGCCAGCAGGAACACGCCTGCCCCGACCGCGCCCACCAGCCAGCCCACGCCGGGAAAATGCGCCGCGCTCGCACGCAGCATCGCGGGGCTGAAGCCCACCCAGGCCGCCAGCCGCCCCGTGACCGGCACGCGCGTGAAGAACTGGAGCGCCAGCAGGAAATGGCGCACGCCGTGCATCACGCCTCCCGCTGCGAGACACCGGCCGATTCGAAGCTCGCCATCTCGCGCAGGATGCGGCAAGCCGATTCGAGCAAGGGCCAGGCCAGCGCGGCACCGGAGCCCTCGCCCAGGCGCAGGTCCAGCTTCAGCAAGGGCTCGAGCCCGAGCGCCTCCAGCAGCAGCCGGTGACCCGGCTCGGCCGATTCGTGCGCCGCGACGCAGCGCTGCACAACATGCGGCCGCAGGGCTTGCGCCACCAGCACCGCCGCGCTGGCGATGAAGCCATCCAACACGATCACGCGCCGCTCCTGCGCCGCCTGCAGCACCGCGCCGACCAGCGTGGCGATCTCGAACCCGCCGAAGGCCGCGAGCGCGGCCAGCGGCGTGCCCGCATCGGCATGCAGCGCCAGCACCTCGCGCAGCAGCCCGCGCTTGCGCGCCAGACCCGCGGCATCGAGGCCCGTGCCGCTGCCGGTGCAGGCATCGATGTCCTGTCCCGTGAGCCGCGCCAGCAGCAGCGAGGCGGCCGAGGAATTGCCGATGCCCATCTCGCCCAGCAGCAGCGCGTTGCCCGGCAACCCGCGCACCAACGCCATGCCATTGGCGATGGCGGCCTCGCATTGCGCCGCGCTCATGGCAGGGCCGCTCGAGGCATCGGCAGTGCCCGCAGCGACCTTGAGAACGCGCAAGCCTTCGCGCGGCACGAAACTGTTGGCCCCCACGCTTCGCTGCCCCCCGAGGGGGCCTTCGCCGTCTTGGGGCGGCCCGGCGACGGCGAAGTCATGCCGCACCCCGCAGTCCACCACCGTGAGCGCCAGCCCATGCTGCCGCGCGAGCACGCTGACGGCCGCGCCGCCGGCGAGGAAGTTCTCCACCATCTGCCAGGTCACATCGCTCGGATAGGCCGAGACGCCGCGTGCCGCGAGGCCATGGTCGCCGGCGCACACCAGCATTTGCGGCGCCGAGAAGGCGGGAGCCTCGCTGCCGAGGATCAAGCCCAGCCGCAGGCCCAATGCCTCGAGCCGGCCCAACGCGCCGAGCGGCTTGGTCTTGTGGTCCAGCAGGTGCTGCAGCCGCGCGGCAAGCGCCGAATCGTCGATGGATTCGACGGCGGGAAGTTCAAGCTTCATTCGATCAGGGAGCGCAGCGCGCCCGCTTCAAAGTGGGAATCGATGTGGTCGGCCAGGCCGTCGAACACGGTCTCCAGCGTGCGCGCACGCGCGCCGAAAAGCGCCTGCAGCACGGCGGGGTCCTCGAACATGCCATGCAGATAAAGGCCCAGCACATTGCCCTGTCCGTTCTGCCAGGCCAGGTCCTCCGGCATCACGGCCTGCGCGCGATCGCCGGCGGCGGCCATCGCGGGATGCGGCGCGGTCTGGCCGTGGTGGATCTCGTAGCCGCGCACCGGCACCTCCGACAGGGCGGCCCAGGGCCCCTTCAGCGCACCGAAGCGGGCCTCGCGCAGGCGCACGGTCTTGTCCTCCTCGAACACGGTGACCAGCGGCAGCAGGCCGAGCCCGGGTCCGTTGCCATCCACGCCATGCGGATCGATCAAGGCCTCGCCCAGCATCTGCAACCCGCCGCAGATGCCGAGCACCGCGCCACCGCGCACCGCATGCGTCGCCACCGCGCGGTCCAGCCCCTGCGCACGCAGCCAGGCCAGGTCGCCGCTGGTGTTCTTGGACCCGGGCAGCACGACCCAGTCCGCATCGGTCAGCTCGGCCGGGCTGCGCACCCAGCGCAGCCGCACACCCGCCACATTCCTGAGCGGCTGGAACTCGTCGAGGTTGCTGATGCGCGGATAGGCGACGACGGCGACCGTCAATCGGACTTCACCGCCGGCCGTGCTGCGCTCGTCGAAGACGCCATCCTCCTCGGGCAGACCGTGCTGCCACCACATCGGCAGGGTCGCAACCGTCGGCACTCCTGTCAGCCCAAGCAGGCGCTCGGGCGCGGGCGCGAGCAGCGCTGCATCGCCGCGGAACTTGTTGAGCACGAAGCCGGCCAGCCGCGCGCGGTCGGCCTCGGGCATCAGGGCCCAGGTGCCGTAGAGGTGCGCGAAGGCGCCGCCACGGTCGATGTCGGTCACCAGCAGGCAGCGCGCATCGGCATGCCGCGCCACGCGCAGGTTGACGATGTCGCTGTCCATCAGGTTGATCTCGGCCGGCGAGCCCGCGCCTTCGATCACGACGATGTCGCTCTCGGCCCGCAGCGCATCGAGGGCCTGCGCGATCTGCGGCCAGACCCGTTCGCTGCGCCCGCGCCAGGGCAAGGCCGTGAGCTCGGCATTCACCTGCCCCATCAGGATCACCTGGCTGTGCGTGTCGCGCTCGGGCTTGAGCAGGAGCGGATTCATTCGCACATCGGGCACGGCGCGCGCCGCCAGCGCCTGGAAGTACTGGGCGCTGCCGATCTCGCCGCCCGCGACCACGCGCGCGTTGTTGCTCATGTTCTGCGCCTTGAAGGGCGCCACCTTGAAGCCTTGGCGCGCATACCAGCGGCACAGCGCGGTGGCCAGCCAGCTCTTGCCGGCACCGCTGGTAGTGCCCAGCACCATGACACAACGGGCCTTGTCGCGCCCGACCTTCTGATTCATGCGCGGATTGTCGTCGACGGCCGATCGAGGCGACCCGCGCAGCCTATCGCCAAGTTCTTCACGCTTTGATGGATTGCATCTGGATGCACCTGGATCGATCCCGCGCCCGAGTCCTTAGCCTCCTCTCATTCATAAGAGAAATAAGAGAAAAGAATAAGGTTGATGGCTTCGTTACGCGACACGGCGCTCACCATCGGGGAGCGCGAGAAGGGCAAGTTCTACTGGGTGCTGATCGAAGCTTTTGACGATGAGGGTTCCGAGACCCTCCATTACCGGCGTTTCAAGTCGGCCGCCACGCCGCAGGAGAGCTACTCGAGCGCGCTGGCGCTCGGGTCGGCTGCGCTGCGCAGGTTTGCGCAGGTGCAAGCCAAATCCGAACCCCAGGGCTGAACGAGGCCAAGGGAGCTCAGCGCGCCGCCACCTTTACATTCGCACCGGCCGCGGGTGCGGCATCGGCCGTAGCCTGGTCACTCCAGCCTCCGCCCAGCGCGCGAATCAACCCGACGGTCGACTGGTATTGCGCCGACCTCACCTGCAGCGCCTGGCGCCGGTTGCGCAGCTCGCTGCGGCGCGCGTCGAGCAGGTCGAGCTGGCTGATGTAGCCGTTGCGATAGCGTGCGTCGGACAGCTGCGTGGCCCGGCTGGCCGAGGCGACCGCCTTGGCCTGCACCCCCGATTGCGAGTCGAGGATGCGCAGCGACGACAGCTGGTCCTCCACGTCCTTGAAGGCCGTGAGCACCTGGTCGCGGTAGCCCGCGAGCGCGCCGTCGAGCTGGGCGCTGGCGCCCTGCACGCCGGCCTCGCGCCGGCCGCCGTCGAGCAGCGGCAGCGACAGCAGGGCGCCGATGCCCCAGGAACGCGCCGACCACTTGAACAGGTCGCCGATGTCCGAAGAGGCATAACCCGCGCCGCCGGTCAGTGCGATGTTCGGGAACCACGCGGCCTGCGCCACGCCCACGCGGGCCTGCGCCGCCAGCACGCTCCGCTGCGCGGCCGAGACATCGGGCCGGCGCGTCAGCACGGTCGCCGGCACGCCGGCGGGAATCGCGGGCAAGGCCGTGGTCCAAGTGTCGGGCTTCATCTCGAAGCTGGAGGCGGCCTCGCCGGTCAGCACCGCGAGCGCATGCTCGAGCTCGGCGCGGCGCCGATCCAGCGTCAGCGCCTCGGACTCGGTGGAGGCCATCTCGGTCTCCACGCGCGCCACGTCGAGCTCGGCGATGTCGCCGGCCTGAAAGCGCTGCTGCGTGAGGCGCAGCGTGTCGCGGTAGGCCTCGACGGTCTCGCGCACCAGTTGCCGCTCGTCGTCGAGCGCGCGCAGCGAGAGGTAGGTCTGCGCCGTCTCGGCCTGCACCAGCAGGCGCGTGCTCTGCAGCAGGCCGGCACGCGATTCGGCATCGAGCCGGGCCGCATCGCTGGCCTTCGAGAGCCGCCCGAACAGGTCGAGCTCGTAGGAGAAGTCGAGGCCGGCCGTGATCAGCGTGGAAGGCGTAGTGCTCTGGTTGCGGTCCAGCCCGCGCTGCCGGCTCGCGCCTGTGCCCAGGCCGAGCTGCGGCGAGCGGTCGGCGTCGGTGCTGCGCGCCAGGGCGCGCGCCTCGGCCAGCCGCGCCGCCGCGGCCTGGATGCTGTTGTTGCTGGCGTCGGCCCGCGCGACCAGTGCATCGAGCACCGGGTCGTTGAAGGCGCGCCACCACTCGCCGCGCGGCTGCGCCTCGGCGGGCTTGGCCTGCGTCCACTGGCCTTCGGCGGGCGCGACGGCCTGTTCCTTGAACTGGGCCGGTGCCTGGAAGCTCGGCGCTTCGGGCGTTGCGGTCGCGCAGCCCGCCAGCACCAGGGCCGCCATGAGCGGCGCCAGCGCTGCGCGCCACGGCCTGGTGAAAGTGCTTCGATCGAGTTTCATGATCTTCTTTCTTGCAATGAGGCTTGCGCCATCAGTCGTGCGTGCGGAGCGGTGCGGCGGGCTGGGGCCGCAGGCCACCGCCGCCACCGGCACCGGAACCGCTGTCGTGCGGCACGCCGTGCGGCGCAGCCGGATGCTGGGCCGAGACGAAGCTGTCGTCGTCCGCCACGTGCGGCACCGCGCCGTGCAGCTTGAGCGGCCGGTTGCCCGTGAGCTTGCGCAGCGTCACGTAGAACACCGGCGTCAGGAACAGGCCGAAGGCCGTCACGCCGATCATCCCGGCGAACACCGCCACGCCCATCGCCGAGCGCATCTCGGAGCCCGCGCCCTTGGCCAGCACCAGCGGCAGCACACCCATCACGAAGGCCAGCGAGGTCATCAGGATCGGGCGCAGCCGCAGGCGGCTGGCCTCGATCGCGGCCTGTATCGGCGTTCGCCCGGCGAACTCCAGCTCGCGTGCGAACTCCACGATCAGGATCGCGTTCTTCGCACTCAATCCGACCAGCACGATCAGCCCGATCTGCGTGAAGACGTTGTTGTCCCCGCCGGAAATCCACACCCCCGTCATCGCGGCCATCAGGCCCATGGGCACGATCAGGATGATCGACAGCGGCAGCGTCAGGCTCTCGTACTGCGCAGCCAGCACCAGGAACACCAGCAGGATGGCGAGCGGGAACACCAGCAACGCCGAATTGCCGGCCAGGATCTCCTGGTAGGTCAGCTCGGTCCACTCGTAGCTCACGCCCTTGGGCAAGGTCTCGGCGGCAATGCGCTCGATCGCGTCCTGCGCCTGGCCGGAGGAGAAGCCGGGCGCGGGGCCGCCGTTGATGTCGGCCGCGAGGTAGCCGTTGTAGCGCATCGCGCGCTCGGGACCGAAGCTCGAATTGACCTTCATCAGCGCCGAGAGCGGCACCATCTCGCCCGTGTTCGAGCGCACCTTGAGCAGGCCGACGTCCTCGGCGCGCGCGCGGTACGGCGCATCCGCCTGCACGCGCACGGTGTAAGTGCGGCCGAACTTGTTGAAGTCGTTCGCATACAGGCTGCCGAGGTAGATCTGCATGGTGTCGAAGATGTCCTGCACCGGCACGCCGAGCTGGCGCGCCTTGGTGCGGTCGATGTCGGCATAGAGCTGCGGCACGTTGACCTGCCAGCTGGTGAACATGCCGGCCAGCTCCGGCGCCTGGCGCGCCTTGTTCATGAAGGCCTTGACCGCCGCGTCCATCTGCTCGTAGCCGACCGAGCCGCGATCCTCCAGCTGCAGCTTGAAGCCGCCCGTGGTGCCCAGGCCCGCTACCGGCGGCGGCGGGAACATCACGATGAAGGCGTCCTGGATGCCGGCGAACTGCTGGTTGAGCTGGCCCGCGACCGCGCCGCCGCTCTGGTCGGCGCGCTTGCGCTCGTCAAAGGGCTTCAAGGTCGCGAACACGATGCCCGAGTTCGAGCTGTTGGTGAAGCCGTTGATCGACAGGCCGGGGAAGGCCACCGCGTCCTCGACGTTCGGGTTCTTCTTGGTGATCTCGCCCATGCGCTGGATCACCTCTTCCGTGCGGTCCAGCGTGGCGCCGTCGGGCAGCTGCGCGAAGCCGATCAGGTATTGCTTGTCCTGCGCCGGCACGAAGCCGCTGGGCACCGCCTTGAAGAGGCCGAAGGTCACGCCGATCAGCGCGAGGTAGACCACCAGCATCAGCGTCTTGCGCGAGATCACGCCCTTGACGCCGCCGCTGTAGGCCTCGGCACCGCGGTGGAAGAGCTTGTTGAAGCCGCGGAACAGCCAGCCGAAGACGCGATCCATGCCGCGCGTCAGCGCGTCCTTGGGTTCGTCGTGGCCCTCGAGCAGCAGCGCGGCGAGCGCGGGCGACAAGGTCAGCGAGTTGATCGCGGAGATCACGGTGGAGATCGCGATCGTGACGGCGAACTGTCGATAGAACTGCCCGGTCAGCCCGCTGATGAAGGCCAGCGGCACGAACACCGCCACCAGCACCAGCGCGATCGCGATGATCGGGCCCGAGACCTCGCGCATGGCGCGGTACGTGGCCTCGCGTGGCGTGAGCCCGGCCTCGATGTTGCGTTCGACGTTCTCGACCACCACGATGGCGTCGTCCACCACGATGCCGATCGCCAGCACCAGGCCGAAGAGCGACAGGGCGTTGATCGAGAAGCCCAGCACATGCAGCACGGCGAAGGTGCCGATCACCGACACCGGCACCGCCAGCAGCGGGATGATGGAGGCGCGCCAGGTCTGCAGGAACAGGATCACGACCAGCACCACCAGCAGGATGGCCTCGAGCAGCGTGTGCACCACCGATTCGATGGAGGCGCGCACGAACTGCGTCGGGTCGTAGGCAATGCGGTATTCCACGCCCTCGGGCATGTTCTTGTTGATCTCCGCCATCGTCTTGCGCACGTTGGCCGAGATGTCGAGCGCGTTGGAGTTCGGCGCCTGGAAGACGCCGATGCCGACCGCCGCGTCGTTGTTGAGCAGCGAGCGCAGCGAATAGTCGGCCGAGCCGAGCTCGAGGCGGCCGATGTCGCGCAGCCGCGTCACCTCGCCATTGGCACCCGTCTTGACGATGATGTCGCCGAACTCTTCTTCGCTCTGCAGCCGGCCCTGGGCGTTGATGGACAACTGCATGTCCACGCCCGGCAGGCCCGGCGAGGCGCCGACCACGCCGGCCGCCGCCTGCACGTTCTGGCCGCGGATCGCCGCCACCACGTCGCTGGCCGAGAGGCCGCGCTGCGCCACCTTCTGCGGGTCGAGCCAGACGCGCATGGAGTAGTCGCCGCCGCCGAAGATCTGCACCTGGCCCACGCCCTCGATGCGTGCCAGCCGGTCCTTGACGTTGAGCACCGCGTAGTTGCGCAGGTAGGTCATGTCGTAGCGGTCGTTGGGCGACACGAGGTGCACGACCATCGTGAGGTCCGGCGCGCTCTTGACCGTGGTCACGCCCAGGCGGCGCACTTCCTCGGGCAGGCGCGGCTCGGCTTGCGAGACGCGGTTCTGCACCAGCTGCTGCGCCTTGTCGGGGTCGGTGCCGAGCTTGAAGGTGACCGTCAGCGTCATCACGCCGTCGGTGGTCGCCTGGCTGCCCATGTAGAGCATGCCTTCGACCCCGTTGATCTGCTCCTCGATCGGCGTGGCCACCGTCTCGGCGATCACCTTGGGGTTGGCGCCCGGGTACTGGGCGCGCACCACCACCGAGGGCGGCGCGACTTCGGGGTATTCCGAGATCGGCAGGCCGCGCAAGGCGATCAGGCCGGCGATCAGCATCAAGAGCGAGAGCACGCCCGCGAAGATCGGCCGATCGATGAAGAACTTGGATAGATTCATGATGTTGTTTCCCTCGGGGGTGCCGCCTTCACGCAGGCGCTCAAGATTTGGCGGCGGTGGCCACGCGCTGTGTCTGCGCATCGGCCTTGGCGTCCATGGTCACCGTCGCCGGTGCCACCAGGGCGCCCGGACGGATGTGCTGCAGGCCGTTGACGACCACGCGCTCGCCGGCCTTCAGGCCCTTGGTCACGACGCGCAGGCCGTTGACCGGCGCGCCCAGCGTGACCTCGCGCCACTCGGCCTTGTTGTCTTCGCCGACCACCATCACGAACTTCTTGTTCTGGTCGGTGCCGACCGCGCGCTCGCTCACCAGGAGCGCCGTGTCGCTGCGCGACTGGCCCATGCGGATGCGGGCGAACTGGCCGGGGATCAGCGTGCCGTCCTTGTTGTCGAAGGCGGCGCGCACGCGCACCGTGCCGCTCTTGGCATCGACCTGGTTGTCGATCAGCTGCAGGCGGCCTTCGTAGGGCGTGCCCTCGAGGCCGGCGGTGCCCATCTGCACCGGAATGCCGTCGAGCTTGCCGCGTGCGCCGGCGCCGGGCGGCAGGTCCTTCAGGGCCTTGACGACCACCTGCTCGTCGGCATCGAAGCTGGCGTAAATCGGGCTGACCGACACCAGCGTCGTCAGCACCGGCGCGCCGGGACCGGCGGCGACCAGGTTGCCCACGGTCATTTCCAGCTTGCCGACGCGGCCCGACACCGGCGCCTTCACCTGCGTGTAGCCCAGGTTCAGGCGCGCGCTCTGCAGCTGGGCCTGCGCGGCGCGCAGGCTGGCCTCGGCCTCGCGGCCGGCATTGACGCGCTCGTCCAGCTCGCGCTGGGCGATGGCCTTGTCGTCCCACAGGCGGCGGGCGCGCTCCTGCTCGCTGCGCGTGAAGGCGGCGCGGGCCTGGGCCGAAGCGACCTGCGCCTCGGCGCGCTCGACCTCGGCCGCATAGGGCGCCGGGTCGATGGTGATCAGCAGATCGCCCTGCTTGACCAGCGCGCCTTCGCGGAAATGCGCCGCCAGCACCGCGCCGGCAACCCGCGAGCGAACATCGACCCGCTCGACCGCTTCGAGCCGGCCCGAGAACTCGTCCCAGGTGTTGACCTGGGTCGCGGCCACCACGGCCACCGAAACGGGAATGGCCCGCGGCTCGGAGACCGCAGGCGCATTGTTGGCCTCGGCCTTGAAGCTGGGCAGCCCGAGCAGGACGGCCGAGGCGATCGCCACCAGGGCGGTGATGCCGGTCACGGCGGGCCAGATGCGGCGGCTGACATTCGACTGCTTGTTGTTCGTTTGCATGATGAAGGTCCTCGTTGATAACTTTGAAAAGCAACAGGCCGGCCCGCGGCCCATGGCAGCAGGAAGGCGAAATCCGGCACCGCCGGCGAGGCCGGCGGACCCAGGAAGGTTTCAGAAAAGTTCGACCGGCGAAGCCGGCTGGCGCCTAGGCCGGGGGTGGCACCGGCGGCACCGTGGCAGCGAAAAATGCGCGCAGATGCCCACCCACTGTCTCCGAGCACGCGCAATCCCCTGAGGTGGGGTCATACAACTCGTCCGGACACTTCGCGGCCGAAGGCAGCAGCGCCTTGGTGACCGGGATGCCCGCCTCATGCAGCCGCCGCGCGAAGCTCAGGGCCTCGTCGCGCATGGCGTCGTCTTCGCCGACCAGCACCAGCGCCGGCGCCAGCTCGGCCAGCCTGAGCGATGCACCCGGCACCGCGTAGGGGTGCGTCGCGTTCATCGGGCTGCTGAGGTATTCCTGCCAGCCCGAGGCCCAGCGGCAGCGGGCGACATCGCCCGAGGCCTGGCGCAGCGACAGCGTGCCGGCGCAGGGGTCGAGCATCGGCGACAGCAAAATCTGGCCGGCCAGCGGCGGATGGGCGCGGTCGCGCGCCATCAGCGCCACCGCAGCCGCCAGGTTGCCGCCCGCCTCTTCGCCGGCGAGGTACACGCGCGCACCCTTGCCGGCCAGCTTGACGCGCTGCTTGTAGAGCCACTCCAGCGCCGCGAAACCCACTTCGATGGGTTCGGGGAAAGGCTTCAGCGGATAGGCCACCGACAGCACCACCGCGCCGGCGGCCGCCAGCAGCCGCGCCACGTTGCGGCCGTCGTCCAGGTTGCCGCTGGTGAAGGTGCCGCCATGGAAATGCAGCACCAGCGGCACCGCCACCCCCTTGGCCCGCTGGCCATAGAGGCGCGCCTGCACCGGCTCGCGCTCCGGCAGCGGAACGCTGATGTCGGTTTCCGTACCCGGCGCAGCGGCGCCCGCCGGGGCCTGGGCGGCTTCAGCAGGACGCGGGATGGGACGGGATGACATGGGAACAACCTCGATGGGTGACGATGGGTTGAATATTAAGGGCCTCATTGACGACTACAACAAGTTCGTCTACCTCACTCTGTTTCCAATCGGCTAACAATCGCCTAAGACGGCACATGTCAGAATCCGCCCCCCGCCCCTTCACGCGGGTTTTTCCCTAGGAGCATCGATGGACCAGATCCAAGGCATGCGGATCTTTGTCCGCGTCGTGGAAGCCGGCACTTTCACCCGTGCCGCCGATTCGCTGGGCCTGCCCAAAGGCACGGTCACCAAGCAGATCCAGGCGCTGGAGTCTCGTCTGCATGTGAAGCTGCTGAACCGCACCACGCGGCGCGTGACCGTCACGCCCGACGGCGCCGCCTATTACGAGCGCACGGCGCGCCTGCTGAACGACTTCGACGACATCGAGGCCAGCATGACCAACGCCCAGGCCAACCCGACCGGGCGGCTGCGCATCGACGTGGGCTCGTCCACGGCGCGGATGATCATCCTGCCGGCACTGGCCAGCTTCAGCGACCGCTACCCCGACATCCAGCTCGACCTCGGGGTGAGCGATCGCCCGGTCGACCTGATCAGCGACAACGTGGACTGCGTGATCCGGGCCGGCGACCTGACCGACCAGTCGCTGGTGGCGCGGCGCATCGGCACCCTCGCCTTCGTCACCGTGGCCTCGCCGGCCTACGTCAAGCGCTACGGCATCCCGCAGCATCCGAGCGACATCGAGAAGCGGCACCATGTCGTGAGCTATTTCGCGGCCGGCTCGCGCCGCGTCTATCCGCACGAGTTCCAGAAGGGCGACGAGCACATCGAGATCGCGGGGCCCTACCGCGTCTCGGTCAACGAGGCCAATGCCCACCTGGCCGCCGTGCTGGGCGGCTTCGGGCTTTCGCAGTGCGTCACCTTCATGGCCGACCCGCACATCGAAAGCGGCGAGCTGATCGAGCTGCTGCCGGAATGGACGCGGCCGCCGCTGCCGGTGCATGTGGTGTATCCGCCCAACCGGCACCTGAGCGCCAAGGTGCGGGTGTTCGTGGACTGGGCGGCGGATCTGTTCGCGAAGAATCCGAAGCTGCAGCGGCGCTGAAGCTCAGGGCTTTGCGGCTTGCCAGGCGCGGGCCAGCGCCGCCTGGCTGGCCGGTGAGAGCACGGCGAGGCGCGCATGGTCCGGCAGGCCGAAGGAACGGGCATCGCGCAGTTGGACGCCGGCCTCGCGCAAGGCTGCCGAACGCGGCGCGTACGGGACATCGGGGCGGACGCAGAAGAAATTGGCGACGCTCGGCAGGACGGACCAGCCCATCGCGGCGCACAGGGCCTCCTGCTCGCGCTTCCAGTGGCGCAGCCGGTCGCGGCTGCCCGCCAGCCAATCCTGCGTTTCGGGCAGCACCCAGGCCGCGAGCAGCGCCACGCCATGCGCACCCAGCGGCCAGGAGGGCGCGAGTCGCGTCAGGCGCTGCACCATCCCGGTCGCTTCCAACGGGGCGATCGCATAAGCCGCGCGCACGCCGGTCAGGCCCAGGGCCTTGTTCGGCGTCCAGAGTTGCCAGACGCGGTCGTTCTGCGCGGCGCTCACATCCAGCCGGCCCTCGAGGCGCAGCGGTTCATAGGCCAGGTCGAGCACGCAGGGGGTCGTGCCCGCCAGCGCGTCGACCAGGGCCCCCAAGCCCGGCTGAACCTGGCCCAGCGGACTCGACGGATCGCAGCACCAGGCCAACGCGCTGCCGGCCGGCGCCTCGGGTTCGCGCCGAACGTCGAGGCCCCAGGCTGCGGCGGCCCGCCCATAGTCGCCATAGCTGTGCCGCGGCAGCCAGACCTCGCGACCGCCCTGCTGCGCGACTGCGGCCGTGATGCGCGCGATGAACTCGCTGGCGCTCGCGGCGATCACGATGCGTTCGGGGGCGACAGCGTGGAAGCGGCCCAGCGTCTCGCGCAGCGCGGTGTAGCGAGGGTCGGGGTATCGGGCCGCATCGGCTTGCGCCAGGGCCTGCAGGGCCATCGGACAGGGGCCGCAGGCATTGGCGTTGGTCGAGAAGTCGTGCAGCACCGCGCCCCGGGCGTCGGGGCCGCCGTGCAAGGCTTCTTCGTCGGGATCTGGAGCGGGAATCATGCGCCTGGCCATGTTGCGGGAAGGACGAAGGCGAGCGCCGCGAGAGCGCCCATCATCCAGACCACCCTGGCGCCCAGCGCTGCCGCACGCCGGGTATCGGCAGCCGTGGGCTCGCGGCCTGCCGGGTTCAGCACGTAGACGCCGGGTTTGGCGAGACGCACGTCCAGGCGCAAGGCCATGGCGGCCATGGGCCAGCCGCTGTTGGGGGACTGGGTCAGGCGGGCTTCGCGGGGAAGGGATCGGAGCACCCTCACCCCAGCCCTCTCCCGCGAGCGGGAGCGGGGGCAAGACAGGGCAAGCAGCAGTGCGGTGATGCGCGCGGGCAGCCAGGAGAGCACATCGTCGGCGCGCGCGGCCCATTTGCCGGCCCAGTCCCAGACATAGCCGTGGCGCTCGCCGCGGTAGCCCCACATCGCATCGGCGGTGTTGGCGAAGCGGTAGAGCGCGGCGCCGGGCAGGCCCAGCAGCAGGAACCAGAACAGCGGCGCGACCACCGAGTCGTTGAGGTTCTCGGCCAGCGACTCGATGGCGCTCTCGCGCACCGCGCCTTCGTCCAGCGCTCGCACGTCGCGGCTCACGAGGTGCGTGAGGCGTGTGCGGCCTTCGACGAGCGAGCGGGCCAGTGCGGCTTCGACCGCCAGCACCTCGTCGCGCAGCATGCGCCAGGCGAGCAGGGGCTTGAGGGCAAGGCCGAGCAGCAGCGCGGCGGCCCAGGATGGCAGGCGGGTGGCGGCGGCGGCCAGGGCGGCGGCCAGGGCGGCGGCCGCCAGCACGACCGCTGCGCCGCCGGCGCACCAGGCCAGCGCACCGGCAGCGAAAGGTCCGGATCGGGCGGGCGGTGCGACGTCGATCCGGGGCGCGATCCATCGTCCGGTCCGGCCGAGGTAGCGGCCCATCCAGACGACGGGGTGCCAGCGCGTCGGAGGCTCGCCGAGCACGCGATCGATCAAGAGGGCGAGGACGAGGGCTACCGCGTGGATCAGCGGGGCGGCGCCCCCAGCCCAGCCCGCCCCCAGAGGGGGAGGGAGCCAGAGCCAGGGCATCTCAATCCTCGATGCCGCGTTGTGCGGGGATGCCGGCCTTGAAGGCGTGCTTGATCATCTGCATTTCGGTCACGGTGTCGGCCAACTCGACGATTTCCGCGGGGCAGCGGCGGCCGGTCAGCACCACGTGCACCTCGCGCGGACGCGTGCGCAGCGTCTCGAGCACACCCTCGAGCGGCAGCCACCCGTAGATCAGCGGATAGGTGATCTCGTCCAGCACGACCAGGAAGTGCTCGCCCGACAGGATCGCCGCCCTCGCCTTCTCCCAGCCCTCTCGCGCGAGTTGCGCCGAGCGCTCGAGGTCCTGGCTTTTCCAGCTGAAGCCGTCGCCCAGGCCCTCGATGGGAATGCCGATCTGCTCGAACATGCGGTGCTCGCCGAAGCGCGCGCTCGGCACCTTCATGAACTGGAAGATCTTCACTGCCTTGCCGCGGCCGTGCGCGCGCAGCGCCAGGCCGAAGGCTGCCGTGCTCTTGCCCTTGCCGTCGCCGGTGTTGACGATCACCAGGCCGCGGCGCTCGCCCTCGGGCTTCTCGTAGGGCTTGTCGCTGGGCGGGGTTTCGATTTGCATGGAATGTCCTTGTCGAAGTTCAGTGCGGTATCGCGATCCACTGATCCGCCACGCGGTGTACGACGACGCGGCCGTCGAACACCGACTCCAGCGCCTGGTGGGTCGCCGGGTCATGGCAAGCGCCCTGGTGCAGCACGCGCCCGCCGGCCATCACCACCATCGCATCGGCGGCGAGCGCGACGTTGAGCTCGTGCAGCACGCTGATGACGGTACGGCCCTCGGCCACCAGGCCGCGCGCGACCGCCATCCAGTCGGCCTGGTGCGGCGGATCGAGGTTGGCCAGGGGCTCGTCCATCAGCAGCAGCTCGGCCTCGACGGCCAGCGCACGCGCCAGCAGCACGCGCTGCCGCTCGCCGCCCGAGAGCTGCCCCAGCGGACGCTCTCGCCACTCCCAGGCCTGGGTGCTGCGCAGGGCGCGCTCGACCGCGGCGCGATCGGCCTCGCTGGGGGCCGCCAGCCAGCGCTGGTGCGGCAGGCGGCCGAGCATGGCGACGTCGTAGACCATCAGGTCGTCGGCACTGCCCTCGCCCGGCCCGCCCTGGCCCAGCCAGGACAGCCGGCGCGCGCGCACACGGCCCGGCAGCGCCGAGAGCGGCTCGCCGCCCAGCCGCACCTCGCCGCGATGCGCCAGCAGCCCGGCCAGCGCCTTGAGCAGGGTGGACTTGCCGGCGCCGTTGGGCCCGACGATGCTGGTCCAGCGCCCGCGCGCCAGCGCGAGGTCGATCGCATGCAGCACCTCGACGCTGCCCAGCGAGGCACTCAGCTGCCTGGCTTCCAGCGCCGTCGCCTGCATCAAAAGCCTCCGCGCGCACTGCGCCGGTGCATGAGCCACAGCAGGTAGCTGCCGCCGAGCACGGCCGTCAGCACGCCGACCGGCAGTTCCTGCGGCGCGATCAGCCAGCGCGCGAGCAGGTCCGCCGCCATCAGCAGCAGGCCGCCCATGGCGGTGGACAGCACGAGCAGCCGCGCGTGCGTGGTCTTGACGGCCGAGCGCACCAGGTGCGGCGAGGCCAGGCCGACGAAGGCGATCAGCCCGGTCTGCGCCACCGCGGCGCCGGTGGCCAGCGCCAGCACCACGACCAGCGCGGCACGCATCGCGGGGAGCGGCAGGCCCAGGCTGGCCGCGGTGGATTCGCCGAGCGCGAGGCCGTCGAGCAGCGGCGCCAGCATCCAGCCCAGCAGCAGGCAGGCCGCGCCCAGCGCGCCCATGACGGCGCAGGCGCTCCATCCGACCAGGCCGGTGCTGCCGAGCATGAAGCCCACGATCGCCTGCAGGATGTCGGCCGAGGCGATGGTGATCAGGTCCTTGGCCGCCCCCAGCACCACGCCGACGATCACGCCTGCCAGCAGCAGCCGCAACGTCTGCTGCACGCCGCGCGCGAGCAGCAGCGTCAGCAGCACCGCTAGCACGGCGCCCAGGAAGGCCGCGCCGGTCAGGCCCAGGCGCACCACCCATTCGGTGCTGGTCGGCGAGACGCCGAACATCGCCAGCGCGATGGCCACGCCCAGCGAAGCGCCCGAGGCGCTGCCGAGCAGGTACGGGTCTGCCAGCGGATTGCGGAACAGGCCCTGCGCCACCGCGCCCGCGAGGCCGAGCAGCGCGCCCGCGAGCCAGGCGCCGAGCGTGCGCGGCAGGCGGATGTCCCACACGATCTGCAGCGCGACCGGGTCGTGGCGCGCATCGAGCACGCTTTCGAAGCCGGTGCTGCCGATGCCCGCGCCCAGCACCAGCAGCGCCGCGCCCAGCGCCAGCAGCCCGATGCCCAGCGCCAGCGCGCGGCGGTGCTGGCTTCTCACCCGGCGGCGCCTCCGCGCGCCTTCTGCCGAAGGCAGCCCGCCATCAGCCGTGCGGCCTCGCCCATGCGCGGACCCGGTCGCACCAGCACGTCGGACTCCTCGGCGGTGAAGCGGCAGACGCGACCCTCGCGCACCGCGCGGATGCCGCCCCAGCCCGGCCGCTGCTCCAGCCCCTGCGCGCTGCGCGCGCCGACCATGATCAGGTCGGGATCGGCGCGCACCACGTATTCCGGGTTGAGCTTGGGAAAGGGCCCGAGCGAGGCCGGCACGATGTTCTTCACGCCCAGCCGCGTGAGCGTCTCCCCGATGAAGGAGCTTTCGCCCGCCGCATAGGGCGCGTTGTTGACCTCGAAGTACACGCGCGTGCGCGCTGCGCCGGCCGGCAGCGACTGCGCCGCCGCCGAGACGCTGGCATCGATTTCGCGCCACACCTGCTGCGCATCGCCGCTGCCCAGCACCTGGGCCACCGCGTCGAGCACGCGCCGCACGTCGACATGGCTCTTGGGCTCCAGCACCAGCACCTTGAGGCCCAGCGCCTCCAGGCGCCCGGTGACGCGCGAGGACTTGGCGAGCAGCACCACATCGGGCTTGAGCGCGACGATGGCCTCGACGTTGGGATCGATGCCGCCGCCCAGCTGCGGCAGCGCGCGCACCGACTCGGGCCAGTTGGAATAGCGGTCGACGCCGACCAGCCGGTCGCAGCCGCCCAGCGTGCAGACCGACTCGGTCAGCGAGGGCAGCAGCGTCACGATGCGCTGCGGCGGCCGCGGCAACTCCACGCGCACGCCGCGCTCGTCGGTCACGACGACGGCGTGGGCCGCGAGCGCCCACAGGGCCAGCAAGCCGGCGAACAGGCGCCTGGCGAAGGAGTTCATGAAGGATCTTTCAGACTGAGCGGCAGGCCGGCCGCCATCAGCGTCACGCGATCGCAGGCGGCCGCCACCGCCTGGTTGAGCCGGCCCAGCGCATCGACGAAGGCACGCGTCTCGCGCCCCATCGGGATCACGCCCAGGCCGATCTCGTTGCTCACCAGCAGCACCGGGCCGCGGGCCTCGTGCAGCGCGTGCAGCAAGACGGTCTGCGCCGTGTCGGCAAGGGACGGCGCTGCGCTGCCGGATTCGGCGGGCATCAGCAGGTTGGTCAGCCACAGCGTCAGGCAGTCGACCAGCACCAGCGTGCCGGGCTCGCTGTGCCGGGCCAGGGCGGGGCCGAGCTGGATCGGCTCTTCCACCGTGACGAGCCCGGGCACGCGCTGCACCCGGTCGGCGCGATGGCGCGCGATGCGCTCGCGCATCTCCTCGTCGTGCGCGGTCGCGGTCGCGATCAGCACGGCACGATGCGCGGGGTCGAGCGCCAGCCAGCCGGCCGCGCGCTGCTCGGCGCGGCGCGACTTGCCGCTGCGCTGACCGCCGAGGATCAGCGCGCGCTCGTGGGGCTTCAGGTCTTCGGTTGCCACCGCAGTGTCAAGTAGACGGCGCGTCCGCGCTGGTTGTAGCCGAAGGCGGTCTCGTAGTTGACGTCGTTGAGGTTCGCGATGCGGCCCTGCACGGCCCAGTCCTTCGACACCTTGTATTCGCCATAGAGATCCACGGTGGTGAAGTTGCCAAGCCGCATGGTATTGCCGCTGTCGTCGAAGCGCCGAGCCACGTGCAGCGCCGAGGCGCCGAACTTCCAGGGACCGACCGCATAGTCGACCCCGACCGAGGCCTGGTTCTTCGCGCGGCGCGGCAGCTGCCTGCCGGTGAGCTCGTTGCGCGGGTCGAGCGAGTCGACGCTCGCGCGCAGGGTCCACGGCCCGAACTGGCCGTCGTAGCCCAGGGTCCAGCCCTCGATGCGCGCACGAGGGATGTTCTCCGGGCGCGTGGTGCTGGTGATGAAGCCGCGGATCTTGTTGTCGTAGCGCACCAGCGTCACGCTGTGGCCGTCCTGGCTCCAGGTGATGCCCACGTCGGTGTTCTTGCCCTCTTCCGGCTGCAGCGCGGGGTTGCCGAAGTTGGGGTAGTAGAGCTGGTTGAACGAGGGCGCGACGAAGCTGGTGCCGTGCGACGCATGCACGCGCCAGTTCGGCGAGATGCGATAGCCGTAGCCCGCGAACCAGGTGTTGTTGTCGCCGAACTGCGAGTTCTGGTCGTGCCGCGTGTTGAGTTGCCAGCTGTGGTTCCCGGCGCTGCCGTTGAGCCCGACGAAGGCCGAGTCGATGTCGCGCTTGGTGACGGTGTAGGCCGTGTCGCTGTTCACCTCCTGCACGCGGCGCTCCAGGCCGGCGACCACGGTGCCGATCGGCGTCGCGATGTCGTTCTGCCAGAGGTACTCCTTCTGCGTGGTCTCGAACAGGCCCGGCAGGTTGAACGGCTCCGCGACGATGTTGCGCGTGTAGTCGCGGCTCTGTGCGTAGCGCAGCTGCGTCTTCCAGCCCGAGGTCACGGCGCCGCTCACGCCGATGTAGGCGGTCTGCGTGCGCGCCCGGTTGCGCGTGTCCCAGTCCGGGCCGTCGTCGTAGTGGTTGATGCCCTCGGAATACAGCAGGCCGCTGTCGACCTTCCAGTCGGGGTTGATCTGGAAGCCCAGCGAGGCGTTGAGCGCGCTCTGCAAGAAAGGATCGCGGTCGGGATTGAAGTTGCCGAAGGGCACCCGGCGGTTGGTCGAGGAGAAGCCCTTGTCGATGGTGCGCTGGGCGTCGAGCGAGTAGGTGAAGGGGCCCGAGGCGCCGCTGAAGCCGCCCGTGATCTGCTTGTAGCCCTCGCTGCCGAGGGTGGTCGAGGCACGCGGATTGAAAAAGTCCTCGCCCGGCTTGCCCTTGCGCGTGAAGATCTGCACCACGCCGCCGACGCCGTCGCTGCCGTACAGCGCCGAGGCCGGGCCCTTGACCACCTCGATGCGCTCGATCATGTCGACCGGGATGTTCTCCCACGCCGGCGCGCCCGCCGTGGCCGAGCCGTAGCGCACGCCGTCGATCAAGAGGAGGGTGTGGCGCGCCTCGGCACCACGGATGAACACGCCGCTGGCCTTGCCGGCGCCGCCGTTGGCCGTGATCTGCACGCCCGCGACGCGCTGCAGGATCTCGGGCAGCGTGCGGCTGGCCTGCTGCTCGATCTGCGCGCGGTCGATGACCACCGTGTCCGACACCAGCTCGTCGGCGCGGGTGGGCGTGCGGGTGGCGGTCACCAGCGTTTCGGCCAGCGCCGGGGAGGCTTGCGCCAGGGCGAGCGTGGGTGTACAGGCGAGGCCGCCGAGCATGGCTGCCATGGCGAGGGACAGGAGGCTGGGCGCCGGGCGGGGGCGCGGCAGGCCGCGACCATCGGCATGCGCGGAAGAAACGCAGGAAGTCATCATGGGAACACAAGAGATCAAATGCCCGCCACCGGCTTCCCCGCCGGTGCTTGGACGTCATGGCTGCCGCCTGCTCGCGCATGCGGCAGCCGCCTCGTTGGCCGGTATCCGGGCTGACAACACGGCCCTCGCCGCCTTCCCAGGCACCTGTTTCAGGGCGCCCAGTGGCTTTTCGACGAGGGTGGCACCGAGGGGTGCCGGCTGTTTGACCGTTGCGGGGGCAGCGCAGGCTGGCTGGGCCCTGAAGGGCTTCGACTCCTGCTTCCCGTTGAACTGCGCCGTGTGAACCACGGCACGAAGCACCAACGCGCGGGATTTTATGTGTAAACGCAGGCTTGGCCGGAAACTACAATCGCCCCCCATGCCTGCACCGAGCCGAATTGATCAGATCGCCGAGCGCGTCGAACGTTTGCTCGTGCGCCACGAGGAAGTGCAGCGCACCAACGCGCTGCTGCAAGACCAGGTGAATGCGCTCACGCGCGAGCGCGATGCGCTCAAGTCGCGCCTGGCCGCGGCGCGCACCCGGCTCGATGCACTGCTCGAGCAACTGCCGGCCGATCCCTCCCAAGACGCCTCCACGCCCCGATGAAGCAAATAGAAGTCCAGATCATGGGCCAGAGCTACCTGCTCGGCTGCCCCGAAGGCGGCGAGCCGCAGTTGCGCGAAGCAGTCGATCGCGTCGATGCCGCCATGTGCAAGATCCGCGATGCGGGCAAGGTCAAGGCGCGCGACCGCATCGCGGTCCTGGCCTCGCTGAACCTGGCCTTCGACCTGGCCCAGCGCGAGGCCTCGCTCGCCGCTGTGGCGGCGCCGGCGGCACCGGCGCCCGCTCCCGCAGCGGGATCCGGCACCGACGACATCGACGAGGCCCATGCTGCGCAATTGATCCGACGCCTCGACCAGGCCCTGGCCGGCGACGGTCATTTGCTCTGAGGCGTGCCCACCGGCGCCCGGCGGGCGTAAAATCCGCTTCGTCTGCGGTGTGCGTCGGGCTCTATATGTCCTTGTTCCAATGCTCTACGGAGCAGGGCTTGGTATATCGCTCGGTGGGTGTGATCATCTCGCGTCAGATGAACCCGAAGCCTTGCTGCCCTCGCCCACCTGAACCCCGGTTCAGGATGCGAGTCCGGCCCCACTCGCAGACACCTTTCATCGACGGCCACGGCCCCGCTTTCGGGGCCGTGGTTTTTTTAAGAACACCAAGACCTCTCCGATGACGATCGCCCCCCTGCTGGTTGCCGAACTCGCCGCGCTCGGCGTCGGCACCGGCTTCCTCGCCGGCCTGCTGGGGATCGGCGGTGGCATGCTGATGGTGCCCTTCATCACCATCATCCTCGGCCACCGGGGCGTACCGGCCGACCTGGCGGTCAAGATGGCGATCGCCACCTCGATGGCCACCATCATCTTCACCTCGATCTCGAGCGTGCGCGCACACCACAAGCGCGGCGCCGTGCGCTGGGACATCGCCCGGCGGCTCGCACCGGGCATCGTGATCGGCAGCCTGGTGGGCAGCCTGGGCGTGTTCGCGCTGCTCAAGGGCCAGGCGCTGGCGGTCTTCTTCGCGCTGTTCGTCGGCTTCTCGGCCACGCAGATGTTCCTCGACAAGAAGCCCAAGCCCACGCGCCAGATGCCGGGCACCGGCGGGCAGCTCGCGGCCGGCGGCGTCATCGGCTTCATCTCGGGCCTGGTGGGCGCGGGCGGCGGCTTCATCAGCGTGCCCTTCATGACCTGGTGCAACATCGCAATTCACAACGCCGTGGCAACGAGCGCCGCCCTGGGCTTTCCGATCGCGGTGGCCAACGTGGCCGGCTACGTGGCGAGCGGCCAGGCGGTGCAGGGCCTGCCCGAGGGCTCGGTGGGCTACATCTGGCTGCCGGCGCTGATCGTGATCGCCGTGTGCAGCTTCTTCATCGCACCGCTCGGCGCCAAGGCCGCGCACAGCCTGCCCGTGTCGAAGCTCAAGCGCGTGTTCGCGAGCATCCTGTACGTGCTGGCGGCCTACATGCTGTGGAAGGGCCTGCGGGGCTGAAATCCCTGCATCCGCTCGGCTTCTCTGTACGCATGCGGCGCCGCGCCGTATAACCCTGTCGTGCGGCGCCTGGCCGCAGGCCAAGCAAACGAGAGGCTCGCATGAAGATCCTGGTCGCCGTCGACGGCAGTTCCCATACCCAGAAGGCGCTCGACTACCTGGTCGCCAATCGCGCCATGTTCGTCGAAGGCAATGAGCTGATCATGGTGCACGTGTGCACCGGCGTGCCCGGCCACGTGGCGCGCCACCTGAGCCGCGACGTGGTGACGGACTACTACACCGAAGAGAACGCCAAGGTCCTCGAGCCCGTCAAGGCCTTCTTCGAAAAGCAGGGCATCACGAGCTTCAGCACGCAGGGCCGCCACGGCCACGCCGCCGAAGAGATCCTGAAGGCCGCGACCGAATCCGGCGCCAAGCTAGTCGTGATGGGCACCCATGGCCACGGCATTCTCGGCCGCGCGCTGATGGGCTCGGTGGCCACCAAGGTGGTCTCGGAGACGGACATCTCGGTGCTGCTGGTGCAGTAGCCGCCCGCCCCGAGGCGCGCCGGCCAGGTGAAGAAAGCCTAGTGCCGCAGCCGCCACTCGCGTGGCGAACATCCGAAGCGCTCGCGAAAGACGCGGCTGAAATGCGCCGCGTCGTTGAAGCCGCGGCCGAAGGCGATCTCGCTGACCGTGCGGCCGGCCAGGCGCGGCTCCCGCAGGTCGCGGCTGCAGGCCTCGAGCCGGCGCTCCCAGATGTACTGCGCGGGCGTCAGCGGCTCGCTCCCGAACACGCGATGGACCTGGCTCGTCGACAGGCCGAGCTGCGCCGCCAGGCTGCTGACCGACAGCGCCGGGTCGCCCAATTGCTCGTCGATGCGGCGCTTGATGCGCGCCAGGTGGAAGGCCGCGAGCTGGCTCAGCCCCGGCGAGCGGGCCGCGGGCAGCGTCTGCAGCCCGGCCACGAGGATGTTGAGCACGCCGTTGGCGACCGCCAGCGCCGACGCGGGCTGCAGCGCATCGATGTCCTCGCGCAGCGTGCGGATCATGCTGATCAGCAGATGGCCGGCGCCCTCCCGCCCCGACACGGTGGTGGCCGTCAGCGCCTCGGTGTCGCGCAGCTCGCTGCGCAGGCGCTCGCCCGGCAGCTTGAGCACGATCTGCTCGAAGGCATCGTCGAACAGCAGCTGGTAGGGCCGCGTGCTGTCGTAGAGCGCGAAGTCGCCGACCGAGAGCACGGCATCGCGCCCGTCCTGCCGCACCACGCCCCGGCCGGCCGTCTGGATGCCGACCAGGAAGTAGGCGTCGGTCGAGCGTGCGATGTGGCCGGGCGTGCGCATCACGCTTTGCGCACCCGAATTCACCACCGACACGTCGAGGCTGGGCAGCGCGTGGCGGCGGATGCTGCCGGTGAAGTCGCCCGGCGGGCCCGCGCGCACCGGATCGCAGCCGAGCTGCACGTAGACGTTGCAGATCATGTCGGTCCAGTAGGCGAGCCGCTGGTCGCGGGGGACGGCATCGGTGCTGAGCAGCTGTGTCATGGGAGTCCTCCCGGAGGCGGCGCGCAACGCAGGAACAAGAACGCCGCGAGACCGGGACAAGATGAATGGCGGGGTCGAACTTACGCTTCAAGCAACCCGCATGCCACAGCGCTAACCCGATGCGCGCGCAGCCTGCGGAGCCCCTTCCTTCCACCCTCCGGAGCCCACCATGGCCAGCAAGACCCATCCCCGCCTTCGCGTCGCCGCCGTCCAGGCCGCGCCCGTGTTCCTCGATCTCGACGGCACCCTCGACAAGACCGTCGACCTGATCGCCCAGGCAGCGGCCCAGGGCGTGCAACTGCTCGCCTTTCCCGAGACCTGGGCGCCGGGCTATCCGTGGTGGATCTGGCTCGATTCGCCGGCCTGGGGCATGCAGTTCGTGCAGCGCTACCACGACAACTCGCTGATCGTGGGCTCACCCGAGTTCGACCGCGTGCGCGAGGCCGCGCGCAAGCACAAAGTCTGGGTCTCGCTCGGCTACAGCGAGAAGGCCGCGGGCAGCCTCTACATCGCGCAGGCGCTGATCGACGACCAGGGCAAGACGGTGCAGACGCGCCGCAAGCTCAAGCCCACGCACGTGGAACGCACGGTGTTCGGCGAGGGCGATGGCTCGGACCTCACGGTGTGCGAAACGGCGATCGGCAACATTGGCTCGCTCTCTTGCTGGGAACATCTGCAGCCGCTCAGCAAGTACGCCATGTATGCACAGAACGAGCAGATCCACTGCGCCGCCTGGCCCAGCTTCTCGCTCTACCGGGGCGCGGCCTACGCGCTCGGCGCCGAGGTCAACAACGCGGCCAGCCAGGTTTATGCGGCCGAAGGCCAGTGCTTCGTGATCGCGCCCTGCGCCACCGTCTCTCCGGCCATGAGCGAGCTGCTATGCACCGATGCGGGCAAGCAGCAGATGCTGCGCGTGGGCGGCGGCTTCGCGCGCATTTACGGCCCCGACGGTGCGCCGCTCGGCACGCCGCTGGCCGAGGACCAGGAAGGGCTGGTGGTGGCCGACATCGACCTCGGCATGATCTCGCTGGCCAAGGCGGCCGGCGATCCGAGCGGCCACTATGCGCGGCCCGACGTCACGCGGCTGCTGCTCAACAAGGCGCGGCGCGAGCCGGTCGTGTTCCAGCGGCAGACGGACGCGGAGGCCGGCGCGTTCGAGGCGGTGGTGGCCAAGCCCGAGCCCGCAGCCGGCGGCGTGCAGCTGCCGCTGGCCGCCTGAGAAGGATCGCACTATGGAATCCGCCATCGCCGAGCACCTGAAATGCCCGCGCACGCGGCATCGCCGCATCGAGGACGACTACGTGCCGCCCTACCCCGCATGGTCGGCGCGCGCCGCGGGCGCGGTGTCGCAGGTGGTCATGGGCTATTTCGGCGTGCAGTCGCGCGGCGCCGCGATGCAGGGCCGGGCCTGCGCCGCGCTGGCGGGCATCGCGCGCAGCTTCGGCCGGCCCGACGGGCCCGGGCACCATGACCTCACGCACTTCGTCGATGCGGACGGCTTCGACAACATGATCGCCATCGCCTACTGGAACGATCCCGCGCCCTTCGCGCGCTGGTGCGCCACGCCCGAGGTCGACGACTGGTGGCAATCCGACCAGCGGCTCGACGAAGACCTGGGCTACTTCCGCGAGATCGTCTCGCCGCGCGTCGCGCACTACGAGACGCTGTTCAACACGCCCGATCGCTTCGAGGGCGTCGGCGTCGTGATGGGCGGCGCGAGCGGCGACATCCAGGAGCATGCCTACTGGGGATCGATGCGCGACCGCATCCCGCTGTCGCAGACCGACGCGATGGTGCCTTCGGGCGCGCGCGCCATCGTCGCGCAGACCGCGCAGCCGGGCCGCCGCGTGCGCGTGGCCGGGCACGAGCATCTCGCGATGATCCGCTCCGGCCAGGAATGGGCCGACACGCGCGGCCGGGAGCGCACGCTCTATGTCGACGAGATGGAGCCGGTGCTGCGCGAGGGCATGGAGTTTCTGCGCGACCAGGGCCTGGGCATCGGCTGCTACAGCAACCGCTACATGCGCCACCTCGATGCGGCGGGCGCACCGCTCGAGAAGTCCTTCGGCCTGAGCTTCTGGCGCTCGCTCGCCGACCTGGAGCGCTGGGCCGAATCGCACCCCACGCACGTGGCGATCTTCGGCGGCTTCATGCGCTACGTGCAGGCGCTGAACTTCCAGCTGCAGCTGCGCGTGTACCACGAGGTGTCAGTGCTGAAGACGAACGAGCAGCGCTACGAGTACCTCAACTGCCACCCGCGCACGGGGCTGCTGAACGGCCTGGTCTAGGCCTTCGCGCTCTTGAACAGCCCCTTGTGCTGCTCCCGCAGCAGCGCCTTCTGCACCTTGCCCATGGTGTTGCGCGGCAGCTCGGGCACGACGAAGCAGCACTTGGGAATCTTGAAGTTGGCCAGCCTGGCCTTGAGCTCGGCGATGACGGCCTCGCCGTCCACCGCCGCTCCCGGCTTGGGCGTGACGATGGCGACGCCCACCTCGCCGAAGTCGGGGTGCGGCACCCCGATCAGCGCGCTCTCGGCCACGCCGGCCATCTCGTTGATGTAGCCCTCGATCTCGGCCGGGTAGACGTTGTAGCCGCCGCTGATGATCAGGTCCTTGCTGCGGCCCACGATGGTCACGTAGCCCTGCCCGTCCACCTTGCCCACGTCGCCGGTCTTGAAGTAGCCGTCGGGCGTGAACTCCTCCTTGGTCTTCTCGGGCATGCGCCAGTAGCCCGCGAACACATTGGGGCCCGCCACCTGGATGTGGCCGATCTCGCCGGTGGGGCACGGCTCGCCGGCGTCGTCGCACACGCGCAGCTGCACGCCCGGCAGCGGGAAGCCCACCGTTCCGCCGCGCCGCTCGCCCTGCACCGCGCTGTACGGATTGGAAGTGAGCATCGCGGTCTCGCTCATGCCGTAGCGCTCGAGGATGGTGTGCCCGGTGCGCTCGCGCCAGGCCTCGAAGGTCTCGAGCAGGAGCGGCGCGGAGCCGGAGATGAAGAGGCGCATGCCGTTGCAGGCCTCGCGCGTGAGCGTGGGCTCGGCCAGCATGCGCACGTAGAGCGTGGGAACGCCCATGAACACCGTCGCATCGGGCAGCCGGGCCACCACGCGCTTCGGATCGAAGCGGTTGAGCCAGATCATCTGGCTGCCGCTGATCAGCGCGCCGTGGATGGCGACGAAGAGGCCATGCACGTGGAAGATGGGCAGCGCATGGATCAGCACGTCGGCACGCGGCCGCCAGCCCCAGTAGTCCTTGAGCACCTCGGCGTTGGACTGCAGGTTGCGGTGCGTGAGCATCGCGCCCTTGCTGCGGCCGGTGGTGCCGCTGGTGTAGAGGATGGCAGCCAGGTCGTCCGGCTTCTTCTGCGCCACCTTGTGCTGGTCGCTGCACTGCGCCGCGGCCTCGAGCAGCGTGCCCTTGCGGTCGTCGTCGAGCGTGTACACGTGCCGCGTGCCGGCCGCGGTGGCCAGCGGCGTGACCCAGCCCGCGTTGGCGCTGCTGCACACCACGACGGCAGGCCCGGCATTGCCGATGAAGTACTCGATCTCGGCCTCGCGGTAGGCGGTGTTGAGCGGCAGGAACACATAGCCGGCACGCAGGGTCGCGAGGTAGAGCATCATGGCCTCGACCGACTTCTCGACCTGCACCGCGATGCGGTCGCCCGCCTTCAGCCCCAGGGCGTCGAAGAGGTTGGCGATCATCGCGCTGGCGCGGTCCAGGTCGCGCCAGGAGTAGTACAGGCCGTCGTCGGTCTCGACCGCGATGGCGTCGAGATCCGAGGGGAAGGCGGCACGCAGCGCGGCGAAGAGATTGGCGTTGGTCGGATCGGTCATGGCGTCGGACAGGTTCAGAAGACGGGCGGGCGCTTGGCGAGGAAGGCGGCGATGCCCTCGCGGTGCTCGGGCGAATCGGCGTAGTCGTAGGCGGTGGCGAGCAGGCTTTCGGCGGACGCCGCCGCCAGGGTACGCTTGTTGGCGCGGGCGGCCTCGGGCGCCAGCTCGGCGATGCGTGCAGCGTGGGCCAGCGCCCGCGGGGCGACCTCGCCGTCGGGCAGCACGGCCAGCAGGAAGCCGGCCTCGTAGAGTCGTTGCGCGCCATGCACGCTCGCGGCCAGCAGCATGTCGCGCGCCAGCGTGTCGCCGACGGCGCCGCGCACCAGGGCCGCCTCCCTCGGCGCCATCGGGAAACCCAGCTTTGCGATCGGCGCGCCGAACCTCGCGCTGTCGCCGGCCAGGCGGATGTCGCAGCAGCTCGCGATCTCCAGGCCCGCGCCCATGCAGGCGCCTTCGATCTGGGCCACGAGCGGCAGCTCGCAGGCCCGCATCGCGGCCAGCGCGGCCCAGACTTCGTTTTCGTGGAATTCGCGCAGCGAGGCTTCGTCGAAGCGGAACGAGGGGTACTCGGAGATGTCGCCGCCGGCGCAGAACTGGCCCGCTTCCCCGCGCACGATCACGCAGCGCAGGGAGGCGTCGCGCGCCAGCTCGTCGTCGAACACGGCGCGCAGCGCGCGCCACATCGCGCGCGACATCGCATTGAGCCGGCCCGGGTTCGCGAGCGTGACGAAGGCGACCGCGCCCTCTCGCTTCAGCCTGACGGCCCCCTGCCTCATTCGATCTTCGCGCCGGAGGCCTTGACCACGCTGGCCCAGCGCTTGATCTCGGAGCTCACGAAGCCGCCGTAGGCCGTGGTGACGAGGTTGGGGATCTCGGCGCCGTTGTTGCCCCAGATCGCCTTCAGCTCCTCGGTGGCCAGCGCCTTCTTCATGTCCTCCACGATCTTGGCCTGCACATCGGCCGGCGTGCCCTTGGGCGCCCACAGGCCGTACCAGGTGGTGACGGTGTACTCCGGCAGGCCGACCTCGGACGCGCTCGGCACATCGGGGAACGCAGGGTTGCGCTTGCCACCCGCCATCATCAGCGCCTTGATGCGGCCGGCCTTGATGTGCTGCGCGGAGGAGCCCAGGCCGTCGAACATGCAGTCCACGTTGCCGGCAATCAGGTCCTGCAGCGCCGGGCCCGCGCCGCGGTAGGGGATGTGGGTGATGAAGGTGTTGGTCTGCAGCTTGAAGAGCTCGCCGGCCAGGTGGTGCGAGGTGCCGGCGCCGGCGGAGGCGTAGTTGAGCTTGCCCGGATTCTTCTTCGCCTCTGCGACGAAGTCCTTGAGCGTGGTTGCCGACACGCGCTTGGGGTTGATCACCACCACCTGCGGCACGCTGGCCAGCAGCATCAGCGGCACGAAGTCCTTCTCGATGTCGTAGTCCAACTTGGGATAGACCGAGGGCGCGATGGCGTGATGCACGGCGCCCATGAAGAGGGTGTAGCCGTCTGGCTGCGCCTTGGCCGCGATGCTCGCACCCAGCGTGCCGCCGGCGCCGCCGCGGTTGTCGATCACCAGCGTCTGGCCGGTGACCTTCGAGAACTGGGCCGACAGCGGCCGCGCGAAGGCGTCGGTGCCGCCGCCGGCCGGGAACGGCACGACCAGCGTTACCGGCTTGGCCGGCCAGGCCGATTGCGCGTACGCGGCCCCGCCGAGCGTGGCGGCGGCGGCGCCGGCCGCGGCCAGGCGCAGGACGTCGCGCCGCTGAAAGCTTGAGCTCATTGCTGTGTCTCCTGAAGTTGTAACTGCTTGCGAATGCGCCGGGGCCCACGGCGCGCCACACACGGCCCCTCCAGGGATCAACCCTTGAGAAAGAGATCGTCCACGTCGCCCGACACCGCCACCTTGCCCTGCGCCAGCAGGGCGCGGTGCTTGTCGAGCCGCTTGAGGTCGTAGAGGTAGTTGACCATGATTCCGTACGACTGCTTCAGGCCCTTGGGCGAGGGGTCGCCAGCCCAGTTGAGGCGCTCCACGCGCGCGCCGTTGCCCAGGTGGAAGCGTGCCACCGGATCGACCGGCTTGCCCTCGGCGGTGGCACGCCCGAGGTACTCGGCGGCGGCATTCATCAGCAGCTGGCGCACCGGCGACTTGGCATCGAGCGCGCTCGACTCCTCCGCCGCGGCGAGCACGCGCGCGGCCGTGGGCGGCAGCGAGCCGACCACGCGGCCCAGCTCGGTCTGGCGCTTGTCGTCCAGGCGCGAGAGCAGCGAGGCCGCGTTCTTCGCGAACCAGCCCCGAAAGCCGGGAATCGGCGACAGCGTGGCGAAGTTCTTGAGGCGCGGCAGCTCCTGCTGCAGCGTCTCGACCACGCGCTTGATCAGCGAATCGCCGAAGCTCACGCCGCGCAGCCCGTCCTGCGTGTTGCTGATCGAATAGAAGACGGCCGTGGCGGCGCGGTCGGCCTTGACCGGCGCCGCCGCCTCGTCGAGCAGCGGCACGATGCCTTCGCTGATGCGGTCCACCAGCGCCACCTCGACGAAGATCAGCGGCGTGTTGGGCAGCCGCGGGTGGAAGAAGCCGTAGCAGCGGCGGTCGCTGTCGAGCCGGTTCTTGACGTCGGCCCAGCTCTTGATGTCGTGCACCGCCTCGTACTGGATCAGCTTCTCGATCAGCGAGGCCGGCGAGTCCCAGCTGATGCGGCGCAGGTCCAGGAAGGCGACGTCGAACCAGGTGGAGAACAGGTGCTCGAGCTCGGCATCGAGCGGCAGCAGGCGGCGGTCGGCCTTGAGGTGCGGCAGCAGCTGCGCGCGCAGGTCGACCAGGAAGCGCATGCCCTCCGGTTCGATGGCGAAGCGCTGCAGCAGCCGCAGCCGCGGCGAGTGGAGCGCGCGGCGCAGGTGTACCTCGGCCTGGGCCTCCTCGGTCGTGCCCATGGCAGCCTGGTGGCGGTCGCGCGCCGTGCTGACCTTCTTCACGTCGGGCGCGAAGCGCTCGCTCATCAGCAGCCAGACGTCGCGCCGCTCGTCGAGCTCGCGCCCGGCGTACCACTGCACCACCGCATGGGCGCGGCGGCCGGCCTCGACCTCGCTGATGCGCGGATCGGTCACGGCTTCCAGTTCGGCCAGCGCACGGCGCAGCGCGCGCGGCGCCAGCGCCTCGCCGTTGCGGCGCAGCGTGGCCTCCAGCCGCTCGGCCAGCGGGCGCGGGCCGACCCCTGCGCTCTTGGGCCCCGCGGGCGCCTTGGCTGCGCCGGCCTTCTTGCCCTCGGCGTCGGAGCCGGGGCGCAGTCGGGAAACGTTGCGCGTGATCCAGTCGGAGGCATTGGTGATCATGAAATCAACTTCGCTTTCTGTTGCGCGGCGACGGCCCGCAGGGCCTCGCGCTGGCGGTTCAGGTGGGTGCGCATGGCCGCCTCGGCGCCGTCGCTGTCGCGCGCCTTGAGCGCGGCAAACACGGCCAGGTGTTCCGAGAGGCTTTGCTCAAGCCTACCCGGTGCGTGCAATTGCTGCAGGCGTGCGAGTTTGAGGATCTTGCGCAGATCGCCGATCACCTGCGCGAGCCAGCGGTTGTCGGCCAGCATGATGATGGCCTCATGGATGGCGTAGTTGGTGGCGTAGTAATCGTTGATGCGCTTGGCCCGTGCGTGGCGGGCCAGCTTGTCGTGCAGGGCCTCCAGCGCGGCCAGCTCGGCATCGCTGGCGTTGCGCGCCGCCTCCCAGGCGCAGCGGCCTTCGAGCAGCGCGATCACCGGGAAGATCTCGTCCAGGTCCTTCTGCGTGACCTCGGCCACGAAGCAGCCGCGCCGCGGCTCGTGGCGCAGCAGGCCCTCGGCCGTCAGCACCTTGAGGGCCTCGCGCAAGGGTGTGCGGGAGATGGACAGGCGCTCGCACAGCGCCGCCTCGTCGACGAAGCTGCCTGGCGCCAGGGTGCCCGAGAAGATCTCCTCGCGCAGGGTGGCGGCAACCTCGTCGTGCAGGGAGTTGTGGACGATGCGCATGGGTGCTGTTGTAGCAGGGCCGTGGGTCTGTGATTATTGGTAATTACGCGAAATTATGCTTCTGCCATCTCCGGAATCGCGCCGACCCCGTGCATGGAACCATGCGCACGTTACTGCCACTCACTAAGTCTCCTGCATTTGCAGGGACTGCTACACCCTGAAAGCGCCCAATGAATCCCGGAAACATCAACACACGTAGTGACGTACGCTATCAACCTTTGCCTACTAACGACTGGCGGGAAGAACTCCGCGACCTCAAAGTCAATAGTCTGATCCGCAAGTTCGTCAACAACACAGCCGCCATTCCGAACGAGGATGAGTTGAACGGCCTGGTCTGCGAGTGCATGCTGCAGGGAGCAACTAAAGCGCTATTCGCCATGCTGACGCAGGAATCCTTGCGAACGCTCCGCGTCACGGGCCCCATCAGCGCGCAGGGGTGGCAGACGTTGCTTGAGGCCCTCCCTGACCCATCGGATATCAGCGAGCTGGTCGTGACTGAGCAAAAATTCGACATGCGCAGCAGCGATCTATTTCGCAGTTGCATGCGGCGAATGCCCGACCTGAGGTCCCTGTGCCTCACCTCCTGCACCATGCATGCCGGCCTGCTGGGCTGGCCAGACCTGAAGAGCCTGCAGAACCTGCACCTTGAAAAAATCGATCAGCCCTACGAGCTGATGATGCACGTCCTCAAGACCTCATCATTGACCACGCTCTACCTGAGCCCCTCTTCGCAGAGGGATCTCGATGTAGGTCTGCACGACAAACTTGCCCAGGCACTGGTGAATCAGAGCGTGCTGCGCGGGCTGACGCTCGCAAACCTGCAGGCCGGAGTCAACCTCTCGCCCGTGCTTCACTCCTATGCCACCAAATTTCTGGCGACACAGAACACGCTTGAACACCTGGATCTGTCCGGCAATCGATTGAGCTCGGATGACTTCAGCAAGCTATGGGAAGTCCTCCAACACAAAACCGCGCTGAGCAGTCTGTCGCTCGCGGGTTGTTGTCCCCAGGTGCCCTACAAGTTCGATTGGAAGCACGTTGAAAAGCTCGTTAGCTTGCCAAGCCTTGTCAGCCTCGATCTGTCGTGCAATTGCGCCTCTGAGGACCTGTTGCCGGTGCTGCTGGCCATAGCGTCCCATCCCAAGCTGCTGCATCTCAAACTTGATAGCGCCGACGCAACTCTTGTGTTCCTTGATCACGTGCTGCCAGTGTTTCTTGCAAATGCCAGGACACTCATTTCTCTGCAACTGCCGGACTGGCCAGACGGCTGCTTCAAGTGCTTGCCCGGCGCCATGGAGGCGAACCATGTGCTGCGATCTCTTTCCATTCCGGCAATCGAGCAAAAGTGCTCCAAGATGCCAACGGAAGCGCCTCGGATGTATCCGAACTACATCGCTCTGATGAGTCGCATCGCACTCAATCAGAAAACATGGGAGGAGAAAATGTTTCCGCGATTGCAAGGCGCCATGGAGGCATTGCTTGGTGTTCCGAACGATATTGCCGCTCATGCAGCTCGGATCGCCTGGGAAAGGAATGGCGACAACGACCTTGGCTTGACCCTTCTGAACAAGAGCGCCTATCAGAAAGGCGTGACAGCACTGGCGTTGGCGAAAGAAAAGAAGGAGTGAGCCGGTAGGGAGATGGACGCACTTTCTTCGTGATCTGCGTCCACTCGCTAACGCCTTCTCGGCAATCAGCCCGGCCGGCGCGCCCCATAGGCCGGCCGCGCCGCACCAGGCCGCACATAAAGCCAGATGCCGAACAGCACCATCGGCACGCACAGCCACTGCCCCATGCTCATGTTGAGCGCCAGCAAGCCCAGGAAGTCGTCCGGCTCGCGGAAGAACTCCGCCGTGAAGCGCATCACCCCATACCCGATCAGGAACACCGCGGAGACGCGGCGCTCGCGCCGCTCCTTGCGCGCATACAGCCAGAGGATCGCGAAGAGCAGCAGCCCTTCGAGCAGGAACTGGTAGACCTGCGAGGGATGGCGCGGCAGCATCGAGCCGCTCTGCGGGAACACCATGCCCCAGGGCAGATCGGGGCTGCTGAAGCGCCCCCACAGCTCGCCATTGATGAAGTTGCCCACCCGCCCCGCCGCCAGCCCGGTGGGCACGCAGGGCGCGACGAAATCCATCACCTGCCAGAACGGCCGCGAACGCGAACGCGCGAACCAGCCCATCGCGGCGATCACACCGATCAGCCCGCCGTGGAAGCTCATGCCGCCCTGCCAGACGAAGAAGATCTCCAGCGGGTGCGTGAGGTAGTAGCCGGGCTTGTAGAACAGGCAGTAGCCCAGCCGCCCGCCGACGATCACGCCCATGACGCCGAGGAAAAGGATGTCTTCCAGGTCCTTGCGCGTCCAGGCGCCCGGCCCGGTGATCGAACGGAAGGGTTCGTGCCGCAGCCGGCGCGTGCCGAGGAAGTAGAACAGCGCGAAGGCGGCCAGGTAGGTCAGGCCATACCAGTGGATGGCGATCGGCCCGAGCTGCAAGGCCACGGGGTTGATCTGGGGGTACATGAGCATCGGGCTATTGTGCCGCGCGGTCCTTGCGCGCCTGTGGCAGCGGCGGTCGCATCCATGGGGTCATTGACGTGCGGAGCCATTCGCAGCGATGAACTTCACGAATCGCGCGAGCGCAGGGTTGGCGCCGGCGGCGGGCCAGACCAGGCTGGTCTCGCAGGCCGGCAGCACGGGCGGCCGCCGCCGCGCAGCCGGCGCGAACTCGGCCGCTGCGCGGTAGACCACGCCGGCGCGCCGGAACTGCGTCACGCTCTCCGGCACCCAGGCCAAGCCCAGGCCGCCCCAGACCAGGTTGACGATGGTCTGCATCTGGATCGCCTCCTGCGCCACCTGCGGCGCGCGCCCGGCCGCGTGGTAGAGCCCGAAGATCGCGTCGTGCAGCGAGGGCACGATGCGACGCGGAAAGATCACCAGCGGCTCGGCCAGCGCCTCCGCCAGCGGCAGCTTCGGCCGGCGCGCCAGCGGATGCCGCGCCGGCAGCGCCAGCACCAGCGGCTCTTCCGTCACCGCCATCCGTTCGAGCCCCGGCGGCGCGAAGCCGGGCGAATGCAGCATCAGGCCCGCATCGATCTCGCCACGCCCAAAGGCCTCGAGCTGGACGTCGCCGGTGGCCTCGACCAGCTCCAGCGCGACCTCGGGGCATTGCAGGCGGAACTCGCGCACCCAGGCCGGCAGGCGCTCAAAGCCGATGGTCGAGACGAAGGCCAGCCGCACCCGCCCCAGCTCGCCCGCTGCCGCCGCGCGGGCGCGTCCGGGCAGCGTTTGCGCGCGCGCCAGCAGCTCGCGCACCTCGGGCAGCAGCGCCTCGCCGGCCGGCGTGAGCGCCACGCGGCGGCGCGTGCGGTCGAAGAGCACGACGCCCAGCGTCTTCTCCAGCTGCGCGATGGCCTGGGTGACCGGCGGCTGCGTCATGTGCAGGCGCTGCGCCGCGCGCCCGAAGTGCAGCTCCTCGGCAACGGCCAGGAACTGGCGCCAGGCGCGCAGCTCGATGGAGGCTTCTCTCATACGCCGAGCATATCAATCGGCCTTGAAAATCGGATTGGAAGCAATCAGTCAATCGTCCGATACTTGCATTCCCCGATTCCCCACGAGCAGAGGCACGATGGACACCAAGACTATCCAGATCAACCGCCGCAGCGCCAACATCGTCGAAGGCAAGTCGCGCGCCCCCAACCGCTCGATGTTCTACGCGATGGGCTACCAGGAAGGCGACTTCAAGAAGCCGATGGTCGGCGTGGCCAACGGCCACAGCACCATCACGCCCTGCAACTCGGGCCTGCAGAAGCTGGCCGATGCCGCCATCGCCGGCATCGAGGAAGCCGGCGGCAACGCGCAGGTCTTCGGGACGCCCACCATCTCCGACGGCATGGCCATGGGCACCGAAGGCATGAAGTACTCGCTGGTGAGTCGCGAAGTGATTTCCGACTGCATCGAGACCTGCGTCGGCGGCCAATGGATGGACGGCGTGCTGGTGGTCGGCGGCTGCGACAAGAACATGCCCGGCGGCCTGATGGGCATGCTGCGCGCCAACGTGCCGGCCATCTACGTCTACGGCGGGACCATCCTGCCGGGCAGGTACAAGGGCCAGGACCTGAACATCGTGAGCGTGTTCGAGGCGGTCGGCCAGAACGCCGCCGGCAACCTGAGCGACGAGGACCTGAACGAAATCGAGAAGCGCGCCATCCCCGGCACCGGCTCTTGCGGCGGCATGTACACCGCCAACACCATGAGTTCGGCCTTCGAGGCGCTGGGCATCTCCCTGCCCTACTCCTCGACCATGGCCAACCCGCACGACGAGAAGGCCAATTCGGCCAAGGAATCGGCCAAGGTGCTGATCGAGGCGATCAAGAAAGACCTCAAGCCGCGCGACATCGTGACCAAGAAGGCGATCGAGAACGCGGTGGCGGTGATCATGGCCACCGGTGGCTCGACCAATGCGGTACTGCACTTCCTGGCGATTGCCCATGCGGCCGACGTGGAATGGTCCATCGACGACTTCGAGCGCATGCGCAAGAAGGTGCCGGTGATCTGCGACCTGAAGCCCAGCGGCAAGTACCTGGCGGTCGACCTGCACCAGGCCGGCGGCATCCCGCAGGTCATGAAGATCCTGCTGAACGCGGGCCTGCTGCACGGCGACTGCATCACCATCAGCGGCCAGACCATCGCGGAGGTGCTGAAGGACGTGCCCGACCGGCCGCGCGCGGATCAAGACGTGATCCGCCCGATCTCGAACCCGATGTACGCCGAGGGCCATCTCGCGATCCTCAAGGGCAACCTCTCGCCCGAGGGGGCGGTCGCGAAGATCACCGGCCTGAAGAACCCCGTCATCACCGGGCCGGCGCGCGTGTTCGACGACGAGCAGTCGGCGCTGCAGGCCATCCTCGACGGCAAGATCGTCGCCGGCGACGTGATGGTGCTGCGCTACCTCGGCCCCAAGGGCGGCCCCGGCATGCCGGAGATGCTGGCCCCCACCGGCGCGCTGATCGGCGCCGGCCTGGGCGAGAGCGTGGGCCTGATCACCGACGGCCGCTTCTCGGGCGGCACCTGGGGCATGGTGGTCGGCCACGTGGCGCCCGAGGCCGCGGCGGGTGGCACCATCGCCTTCGTCAAGGAGGGCGATTCGATCACCATCGACGCACATGAGCTCAAGCTGGAGCTCAACGTGCCCGAAGCCGAGATCGCCAAGCGCCGCGAGGGCTGGAAGGCGCCGGCGCCGCGCTACACACGCGGGGTGCAGGCCAAGTTCGCCTTCAATGCCTCGAGCGCGAGCTCGGGGGCGGTGCTCGACAAGTACTGATCCGGTCTCGGCGGCGGCAAGCCTACAATGGCCCTGCTTCGCCAGACCGACTGAAGCAAACGCTAGGGGTGCCAGCCCGCGGCCCAAGGGTCGCAGGCCGGCTGAGAGAGTCCCTTTGAACCTGACTGAGGTAATCCTCGCGCAGGGAAGCTGGTCCGGCGGCCGCCGCGTCTTTGTCTCCTCTCGCGCGGTGGTCCTGCCGCCGTGGCCTCGCCCACCTGCCAAACACTTTGCAATGGAGCAAATGGATGGCAATCGACACTCAAGGCAATGAAGCGCTGACGCCGCTCGCCGCAGGCAGTCGCGTGTTCCGCTGGCACGACCACCTGTCGCTGTGGTTCAGCCTCGGCGTCGGCCTGCTGGTGATGCAGATCGGCGCCTACCTGGTGCCGGCGGTCGGCACGCGCGATGCGCTGCTCGCGATCGTGCTGGGCTCGTGCATCGGCGCAGGGCTGCTCGCCTGGACCGCCCGCCTGGGCTGCGAAAGCGGCCTGGCCAGCGCCGGGCTCATGCATGCGACCTACGGCAGCGCCTTCGCGCGGCTGCCGGTGGTGCTCAACATCGTGCAGCTGATCGGCTGGACCACCTTCGAGCTCGTGATCATGCGCGAGGGCACGCAGGCCATCGGCAAGCAGGCCTTCGGCTGGTCGCTGGGCGGCGGCCTCGGCAGCCTGCTGACGACGCTGCTGTGGGGTGCCGTGCTGCTGGCGCTGCTGGCCGGCTCCATGGTCAAGCTGGTGCGGCGCTTCGTCAGCCGCTTCGGGCTGCCGCTGGTGCTGCTGTCGCTGCTGTGGCTGACCTGGCAGTTTGCGACCCAACTGCAGGCCAAGGGGATGGAGGCCTTCTGGTCGCGCCCGGGCAATGGCGGCATGGGCTTGTTCAGCGCGCTCGACCTGGTGATCGCCATGCCCGTCTCGTGGCTGCCGCTGGTGGCCGACTACGCACGCCACGGCCGGCGCAGCACCGGCGGGCTGGGCGGCGCCTTCTCGGGCACCTGGCTGGGCTATGCGCTCGCCAACATCTGGTGCTACGGCCTGGGCGTGATGGTGGCGAGCGCCGCCGAGCCGGGCAGCAACCTGGTGACGGCCCTGCTGCTGGCGCAGGGCGGCCTGGTGGCGCTGGGCCTGATCCTGATCGACGAGCTCGACAACGCCTACGGCGACGTCTACTCGGGCTCGGTCTCGGCCCACAGCCTGAAGCCGCGCTGGAGCGTGAAGCGCTGGGGCCTCGTGCTCGCGGTGCTGTGCATCGGCTTCGCGCTGGTGCTGCCGATGCACACGCTGGAGCCCTTCCTGCTGCTGCTGAGCTCGGTCTTCGTGCCGCTCTACGGCGTGATCCTCGGGCGCCTGGGCACCGGAGAAGCGCCGGCGTCCGCGGGCACGCGCCGCGTCGACCTGGGCGCCGCGCTGATCTGGATCGCGGGCATCGCCGTCTATCACGGCTGCGCCAAGTGGGCGCCTCAGCTCGGTTCGGCCCTGCCCACGCTGGCCTTCACCTTCGTGCTGGCCTGGTTCACGCGCCAGGCAGCGGCAGGCGGACCGTCGGCACTGGCGCAAAGCCGTGGTTGAGGGGTCCATGGCCCGCACCGACCTTCACCTCTGCACCGGCGGCCATCGCGGCCACCACGTAGCCGCGCGCCCGCTCGACCGCCTCCGGCAGCGCGTAGCCGAGCGCCAGGTGCGCCGCGATGGCCGAGGACAGCGTACAGCCCGTGCCGTGCAGATTGCGGCTCGCGATGCGCTCGGACGAAAGGCGCAGCCGCTCGCCGTCGGCCTCGGCCAGCAGGTCCACCACGTCGTTGCCCGGCAGATGGCCGCCCTTGAGCAGCACGGCGTGCGCGCCCAGCGCGAGCAGCTCGCTCGCCGCATCGTCGAGCGCGTCGACGCCGTCGATGGCATGGCCGATCAGCAGCGCCGCCTCGTCCAGGTTGGGCGTGACCACGGTCGCGCGCGGGAACAGCTCGCGCACCAGCACCTGCACGGTCTCGGCGGCGATCAGCCGGTCGCCGCTGGTGGCGACCATCACCGGGTCCAGCACTACCTTGTCGAGCTGGTAGTGGTCGATGGCCCAGGCCACCACCTCCACCACCTCGGGCGCATGCAGCATGCCGAGCTTGACCGCGTCGACGCCGATGTCTTCCACCACCGCCCGGATCTGGGCCTTGAGGAATTCCGGCGGCACGCCGTGGATGCCGGAGACGCCCAGCGTGTTCTGCGCGGTCAGCGCGGTGATGGCCGTCATGCCGTAGCAGCCCAGGGCCGAGAAGGTCTTGAGGTCGGCCTGGATGCCGGCGCCGCCGCCGCTGTCGGAACCGGCGATCGAGAGCACGCGCGCATAGCGGGAAGTTGCTTGGGTCATGCCGAAAATTATGGGCCACGCCATCGCGGGCCCTGCAGGAGGATATGCCGATGACCGCGCGCAGCGCACTTCCTTTCGCCTCGGCCGCGATCCTCGGCGCCGGGCTGATGGGCCGCCTGCTGGCCGTGGCGCTGGCCCGAGCCGGCTGCCGCGTCGAGCTCTTCGATGCCGGCGGGCCGCAGGCCGACGGCTCGGCCGCCCGCGTCGCGGCCGCGATGCTGGCGCCGCTGGCGGAGTCGGCCGTGGCACCGCCCTCGATCGTGCGCATGGGGCATTACGGCCTCACGCGCTGGCCAGAACTGCTGGACGAGCTGGCGCAGCCCGTGTTCTTCCAGCGCGAAGGCACGCTGGTGCTGTGGCACCGGCAGGATGCCGCCGAGGCCGCGCGGCTGGCGCGCATGCTGGCGCGCACCGGTGAGCTGGTACCCGAAGTGGGCGTGATGAAGACGGTGGACGCGGCCGGCATCGCCGCACTCGAGCCCGCGCTGGGCCGCCGCTTCGCGCAGGGCCTGTTCTTGCCGCAGGAAGGCCAGCTCGACAACCGCGAGCTGCTCGCGTCCCTGCTCGCGACGCTGGAGGCCCTGCCGAACGTCAAGCTGCACTGGCATGCGCCGCGCAGCCTGGACGAATTCCAGCCCGGCGAGGGCGAGCGCGTCATCGACTGCCGCGGCCTCGGCGCCCGGCCGCAGTGGAGCGCGCTGCGGGGCGTGCGCGGCGAGGTGATCCGCGTGCATGCGCCCGAGGTGGCGCTGACGCGGCCCATGCGCGTCGTGCATCCGCGCTACCCGCTCTACGTCGTGCCCAAGCCGAACCGGGTGTTCGTGATCGGCGCCACCGAGATCGAGTCCGAGGACATGTCGCCGGCCAGCGTGCGCTCCACGCTGGAGCTGCTGAGCGCGGCCTACGCGGTGCATAGCGGCTTCGCCGAGGCGCGCATCCTCGAGATCGCGACCCAGTGCCGCCCCGCCCTGCCCGACAACCTGCCGGCCTTCAGCCAGCCGCGCGCCCGCGTGATGCAGATCAACGGCCTCTACCGCCACGGCTTCATGATTGCGCCGGTCATGCTCGACGTGGCGCTGGAGCTGCTGCGCGAAGGCCGCTCGGCGCTCGCAGGCCGCTTCGCGCTGGCGCCCAGCCTGGAGGAGACCACCCCATGAACATCCTGATCAACGACAACCCGAAGACCCTGCCCGACGGCGCCACGCTGGCCGACGCCATCGCCCTGATCGAGGCGAAGCCGCCTTTCGCCGCGGCCGTGAATCGCCAGTTCGTGCCGCGCTCGAACCACGCGTCGCACGTCCTGCATCCCGACGACTGCATCGAAGTGATCCGCCCCGTGACGGGCGGCTGAACCGGAGACCCACCCATCATGATGAACACGAACGCCGACGATCCCCTGGTGCTCTACGGCCAGACCTTCCAGAGCCGCATGCTGCTCGGCACCTCGCGCTACCCCTCGCCCGACGTGCTCGAAGCCGCGGTGCGGCGCGCCCGGCCCGCGATGCTGACCGCATCGCTGCGCCGCCAGACCGGAACGCCCGGCAACGGCAGCGATGGCAACGGCTTCTGGGAGCTGCTGCGGCGCCTCGATGTGCCGGTGCTGCCCAACACCGCCGGTTGCCACAGCGTGCAGGAGGCCATCGCCACCGCGCAGATGGCGCGCGAAGTGTTCGACACGCCCTGGATCAAGCTCGAGCTGATCGGCGACGACTACACGCTGCAGCCCGACACCCTCAGCCTGGTCGAAACGGCCTCGCAGCTGATCCGCGACGGCTTCCATGTGCTGCCCTACTGCACGGAGGACCTGGTGGTCTGCCAGCGCCTGGTGGACGTGGGCTGCCAGGCCGTGATGCCCTGGGCCGCGCCCATCGGCACAGGGCGCGGGCCGGTCAATCCCTACGCGATGCAGGTGCTGCGCGAGCGGCTCTCGGTGCCGCTCCTGGTCGACGCCGGGCTGGGCCTGCCCTCGCATGCCTGCCAGGTGATGGAATGGGGCTACGACGGGGTGCTGCTCAACACCGCCGTGGCGCTGGCGCAGGACCCGGTCGCGATGGCCGGCGCCTTTGCCGACGCGGTGCAGGCCGGCCGCAGCGCGCGGCTTGCGGGCGCGATGACCGCGCAGGATTCCGCGCAGCCCAGCACGCCGGTGCTGGGCACGCCCTTCTGGCATCACGCGAATTCGCAATGACGGCCATGAACGACCAGAACGACATCGCGCGCGCCATCGTGGCGGCGCATGCGGGGCGCTTCGGCGAGACGGGCGACCGCCCGGCCTCCTTTGCTTCCGACGACAGGGTGTACCGCGGCGCCAAGACCGGCTGCGCGGCGCTGGGCTTCATCGAGGTCGATGCCGAATGCCTGGCCCGCGCCTGGCAGGCGCAGACGCAACGCACCGGCGCCTTCGATGCGCAGGCCTGGCCCGAGCATCCGGCGGATTTCGGCATGCGCTCCTTTCCGCCGTCGGCGCGCCCCGATGCCTTCCCGCCCTCCCCCGAGAAGCTCGGCCTCTATGCCGTGCTGCCCGATGCCGCCTGGGTCGGCCGCATGGCGCGCGCCGGTGTGCCGACGGTGCAGCTGCGCTTCAAGTCCGGCGATGCGGAGGCAGTGAAGCGCGAAGTGCATGCGGCCGTGGAAGCCGTGCGCGGCACCAACGCCCTGCTCTTCATCAACGACCACTGGCAAGCTGCCATCGAGGCCCGGGCCTACGGACTGCACCTGGGCCAGGAGGACCTCGACGCGCTCGACCCGCAGGAGCTCCAGGCGATCCGCGCTTCCGGCATCCGCCTGGGCGTCAGCACCCATGGTTACGCCGAGATGGTGCGCGCCGACGCCGTGAGCCCGAGCTACCTCGCCATGGGCGCGGTGTACCCGACCACGCTGAAGCAGATGGCTACCGCGCCGCAGGGCGTGGCACGACTGGCCGCTTACGCGCGCCTGATGCGCGGCTATCCGCAAGTAGGGATCGGCGGTGTCGACGCAGTACGGCTGCCCGATGTGCTGGCCACCGGCGTGGGCTCGGTGGCGGTGGTGCGGGCGCTCGTGGCCGAGGCCGACCCCGAAGCTGCGGCGGCTCGCCTGATGAAGGCCATGGCGGCTCCTTGAGAATTTTTTCGCGCATCAACGCGCGGCGATGCGGCCCGGCCAGAAGCCCCGAAAACCACGCTATAATCTGAGGCTTGTTCCTCGATAGCTCAGTCGGTAGAGCGCCGGACTGTTAATCCGTAGGTCCCTGGTTCGAGCCCAGGTCGAGGAGCCACCTACAAGCCGCAAAGGCAATGAAGGCCTCGCTATTACTAGATAGCGAGGCCTTCCTCTTTGGGCTCAGATATCTGGACAGTTTTTGAATGTGTCCGATACGCCGCATCAGGCGCCCGCCACTTGATCGCTGCGCCTGGACTGGCGGCGCTCCGTGAGCGCAATCAGCGCGGCCTTACTCCCCTATTGATTTGATCCATGTCCATGCAAGGACGAACCCGTCCTGGCACGCGGCCCGCCGCCATCGAGCGCTGAACGGGAGCTTTTGCCCGGGGACTGGTGGCGGTTGCGAGGGCCCGGCGCAACTAATACCTCCAGTACAAGGAGTAAACGCGCAGCGACAACGCTTCTCACGTTCTCTCGATGTGGGAAATAAAACACATCCGACGAGGGCGGCTGACTGCGGCTCAATAACGCTTTCCATCTATCAATAACTAGATTGGATTAAGCGTTTATTACCATCGAAACGACCAAAGTTCGCACAGCGCGGCGCGCATTCCGCACCAATTTGGCATGACAAATGTCAAACATTCTTAAATCTCAAATCGGAGCCGCAACCGCGACAAAAATTCTCATAGCATCGGCCTATACAAGTGTTTCATTAGTAATAGTTAATAACATTGTTTTACCACTTCAGGCCATGAACCGAATCTACTTGACTGTTTGGAACGAATCCATAGGGGCTTGGATTGCTGCGTCCGAGAGCACCCGGGCACGCGGCCAGCGCAGTGGCAGTCGCGTAACGATCGCCGCCGCAGGCGGCGGGGCTGCATCGCTCCACACGAGCCGCCTGCGCCTCGGGATCGTAAGCGCGCTGCTGGCGATGGGCGCAATGTGGGCCGCTTCGGCGCAGGCGCAGGTGAATTGCACTGCGGCGCCTTATAACTTCTACAGCGGCAGTTCGACGTGCGCCGGTTTTCAATCCCAAGCGACGTTTGGCGGGTCCACTGCCATAGGGTTCACCGCCATCAGTTCAGCGCTGAATGCCACGGCTGTCGGCTACCAAGCCATCGCCTCCGGGATCAATGCCATTTACCTGGGTGCGCGTACTGCCGCAGGAACGGGTGCTCTGGGCCAAGGCGCCATCGGCATCGGCACCGACGTGGCCGCTACCGTTGACGGTACTGTTGCCATAGGCATCCAGGCCAGATCGACAGGCACGAGCGCCGTGGCCATGGGTACCGCATCCAGGGCCTGGGGCAACCAGTCAATCGCATTCGGCCTGGGCGCGAACGCGGGTGTCCAGGCCAACACGGCCGTGCCCAACGCCATCGCGATCGGCGTCAACTCGAGTTCTCTCGCCAATTCCAGCGTTGCGTTCGGCACTGCGGCCGCTGCGAGCGCCGACGGTAGCGCGGCAATCGGTCGCTCAGCTGCGGCCAGCGCGATTAACTCCCTGGCACTCGGCAACGATACGGTTGCAAGCAATATCAATACGGTCGCGCTCGGCATCAATGCCCAAGCCACCGGCGCTGGCGCCAGCGCGTTGGGCACCGCCTCCACGGCGACGGGAGGGAACTCCACCGCCGTCGGTGTCAACTCTGTGGCAGGTGGAAACTTCGCGTTCGCCGGAGGTTTTCTATCCCAGGCAACCGCGGTGCGCACCGTCGCGGTAGGCAATGAGACAGAGGCAACCAGCGACGCAGCCACCGCAGTCGGCAACGCCGCTCGAGCGCTGGGGAATAGTTCGCTTGCGCTCGGCGCGCAAGCGCTCGCTATGGGTACCAGCACCGTTGCGGTCGGCCAGGGTGCCGGTGCGGGCTCGACCGCGGCCAATACGGGTTCGGTTGCAGTGGGTATTGCCTCCGGAGCACTGGTCACCGGCGCGCAGAACACCGCCATGGGAGGAGGCATTGCAAGCGCGATGCGGGGCGCGGGCTCGGGCGTTACGGGAACGCGCAACCTCGCCTTCGGCACAGGCGATGGCACGGTCGCCTACGATGCCACCCTCGACGCTGCGGCAGGCAGCCTGGTCAGCGGCAACGACAACATTGCCATCGGCACCAATGCCGGCATCGGCGTCGCCAGCAACGCAACGACGTCGATCGGCCTGAATGCCAATGCCAGCGTGGGCAACGCGATCGCCATCGGTTCCCAGGCAAACGCCTCAGCGCTGGATGCCGTCGCACAAGGCAGCAGCGCCAACGCAGCCGGCAGGAACGCCATTGCCATCGGCTTCCAGTCGATCGCCTCCCAGATAAATTCCATCAATCTTGGTCCGCGCACGGCTCCAGGCGCGGGCGCCACCGCGGAGGGCGCCATCGCTGTCGGCACGGACGTGGAGGCGTCTCAGGCGCGCGCTGCCGCAATGGGGGTCGCAACCCGCGCTGCCGGTGTCGACGCGCTTGCGATCGGTACCCGGGCCAACGCGACTGCCGCCAATGCCACCGCACTCGGCTCGGGCGGGACGAGCGCCGCGACCGCCGTGCGCGCCTCGGCCGCAGGTTCCGTTGCGCTGGGTGGCAACGTGACGGCGGGCGCCAACGCGGCGGGAGCCAATGCGATTGCCATCGGCGGAGAGTCGTCCGCCACCCAGACCGAAGCCATCGCCATGGGCCGCCTGGCCAGCGCCTCGGCCCTGAACACCATCGCGGTCGGCAGCAATGCGCGGGCCGATTCGGCCGAAGCGGTCGCGATCGGCACCAACGCCACCGCCACCGGCGGTCGGGCGGTCTCGATCGGCTCCGGCAACGTCGCCAGCGGCAACGGCGCGGTGGCGATCGGCGACCCCAACACCGCCACGGGCAACGGCGCGATCGCGAGCGGCCTGGACAACACCGCCACCGGCAACGGTTCCGTGGCGATGGGCAACACCAACATGGTGGGCGGTGGCGGCCAGGGGGTGAGCGTGGCCGGCACGGCCGCACAGGGTGCGGTCGGCATCGGTTACCAGAACACGGTGGTCGGCCAGGGCAGCGTCGCCATCGGCAGCACCAGCAGCGCGCTGGCTGCGGGCGCGGTGGCCTTCGGCGACACGGCAGTGGCGAACAATGCCCGCGACGTTGCGCTGGGTTCGGGCTCGACGACGGCGGTGGCGGTCCCCACGCCAGGCACCGTGATCGGTGGCACCCCCTACAGCTTCGCCGGCATCGCGCCGACCAGCACGGTCAGCGTCGGCGCATCGGGTGCGGAGCGCACCATCACCAACGTGGCGGCCGGCAGGATTTCCGGCGCATCGACCGACGCGATCAACGGTTCGCAGCTGTTCGCCACGAACCAGCAGGTCACGAAGAACACGACCGACATCACCACCCTCGGTGACACCGTCAACGACATCACCACCGGTGCGGGCATCAAGTACTTCCACGCCAACTCCACCCTGCCCGACTCGCAGGCCCTCGGGACGGATTCCGTCGCTATCGGTCCGAACGCGGTGGCGAACAACGCAAACGCCGTGGCGCTGGGCTCCGGCTCCACGACGGCCGCAGCGGTCGGCACGGCCAGCACCGTGATCGGCACGACCACCTACAACTTCGCCGGCACCACGCCGGGGAGCACGGTCAGCGTCGGGGCGCCGGGGGCGGAGCGCACGATCACGAACGTGGCCGCGGGCCGGCTCGATGGCGCTTCGACCGATGCGGTCAATGGCTCGCAGCTGTTCGCCACGAATCAGCAGGTGACGGCGAACACCACGGCGATCACCAATCTCGGCAACACGATCGGTGACATCAACACCGGCGCGGGCATCAAGTACTTCCACGCCAACTCCACACTGCCCGACTCGCAGGCCTTGGGCGCGAACTCGGTCGCCGTCGGGCCGAATGCCGTCGCCAGCAATGCAGGCGACATCGCGTTGGGCTCCGGCTCGACGACGGCGGCGGCAGTCGGCACTGCCAGCACCGTGATCGGCACCACCACCTACAACTTCGCCGGCACCACGCCGGCGAGCACGGTGAGTGTCGGGGCGCCGGGCGCGGAGCGCACCATCACGAACGTGGCGGCGGGCCGGCTCGACGCCGGCTCGACCGATGCAATCAACGGTTCTCAGCTGTTCGCCACGAACCAGCAGGTGACGGCGAACACCACCGGGATTGCCAATCTCAACAACACGATCGGTGCCATTAACGGCGGCGGAGGCATCAAGTACTTCCACGCCAACTCGACACTGCCCGACTCGCAGGCCCTGGGCACGGACTCGATCGCGATCGGCCCGAACGCCGTCGCCAACGGAGCAAGCAGCATTGCGCAGGGCCTTGGCGCCAGCGCAACCGTCGACGGTTCGGTGGCACTCGGTTCAGGCTCGACCTCCGATCGCGCGGTCGCAGGCAGCACGGGCGACATTCCCGCAGGCAGCTCGCTGATTCCGTACAACACCACCGACCGGACGCTGCTGGGCGCCGTTTCCGTCGGCAGTGCGACCACCTACCGCCAGATCACCAACGTGGCCGACGGCACCGAAGCGCAGGATGCCGTGACGGTGCGCCAGCTCAGCGGTGCGCTGCAATCCTTCGCCGTCACGCCGATCCAGTACTTCCACGCCAACTCGACCGCGATGGACTCGCTGGCCATCGGCGCCGAATCGGTGGCAGTCGGCCCTCGGACGGTGGTCAACGGCGACAGCGGAGTGGGCATCGGCAACGGCGCGGTGGTGCAACAGAGCGCGCCGGGCGGCGTGGCCATCGGCCAGGGCGCGACTTCGCACCGGGCGGATTCCGTCGCGATCGGCACGCAGTCTTCAGCGGCAGCGGTACAGGGTGTCGCGATCGGCGCAGGCAGCAGCGTGACCCAGGCCGGCGGCGTGGCATTGGGCGCAGGCTCGGTCGCCTCCACGGCGGCAGGCGCCGCCGGTTATGTGCCCACGAATGCGTCCACCTCGCAGGCCGCAGCCATCAACGCCACCACCAGCACGCTGTCGGCGCTGTCGGTGGGCGATGCGGCCAACGGCCAGTTCCGCCAGATCACCGGGGTGGCCGCGGGTTCGCTGGACAGCGACGCAGTCAACGTCTCGCAATTGAAGGCGGTGCAGACGACGGTGGCCAGCATCGACCAATCCGCAGTGAAGTACGAAACCAACGCCGACGGCACGACCAACTACAACAGCGTGAAGCTGGGCGGCACGAACACCAACGCCCCGGTGACCCTCCACAACGTCGCCGACGGCGTAGCAGGCAACGATGCCGTCAACGTGAATCAGCTGAACGCCGGCCTTGCCGCCGCCAATCAGTACACGGACACCAAGCTCGGCCAGGTTCAGGCCAACGTCGACAAGGTGAGCAAGGAAGCCAACGCCGCAGCCGCTGGCGCGATGGCAATGGCCAATCTGCCACAGGCTGCCATCCCCGGAAAGAGCATGGTTGCCGCAGGTGTCGCGGGCTTCGATGGCCAGGCCGCGCTGGCGCTCGGCGTGTCGAAGCTCGCGGACAACGGCCGATGGGTCGTCAAGTTCAGCGGCACGGCCAACTCCCGAGGCAAGGTCGGCGTCGCCGCCGGCGTGGGCTTCCATTGGTAAGCAGCTGATCGCAACCGGTTTTCAAGGCTACACATGAACATGCAAATCAAAGGGGCCGGAATTGCGCTGGCCATGGCGGCACTGTTGTCGCTGGCGGGCTGCGGGACGTCCACGGTCAGCAAGAACATCTCGGATGATGGCCGCGCAGGCGAAGTCGTCTTCCCCGACATCGGGAACGATGCCTGGCTGAAGGAAGGCACCTTCCCCAACCCTGACAACCTGCGCCGCATCGCGCCCGGCGTCAGCAAGGACCAGCTCTACGACCTCGTCGGCCGGCCGCACTTCCGCGAAGGCCTGTTCGGGGTTCGCGAGTGGGACTACGTCTTCAACTTCCGCGTCCCGGGCGGCGTGAAGACTTGCCAATACAAGGTGATCTACGACACCGCGCTGCGGGCCCAGAGCTTCCACTGGCTGCCGGCGGACTGCCCCGAGCTGTTGAAGGAGAATTCGGCGCTCCCGAGCTCGCGCTCATCGTCGGCCGGATGAAGCAGGGCACTTTTCCTTGGGCGGCTTGCGCTTGATCCTGACCCAATCGCTGGTCCGTACATCGGGCAGGTAAATGCTCGATCCACGCTTCGCGATGAGTTCCTGCCCCGGACGGCCCGCCGCCTTCTTCAGCAAGGGCGCATCTCCTTTTTCGAAGCAAGCCACCACGAGGATGCCCCAGGGAGGCGCCCGGAACAGCCGCCCCAGCGCGGCCTTGCGCAACATCAGCGGCTCCGCCGTGATGTCCACGCCGTGGTCGACGAGAAGATCGAACACGCAATAGTCGACCGGCTTGGCGCCCACGTACCAGCAGCGATGGCGAGCCCGCTCCTGAAGCGCCTGAAAATCGCTGCGACCCTCATCGTCCAGGACGCATACCTCGCCGTCGGCGATGCACGTAGCGCCGGCCACGTTGGCCAGGGCGTCCCTGATCTCGGGAAACCATTGGGTCGCGTTGGCCCCGTGGCGCGTCCTCAGTTGAACGGCGCGGCCACCGCCGAATGCGGCGGTCACGCGATAGCCGTCGTATTTCAGCTCGTAGATCCACCCGGGCTCATGAAGGCCCAATGCGCGCTCCGACAGCAGCATGGGCTTGAAGTCCTCGAGGCGAACCATGGGGCACACAGCGACCGTCTCGATCGCTCAGCGGCTGCCGACCTTGCCCCTGGCTCCCAGCTTGCCCTCGGCCTGCAAGTCGGCAACGGCCAACGCGAAGGCCAGGAGTTCCTCGGACAGCGGCGCGCCGGGGGCCAGCACGCCCGTGCGCTCTGCCAGCGCCTGAAAGACGGCCCGCGGGGATTCGAGGGAAGACGGAACCGGAATGTTGGGATCCTCGGGCATCTGAACTCCTTGTCGCCTACTGAGGCGGCGCGGCCGGCTTCTGCGGCGCCTGCTGTGTCGTGGGCTCCTGCATGACCGGGGAGCGCTCTCTGGACTCCGAGAGGAGGTAGTACGCCAGGACTGCGAGAACCACCAGGACGGCCACCGCGATGGCCCCCCACCGGAAGACACGCTTGTCGTCGCGGTCGTCGCTCCTGGCCTGTTCTTGTCGATGAGTAGCCACGGTCGATCCTTTCCGTCCAATCGATGAACGATACCCACCGCGCCCCGTGTCGCTTCGTCGGACAGGGGCGCAGAGCCCTGTACCCGAAAGCCAGAAGAATCTGCGTGACGATCCCCTCTTGCGTCGCCGACCGGCGCCGTGCGCCTGCGAGCGAGTGCCTACAGAACGACGGCTCCACGCCCGATCAGTCGAGGATCTCGCGCGCGAGATACCTGGAGTGCTGGGCTTTCGAAGATGTGGCCGGCATCCCCAGCCGTGTCGGTCGATGCATTGGAGAAATTGAATGACCACGACAACTTCCGCTCATGACGTCATCTCGTCGGATCGCGTCGAGGGGACCACGGTCTACAACACGGCAGGCGAAAAGCTCGGCTCCATCGACGACCTCATGATCGACAAGATCTCGGGCCAAGTCCGCTATGCCGTCATGGAGTTCGGCGGGTTCCTGGGAATGGGTACCGACCGCTACCCCATCCCCTGGAACATGCTGAAGTACGACACCTCGCAGGATGGTTATGTGGTGCCGCTGGACAAGGCGAAGCTGGAAGGCGCGCCGAGCTACGCGGGGGACCGCGTGCCTGACTACGACGAGACCTACCGGAGCACCGTCGACAAGTACTACGGGCTCTATTGAGGCCGAGCGGCTACCGCGCGCGCACGCGCCGCTCCCCGATCTCCCCGTACGCCGCTGCGCCGCTGGACGTGATCGCCTGCGCGCCCGACCGCACCATGGCGCGGTCGGCCATGCCTGCGGGCGCGGCCACCCCCGTGCCGCCGTTGCTGATCTGCATGGGCCGCAACGCCTGCGCCTGAATGGCTGCACGCGATTGGGTCGACTGGAAGGGCGGCGGCGGCAGCGGGTTCTGCTCGCCCTGAAAGGCCTGTGCACCGAAGGCGGCCATGCTCGCGAAGCCCGCTAGGGCGAGGGAAAGAAAGCGACGGGAAGGACTTTGCATGACGATGCTCCTGGGGTTGAAAGTGGCCGCGACCGCGCCGCGACTGTCTTCCCATACGCAGCACCACGCACAACGGATTCGCTCCCGCGCACGGCACGGCCCGTGCAATGCCGACGTCGCGAGCATCTTCCGGCCGTCCCCCGTGTCAGCCACCTTCCCGCAATGCCTTGCGCCCGCGTCCGTCGCCCGCACTTTTGCCCCGCGCCAACACTCCAAGTACAGAAACGCACAGGAGACACAGCATGCCGGACGACTTGAGCAACCGCGGCCCGCAGGATCGGTCGCGCATCAACGTCAGCGAGACGCACGAGCTTCGCTACTGGACGAAGGAGCTCGGCGTCAGCGAGGCGCAATTGAGGGCGGCCGTGGCCGCCGCAGGCACTTCTGTCGAGGCGGTCCGCCAATACCTCGGGAAGTAGCAACGTGCAAGGATTGGCGGCATGGGAGCCGATCATGTCCAGGAGCGTCGTGTTCGTGTACCGGGGCTATCACTTCCTCTGCAGCGCCGAGAAGGAGCGCCCGGGCCAGTTTCGGCCGGTCGTGATCCGGCAGCTCGGATTTCCCAGCGAGAAGCAAGTGCCGCTCATGAACGATGCCGACCTCTGCCGGACCGAGGCAGAAGCCGTTCGGCATGCGGAGCAGCAGGCCATCCACTGGGCCGACAGCCGCACCGAGTTGCACGAAGTTTGAACGCCCCGCAGCGAGGCTTTCGCTGCATCGCAGCACGCGGGCAGGCCGGTGCGGCCATCGGCTGCCCACGCCGGCGTTTGCGCAGGATGACTCGCCCTTCATGAAAGGAGGTTCCCCATGCCGATGGAACTTCTTCGTCAGCTCGCGCAGCAGCCGCTGCCCTTCACCGTCTACGCGCCTGCGGAGATCGACAAGCTGCGCGTGCTGCGTGCCGCGGAGCTGGTGAGCGCCTTCATCCCGCCCGCCGAGTTGCTCCCCAGCGGCTGCGAAAGCCACAAGCCGGCCCAGGTACTGGCCATCACCCCCAAGGGGCAACAGGCCCTGGAAGGCCAGTTGCAGGACGCGCTCGGCCCCCTGAGCGCGGCCCGGTCGCCCATCCCTGCTTGCTCAAACTAGGGAAGTCACTGATCAATCAGTGCATCCAAGTATAGAAACCGGCATTTCGCGTACCAATTTCGCAAGCCAAGGTCTCCAGAATCGGTTGAAGCGACTGCCTCGTCGCCAACCACAAGGAGACATCGAGATGAAGCGTTTTCTGAAGGCGGGACTGGTGCTCGCGCTCACCGCCGCAGGCCTGGCCGCCCATGCCGCGACCGACCTGGTCATTGCCACCGTGAACAACGGGCACATGATCGAGATGCAGAAGCTCACGCCATTCTTCGAGAAGGCGTACCCCGACATCAAGCTCAAGTGGGTCACGCTCGAGGAAGGCACGCTGCGCCAGCGCGTCACCACCGACATCGCCACCAAGGGCGGCCAGTTCGACGTGATGACCATCGGCATGTACGAAACGCCGATCTGGGCCAAGAAGGGCTGGCTCAACCCCATCGCCACCGACGCCGCCTACGACATCGACGACCTGCTGCCGGCGATGCGCACCGGCCTGTCGGCCGACGGCAAGCTCTACGCCGCGCCCTTCTACGGCGAAAGCTCGATGCTGATGTATCGCAAGGACCTGGCCGACAAGGTGGGCTTCAAGATGCCCGACCAGCCGACCTGGGCCCAGGTGAAGGAGCTCGCCGGCAAGGTACACGACCCGAAGGGCGGCGTCTACGGCATGTGCCTGCGCGGCAAGCCGGGCTGGGGCGACAACATGGCCTTCCTCACGACGCTCGTCAACACCAACGGCGGCCAGTGGTTCGACATGAGCTGGAAGCCGCAGATCGACACCAAGCCCTGGAAGGACGCAATCACCTTCTACGTCGACCTGATGAAGGCCTACGGCCCGCCCGGCGCCTCGGCCAACAGCTTCAACGAGAACCTGGCCCTCTTCAACGAAGGCAAGTGCGCCATGTGGGTGGACGCGACCATCGCGGCCTCCTTCGTGAGCGATCCCAAGCAGTCGAAGGTGGCCGACAAGGTGGCCTTCGCGCAGGCGCCCACCGCCGTCACGCCCAAGGGCGCGAACTGGCTGTGGGCCTGGGCGCTGGCGGTCCCCGCCGGCTCGCAGAAGGTGGACGCGGCGCAGACCTTCATCAAGTGGGCGACCTCCAAGGACTACATCAAGCTGGTCGCCAAGGAACATGGCTGGGGCGCGGTGCCGACCGGCACGCGCAAATCGACCTATGCCACGCCCGAGTTCATGAAGGCGGCACGCTTCGCGGAAGCCGAGAAGAAAGCGATCGATACCGCCAACCCGAACGACAGCACGTTGCCCAAGTCGCCCTACGTCGGCGTGCAGTACGCCGCCATCCCCGAGTTCCAGGCCATCGGCGTCGCGGTGGGCCAGCAGATGAGCGCGGCCCTCTCGGGCAAGACCACGGTCGACCAGGCGCTCAAGACCTCGCAGACGGCGGCCGAGCGCGAGATGAAGAAAGCCGGGTACTACAAGTGAGCACCCTCACGCCCTCCCCCGCCGGGGAGGGCCGGGCCCCGGGCGCGGACGCTTCCGCCCCGCTCCCCGGCTTCTCCCAGAGCGGGAAGAAGAACAAGAAGACCGCGACCGACCGCTTCCTGCCCCGGCTGCTGATGGCGCCGGCGGTGCTCACGCTCTTCCTCTGGATGATCGTGCCGTTGGCGATGACGATCTATTTCTCCTTCGTCAACTACAACCTGATGCAGCCGGGCGACCATCCCTTCGCCCGCTTCGAGAACTTCGAGTACTTCATCACCGACCCGGACTTCTGGCCCGCGGTGTGGAACACCCTGCTCCTGATCGGCAGCGTGATCGTGTCGACCGTGGTGCTGGGCGTGCTGCTGGCGCTGCTGGTCAACGAGCCCTTCCCCGGCCGCGGCATCGTGCGCGTGCTGCTGATCTCGCCCTTCTTCGTGATGCCCACGGTCAACGCGCTGCTGTGGAAGCACATGATGATGAACCCCATCTACGGCGTGCTCGCGGACCTCTGGCGCTTCTTCGGCGCCGAGCCGGTGGACTGGCTGACCGACGTGCCGCTGCTCTCCGTGATCATCATGGTGGCGTGGCAGTGGCTGCCCTTCGCCTGCCTGATTTTCATTACCTCGCTGCAGTCGCTGGACCGCGAGCAGATGGAGGCCGCGCGCATGGACGGCGCGAGCGCGGTGCAGCGCTTCGGCTACCTCACCATCCCGCACCTCGCCAGGCCGATGGCGGTGGTGATCATGATCGAGATGATCTTCCTGCTCTCGGTCTTCGCCGAGATCGCGGTCACGACCAACGGCGGGCCGGGCAACGAGAGCACCAACCTCACCTACATGATCTTCAAGCAGTCGCTGATGAACTTCGACGTGGGCGTGGCTTCGGCCGGTGCGCTCTTCGCGGTGATCCTGGCCAACATCGTGGCGGCCTTCCTGATCCGCATCATCGGCAAGAGCCTGGACTGAAGGGGAATCAACATGCAAACCGACAGCATTGTCCCCCTCATCCTGCGCACCGCCGGTGCCTGGGCCGTCTCGCTGCTGCTCTTCTTCCCGCTGGGCTGGCTGGTGCTGACCTCCTTCAAGACCGAGCTGCAGGCGATCCACGTGCCACCGCTCTTCGTCTTCGAGCCCACGATGGACAACTTCGCCGAGGTGCAGCGCCGCAGCGACTACCTGCTGTTCGCCAAGAACTCGCTGATCACCAGCATCGGCTCCACCATCCTCGGCCTGTTGATCGCGGCGCCGGCGGCCTATTCGTTTGCGTTCTTCCGCACCAAGCGCACGCGCGACATCCTGATGTGGATGCTCTCCACCAAGATGATGCCGGCCGTCGGCGCGCTGGTGCCGATCTACGTGCTCGCGCAGACCGCCGGCCTGCTGGACTCGCGCACCGCGCTCGTCATCGTCTTCACACTGTCGAACCTGCCCATCATGGTGTGGATGCTCTACACCAGCTTCAAGGACATCCCGGCGGAGATCCTCGAAGCCGCGCGCATGGACGGTGCCAACCTGTGGACGGAGTTCCGCAACGTCGTGATGCCGCTGTCGGTCGGCGGGCTCGCCTCCACGGGCCTGCTGTGCCTGGTGCTGAGCTGGAACGAGGCCTTCTGGGCACTCAACCTCAGCTCGGCCAAGGCGGGCACGCTGGCGGTGCTGATCGCTTCCTACTCCAGCCCCGAAGGCCTGTTCTGGGCCAAGCTCTCGGCCGCCTCGCTGCTGGCCATCGCGCCGATCGTGGTGTTCGGCTGGTTCAGCCAGAAGCAACTGGTCCAAGGCCTCACCTTCGGCGCCGTCAAGTAAAGGACTTCTCCATGGCCTACCTCCAACTCGACAACATCAAGAAGAGCTTCGGCGACACCCACGTCATCAAGGGCGTGGACCTGCAGATCGAGAAGGGCGAGTTCATCGTCTTCGTCGGTCCCTCGGGCTGCGGCAAGTCGACGCTGCTGCGCCTGATCGCCGGGCTCGAGCCCATCACCAGCGGCACGCTCTCGCTCGACGGCAGGGACATCACGCGCACGCCCTCGGGCAAGCGCGACCTGGCGATGGTGTTCCAGAGCTATGCGCTCTACCCGCACATGAGCGTGTTCGACAACATGTCCTTCGCGCTCAAGCTGGCGAAGGTGTCGAAAGACGTCATCAAGACCAAGGTCGACCACGCGGCCAAGACCCTGAATCTCACGCAGTACCTGCACCGCACGCCGAAGGAGCTCTCGGGCGGGCAGCGCCAGCGCGTGGCGATCGGCCGCGCCATCGTGCGCGCCCCCAAGGTCTTCCTGTTCGACGAGCCGCTGTCCAACCTGGACGCCGCGCTGCGCGGCAACACGCGCGTGGAGATCAGCAAGCTGCACCGCGCGCTCGGCGCCACCAGCATCTACGTGACGCACGACCAGGTCGAGGCCATGACGCTGGCCGACCGCGTGGTGGTGCTGCGCGACGGCCTGATCGAGCAGGTCGGCACGCCGATGGAGCTCTACGACCGGCCCGCCAACCAGTTCGTGGCCCAGTTCATCGGCATGCCCTCGATGAACATGGTGCAGGCGCGCGCGATCCCGAGCTTCACCGCGCAGGTCAATGGCCGCCTGCCCACCGACGGCTTCCTGGGCGTGCGGCCGGAGGGCCTGCGCGTGCATCCGGGCACCGCAAACGGCGCGCCGGCGCGCGTCGAGCTGATCGAGGCGCTCGGCGCCGACACGCTGATCCACGTGGACGTGGGCGGCGTGCCGCTGGTGGCGCGCCAGAACGAGCGCACGCCGCTGCACCCGGGCGACCCGGTGAGCGTCGAGCTCGATCCCTCGGTGCTGCATTTCTTCAACCGGGAAGGCCGCGCCGTCGCCGCCTGAACGCTTCGCCCCATGTCCCTTCCGCTTCTCTCGGAGTTCGTGATCCTGCATCTCGGACTCGGCTCTTTCCATCGCGCCCACCAGGCGGTCTACCTGCAGCAGCTGATCGAGGCCGGCGACGCGCGCTGGTCGCTCTCGGGCGCCAACCTGCGGCCCGACATGGCCGAGCTGCTGGACACCCTGCGGGCCCAGGACGGCTGCTACACGGTCGAGACCGTCTCGCCGGCCGGCGACTACCGCTACCAGCGCATCGGCGCCATTCGCGAGGTGCTGCCCTGGGAGCCGTCGCTGGCGGCGGTGGTCGCGCGCGGGGCCGATCCGCGCACGCGCATCGTCTCCTTCACCGTGACCGAGGCCGGCTACTACCTCGACCCGCAGGACCGCCTCGACACGAGCGCCGCCGAGCTGGCCGAGGACCTCGCGCGCGCCCGGCGCGGCGAGGCCGGCCAGACCATCTACGGCGCGGTCTGCGCCATCCTGCGCGCCCGCAGCGCTGCTGCCGACGCAGGCGCGGTGACGCTGCTCAACTGCGACAACCTGCGCCACAACGGCGAGCGCTTCCGCCGGGGCCTGCTCCAATTCATCGAGCAGGCCGGCCTGCCCGCGCTGGCGACCTGGGTGCGCGAGAACACCACCTGCCCCAACGCGATGGTCGACCGCATCACGCCGCGCCCGCCGCCGGAGCTGCGTGAGCGCGTGCGCGAGGCGACCGGCTGGGACGATGCCGCGCCGGTCACGGCCGAGCGCTTCACCCAGTGGGTGATCGAGGACGACTTCATCCACGGCCGCCCCGACTGGGCCCGCGTGGGCGTGGAGCTGGTCGATTCGGTGGCACCCTACGAGGAAGCGAAGATCCGCATCCTCAACGCCAGCCACAGCTGCATCGCCTGGGCCGGCACGCTGGTCGGCCTGCAGTACATCCACGAGGGCACGCACACGCCCGCGATCCGGCAGATGGCCTTCGACTACGTGACCGAGGACGTGATTCCCTGCCTGAATACGCCCGGCCATCCGAGCCCGGTGGACCTGCCGGCTTACCGCGACGTGGTGCTGGAGCGCTTCGGCAATCCCGCGATCCGCGACACCAACCAGCGCGTGGCGATGGACGGCTTCTCGAAGATCCCGGGCTTCATCGCGCCCACCGTGCGCGAGCGCCTGGCGCGCGGCGAAGGCATCGCCAGCGTGGCGGTGCTGCCCGCCCTCTTCCTGTTCTTCCTGCGCCGCTGGCATGCCGGCACCCTGCCCTACGTCTACCAGGACCAGGGCATGGACGAGGCGGGCGCGCATGCGATCTGCGACGCGCACGACCCCGTCGAAGCGCTGTGCAGCGACGCAGGTCTCTGGGGCGACACCGCCGGCGACCTGCGCCTGATCGAAGCGGTGCGCGCAGCATCGGCGCGCGTGCGCGCCTTCATCGAGGAGAGAAGTTCATGAGCAGCCGTCTCGCACAACGCCATGTGCTCGTGACCGGTGCCGGCGGCGGGATCGGACTCGCCATCGCCGAAGCCTGCCTGCAACAGGGCGCGCGCTGCACGCTGGTCGACCGCTCGCCCGCGCTCTCGGACGGCGTGGCGCTGCTGCAGCGCAGCCATCCCGGCCACGTGGTCTACCTGCCGGGCGACGTGACCGACGCCAACGCCGTCGCGCAGCTGCTCGAATCGGCTCAGGCCGCCGCAGGCCCGATCCACACCCTTGTCAACAACGCCGCGGTGTTCGACATGGCGCCGCTGCTGGAGAGCGACGAGGCCTCCTTCGACCTCCTCTTTGCAGTGAATGTGAAGGCCCTGTTCTTCGTCATGCAGCGCGTGCTGCAGCACATGGTGGCCCACGGCGAGGCGGGCTGCTCGGTCATCAACATGGCCTCGCAGGCCGGCCGCCGCGGCGAGGCGCTGGTGTCCCACTACTGCGCGACGAAGGCTGCCGTCATCAGCTACACGCAAAGCGCCGCGCTGGCGATGGCGCCGCAGGGCATTCGCGTCAATGCCATCGCGCCGGGCGTGGTCGACACGCCGATGTGGGCGCATGTCGATGCGCTGTTCGCCCGCTACGAGGGCCTTCCACCCGGCGAGAAGAAGCGCCGGGTCGGCCTCGAGGTGCCGCTGGGCCGCATGGGCACGCCGGACGAGATCGCCGGCGCCGCCGTCTTCCTCGCGAGCGACGAGGCCCGCTACATCACGGCGCAGACGCTCAATGTCGACGGTGGTAACGTCATGAGCTGACAAGGCGTGAAGGAACCGGCCATGACATCGGCGCGCCAACGCCACCTGCCCCGTCACCGCGAGCCCGAGCTGGAGCGCGACATCACGCGCTCGCCCTCGCTCGGCTACGAGGCGCCCGAGGAGACCGGCCTGGTGCGCTGCCTGGCGCACGGCTTCCCCAGCCCGCTGGTGCGCTGGCATTTCCACGACGAGTACGAGCTGCACCTGATCACCGAGACCTCGGGCAAGGCCTTCATCGGCGACTGGATCGGCCCCTTCCAGCCCGGCCACCTGGTGCTGTGCGGCCCACGCCTGCCGCACAACTGGATCTCGCTCGACGTGCCCGAGGGCGGCGCGGCCGGGCGCGACCGCGTGATCCAGTTCAGGCATGAGCCGATCGAGCGGGCGGCGGAGGAAATCCCGGAGTTGCGCGAGGTGCTGCAACTGCTCGAGCGCTCCCGCCACGGCATCGAGTTCTTCGGCCTCGCGGAGCGCGCGCTGGCGCACTGGGACGCAGTCAAGGGCGCGCGCGGGCTGCGCCGCTTCGCGCTCTTCTGCGAATACCTGGCCGACCTCTCGCAGTGGACCGACTACCGGCTGCTCTCGAACGTGCAGATGCAGGGCGTGGAAGGCGAGGCCGGCGTGGACCAGATCAACGCCATCGTCGATCGCATCACCTCCAACCTGGCCGAGCCGATCGTCATGGCCGACATCGCCACCGAGCTGGGCATGAGCGAGAGCCGCTTCAGCCGCTTCTTCAAGCGCTCGACCGGCAACAGCTTCACCGACTTCGTGAACCGCGTGCGCATCAACAGCGCCTGCCACCTGCTGATGCAGACCGACCACTACGTGACGGACATCTGCTACCAGGTCGGCTTCAACAACGTCGCCAACTTCAACCGTCGCTTCCTGGAGATCAAGGGCATGACGCCGACCGAATTCCGGCGCCAGAGCGACCACCGCTTCGGCGGCGGCTGAAGGAAGGCCAGCGCTTGTGTACCTCGGACTCGATCTCGGCACCTCGGAGCTGAAGGCGCTGCTGCTCGCGCCGGACCACCGCATCGTCGCGCTGGCACGGGCGCCGCTCACGGTCGAGCGCCCGGCGCCGCTGTGGTCGGAGCAGGCGCCCTCGCAATGGTGGGAGGCGCTGGAGTCCGTCATGGCCGAGCTGCGGCGCACGCAGGCATCGGCGCTCTCGGCCGTGCGCGCCATCGGCCTGTCGGGGCAGATGCACGGCGCCGTCGCCATGGATGCGCAGGACCGGGTGCTGCGCCCCGCCATTCTCTGGAACGACGGTCGCAGCGCCGCCCAGTGCCGCACCCTCGCCGCGCGGGTGCCGCGGCTGGGCGAAATCGCCGGCAACCTGGCGATGCCGGGCTTCACCGCGCCCAAGCTGCTGTGGATGCGCGAACACGAGCCCGAGCTGTTCGCGCGCATCGCGCACGTGTTGCTGCCCAAGGACTGGCTGCGCTTCACGCTGAGCGGCGAGTTCGCGAGCGACATGTCGGACGCCTCGGGCACGCTGTGGCTGGACGTGGGGGCGCGCGACTGGTCCGACGAACTGCTGGCCGCCTGCGGCCTGTCGCGCGCGCAGATGCCGCGGCTGGTCGAGGGCAGCGCCGTGGCCGGGCAACTCAAGCCCGATCTCGCGCAACGCTGGGGCATGGCGGCCGGCGTGCCCCTCGCCGGCGGCGGCGGAGACAACGCGGCCAGCGCCGTCGGCATGGGGCTGGTGGACGCTGGACAGGGTTTCGTCTCCCTCGGCACCTCCGGCGTGATCTTCATCGGCGGCGAACGCTTCGAGCCCCGCCCCAAGGCTTCTGTGCATGCCTTCTGCCACGCGCTGCCGGGCCGCTGGCATCAGATGTCGGTGATGCTGTCGGCCTCCAGCGCGGTGAGCTGGGCCGCGCGCAGCTTCGGCCTCGGCAACGAGGCGGCGCTGCTGGCCGCAGCCGCCTCGCTCGGCGCCGAGGCGCGGCAGCACGCGCCGCTGTTCCTGCCCTACCTGTCGGGCGAGCGCTCCCCGCACAACGATGCCGACGCCCAGGGCGTGCTGTTCGGCCTCACGCATGCGCACGGGCCGGCCGACATCGCCTTCGCAGTGGTGGAGGGGGTGAGCTTCGGGCTGCGCGACGGCCTCGACACCCTCGCCCGGCCGGCCGGCGACCTGGTGCTGGTCGGCGGCGGCGCGCGCAGTGCCTGGTGGGCGCAGTTGCTGGCCGATGTGCTGGAGACGCCGCTGGCGATCTGCGAAGGCAGCGAGGCCGGCGCAGCGCTGGGCGCGGCGCGCCTCGCCTGGCTGTCGGACGGCGGCGCCCTGGCCGAGGTCTGCCGCCGCCCCGTGCTGCGGCAGCGCTACGAGCCGGCCGGCTCGCCGGCCGACCCGCTTCGCGCCCGGCATGCACGCTTCAAGGCGCTCTACGCCGGGCTGCGCCCGCTCTTCGGCGGTTCCGGTTCGGCCCTCAAGGATGAATGACATGTTCGTGGTCTGCGGCGAAGCCCTGATGGATGTCTACGTGCTGGAGACGACGCCCACCGGCCTGCACCTGGACGCGCGCATCGGCGGCTCGCCCTTCAATGTGGCGGTGGGCCTGGCGCGGCTGGGGCGCCGCTCGGCGCTGCTCACCGGCCTGTCGCGCGACGCGGCGGGCGAGCGGCTGATGCAGGCGCTGGCCGCGGAAGACGTGGACACGCGCCTGGTGCTGCGCAGCGATGCGCCGAGCACCCTGAGCGTGGTGAGCGTCGACGCGGCCGGCGTGCCGCACTACGCCTTCTACGGCCACGGCGCGGCGGACCGGGAAATCGACGAAGCCAGCTTGCCCACGCTGCCGCCGGAGGTCCGCGTGCTGCAGTTCGGTTCCTACGCGCTGGTGGTGGAGCCGGTCGGCAGCGCGCTGCGTGCCCTGGCCGCGCGCGAGCGCGGCCGCTGCCTGGTGGCCTACGACCCCAACGTGCGGCTCAACGTCGAGCCCGACCTCGCGCGCTGGCGCACCACGGTCGAGGCCATGGCGGCGCTCTCGCACATCGTGAAGGTGAGCGACGAGGACCTGGGGCTGTTGTACCCGCACTCGGCGCCTGCCGAGGTGGCGCGGCGCTGGCTGTCGCTGGGCGCGCGCCTGGTGGTGCTCACGCGCGGCGCCCAGGGCAGCGAGGCGTGGACGCCGGGTGCGCATGCCGCCGAGGCTGCAGTCGCGGTCGAAGTGGTGGACGCGGTCGGTGCGGGCGACACCTTCCAGGCCGCGCTCCTCACCTGGCTGGACGAACAGCAGGCACTGAACCTGGCGGGCCTCGAGGCGCTCGATGCGCAGCGCCTTTCGGCCCTGCTGCGCTTCGCTGCCCGGGCCGCCGCGATCACCTGCTCGCGGCGCGGCGCCGACATGCCGCGCCGCGACGAACTGCCGGCCGGCTGACCGCGCTTGCGGAGCAGGCCGCCTACAGGATCGAGTGATCGGTGGTGAACAGGCAGGAGTCCTCGTCCGACCCCGGCTCGTGCGTGTCGCGCACGGCAGCGTGTCGCGTGACCGGCGGCGCCTCCCCATCGCCGATGCCCACCGGCGTCGGCGGCCTGCCGAAGGGCGCCAGGCCCTGCAGCCCGCGCAGTGCCGATGCGCCCTGGATCAGCGCCTCGGAGTAGTCGGGCAGGCCCCGGGTCGAGGAATCCACCGGGCGGTAAACCAGGCACTCGTCGGAATCCGCCTGCACTGCTTCCATCAACACCCAATGGAATTCATTGGGTTCGAGTTCGAGAACCGTCAGGGCAAGATCACGCAGCGACATGGGGAAACCTCTTATTCAATGTCGCGAATTGTTACAGCCAGTGCAATATCGGCCAAGGCACTTTTGCACGATGCCTCCTCCAGCTGAGGTAGGCCGTTGGCCATAGCGTGAAGGGCGCCGCAGTGGCACGGCGCCCGCCTTTCAGCCCAGGCGAACCGGCACGAAGATCCGGTCGCCGTCGCGCTGGATCAGCAGCGCGACCGACTTGTCGGCCTTCGCCGCCACCTCGCGCACCTGCTCCACGCTCTTGGCGGGCGTGCCGTTGATGGCCAGCAGCACGTCGCCGGCCTGCACGCCGGCCAGGGCCGCGGGGCCGCCTGCATCCTCGATCAGCAGGCCGGCCTCCACATGGGCCTCGCGCCGCTCCTGCGGCTGCAAGGGCCGCAGCGCGAGGCCGAGCTTGCCGTGGCCGGCGCCGGCGTCGTTCCTGGCCACTGTGGCGATCTTCTCGCCGGCATCGCCCAGCCGGGCGCTGATCTCGTGGCGCTCGCCCTGGCGCCACACGTCCAGCGTGATGCGGCTTCCGGGCTTCCTCTGGCCGATCAGGGCCGGCAGGTCGCCCGAAGCGACGATGGGCTCGCCGTCGACCTTGCGGATCACGTCGCCCGAGCGCAGGCCGGCCTGATCGGCCGGGCCGCCCTTCTCCACGTTCGACACCAGCGCGCCTTCGGGCTTGTCGAGCTTGAAGGAGTCGGCGAAGGCCTGGTTGACCTCCTGCACCGCCACGCCCAGCCGTGCATGGCTGGCCTTGCCGGTGGCGACGATCTGGTCCTTCACCTGCACGGCGACGTCGATCGGGATCGCGAAGGACACGCCCTGGTAGCCGCCGCTGCGGCTGTAGATCTGCGAGTTGATGCCCACCACCTCGCCGCGCGTATTCAGGAGCGGCCCGCCCGAGTTGCCGGGGTTCACCGCCACGTCGGTCTGGATGAAGGGCACGTAACTGTCGTCGGGCAGCGAGCGGCCCTTGGCGCTCACCACGCCGGCCGTCACCGTGTTCTCGAAGCCGAAGGGCGAGCCGATGGCGAGCACCCATTCGCCGACCTTGAGGTCCTTGGTGTTGCCCAGCGTCAAGGTCGGCAGGTTCCTGGCGTCGATCTTGAGCACGGCAATGTCGGTCTTGGCGTCCGAGCCCAGCACCTTGGCGCGGAACTCGCGGCGGTCGGTGAGCTTGACCGTGACCTCGTTGGCATCCTTCACCACGTGGGCGTTGGTCATGATGATGCCGTCGGGGCTCACGATGAACCCCGAGCCCTGGCCGCGCACCGGCACGTCGCGCTGCGGGCCGCGCTGGCCGAACTGGCCTCCGAAGCGGCGGAAGAACTCGAACATCGGGTCGTCCGGGTCGATGCCGGCCATGCCCTCCATCGAGGTCTTGGTGGTGCCGGTCACGCTGATGTTGACCACGGCAGGACCGTCGCGCGAGGTGATGGTGGAGAAGTCGGGCATGGTGACCAGCGGCGCCGCCGCGGCAGGCGCCGGGGCCGGCGTGCCCACGGCAATGGCACTGGTGTAGGCGCCCGCGCCGACGGCGCCGATCACCCCGGCGGCCACCAGGGCAGCAGCGAGGGCACGGGGCGAGTTCAGACGGACATTCATGGAAGTTCCTTTCGAGGTGTCAACGGGAAACACGATGAAAGGGAATGTCGGTCACATCGCTTAGGCCCGCCTTAAACGATCGAAGGGAAACGCAGCCTCACGCGCAGGCCCCCGAGGCTCTCCGAATGCCCGATGTCCAGCGTCGCGCCATGCTGGTCGGCGATGGACTTCACGATCGCCAGTCCCAGGCCGCTGCCCGGCGCCTGCGACTCGCCCGAGCGATAGAAGCGGTCGAGCACGCGCTCGCGCTCCTCGGCCGGCAGGCCCGGGCCGCTGTCTTCCACGGCCAGTTCGGCACCGTGCGCCTGCTGCGCGATGCGGATGTCGACGCGCCCGCCCTCGGGTGTGTACTTGACGGCGTTGTCGAGCAGGTTGCGCAGCAGCGTGCGCAGGGCCTCCGGTCGACCCCGCACCCGGGACGCGTCGGCGCTGGCGATGCCGATGTCGATGCGCCGCGCCTGGGCGGCCGCGATGGCGTCGGAGAGCGCGAGCCGCGCGACCTCCTGCAGCTCCACCGCTTCCGGCGGCATATCGGCGCTGGCGCTGGCTTCCTGCCGCGCGAGCGCCAGCATCTGCTCGACCAGCCGCGTCGCGCGGTCGATGCCCGCGGCCAGGCGGTTGACGGCCAGCTCGCGCGTGGCCTCGTCGGGCGCGCGCTTCAGGCTCTGCACCTGCAGCTTGAGCGCGGCCAGCGGCGATCGCAGCTCGTGCGCGGCATCGGCCACGAAGTGCTTCTGCGCCTCGAAGGCGTGGCGCACGCGCTCGAACAGCAGGTTGAGCTCATGCACCAGCGGGCGCACTTCCTCGGGCAGGCCGCTCTCGCTCACCGGCGACAGGTCGTCGGCCTGCCTCGCTGCGACCTGCCCCCGCACCCGCGCCACCGGGGCCAGCGATCGGCTCACCACCCACCACACCACCAGCATCAGGAGCGGCGCGGCCAGCGCGATCGGCCCGACGGTGCGCAGCGCCAGCGTGCCGGCCATGTGGCGGCGTGCCGCCATGTCCTGCGCCACCTGGATCACCAGCGTGCGGCTCTGCAGCGAGAACACGCGGTAGGTGGTGCCGCGCGCCCGGACGTTCGAGAAGCCCAGCACCGCGCGTTGCGGCAACGCGGCCTGCGCGGCCGATTCGAAGATGCGCTGCCCGTCGATGGTCCACACCTGCACCACGAACTCGAAGTTCTCGTCGCCGTCGCTGAGCCCGCTGACGGCCGCGCTGGGCGGCAGGCCGGCGCGCAGCGAGAGCGCCATCTGCTGCATGTGGTAGTCGAAGATCTCGTCGGCTTCGTTCAGCACCGTGCGGTAGGCGACGAAGGCCTGGGAGCCGGCGGCGAGCACGATCGCCGCGAGCAGGAACCACAGAAGACGCGCGCGTAAAGACTTCATGTCTGTCCCCACGCTCGGCACTGCGTGTCCTCGCTGCCCCCCGAGGGGGCGCGCGCTTGCTTGGGGCGGCCCGGCGCTGCGCGCTTCATTCCCTCGGCACCATGTACCCCACCCCCCGCACATTGCGGATCAGGTCCGCACCGAGCTTCTTGCGCAGCCCGTGCACATAGACCTCGACCGCGTTGCTGCTGATCTCGTCCTTCCAGCCGTAGAGCTTTTCTTCGAGCTGCGCACGCGACAGCACCATGCCGGGCCGCGCGATCAGCGGCTCGAGCACCGCCCATTCGCGGGCCGACAGCACCACCGGCTGGCCGTTGACCGTGACCTCGCGGGTGGTCGGGTGGATGCTCACGCCCATGTGTTCGTAGACCGGCTCGGCCCGGCCCGACGCGCGGCGCAGCAAGGCGCGGATGCGCGCCAGCAGCTCGTCGAGGTCGTAGGGCTTGAGCACGTAGTCGTCGGCGCCGGCATCCAGCCCCTCGATGCGCTGCTGCACCGAGTCGCGCGCGGTCGCGATCAGCACCGGCATGCGCTGCTTGCGCGCACGCAGGGCGCGCAGCACCTCGAGGCCGTCGCGGCGCGGCACGCCGAGGTCGAGCAGCACCAGGTCGTATTGCTGGGTGCGCAGCGCGGTGTCGGCGGCCTCGCCGTCCTTGACCCAGTCGACCGCGTAGTTCTCGGCCCGCAGCAGGTCCAGCACGGCCTCGCCGATCATCACGTCGTCTTCGAGCAGCAGCAGTCGCATGGTGGAATCATCCGGCAAAGGATCGTTCGAGATCGTAGCTTGGACGAAGTTCAGAGCAGCGAGCGCACCTCGCGCGCCGCCTCGAACAGCAGCGGCAGCATGTCGCGGCGCAGCGCCTCCTCCGGGTGGCGGCCCCCGGACAGCACCACGTTGAGCGCCGCCACCGTGTGGCCCTGCATGTCGCGCAACGGAACCGCCAGTGCCTGCACGCCCAGCTCGTGCTCCTCGCTGGCGAAGCAGAAGTCGTCCTTGCGGACCTGGGCGATGCGCTGGCGCAGCACGCGCGCCTGCGTGATGGTGTGCGGCGTGATGCGCGGCAGCACGCGGCCCTTGAGCCATTGCGCGAGCTGCGCCGTGCTCATCGACGCCAGCATGACGCAGCCGGTCGAGGTCGCGTGCGCGGGCAGGCGCGCGCCGAGGTGCAGGCCGTAGGCCAGCACGCGGGTCGGCGTGACGTAGGCGCCGCTGCGCGCGATGATCACCACCTCCTCGCCGTCGAGCACCACGGCCGAGAAGGACTCTCCGGTCTGCGCCGCGAGCCGGTTCAGCGTGGGCTGCAGCGCGCGCGGCAGCCGCGAGGAAGCCAGGTAGCTGCCGGAGAAGCGCAGCACCTTCGGCGACATCCAGAAGTAGCTGCCGTCGGTCTCGAGGTAGCCCAGATGGGCGAGCGTGAGCAGGTGGCGCCGGGCGGCGGCACGCGTCAGGCCGGCGCGCTCGGCCGCCAGCGTGGCATTGAGGCGCTGGCGCTCGGTGTCGAAGCTCTCGAGCACGGCCATGCCCTTGGCGATGCCCTCGATGAAGTCCGGCTTGGCGATGGTCATGACGGCGGCGGAATTCAGGTGTTGCGCGATCATCGCGCAGGCGGCCTCATCATCGCACAGAGGATGGCCCGGGGTGATGCCATGACGGCCGCTTCGCCCTACGCTTGGCCCAACATCCAAGGAGACATCCATGCGCACCCAGGTCGCCATCATCGGCGCAGGCCCCGCCGGCCTGCTGCTCGGCCAGCTGCTCTTCAAGGCCGGCATCGACAACGTCATCATCGAGCGCCAGACCGGCGCCTACGTGCTGGGCCGCATCCGCGCCGGCGTGCTGGAGCAGGTCACGATGGACCTGCTGGCGCGCGCCGGCGTCGACGCCCGCGCCAAGGCCGAGGGGCTGCCGCACGAGGGCATCGAGCTGCTGTTCAAGGGCGCGCGCCACCGCATCGATCTGCACGGCCTGACCGGCGGCAAGCAGGTCACGGTCTACGGCCAGACGGAGGTCACGCACGACCTGATGAACGCCCGCGAGGCCGAGGGCCTGGAGACGATCTACGGCGCCTCGCCGGTCAGCCTGCACGGCTTCGACGGCGAGCGGCCGACGGTGCGCTACGAGAAGGACGGCGCCACCCACGAGATCGAATGCGACTTCATCGCCGGCTGCGACGGCTACCACGGCGTGAGCCGCGCCAGCGTGCCGGCCGGCGCCATTCACACCTACGAGAAGGTCTACCCCTTCGGCTGGTTGGGCGTGCTGGCCGACGTGCCGCCGGTGTCGCACGAACTGATCTACGCCAACACGCCGCGCGGCTTTGCGCTGTGCAGCATGCGCAGCGCCACGCGCAGCCGCTACTACGTGCAGGTGCCGGTGGAGGAGCGCGTGGAGAACTGGAGCGACGAGGCCTTCTGGAACGAGCTGCGCCTGCGCCTGGACCCCGAGGCTCGCGAGCACCTGGTAACCGGCCCCTCCCTGGAAAAGAGCATCGCGCCGCTGCGCAGCTTCGTCGCCGAGCCGATGCGCTTCGGCCGCCTGCTCCTGGCCGGCGATGCGGCCCACATCGTGCCGCCCACGGGTGCCAAGGGCCTGAACCTGGCCACCGCGGATGTGGGCTACCTGTCGCGCGCCCTCGAGGTCTTCTACCGCGAGCACAGCGCATCGGCGCTCGACCGCTACTCCGAGCTGTGCCTGCGCCGGATCTGGAAGGCCGAGCGCTTCTCGTGGTGGTTCACTTCGCTGATGCACCGCTTCCCGGACACCGGCGAGTTCGGGCAGAAGATCCAGGAGGCCGAGCTCGACTACCTGGTGCATTCCGGCGCGGCATCGACCTCGCTGGCCGAGAACTACGTCGGGCTGCCGCTCGAGGACTTCTGAGCCTCAGGGGCCAGGCTGCATGAGCTGCCAGACGCGCGCGGGCGTCAACGGCATGTCCAGGCACGGCGTGAGGCCGGCCATGCCGTTGCGCGCGAAGGCATCGGCCACCGCGTTGACCACGGCCGGTGTGGCGCCGATGGTGCCGAGCTCGCCCACGCCCTTCACGCCCAGCGGGTTGTTCAGGCAGGGCGTGTTCTGGTCCATCTCGGTCTTGAACATTGCGGCCATGATGTCGGCGCGCGGCGCCGCGTAGTCCATCAGGCTGCCGGTCAGCGGCTGGCCGGTTTCGGCGTCGTAGACCACGCGCTCGCACAGCGCCTGGCCGATGCCCTGCACGGCGCCGCCCTCGAGCTGGCCGCGCACGATCATCGGGTTGATCACCCGGCCGACGTCGTTGACCGACGCATAGGCCGCCACGCCGATCTCGCCCGTCTCCGGATCGATCTCCACCTCGCAGATGTGGCAGCCGTTGGGCCAGGTCGGGCCGGCGACGGTGCTGGTGGAGTCGACGAAGATCTGCCCCTCGGGCTGGCGGCCGGCAAGCGCGAACAGGTCCAGCGCCAGGTCGGTGCCGGCCACCTTGAAGGCGCCGGCCTCGTAGCGGACGTCCTCCGGCGCCACCTCCAGCTCTTGCGCCGCCAGCACGCGGGCCTTGTCGATGGTGCGCTCGGCGCCCACGCGCACGGCCGAGCCGCCGGTGAAGATGGAGCGCGAGCCGGCGCTGCCGAAGCCGTCGCCGCGGTCGGTGTCGCCCAGCACGATGCGCACTTTCTCGATCGGGACGCCGAAGGCATCGACCACCAACTGCGCCAGGGTGGTCGCGATGCCCTGCCCCATGGCATTGACGGCCGAGAACACCTCGATGACGCCGTCGGCCTGCACCGCCACCGTCACCCGCTCCTCGAATACGTTGCCGCCGGTCCACTCCAGGAAGGTCGCGATTCCCAGCCCGCGCAGCCGGCCCTGGCGCTTCGATTCGGCGGCCCGCGCGTCGAAACCCTGCCAGTCGGCCAGGGCCAGGGCCTGGTCCATGACCGACTCGAAGCGGCCGGTGTCGTAGGTCTGCTGCATCGGGTTGGTGTAGGGCATCTGGGCCGGCTGGATGAAGTTGCGCCGGCGCAGCTCGATGCGGTCGATGCCGATCTGGCGCGCGGCCTCGTCCATCAGCCGCTCGATGGTGTAGATCGCCTCGGGGCGGCCGGCGCCGCGGTAGGCGCCGGTCGGCGCGGTGTTGGTGAGCACCGCCAGGAAATCGAAGTCGATGGTCTGGATGTCGTAGACGCTGGTCTGCACCCACGGGCCGATCAAGAGCTGGATCGCGACGCCGGTGCCGGTGGCATAGGCGCCCACGTTGGCCAGGGTGCGGATGCGTAGCGCCAGAATCTTGCCCTTGGCATCGAGCGCGAGCTCGGCCCGCGCCTCGATGTCGCGGCCGTGGGAAGTGGAGAGGAATTCCTCGCTGCGGTCGGCTACCCATTTCACGGGGCGTTGCAGCGTGTGCGCCGCGAAGGCCACCACGATGTCTTCCGGATAGGCGCCGGTCTTCATGCCGAAGCCGCCGCCCACGTCGCCCACCACCACGCGCACCTGCTCGGTCGGCAGGCCGGTGGCCTCGCAGACCGAGTTGCGCACGCCCGAGGGCATCTGGGTGCTCATCCGCATCGTGAGGCGCCCGGAGGCCGGGTCGACATCGACCAGCACCGAGCGCGGCTCGATGGTGAGCGCGACCACCCGCTGGTTGACGACGTCCAGCGCCACCACGTGGTCGGCGCGGGCGAAGGCGTCGCTGGCTGCCTCGGCGCTGCCGTGGCGCATCTCGGCGGCGATGTTGCCGGTGGCTTCGCCCCAGACCAGCGGCGCGCCGTCCGCGGCGGCGGCCTGCGTGTCCACCACCATCGGGAGTTCCTCGTAGTCGACCATCACCGCCTCGCCCGCGTCGCGCGCCTGGGCCGCCGTTTCGGCGATCACGGCGGCCACCGGCTCGCCGACGAAGCGCACCGTGTCGATCGCCAGTACATGCCGCGGCGGCGAAGCGCAATCGGAGCCGTCGGCGCGCTTGAAGGCCACGGCCCCCGGCATCGGCTTGACGCCAGCCTGCTGCAGATCGGCGCCGGTCAGCACGCGCAAGACGCCGGGCATCGCGGCCGCGGCGGCGGCATCGATCGCTGCCACGCGCGCATGCGGATAAGGGGAACGCACGAAGTACAGGTGGGTCTGACGCGCTAGCGCGACGTCGTCGGTGTAGCGCCCGGCGCCGGCCAGGAGGCTCTCGTCCTCGAGCCGACGGACCGCCTGGCCGCTGCCGAAGCGCGTGGGATTCGTTGTTTCTGCTGTCACCATGGTTCTCTCACTTGTGTTGGCCACTACTCAGCTTCTCAGGGAGGGACTATATGGGCATCCCGCGTATTTGGTTTCCGATGACATCGCGCCCCACAGAAGCCGTGTATACCTCCGACCATGCAACTGCCCTGGCTCGCACCCGGTGACCCGCTGCCCGACGCTGCATCGGCGTGGGGCGAATCCGACCCCGTTCCCGGCCTGCTGGCCGCGGGCGGCGGCCTCGACGTTCCGGGTCTGCTGCAGGCCTATGCGCACGGCATCTTCCCCTGGTTCAGCGAAGGCCAGCCGATCCTGTGGTGGAGCCCGGACCCGCGCATGGTGCTGGAGGTGGAGCGCTTCAGGCTGCACCGCTCGCTGCGCAAGACGCTGGAGCGCTTCCTCGCCACCCCAGGCTTCGAGATCCGCATCGACCACGGCTTCGAGACAGTGATCCAGGCCTGCTCGCAGGCCCCGCGCGTCGGCCAGACCGGCACCTGGATCCTGCCCGAGATGGTGCGCGCCTATGCGGCCCTGCACCAGGCCGGACACGCGCACAGCGTCGAGACCTGGATCGACGGCGAGCTCGCCGGCGGCCTCTACTGCGTGGCGATCGGGCGAGCCGTGTTCGGCGAGTCGATGTTCGCGCGCCGGCCCGATGCCTCCAAGATCGCGCTGGCCGCGCTGGTCAGCTTCTGCCGCCGGCACGGCATCGCGATGATCGACTGCCAGCAGAACACCAGCCACCTGGCGAGCCTGGGTGCCTCTGAAATGCCGCGCGCGCGCTTTCTCTCACACGTGGCAAGGGCACGTCATCTGGCGGGGCCGCAGTGGCGTTTCGAGCCCGTATACTGGTCCGAACTCCTGCCTGCGCGAACCTCTCTTTCGACGTGACGCACCTCAAGGATCTTCCGCTCCACACGCTGCAGTTCTACGCGACGGCGCCCTATCCGTGCAGCTACCTGCCGGACCGGCAGGCCCGCTCGCAGGTTGCGACGCCCAGCCACCTGATCCACAACGACGCCTACTCGGACCTGGTGCTCAGCGGCTTCCGCCGCAGCGGCATGTTCACCTACCGGCCCCATTGCGACGGCTGCAGCGCGTGCGTGCCGCTGCGCGTGCTGGCCGACGCGTTCAAGCCCAACCGCAGCCAGCGCCGCGCCCTGGCGCGCCACGCCGACCTGCAGGCGCGCGTGCTCAAGCTCTGCTTCGTGCCCGAGCACTACCAGCTCTACCTGCGCTACCAGAACGGCCGCCATGCCGGCGGCGGCATGGACCACGACAGCATCGACCAGTACACCCAGTTCCTGCTGCAGAGCCGGGTCAACTCCAGACTGGTGGAGTTCCGCGAGACCCGGCCGGACGGCAGCGCCGGCGCGCTGAAGATGGTGTCCATCCTCGACGTGCTGAACGACGGACTGTCGGCGGTCTACACCTTCTACGAGCCCGAGCCGGGCGCCGGCTACGGCAACTACAGCGTGCTATGGCAGATCGAGCAGGCGCGCAAGCTGGGCCTGGCGCACGTCTACCTGGGCTACTGGATCAAGGGCAGCGCCAAGATGAACTACAAGGCCCGCTTCACGCCACATGAAGTACTGGTCGGCGGCCGCTGGCAAGCGCCAGCCGATTTCACCAAGTAAAATCGCAACCGGTTCCCTCCAAACCGCGTTGCCCATGAGAAAACCCCAATCAGATATTCCGGCTACGCCTGTCATCCAGGTGATCGAGCGCATGTTCTCGCTGATCGACGTGCTGGCCTCCCGCGAGGAAGCCATCTCGCTGAAGGAGATCAGCGAAAAGACCGGCCTGCACCCCTCCACCGCCCACCGCATCCTGAACGACCTGGCGGTCGGCCGCTTCGTCGACCGGCCGGAAGCCGGCAGCTACCGGCTGGGCATGCGCCTGCTGGAGCTGGGCAACCTGGTGAAGGGCCGGCTGAACGTGCGCGACGCCGCGATGGCGCCGATGCGCGAGCTGCACAAGCTCACGCAGCAGCCGGTCAATCTCAGCATGCGCCAGGGGGATGAGATCGTCTACATCGAGCGCGCCTACAGCGAGCGCTCCGGCATGCAGGTGGTGCGCGCCATCGGCGGGCGCGCCCCGCTGCACCTGACCTCCACCGGCAAGCTGTTCCTGGCGGTGGACGAGCCCCAGCGCGTGCGCAGCTACGCCACCCGCACTGGTCTTGCCGGCCACACCCGCAACAGCATCACGCAGCTGCCGGCGCTGGAGCGGGAGCTGTCCAAGGCGCGCCAGTACGGCATCGCCCGAGACAACGAGGAGCTGGAGCTCGGCGTGCGCTGCATGGCCGCCGGCATCTACGACGATCAGGGGAAGCTGGTCGCGGGCTTGTCGATCTCGGCCCCGGCCGACCGGCTCGACGACGGCTGGCTGCCGAAGCTGCAGGCCACCGCCAACGAGATCTCCAGCGCGCTCGGTTACAACGCCGCCGGTGCGCCGCCGGCCGCCTGAGGCGCCGCCGGACCGGCGCCATGGCCGGCTGCAGACATCGGGGGATCAGCTCGCGACGTGGGCCGCGGCGAGGGAGGGCTGCCGCGTCGCCGCTGCCGGGTTGATCATGTGGTGGTTGGCTTCGACCCAGCGCCGCACGCGCTCGGCATCGGCGATGCGGCCGAGCTTCCCGGCGGAATCGAGGAACACCATGATCAGCTTGCGACCGGCGATCCGGGCCTGCATCACCAGGCACTGGCCGGCCTCGGAGATGTAGCCGGTCTTCTGGAGGCCGATGTCCCAGTCGGGGCTCTTCACGAGACGGTTGGTGGTGTTGTACTGCAGCACGCGGTTGCCCACTTCGACCTGGTACTCGGGCGAGGTCGAGAGCTGGCGCACGGTGGCGTCGGCATAGGCGGCGTTGACGAGCAGGGCCAGGTCCTGCGCGCTCGACTGGTTGCGGCTCGAGAGGCCGGTGGGTTCGACGTAGCGCGTGTCCTTCATGCCGAGCATCTTGGCCTTGGCATTCATGACGCTCACGAAGGTCGCCAGGCCGCCAGGATAAGTTCGGCCGAGGGCATGCGCGGCGCGGTTCTCGCTGGACATCAGCGCCAGGTGCAGGAGTTCGCCGCGGGGCAGCGTGCTGCCGACGGTCAGCCGCGAACGGCTGCCTTTTTCGGTATCGACGTCGTCCTGCGTGATGGTGATCAGCTCGTCGGAAGGCAGGTGGGCTTCGCTGATGAGCAGCCCGGTCATGAGCTTGGTGAGCGAGGCGATCGGCAGCACGACGCTGTCGTTCTTGCTGAAGAGCACCTCGCGCGTGTCTTGATCGATCACCAGGGCCACGCTGGACTTCAGGTCGAGTGCATCTTCGGTGCCGTGCAGGCCGGCGAGCTGGCCGAAGGACTGACGCGCCGCGACCTCGGGCACGCGCACGACAGAGCGCCGCTGCACCGCCACGACCGTCTTGCCGCCCCGCTTGCGGATCGAAGCCACGACGTTGCGCCCGCCGCTCACCACCTTGTCCGCCTGCTCGCCCTTGACGCTGCGCTTGGAGGCCGTGCCGCGCTTCTTGCTCTCGCTGGCGACTTCGGTCTTCTTGCCGGCCGGCGCCTTGGCGGCCTGGGCTGCGGGCAACAAAAACGCCGTGGCGCAAAGCGCAACGGCGACGAGGCGAAGAGCGGGAAGGAACCGCTGGCTGGACACTCGGCAGGAAGGGGCATCGGGCATCAAAAAACTCCAGCGGCGATTAGCAGGACCGCAGTGTATCGAAATCAAAAAAGACACGCAATATCAGTTACTTGCATCCTTTTCTTCATTCGAAACAAAGGATCCCCCAAAACAACTAACCTTGTGCTGCCACTCTCTCAGCTTGACTCTGTAACTTGTTGAGCGCACTCAAATAAGCCTTGGCCGACGCCACCACGATGTCCGGATCGGCACCAACGCCATTGACGACCCGGCCCGCGTTCTGCAGACGGACCGTGACCTCGCCCTGGCTCTCCGTCGACCCGCTGATGGCATTCACCGAATAAAGCACCATCTCCGCCCCGCTCTTCACCCGGGCCTCGATCGCCTTCAGCGAAGCATCGACCGGGCCATTGCCATCCGACTCGCTCGTGACTTCCTTGCCATGCACCGTGAAAACAATGCGCGCCTGGGGGCGCTCGCCGGTTTCGCTGTGCTGTGACAAGGATACAAAACCAAACTGCTCCGCAACGTGCGAATGCTCCTCGTCGCTTACAAGTGCAAGGATGTCTTCGTCAAATATTTCACTTTTTCGATCGGCAAGCTCTTTGAAGCGAGCGAAGGCGGCGTTGATGTCGACCTCGCTCTCCATCGCCACACCCAGTTCTTGCAGGCGCTGCTTGAAGGCGTTGCGGCCGCTGAGCTTGCCCAGCACGATCTTGTTGGCGCTCCAGCCCACGTCTTCCGCGCGCATGATCTCGTAGGTGTCGCGCGCCTTGAGCACGCCGTCCTGGTGGATGCCCGAGGCATGGGCGAAGGCATTGGCGCCCACCACCGCCTTGTTGGGCTGCACCACGAAGCCGGTGGTCTGGCTGACCATGCGGCTCGCCGCCACGATGTGCCGGGTGTCGATGCCCAGTTCCAGCCCGTAGTAATCCTTTCGTGTCTTCACCGCCATGACGATCTCTTCGAGCGAGCAGTTGCCGGCGCGCTCGCCCAGGCCGTTGATGGTGCATTCCACCTGTCGCGCGCCGCCGATCTTCACGCCGGCCAGCGAGTTGGCGACCGCCATGCCCAGGTCGTTGTGGCAGTGCACGGACCAGACCGCCTTGTCGCTGTTCGGGATGCGCTCGCGCAGCGTCCTGATGAAGTTGCCGTAGAGCTCCGGGACCGCATAGCCGACGGTGTCGGGCACGTTGATGGTGGTCGCGCCCTCGTTGATCACGGCCTCGAGCACCCGGCACAGGAAGTCGACGTCGCTGCGGTAGCCGTCCTCCGGGCTGAACTCGACGTCGCCGACCAGGTTGCGCGCGAAGCGCACGGCAAGCTTGGCCTGCTCGAACACCTCGTCGGGCGTCATGCGCAGCTTCTTCTCCATGTGCAGCGGCGAGGTCGCGATGAAGGTGTGGATGCGGCTGCTGGCCGCGCCCTTCAAGGCCTCGGCGGCGCGGGAGATGTCGCGGTCGTTGGCCCGCGAGAGGCCGCAGATCGTCGACTCCCTGATCGCCCCGGCGATGGCCGCGACGGCGTCGAAATCACCGTTCGAACTGGCCGGGAAGCCGGCCTCGATGACGTCGACCCGCAGGCGCTCGAGCTGGCGCGCGATGCGCAGCTTCTCGTCCTTGGTCATCGAGGCCCCCGGCGACTGTTCGCCGTCGCGCAGGGTGGTGTCGAAGATGATGAGTTTGTCGGCCATCGCGGGTCTCCTTGGTCCTTGAATTAGGCGGCTTCAACCGCCGATTGTGCGCTGCGGGCGCCCTGCGCTCGCGCCCGCTCGAGGCCGGACACGATGGCCTTGAGCGAGGCAGAGACGATGTCGGCGTCCTTGCCGACGCCGAACAGCGTCCGGGTCTCGTCGACCCGCAGTTCGAGATAGGCCACGGCCTGCGCATCGGCACCGGCGCCGATCGCATGCTGGTGGTAGTCGATCACGCGGATCGAATGCCCGGTGGCGTCGGCCAGCGCATGGATGAAGGCGTCGATCGGCCCATTGCCCCGGCCCTCGATGCGGCGCACCTCGCCGGCCCAGGGCAGGTCGGCGCGCAATACCACCGAAGCGTCGGCGCCCTCGCCCCGCTCCTCGAGCACGCGGTGCTGGGGGCCTGCCTTGTCGCCGATGCGGTACTCGCCCTCGAAGAGCTGCCAGAGATCGGCCGCCGTGAGCTCCTTGCCTGCGACGTCCATCACGCGCTGCACCACCTGGCTGAACTCCATCTGCAGCCGGCGCGGCAATTCGAGCCCATACTCGCTTTCGAGCAGGTAGGCGATGCCGCCCTTGCCCGACTGGCTGTTGACGCGGATCACGGCTTCGTAGCTGCGGCCCACGTCCTTGGGGTCGATCGGGAGATAGGGCATCTCCCAGATGTCGCCTTCCTTGCGGGCCGCGAAGGCCTTCTTGATCGCGTCCTGATGCGAGCCCGAGAAGGAGGTGTAGACCAGGTCGCCCACATAAGGATGCCGCGGGTGTACCGGCAACTGGTTGCAGTGCTCGACCGTGGCGCGGATCTCGTCGATGTTCGAGAAGTCCAGGCCGGGCGAGACACCCTGCGTGTACAGGTTGAGCGCGACGTTCACCACGTCGAGATTGCCGGTGCGCTCGCCATTGCCGAACAGGCAGCCCTCGATGCGCTCGGCGCCTGCCATCAGAGCGAACTCGCCGGCGGCCGTGCCCGTGCCGCGGTCGTTGTGCGGATGCACGCACAGCACGATCGAATCGCGTCGCGCCAGGTTGCGGTGCATCCACTCGATCATGTCCGCGAAGATGTTGGGCGTGGAGTGCTCGACCGTCGAGGGCAGGTTGACGATGCACTTGCGCTCGGGCGTCGGGGCCCAGACCTCGGTGACTGCGTCCACCACCCGCTTGGAGAAGGCCAGGTCGGTGCCCGAGAACATCTCGGGCGAGTACTGGAAGGTCCACTTCGTGGCCGGCTGCCTGGCCGCGAGCACGTTGAACATGCGAGCGTGGGAGGTCGCCAGTTCGACGATCTGGTCCTCGTCCATGCCCAGCACCACGCGGCGCATCACGGGTGCGACCGCGTTGTACAGGTGCACGATGGCGCGCGGCGCGCCCTGCAGCGATTCGAAGGTGCGCTCAATGAGGTGATCGCGCGCCTGCGTCAGCACCTGGATCGTCACGTCGTCGGGAATGCGGTCTTCCTCGATCAACTTGCGCACGAAGTCGAACTCGATCTGCGAGGCCGAGGGGAAGCCGACCTCGATCTCCTTGAACCCGATGGCCACCAGGGTCTCGAACATGCGCATCTTGCGGTCGATGTCCATCGGCTCCACCAGCGCCTGGTTGCCGTCGCGCAGGTCGGTCGACAGCCAGATCGGGGCCTGGGTCAGCACGGCATCGGGCCAGGTGCGGTCCTTGAGGCCGATGGGTGCAAAGGCGCGGTACTTGCGGTCGGGTTGCTTCAACATCTGTATTTCTCGCTGTGGTCGGATGGACAACCAGCAACCCCAAATGAAACGGCCCGTTGCTGGTGCGAACGGGCCGTGTGATGGAATCGCTTGCGCGTGCTACCGTCTCCGCCCGTGGGGGATCAGTAGTAGGGCCAGCGAAATCTTGTTCATGGGAGTGGCGAATGTAGCACAGGCCGAATTACTTGTGCAGGCCCCGCTCGTCGGGCTCCTCAGTCGAGGTGCTGATGACGCTCACGTGCTGCCCCTTGGCCTTGCGCCAGCCGTAGACCACGTAGCCGCTCAGCCCGTAGGCCACGAATACGCCGAACAGCACCGTCGGCGGATGGATGTTGATCACCGCGATGGCCAGCGCGATCAGCACGATCACGGCGAAGGGCACGCTCTTCTTCACCTGGACGTCCTTGAAGCTGTAGAAGGGCACGTTGGTCACCATCGTGAGGCCGGCATAAAGCGTGAAGCCGAAGGTGATCCAGGTGATCTGCTGCCAGGACAGGTACAGCACCTCACCGCCGCGCTTGCCCCACTCGGTCATCAGCCAGATGAAGCCGGCCACCAGCGCCGCGGCCGCCGGCGAAGGCAGGCCCTGGAACCAGCGCTTGTCGACCACCCCGGTGTTGACGTTGAAGCGCGCCAGCCGCAACGCGGCGCAGGCGCAGTAGACGAAGGCCGCGATCCAGCCCCAGCGCCCCAGGCCCTTGAGCGACCATTCGTAGGCGATCAACGCCGGTGCGGCGCCGAAGGACACCATGTCGGACAGCGAATCCATCTGCTCGCCGAAGGCGCTTTGCGTGTTGGTCATGCGCGCCACGCGGCCGTCCAGGCTGTCGAGGATCATGGCGGCGAACACGCCGAGTGCTGCCAGGTCGAAACGCCCGTTCATGGCCATCACGACCGAGTAGAAGCCCCCGAACAGCGCCGCCAGCGTGAACAGGTTGGGCAGGATGTAGATGCCCTTGCGGCGCTTGCGCGGCGCTAGATCTTCGGGGAGCGTGTCGTCATGCATGGATCGGCGCAGTGTAGTTCAGCCAGCTCGTGCGGCTCAAAGAAAAGGGCCACCCCGAGGGTGGCCCTTGTCGCGTTGGAAAGCCCGATCAGTTACGAGTCTGATCGACCAGCTTGTTCTTCTTGATCCAGGGCATCATGGCGCGCAGCTTCTCGCCCACCACTTCGATCTGGTGCTCGGCGTTCAGGCGGCGGCGGCTCATCAGCGTGGGCGCCCCTCCTGCGTTCTCCAGCACGAAGCTCTTCGCGTACTCGCCCGTCTGGATGTCGCGCAGGACCTGCTTCATGACCTTCTTGGTTTCCTCGGTCACGATGCGCGGACCCGTCACGTACTCGCCGTACTCGGCATTGTTCGAGATCGAGTAGTTCATGTTGGCGATGCCGCCTTCATAGATCAGGTCGACGATCAGCTTGAGCTCGTGCAGGCACTCGAAGTAGGCCATCTCGGGCGCGTAGCCGGCTTCCACCAGCGTCTCGAAGCCGGCCTTGATCAGCTCCACGGTGCCGCCGCACAGCACGGCCTGCTCGCCGAACAGGTCGGTCTCGGTCTCCTCGCGGAAGTTGGTCTCGATGATGCCGGCCTTGCCGCCGCCGTTGGCCGTCGCATACGAAAGAGCCAGGTCGCGCGCCTTGCCGCTCTTGTCGGCATGCACCGCGATCAGGTGCGGCACGCCGCCGCCCTGGGTGTAGGTGCTGCGCACGGTGTGGCCGGGGGCCTTGGGCGCCACCATCCACACGTCGAGGTCGGCGCGCGGCTGCACAAAGCCGTAGTGCACGTTGAAGCCGTGCGCGAACACCAGCGAGGCGCCTTCCTTGATGTTGGGGGCGACGTCGTTCTTGTAGACGTTGGCGATCTGCTCGTCGGGCAGCAGGATCATGACCACGTCGGCCGACTTCACGGCGTCTGCCACTTCGGCAACCTTCAGGCCGGCCTTCTCGACCTTGGGCCAGGAAGCGCCGCCCTTGCGCAGGCCGACGACGACCTTCACGCCGCTGTCGTTGAGGTTTTGCGCGTGCGCATGGCCTTGGCTGCCGTAGCCGATGATCGCCACGGTCTTGCCCTTGATCAGGCTCAGATCGGCGTCCTTGTCGTAATAGACCTTCATGGTGCTTGCTCCTTCGTAGATTCGGTGGATGTGTGGGTGGGGCTTCTCAAACGCGCAGGATGCGCTCGCCGCGGCCGATGCCGCTGGCGCCGGTACGGACGGTCTCGAGGATGGCGCCGCGGTCGATGGCCTCGAGGAAGGCATCGTTCTTGCCGTGGTCGCCGGTGAGCTCGATGGTGTAGCTCTTGTCGGTCACGTCGATAATGCGGCCGCGGAAGATCTCCGCCATGCGCATCATCTCCTCGCGCTCCTTGCCGACCGCGCGCACCTTCACCATCATGAGCTCGCGCTCGGTGTAGGCACCCTCGGTCAGGTCGACGACCTTGACGACCTCGATCAGGCGGTTGAGATGCTTGGTGATCTGCTCGATCACGTCGTCGGAGCCGGCCGTCACGATGGTCATGCGCGACAGGCTCGCGTCCTCGGTGGGCGCGACGGTGAGCGATTCGATGTTGTAGCCGCGGGCGGAAAAAAGACCCACGACGCGGGAGAGTGCACCGGGCTCGTTCTCGAGCAGCACGGCAATGATGTGTTTCATGTCAGCAGGGGATTCCTCTTTTCGCCGCCCTCCCCCGTGCACGGTAATGCGCGGGCTCGGCGGACAATAGATTCGTCCAAAAAGGTTAATCAAGGAGCCGGCTCGCATCGCGGGCCGGCTTGTCGTCCGTTAAAGATCCTCGGAGCCCAGGAGCATCTCGGTGATGCCCATGCCCGCCTTCACCATCGGGAACACGTTCTCGGTGGGGTCGGTGCGGAAATCCATGAACACGGTCCGGTCCTTGAGCTTGCGCGCCTCGCGCAGCGCGGGCTCGACGTCTTGTGGACGCTCGATCAGCATCCCCACATGGCCATAGGCCTCCGCCAGCTTCACGAAGTTGGGCAGCGCGTCCATATAGCTGTGGCTGTAGCGACCGGAGTATTCGATCTCCTGCCACTGGCGCACCATGCCCAGGTAGCGGTTGTTGAGCGAGCAGATCTTGATGGGCGTGTTGTACTGCAGACAGGTCGACAGTTCCTGGATGCACATCTGCACCGAGCCCTCGCCCGTGATGCAGAACACTTCCGACTGCGGCTTCGCCAGCTTGATGCCCATCGCATAGGGGATACCCACGCCCATGGTGCCCAGGCCGCCGGAGTTGATCCACCGGCGCGGCTCGTCGAAGCGGTAGTACTGCGCCGCCCACATCTGGTGCTGGCCGACGTCCGAGGTGATGTAGGTGTCGGTGCCCTTGGTCATGTTCCACAGGGTTTCAACCACGTGCTGCGGCTTGATCACGTCCTTGTTGCCGCGGTCGTACTTGAGGCAGTCCTTGCTGCGCCAGCCCTCGATGGTGTCCCACCAGCCGGCCAGTGCGGCCGCGTCGGGCCTGGTGCTGCTCTCCTTGATCATCGAGATCAGCTCGGTCAGCACTTCCTTCACGTCGCCGACGATCGGGATGTCGACCTTCACCCGCTTCGAGATGCTCGAGGGGTCGATGTCGACGTGGATGATCTTGCGCTCGTTCTGCGCGAAATGCTTCGGGTTGCCGATCACGCGGTCGTCGAAGCGCGCACCCACGGCCAGCAGCACGTCGCAGTTCTGCATCGCGTTGTTGGCCTCGATGGTGCCGTGCATGCCCAGCATGCCGAGGAACTTGCGGTCGGAAGCCGGATAGGCGCCCAGGCCCATCAGCGTGTTGGTGACCGGATAGCCCAGCATGTCGACCAGGGCGCGCAGCTCGTTGGTCGCATTGCCGAGCAGCACGCCGCCGCCGGTATAGATATAGGGGCGCTTGGCCGAGAGCAGCAGCTGCAGCGCCTTGCGGATTTGCCCGCCATGGCCCTTGCGCACCGGGTTGTAGGAGCGCATCTCGACCTTGTCGGGATAGCCGCTGTAGCTGACCTTCTTGAAGGAAACGTCCTTCGGCACGTCCACCACGACCGGGCCCGGACGCCCGCTGCGTGCGATATGGAAGGCCTTCTTCATCGTCATGGCCAGATCCTTGGGGTCCTTGACGAGGAAGTTGTGCTTGACGATCGGGCGGGTGATGCCGACTGTGTCGCATTCCTGGAACGCATCCAGGCCGATGGCCGCCGTCGGCACCTGGCCCGAGATGATCACCATCGGGATGCTGTCCATGTAAGCAGTCGCAATACCGGTGACTGCATTGGTCAGGCCCGGGCCCGAGGTGACGAGTGCCACGCCGACCTCGCCGGTGGCGCGCGCATAGCCGTCCGCCGCATGCACTGCCGCCTGTTCGTGGCGCACCAGCACGTGCTGGATGGTGTCCTGCTTGTAGAACGCGTCGTAGATATAGAGAACCGCGCCGCCGGGGTAACCCCAGACGTACTGGACGCCTTCGGCCTGCAGTGCCTTGACCAGCACTTCGGCGCCCATGAGTTCTTGCGTTTGACTGCCGGTGACGGCTGCTGCGGAAGCGAATTCCGCTTTTGACATTTCCATGATCAACCTTTGTGTTTTTTCGGGAACGAAAAACCTTGGGTGCCTCTTCGCAAGCTCTTGTGAAGCCGCGTCGAAACTTGAGGCCAAAGCCATGAGCGGACTTGTCGTACCGCCGGACCGTGACCCGTTTGCCTTTTGACTTGCAGCGCGGATTATGACACCGGAAAACCGGCCAAGGCCCGAGGCACGGCTGTAACAGACGCACAGGCATAATCCGCGGCGACAAAAACCAGCATCTCGTTCCCGAGACACTTCCCCACGCGGCGCCCCCTGTGCCGGACTCGCTTGGCCACTGAACAAGAACTCTCCGATTTCCTGAAAGGCGTCGAACGACGCGCTTTCAAGCGCACGATCTACCATGTGCGGGACGAGGAAGCCGCGCTCGACATCGTGCAGGACAGCATGATGAAACTGGCCGAGCACTACGGCGACAAGCCGCCCAACGAGATCCCTCTGCTGTTCCAGCGCATCCTCTCGAACTGCACGCTGGACTGGTTCCGGCGCCAGAAGACCCGGCGGGCGCTTTTCTCCAACATGAGCGACTTCGAGGCCTCGAACGAGGACGGCGAATTCGACCTCCTCGAGCATTTCACGGCCGCCTCGGACACCCGGGAAAGCGAGAGCGCCGAGGACAGTACCCGGCGCGCGCAGATTTTTCACCAGATCGAGGAACAAATCGCCGCCTTGCCGGGTCGTCAACGCGAGGCCTTTTTAATGCGTTACTGGGAAGAAATGGACGTCGCCGAGACGGCCGCTGCAATGGGCTGCTCCGAAGGCAGCGTCAAGACCCACTGTTCGCGCGCCGTTCACGCCCTGAGCAAGGCGCTCAAGGCCAAGGGAATTTCGCTATGAATACAACGCTTTCGACCACCTCTGCCGCGACCGAGGCGCAGTTCGGCCGCCAGGTGGCCGCACGGCTCTCGGCCGGCACCCAGGATCTGCCGCACGAGATCACCGAGCGCCTGCGCGCCGCGCGCATGCAGGCCCTGGCACGCCGCAAGGTGGTGCGGGTGCTGCAAACGGCCCCCACCGTGGTGCCGAACGGCGGCACCGCGGCATTTGGCGGTGGCTGGTGGACGCGCATCGGCTCCGTCATCCCGCTGATCGCGCTCGTGGCCGGCCTCATCGTCATCACCACCCTGCAGGAGGACAACCGGACCGACGAACTGGCCGAAGTCGATGCCGCCCTGCTGACCGACGACCTGCCGCCTGCCGCCTATACAGACCCCGGCTTCGCCCAGTTCCTGAAGACCGAAGCCACCGCCCAGCGTTAAGCCCACGTCCTTTCGCCTGCTCGCATGCCGCAACGCCCTCGCTCCAACGCGCCCATTCCGCTGCGCCGGCTGTTGCCGGGCGCGGCCGGCGGCGCGTGCATGCTGCTGGTGTTCGCGCTCGCCGGCGCGGCCATGGTGCCCGCAGGCGCCCAGGTCCAGGCCCACCGTACAACACCGGCCGCCTCCGTGACCACGGCGAAGCCGGCAGCCATTTCCAAGCCCTTGTGGCGCGACCTGAGCGCCCGACAGCAGCGCGCCCTGGAGCCGCTCGCGCTGCAATGGGACAGCCTGACCGAACCCCACAAGCGCAAGTGGCTGGCCCTTTCGCGCAACTACGCCAAACTGTCGCCGGCCGAGCAGGAGGTCCTGCACAGCCGGATGACCGAGTGGGCCACGCTGAGCAACCAACAACGCTCGCAGGCTCGCCTCAACTTCGCCGAGGTCAAGCAGGTCCCGGTCGACGAACGCAAGGCCAAGTGGGAGGCCTACCAGGCCCTCAGCGAGGAGGAAAAACGCGAGTTGGCCGCCCGCGCCAAGCCCCGCCCTGGCGCCGCGGTGTCGATCCGGCCGGTGCCGGCCCAGAAGCTGGTCCAGTTGCCCGCCGCGACGCCGGACGCACCACACACACCGCGGATCCAGCTGGCGCCGCCGGCGTCCATGCCGCAGCCGTCTCTCGCGCGCCTGCCTGCCAGGGGTCCGGCGATCGGCCCGGCCGCAGGGGCGCCTGTTACTGCCGAGGCGCAGGTGCCGCCGCCTTCCGCCTCGATGGCCCCGGCCGACACCTCGGTCTCCGCCACGCCTCAGACACGCACCAGCGATCAGTCCTCCGCCGCGCCGTGATACAAGCTGCCGATGGCTTCCAGTCCCCCCGACAGCGCCGGTGCCCGCGCCACGCCCCTTCCTGATCTCTCCGCCCCCGCCGCTCCTGCCGGCCTGAGCGCGCCCGGCCTGTGGCGGCGCATGGCCTGCTGGCTCTACGAGGGCATGCTGCTGTTCGCCGTGGTGTTCGTCGCCGGCTGGCTCTTCAGCACGCTGGGCCAGATGCGCGACGCCATGGACTCGCGCCGGCACCTGCTGCAGGCCTTCCTGTTCGTCGTGTTCGGCGTCTATTTCGTCTGGTTCTGGTCCAAGGGCCAGACCCTGGCCATGAAGACCTGGGGCATCCGCATGGTCGACCGGCTCGGCCGCCCGGTCACCCAAGGCCGCGCGCTGCTGCGCTACCTGCTCTCCTGGATCTGGTTCCTGCCGCCGCTGGCCGCCATCGCGCCCTTCAAGCTGGGCGGCGGCGAGTCCGCCGTGCTGATCTTCGGCTGGGTGGTCGTCTGGGCGCTACTCTCGCGCTTTCATCCCGAACGCCAGTTCTGGCACGACGCCTGGGCCGGCACCCGCCTGATCCCCTCCAAACCCATGAGCGCCGCCCGGCCGCCCGAAGGCGCTCGCACCGTAGCCGAAGGCGAAGGTTTTCCAATGAGCCGTCGATGAGCACCGTCAACAACCCCGTCAATCCGCAGAAGTCGCGGCGCGGCCTGAACCGCATCTGGCACGCCACCCTGATCTCGCTGGATGGCTTCCGCGCCGGCTGGGGCGAGGCTGCCTTCCGCCAGGAGGTCCTGTGCGCCATCGTCATGCTGCCGGCCGCCTTCTGGATCGGCCGGACCTGGGTCGAGACCGCGCTGCTCGCGGCGGTGGTCGTCCTGGTGATGATCGTCGAGCTGCTCAACACCGGCATCGAGGCGGCCATCGACCGCGTGGGCCCGGAATGGCATTCCTTCTCCAAGAGCGCCAAGGACGTGGGCAGCGCCGCGGTGCTGCTGTCCATCATCCTGTGCTGCGGCGTGTGGTTCGCCGCGCTGTGGCACCGCTTCGCGGGATAGGCCCTGCGCCCAAGACACGCCGGCGTGCAAGCCGAGCGTCATTCGATGGCGGCATGATCCGGGCATGACCCCTACTTTTTCGATTTGCGTCTATTGCGGCTCGCGGCCCGGCGAGCGGCAGGAGTTCTCGGCGGTGGCCCAGTCGGTCGGCCGCTGGATCGGCGAACACGGCGGCCAGCTGGTCTACGGCGGCGGCCGCACCGGCCTGATGGGCACGGTGGCGGAGGCGACGCGCACCGCCGGCGGCCGCGTGGTCGGCATCATCCCGAAGGCCCTGGTCGACAAGGAGCTCGCCAACCCGATGTGCGACGAGCTGCACGTGGTCGACACCATGCACGAGCGCAAGGCCATGATGGGCGAGCGCGCCGACGCCTTCGTTGCCCTGCCCGGCGGCATCGGCACGTTCGAGGAGCTGTTCGAGATCTGGACCTGGCGCCAGCTCGGCTATCACGACAAGCCGATCGGCATCCTCGATGTGGCGGGCTACTACGCCGGCCTGCTCGACTTCCTGGCGCATAGCGTGCGCGAGGGCTTCATGGGCGAATGGCAGATGGGGCTGATCCGGTCGGGGGACGAAGCGCCGGCCCTGCTCGAGGCGCTGATCGAGGAAGCCGGCCGCCACCCCCGCGGCGACAAGCTCGCCGAAGTGCTCTGAAAGCCTAGACGGCCTGCTCGTCTTCCTCGCCGGTGCGGATGCGCACCACGCGCTCGACGCTGGTCACGAAAATCTTGCCGTCGCCGATCTTGCCGGTGCGCGCGGCGGTGACGATGGCGTCGACGCAGCGGTCCAGATCGGCCTCGTTGACCACCACCTCGACCTTCATCTTCGGCAGGAAGTCGACCACATACTCGGCGCCGCGATAGAGCTCGGTATGCCCCTTCTGCCGGCCGAAGCCCTTGACCTCGGTGACGGTGAGCCCGGTGACGCCGACTTCGGCCAGCGCCTCGCGCACGTCGTCGAGCTTGAACGGTTTGACGATGGCGGTGATTTGCTTCATAGGTCTCTTTCTTCCGGCGATTTCGTTGAACTTGCTCGCGATAGGGTAGCGCCAATCGGCGCCGACGCCGCGATGGCCTACCCGGATGCCCGCGATGCCCCTCGTCGCGCAGCATGTAGCGTGCCAGGGGTTCGAAAAGATTATGTCATTCGCCCCCGCGTGCCGATGGCTTGGGACGCTGAGCCGCACGCCCGATCGCAGGGGCTGCTACGCTCGGCGGGCCATGCGCCCAGGTTCTTCATCCCCCGGCTTCTTTTCCTCCTTCTTCCCCTGGCTCCACAACCAAGCCTACGTGCTGCTGGTGTTCACCACGCTGATCTGGGGCGCCAACGCGGTTGCCGCCCGGCTCGCGGTGGGCGAGGTCTCCCCGATGATGCTGACCTTCTCGCGCTGGATCGTCTGCTGCCTGGCCCTCGGCCTGTGCGCACGACAGCAGATCGCCCGGCACTGGCGCCCCCTGCTGCCTTCGTGGCGCTTCATCGCGCTGATGGGCACGCTGGGCTTCACCGGCTTCAATGCGCTTTTCTACGCCGCGGCGCATCACACGACGGCCATCAACATCGCGATCATCCAGGGCACCATTCCGGTGCTGGTGCTGCTCGGCAGCCTGCTCTTCTTCCGCACGCGCATCGGCGGGCTGCAGCTGCTGGGCGTGGCGATCACGCTCGCGGGCATCGTGGTGGTGGCCTCGAGCGGGCATCCGGCGCAGCTGGCGGCACTGGGCTTCAACATCGGCGACGTCTGGATGATCGCGGCCAGCCTGCTCTATGCCGCCTATGCGCTGGGCCTGCGACGCCGGCCGGACGTGCCGGCCATCGTCTTCTTCGCGGCGACCGCGGCGGTCGCCTGCCTAGTGTCGGTGCCGCTGCTCGCGGCGGAAATCGCCATGGGCGACTTCTTCGTCCCCACGCCCAAGGGCTGGGCGCTGATCCTGTTCGTCGGGCTGCTGCCCTCCTTCATCTCGCAGGTCACCTTCATCCATGCGGTGGGCCTGATCGGCCCGGCCCGGGCGGGCGTCTTCCTCAACCTGGTGCCGATCTTCGGGCCGCTGCTGGCGGTGCTCGTGCTCGGCGAGCCGCTGTCGGCCTACCACGCGGTGGCGCTGGCCCTGGTGCTGGGCGGCATCTACATTGCCGAGACCACCGGCCCCCGCAGCCGCTGACGGAACGCACGCCCTTGACCGACCCCGTCGTCCGCATCCACGGCGCCGCCTCCGAGATCGACGCCGCCGCCTGGGACAGCCTGCTGGCCGCGCAGGCCGCGCCCTCCCCCTTCATGCGCCATGCCTACCTGGACGCCATGGAGCAGAGCGACAGCGCCTCGCCCCAGAGCGGCTGGGCGCCGCGCTTCCTCACGCTTTGGCGCGGCCGCGAGCTGATGGCGGCCTGCCCGATGTACCTCAAGGGCCACTCCTACGGCGAGTACGTGTTCGACTGGGCCTGGGCCAACGCCTACCAGCAGCATGGGCTGGCCTACTACCCGAAGGCCGTGGTGGCGGTGCCCTTCACCCCGGTGCCGGGGACGCGCCTGCTGGCGCGGGACGCCGCCAGCCGCGCCTTGCTGGTGCAGGCGCTGGTCGCCTGGTGCAAGGAAGAAGAGCTGTCGTCGCTGCACCTGCTCTTCGGCGCCGACGAGGACATCGAGGCCTGCGCCGATGCTGGCCTCATGCTTCGACACACGGTGCAATTCCACTGGAAGAACGGGGAATGGAAGGACTTCGAGGCTTTCCTGGCCAGCCTCTCCCACGACAAACGCAAGAAGATCCGCCAGGAACGCCGCAAGGTGCACGACGCCGGCGTGCGCTTCCGCTGGTTGCGCGGTGCCGACATCCGCGAAGCCGACTGGGACTTCTTCTACCGCTGCTATGCCCGCACCTACCGCGAGCACGGCAACCCGCCCTACCTGAAGCCCGAGTTCTTCGGCCGCATGGCCGAGGACCTGCCCGAGGCCTGGCTGCTGTTCATCGCGGAGCGCGGCGGCAAGCCCATCGCCAGCAGCCTGATCGCGCTGTCCGCCGATGCCTCGGTCGCCTACGGCCGTTACTGGGGCGCGCTCGAGCGCGTGGACTGCCTGCACTTCGAGGCCTGCTACTACCAGCCGCTCGCCTGGTGCATCGAGCACGGCGTGCAGCGCTTCGAGGGCGGCGCACAGGGCGAGCACAAGATGGCGCGCGCGCTGATGCCGGCGAAGACCACCAGCGCGCACTGGCTGGCCCATCCTGCCTTCGCCGACGCGGTGGAGCGCTTTCTCGAGCGCGAGGACGAAGGCATCGCGAACTACCTCGACCACCTGGGGGAGCGCAGCCCCTTCCGGCATGCCGAGTGAGCACGCCGACAAAAGCCGCACCGATATTTGCTGCCCCTACCTTCGAGCAGTTCAGGTCGCCTACCGCGCGGCTGAAGTTCCTGATCCCCGCTCCCGCTGCTGGGGGTGATCGCTCACAGATGGCTCAGCCGCGCGAGGCGTGGGACGCGCGGGCACGTCCCAGCCTGCGCTTGCCCCCGCTGCCGATGGCGGCGACCAGCTGCTGCACCAGCGCACGCGCCAGCGGCGACAGCGTGCGCCCCTCGAGCGACAGCACCTGCAGGCGGCGCTGCTGCATCTGCGCTTCCACGAAGGGCCGCGCGACCAGCGTGCCGTTCTCGATCAGGTGCACGGCCGTCAGCAGCCCCGCCAGCACGATCTCGGGCGTGCGCACCAGCGGCAGCAGCACCGAAGAAAAATTGCTGACGAAGGCGGGTTCATAGCCGAGCCCCTGCACGCTGCAACTCAGGTCGAAGAGCTGGCGCGCAGTGACGCCGCGGCTGCCCACGGCCAGCGGATAGCGCACCACCTCGGCCACGCTGACCGCGCGCCGCCGCGCCAGCGGATGGTCGGGCGCCATCAGCGCGAACACCGGCGCCGGCGCCGAATGCTCGATGCGGCAGCCCGGCTCGGGCGCGACCGCGTACTTGAGCGCGATGTCGGCATCGCCACGGGCCAGCAGCGCGCTGACTTCGTCCGGCGCGCCGACGTGCAGTTGCATGCGGCTTTGCGCATGCGCCGCGCGGAAGTTGCGCATCACCTCCGGCATGAAGCCCACCGCAAAGCCCTCGGTGCAGGCCACGCGCACGCGGCCCGCCTCGCGGCCGCCGATGCCGCGCACCTGCTCGATCACCTGCTCGGTGTCCACCTGCGTCGTGCGCAGATGCGCGGCCAGGCGTTCGCCGGCCTGGGTCAACGTCATGCCGCGCGCCTTGCGCTCGAACAGCGGGGTCTGGAGCGAGTCCTCCAGCTTGGCGATCTGCCGGCTGACCGCCGAGGGAGCGACATAGAGCCGCGCCGCCGCCTGGCTGACCGAACCGCGGGTCGCCACTTCCATGAAATAGCGCATCGGGATGCTGAGGATGGAGGTGGCCATGGGGTGCGGTGCCAGCGTTGCCTTGAAGGCAATGGTAGCTTGCGAAATCGGTGGTTCCCGCAACGACGATCTGGCCTTTTACTTGCAACCCTGTCATCACCCGAACACAAGACCCCCATGCAACGCCACGACTGCCTCTCCGCGGCTGCCTCCTATTTCGACGACGGCCGCTTCCTCGCCGACCTGCAGCGGCGCGTCGCCTTCCGGACCGAGAGCGACACCGGCACCGCACCGCCGGCGCTCGGCGCCTACCTGCGCGAGGAAATGAGCCCGGCGCTCACGCAGCTCGGCTTCGAGTGCGAGGTGATCGACAACCCGGTGCCCGGCGGCGGCCCTTTCCTGATCGCGCGCCGCGTCGAAGGCGCCGGGCTTCCCACGGTGCTGAGCTATGGCCACGGCGACGTGGTGAGCGGCCAGGATGCGCAGTGGCGCGAGGGGCTCGCGCCCTGGACGCTCACGGTCGAGGGCGAGCGCTGGTACGGCCGCGGCACCGCCGACAACAAGGGGCAACACAGCATCAACCTCGGCGCGATGGCAGAGGTGATCCGCGCCCGCGGCGGCCGGCTCGGCTACAACGTGACGCTGCTGCTCGAGATGGGCGAGGAAGCGGCATCGCCCGGCCTGCACGAGGTCTGCGTGCAACAGGCCGGCAAACTGCGCGCCGACCTGCTGATCGCCTGCGACGGGCCGCGCGTGAGTGCGCAGCGGCCCACCCTCTTTCTCGGCTCGCGCGGCGCGGTCAACTTCAGTCTGCGGCTGCGCGCGCGGCCGCGCGGCTATCACTCGGGCAACTGGGGTGGCGTGCTCGCGAACCCGGCCACGGTGCTGAGCCATGCGGTCGCGACGCTGGTGGATGCGAAGGGCCGCATCCTGGTGAGAGCGCTTCGGCCACAGGGCATCCCGCCTTCGGTGCGCGAGGCCCTGGCCGACATCGCGATCGGCGGCGGCGCCGACGACCCCGCGCTGGATGCCGGCTGGGGCGAGCCCGGGCTGAGCCCTGCCGAGCGCCTGATGGCCTGGAACACGATCGAGGTGCTCGCCCTCGGCGCGGGCTCGCCGCAACGCCCGGTCAATGCGATACCGGGCGAGGCGGTGGCGCATTGCCAGTTGCGCTTCGTGGTGGGCACGCCGTGGCGCGATCTCGCGGCGATCGTGCGCGCGCACCTCGATTCGCACGGATTCGAGCAGGTCGAGGTCCAGGTCACGCTCGAAGGCGCGGCGACACGTCTGGACCTGGCCAACCCCTGGGTCGGCTGGGCCCAAAGTTCCATCGAGGCCAGCACCGGCCAGCGCCCCGACCTGCTGCCGAACCTGGCCGGCTCGCTGCCCAACGACGTCTTCGCCGACCTGCTGGGCCTGCCCACGCTGTGGGTGCCGCACTCGTACCCGGCCTGCGCACAGCATGCGCCCAACGAACACCTGCTGGCGCCGCTGGCCCGCGAAGGGCTGCAGATCATGGCCGGTCTCTACTGGGACCTCGGCGACGCAGCGGCGAACACGCCGTGGCATGCCGCTTCCTCCACCGCTCCCACCGCTCCCCGCACCTGAAAGCCACCCTCCGCATGAAGCCCTTTGCCCACGCCCTTGCCGCCGTCGCCCTCCTCTCGGCGGCCTGCCTCGCACAGGCCAACGACGCATGGCCAGCCAAGGCCGTCAAGCTGGTCGTCCCTTTCCCGCCCGGCGGCGGCACCGACATCGTGGCGCGCGGCCTGGGCCAGAAGCTGGCCGAGCGGCTGGCCCAGCCGGTGGTGATCGACAACAAGCCCGGCGCGGCCACCCTCATCGGTGCCGACGCAGTGGCCAAGGCGGCGCCGGACGGCTACACACTGCTGGTCTCGGGCTCGTCCACCTACAGCGTGAATGCGGCGCTGCGCGCCCGCCTGCCCTACGACCCGTTGAAAGACTTGGCGCCTGTGGCAATCATCGCCAAGGCGCCGCTGGTGCTGGTGGTCAACGCCAACTCGCCCTGGCGCAGCGTGGTGGAGCTGGCCGCTGCCGCCAAAGCCAAACCCCAAGGCATCCGCTACGCCACCTTCGGCAGCGGCTCCGGCCCGCACCTGGCCGGCGAGCTGTTCGCGATGGCAGCCGGCGTGAAGCTCCAGGACGTGCCCTACAAGGGGAGTAGCCAGAGCGCGGTCGCCCTGATCGGCGGCGAGATCGAGATGGGCATCGACACCGTGGCCACGGTCGCGCCGCACGTGCGCGCCGGCAAGCTGCGCGCCCTGGCCATCGTGGGCACGACGCGTTCCAGCATGCTGCCGGAGGTGCCGACGATGACCGAGCTCAAGCTGCCGGACGCCACCTTCGATGCCTGGTACGGGCTGGCCGCGCCTGCGGGCACGCCGGCGCCGGTGCTGCAGAAGCTCACGGCTGCGGTCGGTGCTGCAATGGCAGACAAGGCACTGCAGGACCAGTTCCGTGCGCAAGGCATGGAGCCCGTGATGATCGGCGCGGCGCCGTTTCGCAGCCTGATGGAGTCGGAGATCTCGCGCTACCGGGCGCTGGCCCACCGTGCGGGCATCGCTGCTGAGTGACTGGTACCAACTCTTGGTCAAAAAGATCTAGGAGCGCTCATGGGCCTGCGCGCTGCAAAGGCGCCCGCGGGTCCGCTGCGGCGCGCCACTGTGGCGGTCGTCGCTTCGCGCCGACTCCCCTGCGGTGCTCGCGTCGCCGGCCTGCCGCAGAACTCTCTCCGTTCACTTCGTTCACTACGCTCAAACAGCTGCGGCAAGTCAGATCACGAAGCACGCCTGTCCTTCGGCAGGCGTGCGGCCGGCGACACTCCGCTCCTCGGCGCCACAGAGGCGCGCCGCAGCGGACCCGCGAGCACCTTTGCGGGATACGTTGTGCCGGTATCCCCAAACATCCAAACATCCAAACACCCAAGCGCTGGGCGCGGAGGACCGGGGCCCCGGTATTCAGATCAACCCCACCGTCTCCTCCGCGGAAGGTGGTCTGCGGGCCGGGCGATTTCTGGGGCGGCGAGGAGCGCAGTCTGGGGGCGGGCGCGCCTGCCGAAGGACAGGCGCGCTTCGTGATCTGACTCGCCGCGGCTGTTTGAGCGAAGCGCGCCGAAGGAGCGCGTAGCGAGTTCCGCGGCGCCGCCCCCAGACGAGCACCGCAGCGGAGTCGGCGCGAAGCGGCGACCGCCCCAGTATGAGCCCGGACCGCGGACCGCCTTCCGCGGCGCGCAGACCTTGCATCACCGCCGCTAGCGCACCCGCACCGCTTCGTCGGCCCCCGTGCATCAACGCCCTGCGGCAACGGCAACGTTCGATCACGCCGAAGCAGGCAAGCGCTCCAGCAGCTTGTCCAGCGTGATCGGATAGTCGCGCACCCGCACCCCGGTGGCGTTGTAGATCGCATTCGCATGCGCCGCACGCGGATTTCGCCGGTCAGGGCATCCACGCCGACTTCGACGAAGTGCGCGCCGAAGGTCGACTGCTGGTACTTCTTGCCGAGGTCACCAAACTCGATGGCGTCTTCGGCCACGAGCTCGCCGCTGCGCGCCGCTTCCGCGAGCGAGACCGCGCGATTCCCGGCACGCACCATGCCGTCCGAGAAGCTGGCATCGCCCGGCGCAAGACCGAGCTTCTGCGCGACGGCCTCGCGCAGCTTGACGCAGGCCGCATAGACGCCGGCCGTCGAGCTGTTGGCGCCCCACTGGCCGCCCGATCCCGCCGAGACCGGGAAGCTCGAGTCGCCCAGCCGCACCACGACCCGCTCCAGCGGCACCCCCATCATCTCGGCCGCGGTCTGGGCAATGATCAAGGCGCGAGCCGAATGTTCGCGTCCTTGATGATCCGGGCGTAGATCGCCGCATCCGTACGCACCACTTTCTGGAACTCTTCCGGCTTCCCGCCCCCCACCTGCAGGCCCAGTGCCTCGATCTTGGCCGTGACCTCCGGCAGGCGCAGGATGCGGTCGATCTCGTCCGACAGCTTCTGCACCACCGGCGCCGGCGTCGCTGCCGGCAGGAACACGCCGAACCAGCCGTAGGGATCGAAGGACTGGTAGCCCAGCTCGGCGAAGGTGGGCACGTCGGGCAGCCCGGGCATGCGCTGCGTGCCGGTCACCGCCAGCGGTCGCATGGACTTGAGGTGCGGCCGGGCGCTGGCACTGTCGATGAAGGCCGACGCCAGCTGCCCGCCGACCAGGTTGGTGACCAGTGGCGCGGCGCCCTGGAAGGGCACGTGGACCAGGTCGATGCCGGCCTGCATGTTCAAGAGCGCGCCCTGGATGTGCGAGGAGGTCCCGGCGCCGTAGCTGCCGAAGTTGTATTTGCCGGGACTGGCCTTCACCATCGCGATGAAACTCTTCAGGTCCTTCGCGGGGGAGTCGAGCGGCACGGCCAGCATGCTCGGGCTGCGCGCGATCATGGTGACGGGCACCAGGTCCTTCAGCGGATCGTAGGGCAGCTTCTCCATCAGCGACTGCTGCTGGATCAACGCCGTGATGCCGATCAGCACGGTGTGGCCGTCGGCCGGCGCCTTGGCGACGAAGCCGTTGCCGATGGTGCCGCCGGCACCGGGCCGGTTCTCCACCAGCGCGGTCTGGCCCCAGGCTTCCTGCAGCTTCTGCCCGATCGTGCGCGCCAGGGTGTCGGTGGCGCCGCCGGCGGGGTAGGGCACGATCAGCTTCAGTGGCTGGCTCGGGTAGGGGGCTTGCGCCGCGGCCGGTGCGGCCAGCAGCGCCGCCAGGCCGGCGGCCACGCAGAGCCTGCGCATCATCGATGTCTTCTTCATGGGCTTGTCTCCTCTTGATGGTGGGAAAAACTCAACGCATCGCTTCGCGCACGAGGTTGCGGGCGATCACGATCTGCTGGATCTGCGTCGTGCCCTCGTACAGCCGGAACAGGCGCACGTCACGGTAGAAGCGCTCGATGCCGTAGTCGGCGATGTAGCCCGCGCCGCCGAAGATCTGCACCGCGCGGTCCGCCACGCGGCCGCACATCTCGGAGGCGAACAGCTTGCAGCACGATGCTTCCGTCGACACCTCGCGGCCCTCGTCGCGCCGGCGCGCCGCATCGATCACCATGCAGCGGGCGGCGTAGATCTCCGCCTGGCTGTCGGCCAGCATCGCCTGCACCAGCTGGAACTCGGCGACGGGCTGGCCGAACTGCCTGCGCTCCACCGCGTAGTTCAACGCATCGCGCAGCATGCGCTCGGCCACGCCGACGCAGATGGCGGCGATGTGGATGCGGCCCTTCTCCAGCACCTTCATCGCCGTCTTGAAGCCCTGGCCCTCGCGGCCGCCGATCAGCTGTGCAGCGGGCACCTTGCAGTTCTCGAAGATCACATCCGCCGTGTGGGCGCCGCGCTGGCCCATCTTGCGGTCCTTCTTCCCGATGGCGATGCCCTGCGTGTCCGCCTCCACGATGAAGGCCGAGACGCCGCCGGCGCCCTTGTCCTCGGGGTCGGTCCGCGCCATCAGCGTGAAGATGCCGGCATGCGGCGCGTTGGTGATGAAGCGCTTGGTGCCGTTGACGATGTAGTGGTCGCCCTCGCGGATGGCGGTGGTGCGCAGCGAGGCCGCATCGGAGCCGGCCTCGGGCTCGGTCAGCGCGAAGGAGGCGATCAGCTCGCCCGTCGCCAGCCGCGGCAGGTACTTCTTCTTCTGCGCCTCGGTGCCGTCGAAGAGGATGCCCTGCGAGCCGATGCCCACCGTGGTGCCGAAGAGCGAACGGAAGCAGGGCGAGGTCTGGCCCATGGCCAGCATCACCATCACCTCCTCTTCCATCGTCACGCCCAGGCCGCCGTAGGCCTCGGGCACGGTCAGGCCGAAGAGGCCCAGCTCCTTCAGCCCGCGCACGATGTCGTCGGGAATCTCGTCGGTCTCGGCCACCTGCGCTTCGGCCGGCACCAGGCGCTCGCGCACGAAGCGGTTGACGGCGTCGAGCAGGGCGTCGAGGGTTTCGGGGTCGCGGATCATGGTCGGTTCCTCAAAGGGCGTCGGCAGTGCCGAGAATGGCGCTGGCCTGGCTGGACAACATGCCGCCGTTGCCGTGCGCGATGGCGGTGCGCGCGTTCTTCACCTGCCGCTCGCCGCAGTCGCCGCGCAGCTGCCGCACGGCCTCGATGAGCGCGAAGATGCCGTACATGCCGGGATGTACGCACGACAGTCCACCGCCGTTGGTGTTGACCGGCAGGCGCCCGCCGGGCGCGATGGCGCCGTCGGCCACGAAGCGGCCGCCCTCGCCCTTGGGGCAGAAGCCCAGGTCTTCCAGGAACAGCAGCGTGTTGATGGTGAAGGCGTCGTAGAGCTGCACCACGTCGATGTCCTTGGGCGTCAGCCCCGCCATCGCGAAGGCCTCGCGTCCCGACTGGCTGGCCGCCGTGACGCTGAGATCCTTCATCGCCGAGATCTGCCGGTTCCACACCGCCGTCGCGTTGCCCAGCACGTAGACCGGCTTCCTCGGCAGGTCCCGCGCGCGCTCGGCGCTCACCAGCACGTATGCGCCGCCGCCGTCGGTGACCAGGCAGCAGTCGCGCACGGTCAGCGGGTCCGACACCATGCGCGAGGCCAGTACCTGCTCGCGCGTGAGCGCCTCGCGCATGAAGGCTTCCGGATTGAGCCGCGCCCATGCGCGCGCCGCCACCGCCACGTCGGCGAGCTGCTCGCGCGTGGTGCCGAACTCGTGCATGTGGCGCGAGGCAGCCAGTGCGTAGGCCGACACCGGCAGCATCGGCTCGTAGGGATGCTCGTAGGGCTGCGGATCGAGAAAGCGGCGCGCCGCCACGATCTCGCGCCGGCCGAAGGCGGCGCTGCGCTGCGCGCTGCCGTAGCAGACCAGCACCGCGCTGCACTGGCCGGAGCGGATGGCATGCATCGCGGGCAGCAGGTGCGCGATGAAGCTGCTGCCGCCGAGCATGGTGCCGTCGATGTAGCGCGGGTTGAGGCCCAGGTACTCGACCACCGGCAGGGCCCACATCGCGGCGGCGGCGCTGGCGGTGCACAGGCCGTCGATGTCCTGCATCGTCAGCCCTGCGTCGGCCACGGCGGCGTGCGCCGAGCGCGCCAGCAGTTCCATGTCGGTGAAGCCGGGCGTCTCGCCGCAGCCGAAGGTGGCGACGCCGGCGATCGCGGCGCTGCCGCGCAGGGCGCCCAGACTGGTCCTCATGCGGCGCCTCCTTCGATCGCATCGAACAGCACCAGCCCGCGGCCGTCCTTCACCTGCACCCGCGCCTGCACGCGCTGCCCGATGCGCACCGCCTGGGGCGCCAGGTTGTCCACGCGGCTCATGAGCCGCACGCCTTCGTCGAGATCGATCAGGCTGACGTTGAGATCGCCTCCGTCGGCGGGCTTGCGCCGCACGGTCGTCACGGCATGCACGGTGCCGAGGCCGTTGAAGCTTTTCCACTCCAGCGCGGTACTGCCGCAGTGCGGGCAGCCCTCGCGCGGGTAGTACACGTGGCGGCTGCAGGCGCCGCAGCACTGCAGCAGGAGGCGGCCGGCGTCCAGCTCGCGCTGGTGGAAGGCCTGCACGCCGGTGGCGCCTTCCTCGATGGTATGCGTCGTCATGGGCGTCCTCAGATCGGGTCCCAGCTGAACACGTCGCCGGAACGTTCGAGCTCGTGAAAGCTCGCCTTCAAGGCGGGCAGCGCATGGCTGGCCACGGTCTGCGGGCTCCAGCCCTCGCTGCGGTGTACCGAGCGCACCGGCCGCGGCTGGCTCATGAGGAAGATCTCGTTGTTGCGCACCGCGAAGATCTGGCCGTTGACGTCCTTCGCGGCATCGCTGGCCAGGCACACGGCCAGCGGCGCGATCTTGGCGGGCGTCATCTGCTTCAGGCGGTCGACGCGCGCCTGCTCCTCGGGCGTCTCGGTCGGGATGGAGCCGATCATCCGGCTCCAGGCAAAGGGCGAGATGCAGTTGGAGCGCACGTTGAACTTCTGCATGTCGAGCGCGATGGACTTGGACAGCGCGGCAATGCCGAGCTTCGCCGCGCTGTAGTTGGCCTGGCCGAAGTTGCCGATCAGGCCGGAGGTGGAGGTCATGTGTACGAAGCAGCCGCCTTCCTGCTCCTTGAAATGCGGGGCGGCGGCTCGGCTCACGTAGAACGTGCCGTACAGGTGCACCTTGATGACGGCGTCCCACTCGTCGGCGCTCATCTTGTGGAAGAAGCGGTCGCGCAGGATGCCGGCGTTGTTGACGACGACGTCGAGGCGGCCGAAGGCCTCCAGCGCTGTGCCGACGATGCGCGCCGCGGAAGCCTGCTCCGACACGCTGTCGGTGCTGGCCACGGCCTGCCCGCCGAAGGCCTCGATCTCGCGCACCACGGCCTGCGCCGGGCCTTCGTCCTTGCCTTCGCCGCCGACCGAGGCGCCGATGTCGTTGACCACCACCTTCGCGCCTTCGCGCGCCATGGCCAGCGCCATGTCGCGGCCGATGCCGCCGCCGGCACCGGTGACGACAACCACCTTGTTCTCCACCATCCTGTTCATGCTTTCACTCCTTGTCCGTGTGCGCCGGCCACTGGAAGGCCGGCGGCTCCTTGTCGAAGAACCGCTGCAGCGCCTTGCGGTGCAGCGTGGTCTGGAAGCACAGCGCCTGGCCGTCGGCCTCGGCCGCGAAGGCGGCTTCCATGGCGCCCGCGTCGAGCGCGATGCGCTTGACCAGGCCCACGGCCAGCGGCGAGGCGCCGGCAAAGCTGTCCGCCAGGGCCAGCGCGCGCGGCAGCAGCGCGGCCTGCTCGTGCTGCTCCATGGCGATGCCGAGCGCCAGCGCCTCCCGTGCGTCCACTTCCCTGGCCGAGAGGAACAGCTCGCGGGCGCGCTGCGCGCCGACGATGCGTGGCAGCGTGTAGGTGGCGCCGCAGTCCGGGATGACCCCGACGCGCATGAAGACCATGCAGAAGCGGGCACGCGGCGTCACCAGCACGAAGTCCGCCGCCAGCGCCAGGCTGAAGCCGGCACCGTAGGCCGCACCGTCCACCGCGGCGATCACGGGGCGATCCAGGGACAGCAGCTCGCGGAAGATCGCGTTCGCGCCGTGCATGCGGGCGCGCAAGCCGTCGCTTTCGAGTGCGCCGGCGGCGGCGATGCCGCGCAGGTCGCCGCCCGCGCAGAAGGCGCCGTTGGCGCCGGCGATCACCACCGCGCGCACGCCGCTGTCCGACTTGACCCGTGCGATGGCGGCCGCCAGGCCCTCCTTCAGGGCGGGGGTGAGCGAGTTGCGGGTGGCGGGGTCGTCGAGGGTGACGACGGCCGTGGTGCCGCGGCGTTCGTAGCGAACCGGGGTCTCAATCATTAGGATTCCTTCCGTGCAGCAGCGCGATGCTGCTCCTGCAGCTCGCGCCAGAGGATCTTGCCGGTGCCCGACTTGGGCAGGGCGTCCATGAATTCCACGAAGCGGGGCGCCTTGTAGACCGCCATGCGGCCGCGCGCCCAATCGACGATGTCCTGGGCCTGCACCTCGCCGCGCAAGCCCGGCTTGAGCGAGACGATCGCCTTCACCGCCTCGCCCTGTCGTGCGTCGGGCACGCCGATGATGCAGGCCTCGTGGATGGCCGGGTGCTCGTACAGCATGTTCTCCACCTCGGCCGGCCAGACCTTGTAGCCCGAGGTGTTGAGCATTCGCTTGAGGCGGTCGCGCATGAAGAAGTAGCCTTCCTCGTCCATGTAGGCGAGGTCGCCGGTGCGGAAGAAGCGCTTGCCCTCCAGCTCGAAGAAGGCCTCGCGGTCGGCCTGCGGGTTGCGCCAGTAGCCGACGGTGTTTTGCGGCGCATGGGTGACCAGCTCGCCCACCTCGCCCTGCGCAAGCTCCTGCAGCGTCTCCGGGTCCACGATGCGGGTGTCCACCCCTTGCGCCGGGATGCCCAGGCACTGGCGCTTGCCGCGCGCAAGCGGATTGGCCTGCAGGAATGAGGCGGTCTCCGTCAGGCCGTAGCCTTCGTTGTAGGTGATGCCCCAGCGCTGCTGCATCATCGTTGCCACCGCTTCCGGCATCGCCGCGGCGCCGCCGGAGAGCAGGGTCAGGCTGGAGATGTCGCGCTGCGCCACCTCGGGCTCCGCGAAGAAGTCCAGGATCATCGCCGGCGGGGCCGTCCACGCGGTCACGCGGTGGCGCTCGATGAGGCGCGCTGCCACGGCCGGATTCCAGCGCGGCAGCATCACCGAGGTGCCGCCCAGGAAGATCGGCATGTTCATGCCGTTCTGCAAGCCGAGCATGTGGAACAGCGGTGCGACCGCGAGCACCACCGTCTCGCAATGCAGGCCCTTCCAGATGTGCGAGGCCGCCAGCGAGGCGATCACCGTCTGGTGCGTGTGCATGCAGCCCTTGGGGTGGCCGGTGGTGCCGGAGGTGTAGGGAAGGATGGCGAGGTCCGCCGGGCGAACCTCCGCATCGATGCCATCGCCGGCTGCCGGCACGTTGTCCCAGCCGGTGCAGTCCGCGCGCGAGATCGGACGCAGCGGTGCAAGCACCCAGTCCGGGATCTCGTCGCCGGCGCTGTCGCCCACGGCCTCGCTGTACGCGTGGACGACGATCCGGTCGAACAGGCCCGCCTCGAAGTGCTCCAGCAGCTCCTGCGCCACGAAGGCGATGCGCGCGCCGCTGTTCTCGGCGTAGTAGCGCACCTCCTGGGCCTTGCTCATGGGATTGACCGGCACCACCACGCCGCCCGCGCGCAGGATGGCGTAGCAGGCGATCACGAACTGCGGGCAGTTCTGGCTCGCCACCAGCACGCGGTCGCCGCGCCGCAGCGCGAGCGCGTCGCGCAGCCAGGCCGACATCGCGGCCACGTGGCGCTGGAGCTCGGCATAGCGGACGACGCTGCCGCAGTAGACGATCGCCGCCTTGTCCGGATAGCGCCGCGCCGCGAGCTCGAGGACCTCCGGCAGCGTCGTCTGCGGCACGACCAGCTCGCGCGCGACGCCCTTGGGCCAGAAGCGGAAATGCGGACGTTCGGGAACAGTGCCCCCACGCTCCCCCACTGCGTGTGGGTCGCTGCCCCCCAGGGGGGCCTTCGCGCCTTCGGGCGGCCGTGCGGCGCTCACCATCATTGCTTCTCCATGGCCCGGGCGATGAGTTCCTTCATCACCTCGTTGGCGCCGCCGTAGATGCGGCCCACGCGCATGTCGGCGTAGAGCCGCGCGATCGGGTACTCGTTCATGAAGCCGTAGCCGCCGTGCAGCTGCAGGCATTCGTCGACGATGCGGCAGCAGGCGTCGGTGGTCCACCACTTGGCCATCGCGGCGGTCGGCACGTCGAGCTCGCCGCGCATCAGGCGCGCGATGCAGTCGTCCACGAAGGCGCGCGCCACCTGCGCCTGCGTCTCGCACTCGGCCAGCTTGAAGCGGGTGTTCTGCATCTTCAGCAGGGGCTGGCCGAACACCTGGCGGTCGCGCACGTACTCGAGCGTGTCGTCGATCGCGCGCTGCATGCTCGCCACCGTGCCGACGGCGATGAGCATGCGCTCGCGCGGCAGCTGGTTCATGAGCTGCGCGAAGCCGCCGCCTTCCTCGCCGCCCAGCAGGTTCTCGGCGGGTACGCGCACGTCGTCGAAGAAGAGCTCGGTGGTGTCCAGCGTCTTCTGGCCCATCTTGTCCAGCAGCGGCCCCCGGCGAAAGCCCGCCGTGCCTTCGGTCTCCACCATCAGCAGCGAAATGCCCTTGGCGCCGCCTTGCACATCCGTCTTCGCGGCGACGCAGACCAGGCCGGCGTGCATCCCGTTGGTGATGAAGGTCTTGCTGCCGCTGATGCGCCACTGGCCGCCATCGCGCCGCGCCTGCGTCTTGATGCGCTGCAGGTCGGTGCCGGCGCCGGGCTCGGTCATCGCGATGGCCGCCACCAGCTCGCCGGTGGCCATGCGCGGCAGCCAGCGGCGCTTCTGTTCTTCGGTGCCGTAGGCCAGCAGGTAGTGGGCGACGATGCCGCTGTGTACGTTGTTGCTGAAGCCCTGCGCCATGGCGCGCATCTGCTCCTCGCAGATCACCGCCTCGTGCAGGAAGCTGCCGCCGCCGCCGCCGTATGCCTCGGGGATGCTTGCGCACAGCAGGCCGGCCCGGCCGGCCTTCGTCCAGATGTCGCGGTCGGCGTGCTGCTGCGCGCGCCAGCGCATCTCGTGGGGCGCGCATTCGCGCTCGAAGAAGCGGCGCGCGCTGTCGCGCAGCATCTGCAGCTCCTCGGTCATCCACGGCCGGCTGGCGTTCACGGCCGGCCGCCTCCGCAGACCAGCACCTGTCCGCTGACGTAGTTCGACTCCGGGATGCAGAACATGTACACGGCCCCGGCCGCTTCTTCCGGCGTGCCGCCGCGGCCCAGCGGAATCAGCGCCTCGGCGTTCTTCAGGATCTGCGGGTTGACGCCCACCTTGATCTGCCGGCCTTCGATGTCGATGCTGGCGCCGGCGCTGGCGTCCGCTTCGGTCAGCCGGGTCTTGATCAGCCCGAAGGCGACGCTGTTGACGTTGACCTTGTAGCGGCCCCATTCCTTGGCCATCGCCTTCGTCAGGCCGTTGATGCCGGCCTTGGCCGCCGCGTAGTTGGCCTGGCCCGCGTTGCCGTAGACCCCGGAGGTGGACGAGATGTTGACCACCTTGCGGAACACCTCGCGGCCTTCGTCGGCCTCGCGCTTGGCGGCATCGCGGATGAAGTTGGACGCCGCGCGCAGGATGCGGAAGGGCGCGGTGAGGTGCACGGCGAGCATGGCCTCCCACTGCTCGTCGCTCATCTTCTGCACCACGCTGTCCCAGGTGTAGCCGGCGTTGTTGACGATGATGTCCAGGCCGCCGTAAGCGTCGACAGCCGCTTGCACGAAGCGGTCGGCAAAGCCGCCGTCCGTCACGCTGCCGGCGCAGGCGATGGCGCTGCCGCCCGCGGCCACGATCTCGGCAACGGTTTGCGCGGCCGGCTCGGCGTCGAGGTCGTTGATGACGACGCGGGCCCCTTCGCTCGCCAGCTTGAGCGCGATCTCGCGTCCGATGCCGCGGCCGGAGCCGGAGACGATGGCGACCTTGTTCTCGAGTTTGCGGTTCATGGGTGTCTCTCCTTGGTCCTGTGTCAGTGCCAGGCGACGAGTGCCTCGCCGCTCAGCTTGGTGATGCCGTCCTGGTTGGCCGTGGCAATGTGCAGCCGCACACAGCGCCGGCCCTCGTGCTCGAACTTCTCGTGGACCTTGCCGGTGCAGGTGATGCGCTCGCCCACGTGGGTGATGGCGGCGAACCGGATGTCCAGCGAACGGATCGCCGACTGCGGGACCCAGTTCGTCAGCAGCCGGCCCAGCCAGGCAGCCGACAACATGCCGTGCGCGAACACGTCGGGCATGCCGGCGGATTGGGCGAAGTCCGTGTCTACGTGGATGGGGTTGTGGTCGCCCGAGGCGCCGCAGTACAGCGCCAGTGCGAGGCGGGTGATGGGCGGCAGTTCCAGCGGGGGGAGGGTGTCGCCTGGCTTCAGAACGTCCCAGGCGGGGAGGGTGGTTGTCGTCATTGCTGAAGGCCTTTGAGTTGAGGGCGGGGGCGGGCCGAGGGCGGCGGGTGGCCGACGGGGGACACGAACGGAGCAGCGCGCCCCGCCGGCCTGATCCCGCCCCAGGCGGCGGTGAGCATTTCTATGCATTGCGCACCACCGTCACGCAGCGCAGCTCCGCCACCAGCTCATCACGCTGGTTGCTCACACGGGTCTCACGCACCACGAACTCGAGCGCGCCGCCCTTCTTGTCGTAGATGTCCGCGATGCGCTGCCGGTAGCGCAGCGTGTCGCCCGCATAGGCCATCGCGTGGTACGTGAAGCCCTGCTCGCCATGCAGCAGGCTGCGGTAATCCATGCCCAGCAGCTCGCGAATCGCCGCCGGGTTGGGCGCTTCCATCTCCAGGCAGAAGAGAAAGGTGGGCGGCACCGGCAGGCCCGGATGCCCCGCGTCGCTCGCCGCGGCTTCGTCGATGTAGACCGGATCGGTCTGCCCGGTGGCCTTGGCGAAGAAGCGCAGGCGGCCCGCTTCCACCGGCACCTGGAAAGGCGGCAGCGTGTGGCCGATGTGGCGGCGATCGATCATCGCTGGCTCTGGTAGAGCGTGACCACGCAGGCGCCGCCGAGGCCCAGGTTGTGCTGCAAGGCGAGCCGTGCTCCCTCTACCTGGCGCTGCTCCGCCTGCCCGCGCAACTGCCACACCAGCTCCGCGCATTGGGCCAGGCCTGTGGCGCCGAGCGGATGGCCCTTGGAGAGCAAGCCGCCGGAGGGGTTGGTCACCACCCGGCCGCCATAGGTGTTCTCGCCCTCGACGATGAAGCGCTCCGCCGTGCCCTCGGGCGTGAGTCCCAGCGCCTCGTAGGTGATCAGCTCGTTGGCGGTGAAGCAGTCGTGCAGCTCCACCACGTCCAGCTCCTCGGGGCCGATGCCGGCGGCTTCGTACACCTGCTTCGCCGCGGCGGCGGTCATGTCGTAGCCCACCAGCTTGCGCATGTCCCCGCTCTCGAAAGTGGAGGGCGTGTCGGTCGTCATCGCCTGCGCCGCGATCACGACGCGCATGTCCAGGCCATGCTTCTTCGCGAACTCGGCCGAGCACACGATCGCCGCGGCCGCGCCGCAGGTGGGCGGGCAGCACTGGAAGCGCGTGAGCGGATCGAACACCAGCGGCGCAGCCATCACCTCGTCCAGCGTCAGCGTCTGCCGGAATACTGCCAGCGGATTGCGGGCGGCGTGCTGGCGCGCCTTCACCGAGATCCGCCCGAAGGTGTCGCGGCGGATGCCGTGCTGTGCCATGTAGTCGCGGCCGGCGCCGCCGAAGAACTGCGCGGCGCGCGGCGCATCGGGGACGAAGCCCTGCTTGTGCGTCATCACCTCGGCGAAGCGCCCCATCGGCGAAGGCCGGTCGTCGTACGCGCCCTTGAGCGCGCCGGGCTGCATCTGCTCGAAGCCCAGCGCGATGGCGCATTCGACCACGCCGCTCTCGACCGCCTGGCGCGCGAGGAACAGCGCGCTCGAGCCGGTGGAGCAGTTGTTGTTGAGGTTGAAGACCGGGATGCCGGTGAGGCCGACGCCGTAGATCGCCGCCTGCCCGGCCGTGGAGTCGCCGTAGACATAGCCCACGTAAGCCTGCTGCACGAGCGCGTAGTCCACGCCGGCATCGTCGAGCGCGAGCTTCGCCGCGCGCGCGCCCATCACGGTGTACGGGTCGCTCGCGCCGGGCTTGGTGAAGGGGATCATGCCCACGCCGACCACATGGACGGGGCGCTGCTGACGTGTCATGGAAGCTCCTGGATGAGATGTGTGACGATGAAGAGAAGTCTCGGCTGCCGCGCGGGATTCAACAATCGCGGATCGGTCCAAAACGATTGGCCGAAACGCTCACGTGGGTTCGCGGTAGCGGAAGGTGCCCATGGCGCGCGCCGCCACCTCGCCGCCGGCGTCGATCACGGTGGCCTCGCAGAAGCACACCGAACGCCCGCCGCCGGTGGCGCGCCCTTGCGCCTGCAGCCGCCCGCTGGTGGGCCGCATGAAGGCGATGTGCATGTCGACGGTGACGACTTCTCGCGCGTAGTCCACGCGCGAAAGCGCGGCATGCGCCATCGCGCTGTCGAGCAGGGTCATCAACACGCCGCCGTGGCCGCTGTCGTGGTTGTTCAGCAGTTCGGGGCGCAGTTCCACCGACACCAGCGATTCACCGCCTTCGGTGCGTTCGACCCGCAGGCCCAGATGCTCCGAGAAGGGCACGTAGCGCTGCGGGCCGCTGCGCGGCTTGTCGCCTTCCTCGCGCTGCGTGCTGGCCAGGTGAAGGCTCATGCCGTCTCCCGCTTCGACGCGGCCGCCGCGGCCGTGAAGTCTCGCGGCCCGGTCAAGGCCAGCCCGCCATCCACGGGAATCACCGCACCCGTGATGTACGAGCCCCAGTCGCTGGCCAGCAGCATCGCCATGCGGCTGATGTCCTCGATCCGGCCCAGGCGCTTGAGCGGCACGCGTTGCGCCATCGCCTTCATCGTCTCGTCGGTGGGCGCGAGGCGCTTCAGCCCCTCGGTGTCGGCGATGGGGCCGGGCACGATGGAGTTGATGCGGATGCCCTGCGGCCCCCACTCCAGCGCCAGCACCTGCGTCAGCATGTCCACGCCTGCCTTGGCCGCGCACACGTGCGCCTGGAAGGGCGTGGGGATGAAGGCCTGCCCGGCCGAGATCTGGATCACGCAGGCGCCGGGCTGGCGCAGGTGCGCATGGGCCAGCCGCGCGACGTTGAAGCTGCCCAGCAGGTCGATGTCGACCACCGTCTTGAAGGCGTTGGGCGACATGTCGAGCGCGCTCGCGAGGAAGTTGCCCGCGGCGCCCGAGACCAGCACGTCGATGGGACCGAAGCGCTGCGCGGCTTGCGCGAAGGCGCGTTCCAGCGCCTCGGGCTGGCGCACGTCGGCCGGGATGCCGAGCGCTTCGGTGCCCAGCGTTTCGAGCTGCTGCGCCGCACTGGCCACCTTGTCGGCCGAGCGGCTGAGCACCGTGACGCGCGCGCCGGCACGGGCGAAGGCCTGCGCGATGCCGAAGTTGATGCCGCTGGAGCCGCCGGCGGCGAACACATGGCGGCTCTGGAAGTCGAAGGCAGAGAAGTCCATGAGCTTCACTCCGGCTTGAAGCCGATCTCGGCCAGCATCTTCCGCTCGCGCTCGAACTGCGCACGGGCGTAGTCGGCATAGCTCTCGCCGGTCATCAGCTTGGGTTGCATGTCGAACAGCTCCAGCTGCTGGAGGTAGGCCGGGTCTGCCGCGGCCTTGCTGAAGGCCGCGTGCAGCCTGGCGGCGATCTTCGGATCGAGGTTCTTCGGCGCGACCAGCCCCACCGGCGACTCGATCACCATGTCATGACCCAGCTCCTTCACGGTCGGCGCGTCGTAGCGCTTCAGGCGCTCCGTGGTGAAGGTGGCGAGCAGGCGCACCTTGCCGCCCTGGACCTGGGGCCCGAAGCCGGGGTCGCCGTAGACATCGAGATGGCGGCCGATCACCGCCTGGAAAGCCTCGCTGCCGCCCTTGTAGGGCACCAGGTTGAAGGAGGTGCCCGCCTGCTTGGCGAGCCGCTCGGCGTAGATGCGGTTGATGCTGATCGCGCCGACGTTGCCCCAGCTGATCGCGCCGGGCCGTTTCCTGGCGTCCGCCAGCAGCTCGGGCAGCGACTTCCAGGGCGCGTCGGTGGCCACCACGATGCCGGTGGTGAGGCCGGCCAGCCCGATCAGGTAGGTGAAGTCCTTGAGCGGGTCCCAGGTCACCTTCTGCACCAGCGGTGCGCGGATCACCGAGTTGTGCATCACCGCGATCGTGTAGCCGTCGGCCTCGTGCAGGGTCGCCAGCGATGCGGTGCCGGTGACGCCGCCCGCGCCCGGCTTGTGCATCAGCACGATGGGCTGACCCAGGTCCTTGGAAGCGGCCTCGGCCAGCGTGCGGAAGATCGGGTCGAAGGAGCCGCCCGGCGGAAATGGCAGCACGAGCTGGATCGGCTTGCTCGGGTAAGGGTCGGCGGCCTGCGCCAGCGGCGCGGCCAGCGCGCAGGCGGCCAGTGCGGCCAGGGCCGCGCGGCGATGCATCTTCATCATGGTGTCGTCTCCTGTGTGTTGGAAGCAGCCTGCGGCAGCGGCAGGTAACGGAAGGATCCCTGGGCCTGCGCGATCAGGCGGCCGGCGACATCGGTGACGGCGGCGCGGCACCAGGCGACGCTGTCGTCGTGGTGCAGCACCTCGCCGTCGGCGCTGAGCCGGCCGCGGCCCGGTTCGAGGAAGCTGGTGTTGAGGTCGAGCGTGACGGCGGTGCGCGCGAAGTCGAACACCGACACGGCCGCGCTGGCCATCACCACGTCGAGCAGCGTGACCAGCACGCCGCCATGCACCGCGCCGATCACGTTGCCGAGCGCCGGCCGCTCGTCGATCACCACGCGCGCGCGGCCCGCTTCGGCGAACTCGCGACGCGCGTCCAGGAGCCGCATGAAGGGCACGCGACCGAAGACGTTGCGGCGGTCTCCGCCGGCGACCGGCAGAATAAGTGGAGTACCTTCGCCTGCGGCTACGGTGCTATTCGCCTTCGGAGCGGCCGTGCGTCTCATGCGCGCACCTGCTCGCGCAGCACGTTCTTCAGCACCTTGCCGGCGGCCGACATCGGCAGCTCGCGCACAAAGCTGATGCCGCGCGGGCACTTGTAGCCGGCCAGGCGCTCGCGGCACCAGGCGCGCAGCGCGTTGGCATCGGCGGCGGCATCGTCGGCCATCACCACCGCCGCATGCACCGCCTCGCCCCAGCGCGCATCCGGCACGCCGACGACCGCCGCCAGCCTGACCTGGGGATGGCTGCGCAGCGCGGCCTCGACCTCGGCGCAGTACACGTTCTCGCCGCCGCTGATGATCATGTCCTTGAGGCGGTCGACGATGAAAAGATGCCCGTCGGGCAGCATGCGGCCGGCATCGCCGGTGTGCAGCCAGCCCTCGCGCAGCGCGGCGGCCGTCGCTTCGGGATTGCGCCAGTAGCCCTGCATGACCATCGGCCCGCGCGCCAGCACCTCGCCCACCTCGCCGCGTGGCAGCTCGCGGCCGTGCTCGTTGGCGACGATGATCTCGGCGCCCAGGCCGGCGCGGCCGACGGAGTTCAGCCGGCCCAGGGCGCGCGCCTCGGGCCGGTGGTTGGCCGGCAGGTTGATGCACACGGCGCCCGCGGTTTCGGTGAGGCCGTAGGCCTGGAAGAACTCGGCCTGCGGCCAGGCGGCCAGCGCGCGGTCCAGCAGGTCCGGTGGCATCGGGGCCGCACCGAAGGCAATGCGTGTCAGGCTCTGCACGCGGCCGGGCGTGAAGGCGGGGTCGTCGAGCAGCGACTGCAGCATGCTCGGCACCACGATGATGTCGCCGATGCGGTGCTCCTCGACCGCGTCGATCACCGAGGCGGGGCGGAACTGCGCCATCGTCACGCAGCTGCCGCCGACGATGAGCTGGCCCACCAGGCGGCCGAGGCCGGCGACGTGGAACAGCGGCGCCACCAGCAGCGAGACCGAATCCGGCGCGTTGTTCAGCTCGGCGCCGCGGGTCATCGAGGCGGTCCAGAAGTTGGCGTGGCTCAGCATCACGCCCTTGGAGCGGCCGGTGGTCCCGCCGGTGTAGAGGATGGCGGCGAGCGCGTCGCCGCCGGTGCGCGTGTCGGGCAAGGTGGGCAGCGCAGCGCCTTCTTCTTCCAGCACGGGCAGGCGAAGCAGCGTGGTTTCGCCGGCCGGTGCGAGCGCGGCCAGCGCATCGTCGGCGAGCAGCAGCGAGGCTTCGCTGTCCTGCAGCGCGTAGGCGAGCTCGGGCGTGCTCCAGCGCATGTTCAGCGGGCAGGCGACGGCACCCAGCCACCAGCAGGCGAGGATGGCGCCGACCAAGCGGTCGCTGTTGGGCGCGAGCAGCGCCACGCGGTCGCCACGCGCGATACCGCGCTTCGCCAGCGCGGCCGCCTGGCGGGCGACGCCGTCCGCCAGTTGCGCGTGCGTATGGCGGCGCGTGCCGGTGTCGGCGACGTGGGTGAGCGCCGTCTGGTCGGGCTTGCGCTGCAGCGCGCGATGCAATCCTTGGGTGAGATACACGATGGGGCCGCGGGCTTGTGGAAGATGCGGCAAAGCTTAGGTCGCGTCGCGGCGCGGACCCATGGCAGGAAGCGCCAAAGGGCTTGGCGAAAGCGTCCAAGTGTTTGTTCGTGATTCAGTCCGTAGGGAAGCGCTCGTCGTTGGATGCGCGCCCGGCATGCGGTGCGGGCCGGTCGACCCCACTGCGGCGGCCCCTTCGGGGCTTCCCTGCGGTGCTCGCCTTTCGCGGGGTCTCGCTCGAACTCGCTTCGCTCAAACAGTCGCGAGCCCTGATCCGCGAAAGGCTGCGCTCCTCGGCGCCGCAGAGGGGATCGCCCGGCCCGCACCGCATGCCGGGCTTGGGGGTGTGCGAGGGTTGCGTGCACCTCGGAGGGCCGGTGAGGTCGTCCGGCCCAGGGCATACCGCACGGCTCCGCGCCCCTGCGCATCGAAACTCGGCATTCACTCCCATCCGCCATTCGCACTCCGTTGGCCATGCGAACAGCCCCAAGGCTCAGCGCTCCGGCCCGTGCGCCAGCCGGTACTCGCCGGGCGCCACGCCCGTCCACTGCTTGAAGGCGCGATGGAAGGTGCTGGCTTCCGAGAAGCCCACGCGGTTGGCGATCTCCAGCAGCGGCAGCGGCGTGTGCAGCAGGTACTCGATCGCGGCATCGCGCCGCAGCTCGTCCTTGATCTGCTGGAAGCCGCGGCCCTCGTCGCGCAGGCGCCGGCGCAGCGTCTGCGGCGTCACAGCGAGCGCCTCGCCGACTTCCTCCAGCGAGGGGAGCTCGGCGCCCAGCTGCTTGCGCAGCAGCCGGCGGATGCGCTCGGTGAGGCTGCTGGTGTCGCGGTACCGCACGATCAGGTTGGCGGGCGAGCCGGCGAGGAACTCGCGCAGGCTCTGCGGTGACTGCACGACCGGCAGCGCCAGCCAGCGCGCGTCGAACCACAGGCCGACGTGGGGCTGGCCGTAGCGGATCGGCACCTGGTAGACGCGCGAGGTGTCCGAGCTCATTTGCTCGGCCGTGTAGTCGACCTCCAATAGCGGGATGCGGCGCGCCACCAGCCAGGAGAAGGCGTTGAAAGCCAGCAGCATGAAGGCCTTCACCGCATAGTCCAGCTGCGCATCGGAAGCGCGCCGCAGTACGAACTGCAGGTGCGCGCGGCCCTCGCTCACGGTGAGGCGCGGCACGAAGTCGTGCAGCAGCAGGTGGTAGCAGGCGAAGCCGTCGCGCAGGGCCTCGCCGAGCGTGGCGCAGCGCACCAGCTGGCGCATGCACTGGCCGAAGCTGCCGGGCGGCAGCGGATGGCTCAGCAGGCCCCAGAGCTCGTCGCGCAGTTCGCGCCGCAGGGCGCGGATCAGCAGCGCGTACTGGCGCTGCGAGATGCGCGCCAGCGGCGACTCCAGCAGCGATGGGGCGATGCCCGCCCGCGCCAGCAGCGGGGCCTCGTCGAGCCCGCGATGGCGCGCGCCCATCAGGATGCTGTGCACCTGCTGGATGGCAACGGTGTGGTGGGTGAGCGTCATCGATGGCGGCCGCCGCGGCCCGGCCGCCCGAATTGTAGGCAGCGCCCGCCAGGGCTCGGTCCACCGCGCCGCCGCTGCAAGGCGGTCCGCAGCGGAGGGCGCTTCACTCGATGGCGCCCGCGGCCCGCAGCGCAGCCACGGCGGGCGCGTCGAGTCCGGCCTGGCGCAGGATCTCGTCGGTGTGTTCCCCGGCGCGCGGCGCGGGTCGCGGCGCTGAAGGCTCGAAGCCGGTCATCTTGATGGGGCAACCGAGCTGCGGTGCGGCCGCATCGTCGGCCGCGATGCGCATGCCGCGCGCGCGAAAGTGCGGATGCGCCAGCGTCTCGTCGATGCGCAGCACCGGGGTGACGCAGCCGGCACCGTCGCGGAAGAGCTCGCGCCAATGCGCGAGCGGCTGCGCGCCGAAGAGGGCGGCGAGCTCCGCGCGCACGCCTTCTTCGGTCGCCGGGTCGCCGCTGCGGTGCAGGGGGACGAGATCGGGGCGCTCGAGCCTGCGACACAGCGCCTCCCAGAATTTCGGCTCCAGCGCACCGACGGCGACCTGCCGGCCGTCGGCCGTGCGGTAGAAGCCGTAGCAGGCGAGCGCACCCGTCAGGGCGCTGTGCCCGATCTGCGGCACCTTTCCGTGCTGGTGCAGCCCGGCCAGCGGCAGCACCGCGTGGGCGAGCACGCCGTCGGCCATCGCGATGTCGACGTGCCGTCCGCGGCCGGTGCGCGCGGCGTCGAAGAGCGCGGCAAGGATGCCCGCCACCGCCGTCATGGTGCCGCCCAGCAGGTCGGCCACGGGCAGGTTCGACAGGGCGGGCCCGGCGGCGTTTCCGATCTGCTCGGCCACGCCGGCCAGCGCCGCGTAGTTGAGGTCGTGTCCCGGCGAGTCGCGCAGCGGCCCGGCCTGGCCGAAGCCGCTGATGCTGCAATAGACGATGCGCGGGTTGACGGCCGCCACGGCCTCGTAGCCCACACCCAGCCGCTGCATCACGCCGGGCCGGAAGCCTTCGACCAGCACGTCGGCCTGCCGGCACAGGCGCAGCAGCGTGGCCACGCCCTCGGAGTGCTTGAGGTCGATGCGGATCGCCCGCTTGTTGCGGTTGACGAGCGCGCGCACCGCGGGGCTGGCGTAGTCGCCGGCACCGGTGTCCTCGATCTTGAGCACGTCGGCGCCGAGGTCGGCGAGGTGCATGGTGCCGAGCGGGCCCGGCAGCAGGCGGGTGAGGTCGAGCACGCGCACGCCGGCGAGCGGGGCGCCGGCGGGGGCGCTTTCTGCGGATTGAGGGGAAGAGGTCATGAGGCCTGCAATCTAGGCGGCGCACAGGACCGTGGCAATGGCGGCACCGGTCGCGGCGATTGGCGAAAAGCGTCAGGCCTGCCAAAGCGGTCATGGCTTGCAACTTGCTTTGAACGGCTTTCCCACGCAGGCAAGCACCATGAGTTCCACATTCATCAAGGCCGCCGAAGTCTGGTTGCCGAGCGAAGACGGCACGCTGCTCGAGTTCGGAAGCGGTGCGTTCGGGCCCGCGAGGCGATTCGCCGCCATCAGCCGCGAGATGTGCTTCGGCCGGGGCGAAGGCCTGCCGGGCCGCGCCTGGGACGAGGGCCGGCCGGTTCTCCTGCCCCGCTTCGAGGGCTCGAACTTCCGCCGCGTCGCGGCCGCGCACGACGCCGGCCTGGCCTGCGCCGTCGCGCTGCCGCTTTTCGTGCATGACAGCCTCAGTTCGGTGCTCGTGATCTTCTGCGGCCCCAATGCCGCCGCTGATGCAGCCAGCGGTCTCGAGCTCTGGCACCACGACGCGCGCATCACCAGCGACATGCGGCTGGTCGATGGCGCTTTTTTCGGGGCGAACGCGCACGCCTTCGAGTCGGCCTCGCGCGATACCTACCTGCCGCTCGGGGTCGGCCTGCCGGGCGCGGCCTGGCAACGCGGCGAAGCGGTGTTCCTGGAGAACCTGCCGGCCGCTCCAGGGCGCTTCCTGCGCGCGCAGGAAGCGGCCGAGGCGGGCCTTCTGCGGGGCCTGGCCATCCCCGCAGGCTCGAAGCTGGAGGACAGCCATGTCGTGAGCTTTCTGGCCGATGCGAAGCTGCCGCTGGCCCGTCGCATCGAGCGCTGGGGCCCCGATGCGGCGGGCGCGCTGCTGCGGCGCGTCTACGCCTTCAGCGAGCTGCATGGCGGGGCCTCGCTGGTCGAGGCGACGCTGCCGCTGTCGGCGACCACGGGATCGATCGTCAAGGCCTGGCGCAGCGCGATGCCGGCGATCAACGACTTTCCGGCGTCGGAGCCGGGCGCGCCCGCAGCCGCGGCGACGGCGATCGGGTCGTGGGCGCTGTTGGCGATACCGGTGGTGTGGGGGGATGAAGTGGTCGAGGTGGTGGCCCTGTATCTCTAGGGCCTGTTAACGCCATGCAAGGGGCCCCTTGCATAGCGTTAACAGGCCCTAACTCAGAGCGCCATCTCGATGATGGTGAAGTCGTCCTCGAGCACGCCGGGCCCGTGCATCTCCCGCGCGAAGTCCAGCAGCCGGTCGAGCTCGGACTGCCCCTCGCGCACCGGCCGCGCGAGCACTTCGGCGAAGTCGGCGAACGCGAGCATCGACCCGTCCGGCCGGGTGATCTCGTAGGTTCCGTCGCTGAACACGAACAGGCGGGCCGGCGATTGCAGGCTGCACTGCTCGTCGCCGTAGCGGGCGGCGGGCGAGATGCCGATGCTGGGGCCGCTGGCCTTCAAGGGCACACAGTCCCCGGCGGTTTCGCGCGGGCCGCTCACCAGCATGGCCGGCGGGTGGCCGGCCGAGGCATAGCGCAGGCTTGCGGTGGCCCGGTGATAGACGCCGTACCAGACGGTGCAGAACAGCTCGCCGTGGCGCTCCATCTGGTAAGCCTGGTTGAGCGCGGCGAGCACCTCCGCGGGCCGGCGGAAGTCGGTGCGCGGCAGGGCCTCCGAGCGCAGCGTGTCGGCGACCGCGACCGAGAGCAGGGCGGCGCCCACGCCGTGGCCGCAGACGTCGATCAGGTACAGCGCGAAGTGCTCGTCGTCGATCCAGTGGTAGCCGAAGGAGTCACCGCCCAGCTCGGTCGAGGGCACGAAGCGCCAGTCGATGGCGAGAGGCTCCGACAGCGGTGCCGGCAGGATGGAGCGAACGTAGCGCTCGGCGTCGCGCAGCTCCTGCTGCAGGCGATCGTGGGTGCGCTGCAGGGCTTCGCGCGACGCGGCGAGCTCGCTGTGGGCGCGCCTCAGTTCCTGGTTGGCCGCCTCGAGCTGCTCGATCAGCCGGGCCTCGCGCTGGCTGAGCAAGGTCATGTCGTAGGCCTTCTGCTGCACCCGCTGGGCCTCGTCGTGCTCCATCGTCACGTCGAGCAGAACGATCCAGACGGTGGTGCCATCGGCGAACAAATGCACGTCCGCCACCCGCCCGCTGGGCATCTCCATGGAACGCAGGAGGAAAGGGTTCTCTGCCAGCGGCAACAGGCCTTCCAGGAAGGAAATCCGGTCGCAGGCGGAATCGCCGGGCTGGACGCCGGCCAGGCCGTAGTGCGCCAGGTCGCCGCCGGCATGCACCAGCTTCTGCGCGTCGTCGACGGCCAGGTGCGCAAGCGCGCGCTGCCCATGGACCAGCAGCATGAGCGAGTCGGAAATCTGCGCCGGCAGGTCCAGCATGGCTATCGCGCGAGCAGCGCCGCCAGCTCCTCGAAGCTGGCCTCGACGCCCTCGCCGGTCTTGGCGCTGGTGCGGCGGAAGGTCCAGCCCGCACCCTCCAGCGCCTCCAGCCGCGGCGCCGGGAGGGCCCAATCCTCCACCAGGTCCGCCTTGTTGAGCAGGGCGAGGAAGGGGATGCTGCCGACCTCGGCGTTGACGCGCGTCTGGATCGACGCGGCGGTCTCGAGGGTTTCGGGGCGCGTGCCGTCCGCCACCAGCAGGTAGCCGGCCGCGCCGCGCAGGTAGCTCAGCCGCACCGCCGACATCTCGTCCTCGCCGGCGATGTCCCAGAGGATGAGCGCGAGCGGCTCGGTGCCGACGGTCAGCATCTTCTTGTCGATCTTCACGCCGACCGTGGTGAGGTAGGCGTCCGAGAAGATGGTGTCGACGAAGCGGCGCACCAGGCTGGTCTTTCCGACGCCGAAGGCACCGAGCAGGCAGATCTTCTTTTGCAGCATGGGTTGGCAGGCCTCAATCGCTGGTGCCGACGACGAAGGACACGCGCCGGTTCATCGACAGCTCGTCCGCGCTGGCGCCGGGCCGCAGCGGCTCCAGCGGGCCGGCGCCGCGCACCGAGAGCAAGGTCGGGTCGATGCCGCGGGCCCGCAGCATGGAGCGCACGACCTCGGCGCGACCCAGGCTCAAGGCCAGGTTGGCGGTGTCCTTGCCGGTTGCATCGGCGTGGCCGACGATCGTGACCTTGACCGAGAAGCCCAGGCCGCGGGCCACCCGCACCAGCTCGCGCAGTTCGGCCGCGATGGTGTCGAGCTCGGCGCCCTGCTCGGCGGTGGGCCGCGGTGCGTTGTTCTCGAAGGGGATGACGTGCGCCTGGATCGCGTCGCGCAGGCGGTTGTAGTCCGGGTCCTGGATGTCCTTGAGGGCGCTGAGATCCACCTGCGGGGCGCCGGCGGGCAGGCTGTGTACGAAGGCCCGCGCCTTGTCCACCCAGTGCTGGGGGGCGCTGCCGTCGGCGCGAATGCCGTTTGCGTCCTGCGAGAGGCTGACGGTGGGAGGCGGATTCAGGGTCGCCTGCAGGCGTTTCAGCATGATGGCCGGATGCAGCGCCTGGTAGGGTTCCCAGCGGCCGACGACGCGCGATGGGTCCAGCTTCGCCGGCGCCAGCAAGGTTTCCGGCTGGGTTGCCAGCGGGTCGCGCAGCCCGGACACCCGCCACTTGCCGTCCTGGCGGTCGGCGCCCATCACGACGATGCCGGGCTCGTCTCGCAGCGCCGCCACGTAGTTGTCGACGCGCCGTTCCTCGACCAGCCGTTGCCCGAGCCAGTAGCCCAGCAACAGCAGCAGGAGGAGGGGGACGGCCCAGAGCAGCGGCGACAGCCTTCTCCTGGACTCGGCCGACTGGGACCACAGCGTTGGCCGCAGCCGCTGCTGGCCTGTCTGCTCGAAGGGGGCGGTGTCGCCTTCGAATTCATCGAGCGCCGTGCGCCATTCGTCATGGATGGCGGCCAGCGTCTCCACCAGGGACAACCGCAGTGCCGGGGGCGGGTTGCCGTGGATCACCGCGGCGAGGAAGGCCGACGGCCCTTCCTCGCACCACAGCAGCAGGTCGCCCAGGCGCAGGCTGTCGATGCTGCGGCCCTTGGCGCCGCCCTCGGCGGATTCGTCGAAGGAGTCGCGCACGAAATCCTGGATCGCGGAGAGCATGGCCGACACCAGCTGCGGATCGCGCGAGGTCGCGTCGTCCGCGGCCTCGTGCGCCAGCAGCAGGCCGGTCTTGCGATGCACCAGGAACAGGTGCTCGACGCGGAACACGGCGGTGTGCTTGAGCACCACGTCGGCGAAGGCGCTGCCGCTGCGCCAGGCCTCCAGGCGCCACTTCATGCCGCGCCACGACAGGCTGTGCTTGAGCGCCTGGTTGAGCGACTGCAGCTTGCCTTCGAGCGTCTCGGCGATGGCCTTGCGGATCGCCGGCCCCATGACGGGGTACAGGATGTCGACCATGGTGTCCGGGTTCTTCCGGATCGAGGCCTGCGTGGCTCGCTCGACGGTGGGGGCGATCACCTGGCCGAGGCGCTCGTCCTGCGCCGCCAGCTCGAAGGCGGCGGGCAGCACCGCGCCGACCGCGTCGGCGAACTCGCGCGGGTCGTCGAACTTGCGCTGCAGCCGCGCCAGCGCCACCTGCTCGCGTTCGAGCAGCACGTCGCGCAGCGCCTCCATCCGGGGGTCGGCCGCCGGGCGGGTCGGCACCGGCAGCGGCAGGACCACGTCGGGGTTGACGCAGCGGGCCAGCTCCAGCAGCAGGCCGGCGAGCCGGCGGTTCGGATCTTCTTCGGGGGCACCGCTGGTCGCAACCAGCGGCAGGCGCGCTGTCACGCGGCCTCCTCCGCCCCGGCGGCGCGGCTCACGCGCTGGCGCCGTTGCCGCCCTTGGGCGACGTGTCCTGGTTCAAGCATTTGGCGATCTCGACGAACAGTCCGGCGAGCAGGTTGCGGTCGGTCTTGACGTTGCTGAGCTCGGCGAACATCCGCTCGATGGTGGCGCGGGTGTCGTCCTGGCGCCGCCGCATCTCGTCGCGCAGGCCCTGGACCTCATGGCCCAGGCTGTCGGTGAAATCGCGCCCCTGGCGCGCGAGCTGGTCGGAAAGCTGGGCGAGGCGCTTTTCCAGTGCCTGGGTCTGCTCCCGCAGGCTGCGCTCCATGTCCTTGTCGGCGTCGGCGCGCAGGTCCTTTTCCTCGCGGAACTGGCCGGCGACCGATTCGAGCTGCTTCTTGATCGTCGCCTCGAGGTTGGTCAGGCTGCGGGAGGACTCCGATTCCATGTCGCGCATCCTTTGCGCGAAACGGTCTTCGAGGACCGAGAAGCGCTTGTCGTAGTCCTGCATCTGGTTGCCGAACAGCAACTCGCGCATCTTGTCGACTCCCGAGGCCTCGCCCTGGCCATTGGGGCCGTTGGGCTGGGTGGCCAGGGCCGCGCGCGCGGCCATTGCGCTCTGCGTGTCGATGGTGGGGAGGGGTTTGGCTGCGGTTCCCATGGTGTGTTTCCTCGTAGTGATGCTTTGTGGAAGTGGCGCCGTGGGGACGGCGCCCGCGGGATGGCTGGTGCGGCGGGCCCTCGCTCAGGGCGGCGCCGTCGGCCGGAAAAGAAGCGTCAGGCGATTGCGGCCGTCTTCGCGGCGGTAGTGCATGCCGTCGGAGAAGCGGCGAACGATGGGGATGCCCCAGCCGCCCACGTGCGCATCGTCGAGGCTGCTCGCATGCATCGGTTGCGGGGCCTGCAGCGGGTCGAAGGGGCTTCCCTCGTCCTCGACCTCCAGGGCCACGGCTTCGCCCTGCCACCCCAGGCGCAGTAGGATGCTGGCATGCGCAGCCGCGTCGCCGCTGCCGTGGGTCATGATGTTGGTCAGCGCCTCGGTCGAGCACAGGTCGAGCTGCTGTGTGGTGCGGGCCGGCAGCCGCTGGCGCTGCGCCCAGTCCTGCACCCACGCGCTCACGCGCGAAAGCTCGCGCAGCTCGGAACCGACGATCAGGGAGGCCTGGGGCTCCCTGTCGCTGGAGGACATCAGGGCCTCACTCGGCTCCCGCCTTCAGCGCGCTGAAGGCGGTATCGACGTCGGGGTACAGCGGGATGATGGTGTCGATTCCCGCAACCTTGAGCACATCCGCCACCAGCGGCTGGGGGCCCGCCAAGGCCATCTCGCCGCCGCGCTGCCTCTGGGCTCTCGCGTTGGTGATCAGGGCACGAATGCCGATGGACGCCAGAAACGACACCTCGGACATGTCGACCACGGCGAGAAGCTTCCGGGTCGCGACGAGCGCGGAGAAGCGCATGTCGATCTCTTGGGTGCCGGCGCTGTCCAGGCGCCCGATCAGGCTGATTTTCTCGATGCCCTCAGCCAGTTGCTCCGTCCTTAGCTCCATGCCACCTCCGTATTGGATGTATCGATGAGCGTTGAACCGGCAGTCGCCCCCCCGGCGCCAGGATCGCTGCACCCGCGCGGTTCTCTGGGCTGGAGCGCGGGATGGTGAGCGTCCCGCAATCGACAAGCAGGAACTTTTGTAGGATACGCGGAAAGAACGGCGGCGTCGATAAGGGTGACTGGGCGGTACACGATCCCTCCTTCGCGCAGCCGGTCTTGCTCCCTCTCCCTCTGGGAGGGCGGGGGTGAGGGCACCGGGCCTGTCCACCCCTAAGGGCGCCGCACTGCGCCTGCCTCTCCCTCCCCATCGCGCCACGCCTGCGGCGTGAGCCCGTGCTGCCGCACGAACGCACGCTGCAGCGCATCCACCGAGCCGAAGCCGCTGCGGCTCGCGATCCGGTCCTGCGTCCAGCGCGTGCGCCGCAGCAGCTGCGCGGCAGCGGCCACCCGGGTCTGCTCGACGAAGCGCGCCGGGGTGCAGCCGGCCTGGGCGGCGAAGGCGCGGGCGAAGTTGCGCGGGCTCATCTGCACGCGAGCCGCCAGCACCTCGACCGACAGCTCCTCCTGCGGATGCGTGCCGATCCACGCCACCAGCTCGCGCAGGCGATGGCTGGCCGAGGCCTGGGCCTGCAGCGTCGGGCTCAGCTGCGGCTCGCCCGCGCCGCGCAGCATCGGCAGCGCCAGCGTGCGGGCGATCTCCATCGCCACCGCGTGTCCCAGGTCGTCCTCGACCAGCGCGAGCGCCAGCTCGATGCCGGTGGTAACGCCGGCCGAGGTCCACACCGGGCCATCGTGTACGTAGATGCGCTCGTGCCGCACGCGCACCTGCGGCCGCAGCGCCTGCAGCTGGTCGCAGGCGCGCCAGTGCGTGGTGGCCTCGCGGCCGTCGAGCAGGCCGGCCGCGGCGAGTGCGAAAGCCCCCGTACACACGCTCGCGATGCGGCGGACTTGCGGCGCGACCTGCGCGAGCCAGGCCCCGATGCGCTGCTCGACGATCGCCGCCCGCACCCCCGGCTCGTCGCCGCCGGCGACGATCAGCGTGTCGATCGCGGCGGGCAGCTGTTGCAGCGTGCAGGTGCCGGCAAAGCTCAGCCCGCCGTTGGTCGACACGGTGCCGCCGGCCGGCGACGCGATGTGCAGGCGGTAGCTGCCGGGACGCATCTGCTCGGCCTTGCTGAAGACGCTGGCCGGGCCGGCGACGTCGATGGCCTCGACGCCGTCGAAGGCGACCATCACGATGTCGCTGGCAGAAAGCGCGGCTTCTTCGTCCTTGCGGGGCAGGGTGGGCATTCGTAGGCTCAGGACATCGTGGTTACGGAAGGGCGGCCATGTCGAAGTGGGTGCGGGCGCTGATCGGGGCAAGTATTGCAGCGTTGGGGCTGGCAGGCTGCGGGGCAGGCGCACCGCTGCCGCCGGCGCAGGACGATGCGGCCAGGGTCGCGCGCGAGGAGCAGGCCTTCGTCGAGGCCTTGAAGCCGCGCGGGGCGGGCCGGCCGGTGGTCGCGGTGCTCGCCCTGAACGAGGGCACCGAGATGACCGACCTGCTGCTGCCGCACGCGGTGCTCCAGCGTGCCGGCGTCGCCGAGGTGCGGGTCGTCGCGCCGCGGGCCGGCCGGGTGAGCCTGTACCCCGCGCTGGAAGTCGAGGGCGCGCAGGACCTGGACAGCTTCGACCGGATGCATCCTGCGGGCGCCGACTACGTGATCGTTCCCGCGATGAGCACCGACGACGACCCCGCCGTGACGGGCTGGCTGCAGCGCCAGGCGCGGCTGGGCGCGCGCGTGGTCGGCGTGTGCTCGGGGGTGCGGGTGGTCGGCCAGGCCGGCCTGCTCGACGGCCGGCGTTTCACGGGCCACTGGTACGACCGCGGCACGCTGCTTCGGCGCCACCCGCACGCCACCTACGTGCCGAACCAGCGCTACATCGTCGACCGGGGCGTCGCCACCACCACGGGCGTTACCGCCTCGGTGCCGACCATGCTCGCGCTGGTGGAGGCGATGGTTGGCCGGACGAGGGCCCAGGGGGTCGCGGCCGAGCTCGGCGTGTCTTCGTGGGGCCCGGAGCACGACAGCGCCTCCTTCCGCCTCGATGCCCGCCGGGCCTGGACTTACGTGCTCGACAAGGCCATGTTCTGGCGCGTCGAGCGCCGGCGCGCCGAGGTGCAGGACGGCATGGACGACATCGCCCTGGCGTTGGCCGCGGACGCCTGGTCGCGCGTCGGGCGCGTGCGCGTGGAGGCGGCGTCGGCATCGGGCCCGGTGAGGCTGAAGAGCGGGCTGGTGCTGGTCGCGCAGCCCTCGGCCGACGGGTCGCCGCGGCTGCCGCTTTCGCCGAGGCTGAAGCCGGTGCAGCAGCTGAATCGCACGCTGTGCGAGATCGCCGAGCGCTATGGCGACGCGCGGCGGGACCGGGTGATGCTGGAGATGGAGTACCCGGGGACGGGTACTGGATGCGCGGGCTGAGCTTCGGTGTTGGGCGGCTTTGCGGGTCGCTGCGCGTAAAGATTGCGCGACAAAAAACGAGTTTTTGATAGCTCCCGGCTCGGCTACAGTCCGCGGCCAAAAAACAGGGACCCCCATGAAAAAGAAGAAGACCGCTGCATCGTCAGCGCACGCATCGAGATCGCACGCATCGATGCCATCCGATCGCCGTCTGCCGGCGCGGATGCTGAGCCGCACAGTCATTGCCGCTTGCCTGTGCATCGCCACGCTCGCAGCCCACGCCGGTTCCGTGAGCTACAGCTATGACGCCCTGGGCCGCCTGGCCAGTGCCGTCTACAGCAACGGCAGCGCCACCACCACGATCACCTACAGCTACGACCCCGGGCGCAATCGCACCTCGGTGGTGACTACTTCGCCGTAGCGTCGGCGCGCTGTTGCGGCTCCGGGCCCGGAAGGGCCGGGCTGCTCATTTCCTTTTTATCAAAAGCACTCGGGGAGTTCCCATGTCCATCACCGAGAACAGCTGGGCCGGTGCGGGCTACTTCGTGAGCAGCGAGCCCCTCGACGAACTCCTGTGCACCTGGGCCAGTCACCGGATTCCCGGCCGCTTCGCGATCGTCCACACCCACCCGGCCGACCTGAAGGCGCTGCTGTCGCGGCTCGAAGCGTGATGGCGGGCGCCCGATCGCCGAAGTCGCCAAGCGGCGTCAGCGCAGCATCGCCGACATCGCCGAGCAGCAGTTGAGCATTCGCACCGCCGCCTCCACCGAAGGCGCGGCGAAGCGAAGCTCGGTCGGCGCGCTGCGCTCGAAGGCCGGCCACTGGCAGAACAGGTCGGCCAGGGCGGGCGTCTGGGTGTGCAGGGTGACGGCCAAAGGCTTCTCCAGCACCAGCGCGCGGGCCTTCCCCTGCGCCGCCAGGCCCGCGGCCACGCCTTCGCGGATTGCCGCGCAGGACCGGGCCGGCGACAGCGAGACCCCGCTGGTGTGCCCGGTGGCGCGCTTGGTCTGCACGAAGGTCGCGTGCGGGAACAGCGCCTGGTTCTCTGCGATGAAGACGTCGTCGCCGCTGGCCATCAGCACCGGCACGCCGTATTCGCCGGCCAGCGCGCCGTAGAGGCCGGCCTCGCCCAGGGCCTGGCCGCCGATCTCGATGCCGGCGAAGGCGAAGCTGTTGATGGTGTGGGCCAGGATGCCCGCGCCGCCGGCGCGCGAGTGGTAGCCGACCATGCACACGCCGTCCACGCCGAGCTCCACGCCCGCCACCATGCTCAGGGTGCGCGGCTTGCCCTGGATCGCCTGGGCGCGCGCATCGAGCAGGTCCGGCGGCATGTTGCGGAAGTCGCCGTGCGAGTCGTTGACCCAGACCTCGGTGGCACCGCCGTCGAAGGCACCGGCGATGGCGGCGTTGGCCTCCTCGGTCATCAGCCGGCGCGCACGCTCGTACTCGGGATTGCCGGCGCGCACTTGCTGGGAATGGAAGACGCCGGCGACGCCTTCGATGTCGACGGAAATCAGGATCTTCATGGGCGCAGGTCGTTCGGTGGGGCGAAGGCATCGGCAGGCCAGTCGCGCAGCAGTTCGGTGAGGGCCGGGCGCACGTGGCCGTCGCGCCCGGTGATGGACTCGGCCCGCCACAGCGCATGCAGGATGGCCTGCTCCACGCTGTCGGCCGCGGCCTGGAACAGGCCGTCGAGCAGCGCGTCGTGCAGCAGGGCGACCGCCGGCATCGGCTGCTCGCGCCGCTGCGGCAGCGTGTAGGCGGTGGAGAAGGCCAGCGCGATGTCGCCGCTGCCGTGGCCGAAGACCGAGCCGGTGCGCGCCAGGCCGGCGCCGGCGCGCAGCGCAAGGCGGCGCAGTTGGCGTGCGTCCAGCGGCGCGTCGGTGGCGATCAGCATGATGATCGAGCCCTTCTCGGGCTCGGCCGCCGGCACCGCACCCGTCGGCTGGGCGGCCAGCTGGGTCGCCAGCCGCGCGCCGACCGCGCGGCCGGCGATCACCAGGTTAGGCAGCAGGCCGTAGTTGGCGAGCACCAGCGCGCCCACCGTGTGCAGCCCGGCCCCCGGCGCCGACACGCGGCGCGAGGCCGTGCCGATGCCGCCCTTGAGCGCGAAGCTGGACATGCCGCGCCCCGCGCCGACCGAGCCCTGCGCCACCGCTTCGCCGGCCGCGGCCCAGGCCTCGAGGTAGTGGTGCCCGCGCACGGCCATGCGCTGCATGTCGTTGAGGAAGCCGTCGTTGCACTCGAAGACCAGCGGGTTGACGCTGGGCAGGCTGCGCCCGCATTCGGGGTTCATCGCGATGCAGTCGCGGATCTGCGCTTCGGCCATGGCCGGCACCGAGAAGGTGTTGGTCAGCGCGATCGGCGTTTCGAGCACGCCGAGCTCTTCGACCTGCAGCAGCCCCACGCTCTTGCCGAAGCCGTTGAGCACCGCGACGCCCGCCGGCACCCGCTGCTGGAAGGGGTCGCCCGCATGCGGGCACACCACTGTCACCCCGGTCTGCACCTCGCCCTCGTCGAGCGTGCAATGCCCGACCGTGACGCCGGCCACGTCGGTGATGGCGTCGCGCTTGCCGCAGGGCAGGGCGCCGATGTGCGGGACGGCTGGGACGGGCATCAGCGCATCCGGCGCAGGGCGATGAGCGTCATACGCGGTCGATCTTCGGATCGAGCGCATCCCGCAGCCCGTCCCCCAGCAGGTTGAAGGCCAGCACCGTGAAGAAGATGGCCAGCGACGGGAACAGTGCCACGTGCGGCGCGTTGACCATGTCCGCGCGCGCCTCGTTCAGCATCGCGCCCCATTCGGGCATCGGCGGCTGCGCGCCCATGCCGAGGAAGCTGAGGCTGGCCGCCGTGATGATGGAAGTGCCCAGGCGCATCGTGAAGTACACGACGATGGAGGAGATGGTGCCCGGCAGGATGTGCCGCAGCAGGATGGTGCGGTCGCTCGCGCCGATGCTGCGCGTGGCCTCGATGTAGGTGAGGTTCTTCAGTGCCAGCGTGTTGCCGCGCACCAGCCGCGCGAAGGCCGGCACGCTGAAGACCGAGACCGCCACCACCACGTTGGTCATGCTGCTGCCGAGGATGGCCACCACGCCCAGCGCCAGCAGGATGCCGGGGAAGGCGAAGAGCACGTCGGAGATGCGCATCACGATGCGGTCCCACCAGCCGCCGTAGTAGCCGGCGAGCAGGCCCAGCACGGTGCCGATGATGGCGCCCACCACCACCGACAGGAAGCCGGTCGCCAGCGAGATGCGCGCGCCCATCAGGATGCGGCTGAAGATGTCGCGCCCCAGCGGATCGACGCCGAACCAGTGGGCGGCGGAGGGCCCTGTGTTGAGCTTGTCGTAGTCGAAGAAGTTCTCGGCGTCGTAGGGCACGATCCAGGGCGCGACGATGGCGATGGCCACCAGCAGCAGCACGAAGACGCCGGCGCCCATCGCGACATGCTGCATGCGGAACTTGCGCCAGAACTCGGTCCACGGCGTGCGCACACGCGACGAGGCGGCGATCGCGGCGACCGGCTGCTCGGCCACGGCGGGGATGGGTTCAGCGGGAGGGGTGCTCATCGCCTGCTCACTTGTAGCGGATGGTGGGGTTGATGAAGCCGTAGAGCATGTCCACCACCAGGTTGATCAGGATGAACTCCAGCGAGAAGAGCAGCACCAGCGTCTGGATGATCGGGTAGTCGCGCATGTCGACCGCGTCCACCAGCAGGCGCCCGAGGCCGGGCCAGTTGAACACCGCCTCGACCACGATCGAGCCGCCCAGCAGGAAGCCGAACTGCAGGCCCATCATCGTGACCACCGGGATCAGCGCGTTGCGCAGGCAGTGCTTGAGCACCACCCATTTCTCCGACACGCCCTTGGCGCGCGCGGTGCGCACGAAGTCCTCCTGGATCACCTCGACGAAGGAGGCGCGGGTGAAGCGCGCCATCACCGCCGCCACTGCGGCGCCCAGCGTGATCGAGGGCAGGATGTAGTGGCGCCACGAGTCGGCGCCCACCGTGGGCAGCCAGCCGAGCTGCACCGAGAAGATCTGCATCAGCAGCATGCCCAGCGCGAAGGCCGGGAAGGAGATGCCCGAGACCGCCAGCGTCATGCCGAGGCGGTCGGGCCACTGGTTGCGATACACCGCGGACGTGATCCCGATCGCCATGCCGAAGACCACCGCCCAGGCCATGCTGGTGAGGGTGAGCAGCAGCGTGGGCATGAAGCGCTCGGCGATCTCGGTGGAGACCGGCCGCTTGGAGCGCAGCGAGCGGCCGAAGTCGCCCTGCAGCATGTTGGTGAAGAAGTTCAGGAACTGCTGCGGCAACGGCTTGTCGAGGCCGAGGTCCGCGCGCACCAGCGCCACCGTCTCGGGGCTGGCGTCCGGCCCGGCCGCCAGCCGCGCCGGGTCGCCGGGCAGCATGTGGACGAACAGGAACACCAGCACCGCCACGATGAGCAGTGTCGGCAGCAAACCCAGCAGGCGCTTGAGGACGTACTGAGTCATCGGTGCGCAGCGTGCAGGATCACTTCAGTTCCACTTCGTCGAAGTTGAAGCTGCCGTCCGGGATCACGTAGAAGCCGCTCAGGTTGCGCGCACGCACCGACAAGAGCTGCTCGGTGACCAGGAAAGCCCAGGGCGCGTCCTTCCAGATGCGCTGCTGCGCGTCGGCGTAGATTTTGGCCTTGGCGGCGGGATCGGTGGTCACCAGCGCCTTCTTGATGTCGGCGTCGACTTCGTCGTTCTTGTAGTAAGCGGTGTTGAAGAGCTTGGGCGGGAAGGACTCGGAGGCCAGCAGCGGGCGCATCGCCCAGTCGGCCTCGCCGGTCGACGAGGACCAGCCCACGTAGTACATGCGCACCGGGGCGGTGGCCGGGTCCTGCGCGCTCTCCACGCGCTCGACGCGCTGGCCGGCCTCGAGCGCCTGCACCTGCACCTTGACACCGACCTGCGCCAGCTGCTGCTGCACGAACTGGATCACTTTCTGCGCGGTCGTGTAGTTGTAGGCCGACCAGAGCGTGCTCTCGAAGCCGTTCGGGTAGCCGGCCTCCTTCAGCAGCTCGCGCGCCTTGGCCGGGTTGTAGGGCCAGGGGCCGAGCTTGGACGCGCCCTCGATGCCCTTGGGCAGTACGCCCTCGGCCGGAATGGCGTAGCCCGAGAACGCCACCTTGACCAGCGCCTCCTTGTTGATCGCATAGTTGATCGCCTCGCGCACCTTCGGGTTGTCGAAGGGCTTCTGCTGCGTGTTCATCGAGATGTAGCGATGAATGATCGAGGGCGAGGTGTTCACCTCGAGGCTGGGCTTGCCCTGCAGCGTCGCGGCCGCTTCGGGCGGCATCGGGAAGGCGAAGTGCGCCTCGTTGGTCTGCATCATCGCGGCGCGCGTGTTGTTGTCGACCACCGGGCGGAAAGTGATCGTGTCGACCTTCGGATAGCCCTTCTTCCAGTAGCCGTCGAACTTGGCGACCTTCAGGTAGTCGGTGGCCTTCCACTCGACGAACTTGAAGGGGCCGGTGCCCACGGGGTTCTGCGCGATGCCCTTGCTGCCGTACTTGGCCAACGCGGCCGGCGAGATGATCACGCCCGAGGGGTGCGCGAGCGTGTTGATGAAGGGCGAGAAGGGCTCGCTGAGCGTGAAGCGCACCGTGGTCGCATCGACCGCCTCGGTCTTGGCGATGTTCTTGTAGAGGTTGTAGCGCTTGAGCTTGTTGTCCGGGTTGGTCACGCGGTCGAAGGTCGCCTTCACCGCTTCGGCATTGAAGGGCGTGCCGTCGTGAAACTGGACGCCGGTGCGCAGCTTGACGGTGTAGACCAGCCCGTCCTTGCTGACGGTGTGGCCGGTGGCCAGCACCGGCACCATCTTCATGTCCTTGTCGAAGCCGTAGAGGCCTTGGTAGAAGGACTTGGCCACCGCCTGCGAGAGCGTGTCGTTGGCGTCGTAGGGGTCGGTGGTGGTGAAGTTGGACTGCACGGCCACGACCACGTCCTTGGCCGCCTGCGCCGACATGGCGAGGCCGGCCAGCGCGAGGGCGGCTGCGATTCGGGTAAGACGCTTGTTCATGCGAAGACTCCTTTGACGTCGCTGGGTGGGAAGAGAAACCAAAAAAATCAGAAGGCGCCGGCGATCGGATGCCGCGCCACGAAATGGCCCGGGCCGACCTCGACCAGCGGCGCCACCGAGGGCTGGTAGCCCACGGGATGCACCGGGCTGGGCACCTCGCCCTGCAGCAGCGGGCGCTTCTGCTGGCGCCGCGCCGGGTCGGCCACCGGCACCGCGGCCATCAGCCGCTTCGTGTAGGCATGCTGCGGGTTCTCGAAGATGGCGCGCCGCGGGCCGATCTCGACGATCTGGCCCAGGTACATCACGGCCACGCGGTGGCTGATGCGCTCCACCACCGCCATGTCGTGCGAGATGAAGAGGAAGGCCACGCCCAGCTCGCGCTGCAGGTCGAGCATGAGGTTGACGATCTGGGCCTGGATCGATACATCCAGCGCCGAGACCGACTCGTCGGCCACCACCACCTTGGGGTCGAGCGCCAGCGCGCGGGCGATGGCGATGCGCTGGCGCTGGCCGCCGGAGAACTCGTGCGGGTAGCGCTGCGCGTAGTCGGCCGGCAGGCCCACCTTCTGGAGCAGCCAGCGCACCCGCGCCTGGGCCTCGGCGCCGCTGGCAACGCGATGTACCAGCAGCGGCTCCATGATCGAGAAGCCCACGGTGAGGCGCGGGTCCAGCGAGGCGAAGGGGTCCTGGAAGATGAACTGGATGTCGCGCCGCAGTGCTTGCAACTCGCCCTGCGGCAGCGCGAGCACGTTGCGGCCCTTGAACTCGATCTCGCCGCCCTGGCTGTCGACCAGGCGCAGCAGCGAGCGGCCGGTGGTCGACTTGCCGCAGCCCGACTCGCCCACCAGCCCCAGCGTCTCGCCGGCATGCAGGTCGAAGCTGATGCCTTCCACGGCATGCACCCGGCGCGTGACGCGGCCGAACAGGCCGCTCTTGAGGTCGAAGCGCGTCACCAGGTCCTTCACGCGCAGGATCGGCGGGACGTCGCGGCGCACCGTGTCCTGCGGGCTGCGGTCGCTCACGCTGACGCCGGCTGCGTCGACCTGCAGCAGCTCGAAGCGCGCCGGCAGCTCGGTGCCGCGCATCGCGCCCAGCTGCGGCACGGCGGAGAGCAGGGCGCGGGTGTAGGGGTGCTTGGGGGCCGCGAACACCTGCTCCGACGGGCCGGCCTCGGCCTTGTCGCCGCGGTACATCACGAGCACGCGGTCGGCCACCTCGGCCACCACGCCCATGTCGTGGGTGATGAAGACCACGCCCATGTGCATCTCGGACTGCAGCTCGCGGATCAGCTGCAGGATCTGGGCCTGGATGGTGACGTCGAGCGCGGTGGTGGGCTCGTCGGCGATCAGGAGCGAGGGCCGGCAGGACAGCGCCATCGCGATCATCACGCGCTGGCGCATGCCGCCGGACAGCTGGTGCGGGTAGCGCTGCAGCACGCTGCGCGCCTCGGGGATGCGCACCAGCTCCAGCATGCGCAGCGCCTCGGCGCGCGCGGCCGCGCGGTCCTTGCCCTGGTGGATGGCGATGGCCTCCGCGATCTGGTCGCCGGCGGTGAACACCGGGTTGAGCGAGGTCATCGGCTCCTGGAAGATCATCGCGATGTCGGCGCCGCGGATGCCGCGCATGGTGGCGTCCGTGGCCTTCGCCAGGTCGAGCACGCGGCCGTCGCGGCGCTTGAAGGTCATGCGGCCCTCGAGGATGCGGCCGCCGCCGTATTCGACCAGCCGCATCAGCGCCAGCGAGGTGACGGACTTGCCCGAGCCCGATTCGCCCACGATGGCCAGCGTCTCGCGGCGCTCGACGTGGAAGCTCAGCTTGCGCACCGCGTCCACGGTGCGCTCGGAAGTGGCGAAGCGCACGGTGAGGCCGTCGACCTCGAGCACGCGCTGCTCCGGCAGCTGCAGGGCAGCGCCGGCGGCGGAAGAGGACAGAGTGGCAGCGCTCATAGGACCAGCTCCGTGCATGCGCGCTGCAGCGATGCGGACTTGCTCCCTTTCCCTCTGTGAGAGGACTGGGGTGAGGGCACCGGACGCCTCATCGATGAATCGCCGTCTGCGGCGCCTCGCTGCCGCGGGCATGGCCGCGGTACATGCCCTCGGTATTGAAGGGCATGCAGACGTTGCCGTTGCGATCGATCGCGATCAGCCCGCCGCTGCCGCCGATCGCCGGCAGCGACTGCATCACCACCGCCTGCGCCGCCTGCGCCAGCGACTGGCCCGCATAGCGCATGCGCGCGCAGACGTCGTAGGCCGCGGCGGCACGGATGAACATCTCGCCGCTGCCGGTGCAGGACACGGCGGCACGCTTGTCGTCGGCATAGGTGCCGGCGCCGATCAGCGGCGAATCGCCGACGCGGCCGGCGCGCTTGTTGGTCATGCCGCCAGTGGAGGTGGCGGCCGCCAGGTGGCCCTGCAGGTCGAGCGCCACGGCGCCGACGGTGCCGAACTTGCGGCCTTCGTCCAGCGGCGCGGCGGCATTCGCCGTGCCGTCGTGGTCGAGCGCGACGCGGCCAGCAGCTTGCGCGCGCACCAGCTGCGCGCGGCGCGCCTCGGTGGAGAAATAGGACGGGTCGACCATCTCCAGCCCGCGCTCGCGCGCGAAGTCCTCGGCACCGGCGCCGGCCAGCAGCACGTGGGCGCCGTCCTCCATCACCGCGCGGGCCGCGCGCACCGGGCGGCGGATGCGGCTGACGCAGGCCACCGCGCCCGCGCGCAGGTCGGCGCCGTTCATCACGGCCGCGTCGAGCTCGTGCGTGCCGGCGTGGGTGAAGACGGCGCCGTGGCCGGCGTTGAAGAGCGGGCAGTCCTCCAGCATCTCGACGGCGAGGCAGGCCGCGTCGAGCGCGGAGCCGCCGCGCAGCAGCAGCGCCTGGCCGGCCTGCACGATGGCGCGCAGCGCCTCGTGGTAGGCCTGGGCGGCGCCGGCGTCCAGCGCCGCGGCGCTGATGGTGCCGGCGCCGCCGTGGATGGCAATGACGGGCGTCGTTCTCATCGGGTCTTCTTCTTTCCGGCCGGCGCGCGCGGCACCGGCCTTTGCTTGATCTTCGGCGTGCTCGCGGCCCGCAGGTCCTGCGCGCCGTGCAGCCAGGGCATCACGGCATGAACCACCTTGCTCGCGGCCTGGTAGGCCTGCGGAGCGCGCAGGGCCACCGCGCTGGTCAGGGCCTCGATCAGCGCCAGAACGCTGGTCTCGCAGTTGGGACGATAGCGGGTTTCGGTCTGCGCGTAGAGGGCCACGTCGGCCAGCGGCGCGATCGGCGAGCTAGGCCGGTCGGTCAGCGCCAGCACGCCGATGCCCTGGCTGCGCGCGAGGCCGGTGAGGGCGACGGTGTCGGTCAGGTAGCGCGGGAAGGTCAGCGCCACCAGCAGGTCTTGCGGCCCGCCGCGCGACAGGGCACGCGCGCCGTGCGTGACGCCGCTGACCGATGACAGCAGGCGCACGTCGCCGCAGTAGGCATCCAGGCCGTGGTGCAGCAGCCCGGCCAGCCAGGCGCTGGCGCCGAAGCCGGCGATGAAGACGGTGCGGGCGCCGAGCACGCGCGCCACCGCCGCTTCGCAGGAGGCGCGGTCCAGGGCCTGGCGCGTCGCGCCGATGTTGCCCTGGCTTTCCTCCAGCGCCATCGCGAACACATCGGCCACCGTCGAGGGGCGCGCGAGGTTGCCGCGCAGCCGCTCCACCGGCGCCACCAACGGCTCGAAGCCGCGCACCAGCTCCGCGCGGAAGCTCGCATAGCCGTCGAAGCCCAGGGCGCGGGCGAAGCGGTTGGCGGTGGCGACCGAAACGCCGACGGTGGCGGCCAGCTCGTCGATCGGCAGGGTGGCGACCTGCAGCGGGCGCTCGAGCACGTAGTCGGCCACCTGGCGGTGCGAGGGGGTCAACTGCGGCAGGGCCTGGGCGATGCGCTGGGCGACGGTGGTAGCTGCGGAGGAAGCCGGCATGCAGGGGGACTCGCCCGTTCACGGTGCAGGCGATGTAAATAAAATTACATAGTGGTGAGAGGAAAGTAAATTTTCAATCATTGCTTTCCGTTTAGCAAGCTGCGGGCCACCCATGGATCGCTATCGCCCAATGAGCAACGGACGACGTCAAACGGGCACGAGCGGGCGGTCGATTGCGCGATCATTCGAAGTTCTCTGGGGTTCGAGCGCGAAAAGGACACTCACGATGAGCATCACCATCACCGCCTTTGAACGGTCGCCCGACGGCGGCAAGGGTCTGGCGCGCGACACGCGCGTGCGCTGGGCGCTGGAGGAAGCCGGCCTGCCCTACGAGGTGCGCCTGGTGTCCTTCCGCGCGATGAAGGAGGCCGCGCATCTGGCGCTGCATCCCTTCGGCCAGATCCCCACCTACGAGGAAGGCGACCTCGCGCTGTTCGAGACCGGCTCGATCGTGCTGCACATCGCCGAGCGCCACGCGAGCCTGTTCCCCGCCGATGCCAATGCAAGGGCGCGCGCCATCACGTGGATGTTCGCGGCGCTCAATACGGTCGAGCCCCCCATCCTCGAACTCGTCACCGTCAAGCTGGTGGACGGCGACAGGCCCTGGAAGGCCGAGCGCCTGCCCCTCGTCGAGGACCGGTTGCGCGCCCGACTGAACCAGCTGGCCGCCCGCCTGGGCGACGGCGACTGGCTGGACGGCGGCTTCAGCGCGGGCGACCTGCTGATGGTGTCGGTGCTGCTCCGGCTGAGACCGTCCGGCCTGCTGAACGAGTTTCCCAGCCTGGCCGCCTATGTCGCTCGCGGCGAAGCGCGGCCGGCCTACCAGCGGGCGTTCGCCGCGCAACTGGCGATCAACGCCGCCCCCTTGCCGGCGGGCTGACGGGGCGCCGCTGCCTGCGCGGACGAAGCGATGCACAGCCGGCGGATTGGCGCGAAATGCCAAACGGGCGGCGCGATCCGGCAAACGGCCTTCTGCCTGGCCGTCCTACAGTGAATGCGCCCTCGGAATCCGACGCCGGATGTCTGCGGGAGTCCATTACTCACTGGAGACACGCAATGAATTTCCTCGACGGACACCTGTTCCCCGAGAACCAGCAGCCGCTCATCATCACCGCCGCTCCCTATGCGCCGGGCTGGCTGCCCTCCGACTTTCCCGAGGACATCCCCGTCACGATGGAAGCGCAGATCCAGAAGGCGGTGGACTGCTACAACGCCGGCGCCACCGTGCTGCACCTGCACGTGCGCGAGCTCGATGGCAAGGGCAGCAAGCGCCTGTCCAAGTTCAACGAGCTGATCGCCGGCGTGCGCAAGGCCGTGCCCGAGATGGTGATCCAGGTGGGCGGCTCGATCAGTTTTGCGCCGGAGTCGGAAGGCGCTGCCGCCAAGTGGCTGAGCGACGACACCCGCCACATGCTGGCCGAGCTCGACCCCAAGCCCGATCAGGTCACGGTGACGGTGAACACCTCGCAGATGAACGTGACCGAACATGCGGAGCTGGCTGATTTCAAAGGCACCTCCCGGGAGATTCCCGCCATCTTCAATGCCTACAAGGAAATGACGGTGCCCTCCCAGCCCGGCTGGGTGGAGGAGCACATCCGCCGCCTGAGCGCCGCCGGCATCCAGAGCGCCTTCCAGTGCTACAACATCAACAGCTTCGAATCGGTGGAGCGGCTGATGCGCCGCGGCGTCTACAAGGGCCCGCTGGTCATGAACTGGGTCGCCATCAGCGGCGGCATGGATGCGCCCAACATCTACAACCTGGCCAACATGCTGCGCGCCGTGCCTGACGGTGCGGTGCTGACGGTCGAAAGCTCGGTGCGCAACGTGCTGCCGATCAACATGATGGGCATTGCCATGGGCCTGCATGTGCGCTGCGGCACCGAGGACGTCCTGTGGAACCAGTCGCGCACGGCCAAGGCGAGTACGGTGTCGCAGATCGAACAGTTGGTGCGCATCTCTCGCGAGTTCGGCCGCGAGATCGCGACGGCCCGGCAGGCCCGGGAGATCTCCGGGATCGGCGTGTTCTACGACACGGCGGACGAGTCCCTGCAGGCCAACGGCTTCGCCCCGAACCGCAACGGCGGCAACCAGGGCTTCCTGCGCAAGGCCGCCTGAACGCTAGGCCTGTCGAGCGAGGTCTGCGCTACGGCCCCGGAAGGTACTGCTGGCGCCAGCTGCTCGGGCTTTGCTGGAACTGCTTGCTGAACCACCGTGTGAAAGAGCTGTTTTCCGCAAAGCCGGCAAGCGCGGCGGCCTCGCCGATGGAGAGCTGCGGGTTCTGCAGTGCGCGGACGGCGGCCTGGCTGCGCACGGCGTCCAGCGTGTCCTGAAAGCTGGTGCGGCTGTTCTCCAGCTGGCGCTGAAGGGAGCGGGATGTGCAGCCCAGCGCGCTGGCCACTTGGGCGATGCCGTGGCGCCCGTGCGGCAACAGCGACTGGATGGCGCTTCGTACCTGCTGCTCGATGGGCTTGGGAGATCTGCCGGGCGCGTGGAGGTCCATCAGATGGCGGGCATGCGCCTCCATGCCGCTGTCGTGCTCCGGATCGAGAAGCTGCAGGTCTTCGGTGGACAGCACGATGCCGTCGAAGTCCGAGGCGAACACGACTTCGCTGCCGAGCACCCGGCGGTGAAGGGCCATGCTGCTGGGCGCAGCGTGCGAGAAATGCACGCCGACGGGCTTCCAGCCTTTGCCCAGCTGGTGGCGGCACAGGCTCAGCAAGGCCGTGATGCCCAGCTCCATGGGGTGGCGTCCCGGCGTCTCCCTCTCCGTGTCCAGGTGCAACTGGATGATCGAAAGCCGCCCCTGCGTCACGGTTTCCGTGGTGATGGTGGTGCTGATCAGGTGGTGGTAGTCCTTGAGTGTCTGCACAAGCGTGGCCAGGCTGGGCTGATGCTGCAGAAGCAGGCTGATTTGCCCGAAGTCCGACAGCCGCCAGTACGAACCCATGAGCAGCCCGAGCGATGCGTTGCCGGTTCGCGCGGAAGAAGCGTCCAGCAGCTGGGCGAAGGCGGTCTCGGGCACCAGCAGGTCGGGCGAGTTCAGGCAGCTGTGGTCCAGGCCGACCTGGCGGAGCATGCTCAACGGATCGATGCCGAGCTCATGCGCGACTTTCGAGTACTTGTTGAGGCTGATGCTTCGGATGCGGGGCGTCATGATTGACGTCTATCAATGCTGTGCAAGTTGGTCAATGGTGTTAGTACCAGAGGCCCTGGCAGCTGCGGCGCAGCCACGGCGCGACTGGGTAAGCGTGTGTCGTGATCGGTCAAGCCGGTTGGCGCCTTGCGGTTCGAGAATTGCTCCATCGGCAGGCACAGGATGAATGCATCGCAAGACCTGCCGCGGTGGACTTCCAGGAGACAAGGAGCAGGCAATGAAAGTCGAACAACTGACGTGCACCATCGGTGCGGAAGTATCGGGTGTGCATCTCGGCGATGCGTCGCGCGACGCCGGTCTGGCCCATGAAATCAAGGCCTTGCTGCTGCAGCACAAGGTGCTGTTCTTTCGCGACCAGGACATCACGCGGGCAGAGCATGTGGCCTTTGCCCGCCACTTCGGTGAACTGGAGGACCATCCCGTGGCCGGCAGCGACCCGGACCATCCGGGGCTGGTTCAGATCTACCGCAGCGACAAGCGCGAAAACTACGAGAACAGCTTTCACACCGATGGACAGTGGCGCGAAGCACCGCCCATGGGATGCGTGCTGCGCTGCATCGAATGCCCGCCGGTCGGAGGGGACACCCTCTGGGTCGACATGGTGCAGGCTTACGGCAACCTGCCGGACGACATCAAGAAGAAGATCGACGGCCTGAAGGTGAAGTGCAGCATCGAGCATTCATTCGGCGCCGCCATGCCGGAAGAAAAGCGCCGGGCACTCGGCATGGAGCATCCGATGGTGGAGCATCCCGTGGTGCGCACCCATCCGGAAACCGGGGAGAAGATCCTGTATGTCTGTGGGTTCGCAACCCATTTTGCGAACTACCACACGCCGGACAACGTGCGCTACGGCCAGGACAAGACACCGGGCGCCAGCCTCCTGCTCAACTACCTGACCAGCCAGGCGGCCATTCCCGAATACCAGGTCCGGTTCCGCTGGAAGCCCAACAGCGTGGCCATGTGGGACAACCGCTGCACGCAGCACTACGCGGTCCAGGACTACTGGCCGGCGCCCCGAAAAATGGAGCGCACGGCCATCATCGGCGACAAGCCCTTCTAAGCGCGCGGTACGCAGCAATCAAAGGAGACAGACATGAAGCAGCAGGAATACTTCTGGTGGCGCGGATTCGCCTTGGCAGTCGGAATCGGCGTCCTGGGTTGGACCACCGAGGTCCAGGCCCAGCCGGCCTGGCCCACCAAGCCGATTCGCCTGGTGGTGGCCGGACCTGCCGGCGGCAGCGCCGACGCGTTGGCGCGGCTGCTGGCGGAGGGCATGCAGCAGGAACTGGGCAAGCCGGTCATCGTGGAATCCAAGGCCGGTGCCGCCGGCGCGCTGGCGATCGGCGATCTGATGTCCACCGGCAAGGATGGCCACACCTTCCTGGTCATCCAGGGTGGCGCGGTGAGCGAAACGCCGCTGGCGTACAAGGTCCACTACCAGCCCTTTGCGGACCTGAAGCCGCTGGCCCAGCTGAGCCGCACCGGGCTGGTCCTGGTCGCCAACAAGGATCTGCCTGTCTCCAACCTGCAGCAGGTCGTGGCGTATGGAAAATCGCAGAAGGACGGCGTCAGCTTCGCGTCCTACGCGGCGGGAATGAAGGGCCATACCTCGGGCGTGCTGCTTGGGAAGCTCACGCAGATGCAGATGAATCATGTGGGCTACAAGGGCTCTCCCCCGGCGCTGACCGATCTCATGGGCGGCCATGTGCCCCTGATGTTCGATGGGGTGACCACCTCGCTGCCGCTGATCAAGAGCGGCAAGATCAAGGCGATTGCGGTGAACTACCCGACCCGCATCGCCGCGTTGCCGGAGGTGCCCACCTTCAAGGAGCTCGGCTACCCGCAGCTCGCGCAGGCAGGCTGGTTCGCCGTGTGGTCCCGCCCGGATGCTCCCGCGGCGGTCCAGCAGAAAATGCGCGAGCTGACGCTGGCTTATTTCAAGCGGGACGCGGTGCAGCACCGCATCAAGGAAATGGGCATGGAACAGGGCGGCTCCGAGACTTCGGAGGAGATGATGACGGACTTGAAGCAGGCCTACCAGCAGCAGTCCGCACTGCTGAAATCCATCGACTACAAACCGGAGTGAAGCGATGTCCATCGAGGAGCATGCGATGAGCGCGACCGGCGAATCCCGCCTTCCACTCGCCGGCGTGCGTGTGCTGGATCTGTCGCGCGTTCTGGCCGGCCCCATGTGCGCCCAGGCGCTGGGCGACCTGGGCGCCGAGGTCATCAAGATCGAGCATCCCGCCCGCGGCGACGACACGCGCGACTGGGGCCTGCGCGTGGGCTCGCGCAACACCGCCTACTTCAACAGCGCCAACCGCAACAAGCAGTCGATGGGCGTGGATCTGCAAAAGCCCGAGGGTCAGCGCCTTGTGCGCGAGTTGGCCGCGAAGAGCGACGTCGTGATCCAGAACTTCAAGTTCGGCGGAATCGCGAAGATGGGGCTGGACTACGAGTCGCTGAAAGCCATCAACCCGGGCCTCGTCTACTGCTCCATCACCGGCTACCGCACCGATGGCCCCGAGGCCGCGCGCCCGGGCTACGACCTGGTGGTGCAGGGCGAGGCCGGCCTGATGGCACTGAACGGCGAGGAAGGGCAGGGCCCGCTGAAGTTCGGCGTGGCGGCGGTGGACATGTTCACCGGCATGTATTCGGCGCAGGCGATCCTGGCAGCCCTGTTCGATCGCCAGCGCACGGGACAAGGACGGCATGTCGAGATGGCCCTGTACGACTGCGGCCTGACGATCACCGCCTACTACGGCATGGAGGCGCTGCTCATGGGCAACGATCCGCCCAAGTACGGCAACGCACACCCTTCCATCGTGCCCTATGGCGTGTTCGATGCGGCCGATGGCCCGCTGGTCATCACGGTGGGCAACAACGCGCAGTTCCAGCGCTTCTGCACCGAGGTGCTGGAACGGGCCGACCTGGCGACCGACGAGCGCTTCGTCACGAACCTGGCCCGCTCGCAGAACCGACATGCACTGCTGCCCGAATTGCGTGCCGAACTGGCCCGCCGTCCGCGTGAGCTTCTGCTGGCGCGCCTGACGGCGGCCGGCATTCCCTGCGGCGAGGTCCTGGGCCTGCTGGAGGCCCTGCAGTCGCAGCGCACTGCAGAGGCCGGCTTGCTGGCCGAGCTTCCCAACCCCGAGACGGGCCGCGTGCAGGTGCTGGCGCCTCCGTACCGCTTCGACGGCCAGCGCATGCCCGTGCGTGCCGCGCCGCCGCTGCTCGCGCAGGACACCGAACGCGTGCTCGGCGACCTGCTGGGAATGGACACAGAGGCCATTGCAGCGCTCCGGCAGGGCGGCGTTCTGTAAAGGCTCACTCAGGGCTGATCTTGAGCTGGAGCTTCTTGATGATGGCCTGGTTGTGGGCCGTGGTTGCCGCCAGCGTTTGCCGAAGCTGATCCAGCGAGGCATCCTGCGGAAAATCCAGGCCCTGCGCAGTCAGTGCTTCGCGGAACCTGGGCGTGCGTACCACCTTCGCCATCTCGCTCTGGATTCGATCGATGATCGGCTTGGGCGTGCTGCTCAAGACGAAGACACCGACGCTCGCATGCGGCAGGACGAAATCGGGCAACCCCACTTCGCCGAAACTCGGAACATCGGGCAGATGCTGGGAGCGCGTCGACGAGGAGACCGCATAGGCCTTGAGCTTGCCGCTCCTGATGTGCGGCACGACATTGCTCACGACTTCGAAAGTCATCTGAACCTGGTTTCCCATCAGGTCGACGAGGATCGGCGCCGAACCCTTGTACGGAACGACCAGCATGTCGTTGCCGCTCTTTTCCTTCAGCATCTCGCCCATGAGATTGGAACGCGTGCCGGCACCGTGATTCGCTACGCTGACCGATTTGGGGTTGCGCCTGGCGTGGTCGAGCATTTCCTTGACGTTGTTGGGCGGGAAGCTCGAATTGGCGACCAGCACGTGGATCATGCTGCTGGCTTCTGCGATATAGGTGAAGGTCTTGAGCACGTCATACGGCGTCTTCACGACCAGGGGTACGTCGGACATGACGCTCGACGGCCCCACCATCCAGGTGTAGCCATCGGCGGGCGCCGCCATCACGGCTCGCTCCGCCACCACGCCCGAAGCGCCTGGCTTGTTGTCCACCAGAATGGTCTGGCCGAGGTTCGGCCGCAGTTGTTCGGCGAGCAATCGAGCCACCAGGTCGGACACGCCGCCCGGCGGCGCCGGCACGACGAGTCGGATGGGCTTGTCGGGCCATTGCTGTGCCAGCGCAGGCGAAGGTGCTGCCACCCAGGACAGCGCAGCGATCGTGAGAATTCGTCGTGTCAGGAACCTTGGAACCATGTCAATTCCCCAGAGGCTCAGATCGGCTTGCGCAGGAAGCCCTGGGTGCCACCGTTGCGGTTGGGCGCGAAGCCGTTCTCCCGAAGCGTCTCGTCCGCGGTCTCGTAGAAGACGTCGAGCTTCAAGATGTCCCGTGCCTGTTGCGCCGTTGCGATGGGGCGGCCGAATTCACCGGCGATGCGCACCAGTTGCTTGATCTGCTCGACGGAGCTCATCTTGCCCGTGCGGGTCTGGTTCCAGAGCACGTCCTCGATGCCGCAGCGCACATGCAGGCCCAGGGCCATGCCGATCATGTTCACGGGCAGCACGTTGAGCACCGAGCTCTCCACCGTGATCACCGAGCCATCGGGCGCGGCGCGCAGGAAGTTGGCCAGGTTGTAGATGTTCGCCTGGTCCATGCCGCCGCTGATGGCCACCCAGTTCATCACCAGCGGGCCCTTGTAGACGCCACGGCGAATCATCCGCTCGATCGTCTCGAAGCTGTTGATGTTGTAGCACTGGAACGCACTTTGGATTCCGGCGGCCGACAGGCGACGGATGTGCTCTTCGGCCCAGCTGGGGTTCGAGGGAACGATCATGTCCTTGTAGGTTGCATAGAGGTGCGGGAATCCCCGCGAAACGCCCTTGAAGTCATCGATGCCCGCATGCTCCGTCACATTCATCTGCGTCGTGTTGACGGTGACGGTCACCTGGTCGGGCTTCGGATCGAGTTCGGCCAGCATGTGCCGCGTGTCGTCGCTCAGCCACTTGGCGGCCGAGCCATCGTCTTCCGGCGCGAAACTGATGGAACCACCCACCTGGATGACCATTTCCGGCACGCGGGCGCGCACCCCGGCGATCAGCTCATTGAACATGGACAGGCGCTTGCTGCCCTTGCCGTCCGCTTCACGCACATGCAGATGCAGCACGGTGGCGCCGGCTTCGTAGCAATCCACCGCCTTCTGGATCTGCTCCTCCATCGTGACCGGGATATCTTCCGGGAAGTCCGAGGGAATCCAGCCCGGCGCATACGGAGCGGCTGTAATGATCAGGGGCTGCTGGTTCTCTGGATACAGGTGGCCGTCGAGGAAGTTCATGATGATGGGTCTCCGAGTTGAAATGTGAACACCGGGGTGAACCGACGCCGCAAATCATCTCCCCAGCATCGCTGCCCATGCTTGACATTGCATGCCTCGTACTTGGCTTTTCATGACATCGGTCCGCCCCTTCCGGGCGGTGCCGGCTATGCCTGCGCGACGCGCAAGGTCATCGCGTTCCGCGCTGCTCGGGCTGCCGGGCGGAGCGTGCGGCCCGGCTCTCCTTGGCGCTGCAACCGAACTGCGCCTGGTACCAGCGCGAGAGGGCGCTAGGCGCGGAAAAGCCGAGGAGCATCGCCACCTCGGTCAAAGGACGATCGCTCTCGATGACATGACGCACGGCGAGTTCCTTGCGGATCTCGTTGACCATCGACGAGAAGGTCTGCCCCTGTTCCGCCAGGCCACGCTGGACCGTGCGGCACGCCACGCCCAGGTGCTCGGCCACCTGTTCGATGGTGCAGCGCCCACTGGGCAGCAGCAGAAGGATCGTGCGCCGCACGTCCTCGAGCACGGTCGGCCTCTGCGGCTCGGCCGACGCGTCGAGCAACTGCTGCGCGTAGCGCGCCATCGCCGGATCGGCGGACGGGTTGCGGGCATCGAGATCGGTCTTCGCGCAGACGATGCAGTTGAAGTCGGAGTCGAACTCGACGCAAGGGCCGAATATCCGGTGATGCACGCTGACATCGCGCGGCGCCGGGTGCTCGAAGCACACGCGCCGTGGCTGCCAGTCGGCCCCCAGAAACTGACGCATCAACCGCAGCATCACGCCGAGCGCCAGCTCGATTCTCTGGCGCGTGGGCTGTTGCGGGTTGCCGGCCTTCAGCTGCTCACGGAGAACGACCACGCCGGCGCTCTCTTCGATCATCAGCGACAGCGAACCATTGAGCAGCACCTGGTAGCGCACCAGCACGTCCAGCGAGTCGCGCAACGTGATCTGGTCGCGGATCAGCATGCCCACCGCGCCCAGGTTGGACAGCATTCGCGACTCTGCCATGCACAGACCGAAACTCTCGTTGCCCGACAGGGTTGCAGACGCCTGGAGCAGTTGCCCGACGCGTTCGACCGGGATCATGAGGTCTGGCTCGCGCAGTATGTTTGGGCTGAGCCCCGCATCGAGAAGCATCCGAACGGGATCCAGGCCACCGGCACGGGCGACCTCGCTGTAGTTGGTGAGGCTCGCAGCGCGGACCAGTGACGACATCGGAGAACGGGGGAGAAGTGGCACCGAAGGATAAGTGCCAGTCATGCAATGTCAAGCGCGGGCCTGCCCGCGCAACCACACTCTGAAGCATCAACGGCCCGTTCGACAACAGGGGACAAGCTTCATGACGCAAGAACTCAAACCGGCGCCCGCCGTGGTCCGCGCGACCTCCCTGGGCAACTCGATCCACGTCGAGCCACTCACCTGTTCGATCGGCGCCGAGCTCGGCAACGTCGACCTGGGCGCGGCGGCAGAGGATGACCTGCTGATGGCCGAGATCCGGGCGCTGCTGCTCAAGCATCGTGTCGTGTTCTTTCGCGACCAGGACATCACGCGCGCCCAGCACGTGGCCTTTGCGCGTCGCTTCGGCGAGCTGGAGGACCATCCGGTGGTGGGCAGTCATCCCGACCATCCGGGGCTGGTCCAGATCTACAAGACCCCCGAGAGTCCGCCCGAACGTCACGAGAATTCCTGGCACACCGATGCCACCTGGCGCGAGAAGCCGCCGCTTGGCTGCGTGCTGCGCTGTGTCGAATGCCCGCCTGTGGGCGGCGACACGATGTGGGTCAACATGGTGGAGGCCTATCGGCAGCTGCCCGAGGATGTCAAGGCGAAGATTGCGCCACTGCGCGCGCGGCACAGCATCGAGGCGAGCTTTGGCGCGGCCATGCCGATCGAAAAGCGCCTGGCGCTGAAGGCGCAGTTCCCGGACGCCGAGCACCCCGTGGTCCGCATCCATCCCGAAACCGGCGAGAAGGTGCTGTTCGTCAATGGCAGCTTCACGACGCATTTCACCAATTTCAATACGCCGGACAACGTGCGCTTCGGCCTGGACAAGTCGCCGGGCGCCAGTCACCTGCTCAACTTCCTTGTCAGCCAGGCCTGCATCCCCGAATACCAGGTGCGCTTTCGTTGGAAGAAGAACAGCGTCGCGTTCTGGGACAACCGCTCCACGCAGCACTACGCAGTGATGGACTACCCGCCGTGCCACCGCAAGATGGAGCGCACGGCCATCGTCGGCGACGCGCCGTACTAGTCCGCTGAATCACTGAAATCGGTCGGTGCTGTCCACCCGAGACGGGCGCGCTGCGGCGTTGCAAATGCTCGCGATACCTACGGGTATCGCTGCGCTTTGCGCCTTGCATCGCATCCCGTCTCGGGCGTCCCTCACCGCCCATTTCAATGATTCATCGGACTGGACATGAGCGACACGAAACTCGAGGAAAGAAAGCACCCGATGAGCAGCACACGACAAGCCGCGATCCTGATCGTTCCCGGCCTGCGCGACCATGTCGAGGACCACTGGCAAACGCATCTGGAACGCAAGCTCTCTTCCGTGCGCAAGGTCGTCTCCGTGCCTCCGCTGGAGACCGACAAGCTGAGCTGCGCGGCGCGCGTTGCGGCGGTCCAGCAGGCCATCGAGGCCATCGAAGGCCCCCTCATCGTCGTCGCTCACAGTGCCGGCGTCATCATGACGGTGCACTGGGCGCAGAAGCACACCCGCAAGCTCGAGGGTGTGTTGTTGGCGGCGCCGCCGGATTTCGAGTCGCCGCTCCCCGCGGGCTATCCGACGCCTGATGTCCTGCAGGCGAACGGTTGGCTGCCCGTGCCCAGGCAAGCGCTGCCCTTCCGGAGCATCGTGGCAGCCAGCACCAACGATCCGCTGGCCACGCTCGATCGCGTCACGCAGATGGCGAGCGACTGGGGCAGCGAGCTGGTCAACGTGGGGGCGCTGGGCCACATCAACCCGGCGTCAGGCTTTGGCGAGTGGTTGTTGGCCGAACAGCTCATCCAGTCACTGGAGTCCTGATCGCGGCAGCAGCGCGGGCACCAGCGATCGGTTCAGGCGCTCTCGCCACCAGCGCAGCGCTCGCCCCTCGGCGCCTGTCTTCCAAGCGAGCCAGAACGACTCGGATGGGCGCGACTCCTCGGTGGGCAGTTCCACCAGCGTTCCGCGCGCCAGCTCGCCGGCGATGCAGGCGCGCGGCAGGTGGCCATGGCCCAGGCCCTCGACCTGGCAGGCGATCTTCGCTGCCATGCTGGGCACGGTGATGCGCGGCTGTCCTGCGAGCAGACCCACGGTGCGGTCCGACAGGGAGCGGGCGCTGTCACCCACCACGATGGCGTTGCAGTGCAGCAGGTCGCCGCGCTGCAGCGGCCGGCCCAGGCGGGTGAGGGGATGGGTGGGCGCCACGCAGAACGCGAAGTCGAGGCTGCCCACCGTCACCGCCTGGTAGCCGCCGCCCGCCGGGCCCTCGCCCGCGGCGATGACGATGTCGGCGCGGCCCTCGCGCAGGGCCTCCCAGGCGCCGGTCAGGGCTTCGCAGCCGATGCGCAGCCGCGTGCCGCAGCGCAGGTCCTCGAAGGCGCGGATGTCGCCGATCAGCGCCTGGGTGGGGATGAGCGAGTCGTGCACCAGCCGCAACTCCGACTCGTAACCGGTGGCGATCTGCCGCATGCGCGACTCGAGGTCGCTCGCGGCCCCGAGCAGCCAGCGGCCTTCCTTCAGCATCTCATCGCCCGCGGATGTGAGGGTGACGCGCGGGCCATTGCGCTCGAACAGCAGCATGCCGAGCTGCTCCTCGAGCTTGGCCACCGCGTACGAGATGGTGGAGGGGACCTTGTTGAGTCGCGAGGCGGCTGCGGCGAAGGAGCCGTGGCGCGCGATGGCGTCGACGAGTTCGATGGCTTCGAGGGTGAGCTTGAGCACGTGCGGGTCCCTGGGGTTCGAGGGGCGGAAGTCGGGTCGGAAATCAATGTTCGAAAAATTCGATTGTTGGGGCTTAAAAGTTTCGTCAACAACCGATCAGAGGTCGCCATGATTGCGTCCATGCCAAGGAGATAATTCTCTGGAGGCAGATTGTGAATTCAATCGAATTCAAACGGAAGAAGAGGGTTGAACGGCCTGCTTCCTCCGCCCCTGAAACCACGCAACTCACTGAAGGAGCCTTCCATGACCGTCAAAGCAACCCCTACGCCCGGCGCCAAGCTGCTCAAGCCCACCGACCACACGCTGGTGATGATCGACTTCCAGTCGCAGATGGCCTTCGCCACCCATTCGATCGACGCGGTGAACCTGCGCAACAACGCGGCGCTGGTGGCGCAGGCAGCCGCGGGCTTCAAGGTGTCGACCATCCTCACGACGGTGGCCGAAAAGAGCTTCTCGGGCCCGATGTTCAGCGAGATCACCGACGCCTTTCCGGGCCAGGCGATGCTCGACCGCACCTCGATGAACACCTGGGAAGACGCCGCCGTGATCGAGCGCGTGAACGAGATCGGCAAGCCGCGCATCGTGCTGGCGGGCTTGTGGACCAGCGTGTGCATCGTGGGTCCGGCGCTGTCGGCGCTCGACCAGGGCTTCGAGGTGTTCGTCATCGCGGACGCCTGCGGTGACGTCTCGACTGAGGCGCACAACCGCGCCATGGAGCGCATGGTGCAGGCCGGCGCGCAGCCGATGACCTCGCTGCAGTACCTGCTCGAGCTGCAGCGCGACTGGGCCCGTGGCGAGACCTACGAACTCACTACCGGCATCGCGAAGAAGGTCGGCGGCGCCTATGGCCTGGGCGTGACCTACGCCAAGACCATGTTCGGCGCGCACGAAGGCTGATCGCGGGAAGAGTGCCGGCCATGAAGCCCTACGTCGTTTCCCTTGCGCTGGGCCTCCTGGTCGGCGTGATCTACGCGCTCTTCCAGGTGCGCTCGCCGGCACCGCCGGTGATCGCCCTGGTCGGGCTCCTGGGGATCCTGCTCGGCGAGCAGATCCCGCCGCTGGTGAAGCGGGTCTTCGACCGCGACACGGCGAGCACCTCGTGGCTGCACCACCAGGTGAAGCCGCACATGTTCGGCGAGCTGCCGAAATGCGCGCAGCCGCTGGTAGCGAACATGTCCAAGGCCCAACCGTCCGAAGAGCGAAGCTCATGACATCATCTTCCGATCCGGGGCGACGCCGCTTCCTCGGCGCGCTCGGCGCCACGCTGGCCGCCCCGGGCCTTGCGCAAACCACCGACTCGATCAAGCCTGCCATGCCCGACACCCAGACCCCCGACCTGATCCTGCACAACGGCCGCATCACGACGCTGGACCGCGCCAACCCCAGCGCCACCGCTGTGGCCATCCGGGATGGCCGCTTCATCGGCGTGGGCCGCTCGGAAGACGTGCTGCCGCTGGCCGGGCACCACACCCGCGTCATCGACCTCATGGGCCGGCCCGTGCTGCCCGGCCTCATCGACAACCATATCCACATCATCCGCGGCGGGCTCAACTTCAACCTCGAGCTGCGCTGGGACGGCGTGCGCAGCCTCGCCGATGCAATGGCGATGCTCAAGCGCCAGGTGGCGATCACGCCGGCCCCCCAGTGGGTGCGCGTCGTCGGCGGCTTCACCGAGCATCAGTTCACCGAGAAACGCCTGCCCACCATCGAGGAGCTCAACGCGGTGGCACCCGACACGCCGGTGTTCATCCTCCACCTCTACGATCGCGCGCTGCTCAACGCCGCCGCGCTGCGCGCCGTGGGCTACACCAAGGACACGCCGCAGCCGCCCGGCGGCGAGATCACGCGGGATGCCAACGGCAACCCCACTGGCCTGCTGCTGGCCAAGCCCAACGCGGCCATCCTCTACGCCACCCTCGCCAAGGGGCCGAAGCTGCCGGTCGAATACCAGCTCAACTCCACCCGCCATTTCATGCGCGAGCTCAACCGCCTGGGCGTGACCGGCGCCATCGACGCCGGCGGCGGCTTCCAGAACTACCCCGAGGACTACCAGGTCATCCAGCAGCTCGCCGATGCCGGCCAGCTCACCATCCGCCTGGCCTACAACCTGTTCACGCAGAAGGCCAAGCAGGAGAAGCAGGACTTCCTGAACTGGACCGCGAGCTCGAAGTACAAGCAGGGCGACGACTACTTCCGCCACAACGGCGCGGGCGAGATGCTGGTCTTCTCGGCCGCCGACTTCGAGGACTTCCGCCAGCCGCGGCCCGACATGGGGCCGGAGATGGAAGGCGAACTGGAAGAGGTGGTGCGCATCCTGGCGCAGAACCGCTGGCCCTGGCGCATGCATGCCACCTACGACGAAACCATCACCCGCGCGCTGGATGTCTTCGAGAAGGTGAACCAGGACATTCCGCTCGCGGGCCTGAACTGGTTCTTCGACCATGCCGAGACCATCTCGGAGAAATCCATCGACCGCATCGCCGCTTTGGGCGGCGGCGTGGCGGTGCAGCACCGCATGGCCTACCAGGGCGAGTACTTCGTCGAGCGCTACGGTGCCCGGGCGGCCGAGGCCACCCCGCCGGTCAAGCGCATGCTGGAGAAGGGCGTGAAGGTCTCCGCCGGCACCGATGCGACCCGCGTCGCCTCCTACAACCCGTGGGTGTCGTTGTCCTGGCTGATCACCGGCAAGACCGTCGGCGGCCTGCAGATCACCCCGCAGCGCAACTTGCTCGACCGCGAGTCCGCGCTGCGGATGTGGACCGAGAAGGTGACCTGGTTCTCCAACGAGGAGGGCAAGAAGGGGCAGGTCGCGGTGGGCCAGTTCGCCGACCTGGTCGTACCGGACCGCGACTTCTTCGCGTGTGCCGAATCGGAGATCGCCGACACGACGGCGCTGCTCACGATGGTGGGCGGCAAGGTGGTCTACGCGGCCGGCGACTTTCAGCCGCATGACGAGGGAGCCCCGCCGCCGGCCATGCCCGACTGGTCGCCGGTGCGCCGCTACGGCGGCTACGCCGGCTGGGGCGAGAAGGAAGGCGCCCCCCTGCAGAAGGCATTGCGCCACGCGGCCGCGGCCTGCGCTTGCACGAACGGCTGCGGCATCCATGGCCACAGCCACGCGTCGGCCTGGGCCAGCAAAGTGCCGGTGTCCGATCTCAAGAGCTTCTGGGGCGCGCTCGGCTGCGCCTGCTGGGCGGTGTGACCATGCACTGGACCGCTTCTCCCGTTCTGCGCTGGATCGCCTTGCTGCTGCTGTGCGCCGCCTACTTGCAGGGCGGGTTGCAGAAGGCGCTGGACTTCCCGTCGGCCGTCGCCGAGATGAACCACTTCGGCCTCTCGCCCGCCGCCCCGCTGGCGATCGCGGTCATCGTGCTGGAGCTGGGCGCCGCGGCGCTGATCCTCGCGGGGCGCCTGCGCTGGCTGGGCGCGCTGGCGCTTGCGCTCTTCACGCTGATGGCGACCTTCGTGGCGCTGCGCTTCTGGGAGATGCCGCAGCCGGCGCGCTTCATGGCCGCCAACGCCTTCTTCGAACACCTGGGCCTGGTCGGCGGCTTCCTGCTCGTCGCCTGGCAGGACCTGCGGGAGCGTGCCCATGTCTGACCTCCAGCCCGGCGCCAGGGCGGGCGTTCAGCCGGGTGCCTTCGCCCCGCTGCGCCAGCCGGTCTTCGCGGTGCTCTGGGCCGCCACGGTACTTGGCAATATCGGCAGCTTCATGCGCGACGTGGCGAGTTCCTGGCTGGTGACGGACCTGTCGGCCAGCCCGACCGCGGTGGCGCTGATCCAGACGGCGGCCACCTTGCCCATCTTCCTGCTTGCCATCCCGGCCGGGGTGCTGTCGGACATCCTCGACCGGCGCCGCCTCCTGATCTGCGTGCAGCTGGTGCTCGCGGCCGTCAGTGGCGCGCTGCTGGTGCTCTCAAGTAGCGGCGCGCTGACGGTGGAATACCTGATCGCGCTGACTTTCGTCGGCGGCATCGGCGCGGCGCTGATGGGGCCGACCTGGCAGGCGATCGTGCCCGAGCTGGTGCCGCGCGCCGACCTCAAGGGCGCGGTGGCCTTGAACTCGCTGGGTATCAACATCGCGCGCTCGATCGGGCCGGCGGCGGGCGGGCTCATCCTCGCGAGCTTCGGCGCAGCGGTCACCTACGGATTGGACGTATTGAGCTACGTGTTCGTGATCGCGGCGCTGCTGTGGTGGAAGCGCCCGGCGGCCGCCGACAGCGCGCTGTCGGAGAACTTCCTCGGCGCCTTCCGCGCGGGACTGCGCTACACCCGCGCCAGCCGCGAGCTGCATGTGGTGCTGCTGCGCGCGGCGGTGTTCTTCGTGTTCGCGAGCTCGGTGTGGGCGCTGCTGCCGCTGGTGGCGCGCCAGATGCTCGCCGGCGGCGCCGATTTCTACGGCGTGCTGCTGGGCGCGGTGGGCGCGGGTGCCATCGGCGGCGCACTGGTGATGCCGCGGCTGCGCGCCCGGCTCGACGCAGATGCCATGCTGCTGCTGGCCGCGCTGCTCACCGCCGCGGTGATGGGCAGCCTGGTCTTTGCGCCGCCGAAGTGGCTGGCCGTGGCGCTGCTGCTGTTGCTGGGGCTGGGGTGGATCGTGGCGTTGACGACGCTCAACGGCGTGGCGCAGTCCATCCTGCCGAACTGGGTGCGCGGCCGCGGGCTGGCGGTGTATCTCACCGTGTTCAATGGTGCGATGGCGGCGGGCAGCCTGGGCTGGGGCCTGGTGGCGCAGGCCATCGGCGTGCCGGGCACGCTCCTGGCAGGCGCGCTGGGACTGGTGGTGGCGGGCCTGCTGTTCCACCGCGTGAAGCTGCCCAAGGGCGAAGCCGACTTGCAGCCCTCCAACCATTGGCCCGAGCCGCTCTTGGCCGAACCCGTGCCCCACGACCGCGGGCCGGTGATGATCCAGGTCGAGTACCGCATCCGCAAGGACGACCGGCCGGCATTCCTCGAGGCCGTGAAGCGCCTGTCGCTGGAGCGCCGCCGCGACGGTGCCTATGCCTGGGGCATCCACGAGCACACCTCCGATCCCGAGCGGGTGATGGAGTGGTTCCTCGTCGAGTCGTGGGCCGAGCACCTGCGCCAGCACCACCGGGTGTCGCACGCCGATGCCGATCTGCAGGGCGAGGTGCTGCGCTTTCACATCGGGCCCGGCAAGCCCGAGGTGCATCATTTCCTGGCGCTGTGAACCGGGTGGGTCGCCAGGGCCCGCAAGGGCAGACGGGCTGCGCCGCGGCGAAGTAAAGGTTGGCGGCAGGGGTCGGGCCCGAGGCGACAATACGGGCGCTCGCCACCCGACCAAAGCCCCACCCCCTCCCGCATGAACAACAAAGTCACCGGCACGCTCCAGATGATGGCGGCCATGCTGATCTCCGGAACCATCGGCTGGTTCGTCGTCTACTCCGGGCAGCCGGTCATTCAGCTGTTGTTCTGGCGCTGTGTCTTCGGGGCGGCGACATTGCTAGTGGTCTGTGCGTTCACCGGGTCGTTGCGCGGCAGGCTCACGCTCAGGCAGGTCGGCTGGGCCGCCCTCGGCGGCGTGGCCATCGTCCTCAACTGGCTTTTAATCTTCGCCTCCTTCTCGCGGGCCTCGATCTCCGTCGCCATTGCCGTCTACAACACGCAGCCCTTCATTCTGATCGGCCTCGGCGCCATCTTTTTTGCCGAGCGCATCACCGCCGCCAAGCTCGCGTGGCTGGGCATCGCGTTCGCGGGTGTGCTGCTCATCGTGCAGGCCAGGCCGTCGGCTGCAGCCTATGCCGGTCCGGACTCGGCCTACATCTCCGGGGTATTGATGGCCCTCGGTGCGGCGTTCTTCTACGCCATCTCGGCGATCGTGACCAAGAAGCTCGGCGATACGCCGCCGCACCTCATCGCGTTGATCCATGTCCTGGTCGGCACTCTCATGATCGCGCCCTTCGCGGACCTGAGGCATCTTCCCTCCGACTACCGCGTCTGGGGCGATTACGTGGTGATGGGCGCGGTGTACACCGGCCTGGTGTTCGCGCTCCTGTACGGCGCGATCCAGAAGCTGCCGACGCACTCGGTGGGCGCGCTGTCCTTCCTCTACCCGATCGTCGCCATGGTGGTGGACTTCGTCGCCTTCGACCACCGGCTCAAGCCGCTGCAACTCGTCGGCTCGGCGGCCATCGTGATTGCCGCTGCCGGAATGACGCTCGGCTGGTCCTTGAATCGGACCAAGGCCTTCCCGCAGGCCTGAGCGCCCCGGCCCTCGCAGGACCCCGCGGGGACTGCTCGCCAGAGCCCTTCCTTCGGAGCCAGTACACTCCGCCCGCCCCGGCATCGGCCGGGGCCGCTGCTGGCAACGCGGCGTGTCTCAATCCAAGGAACCCTGAATGAACCGAATCGAACTGGTCGAGAAGATCGCCACCGCCCACACTCTGAGCAAGGCCGAAGCCGCGCGCGTCCTCGAAACAGTCACCAGCGCCATCGTCAACGCCGTGAAGAAGGACGACCCGGTCCAGATCGTCGGCTTCGGCACCTTCAAGCAGGTCGCCCGCGCCGCGCGCTCCGGCTTCAATCCCCAGGCAGGCACGAAGATCAAGATCGCCGCGACCAAGGTGCCGAAGTTCGTGCCGGGCGCCGCCTTCAAGGCCGCCATCGACCCGAAGGCCGCCAAGCGCAAGGCCGAGAAGGCTGCGGCCAAGCCTGCCGCGAAGAAGGCTGCTGCGCCGAAGAAGGCCGCTGCCAAGAAGAAGTAAGCCATGGCGATGGCCGGTCCTGCAGGGCCGGCGATGCTGAACCGAAGCCGCCCACCAGGCGGCTTTTTTCTTGACGCCCCGCGCAGGGCGGGTCGGCTATGCTCGCGCGAGACGACACAATTCCCGGAGGTTGCCGATGACAGAGACTCCGCTCGCCACCTGGCATGAACTCGTGCGCACCCGCAACGCGAAGGGCCTGGACGCGCTCCTCGCGAACGAGGTCGTCTTCCATTCCCCGGTCGTCCACACGCCGCAATCCGGGAAGGCCGTGACGCTGCAGTACCTGTCCGCCGCCTTCAACGTCTTCTTCAACCCGTCGTTCCGCTATGTGCGCGAACTCGTCGGCGAGCGCGACGCGGTGCTGGAGTTCCTGGTCGAGATCGAGGGAATCGCCGTCAACGGCGTCGACATGATCCGGTGGGACGACCAGGGGCGGATCGTCGATTTCAAGGTCATGATCCGTCCGCTGAAGGCCATCAACCTGATCCACCAGAAGATGGCGGCGATGCTGCAGGCGAACCAGTAGCCTGCCCGATCAGAGGAGGCGCGAGATCTCCCGCGCCGCCTCCACCAGCGCCGGCAGCATCGTCTCCTGCATCACCTTCGCGCTGGTCCGGTTGGCTTGCCCGCTGATGTTGAGCGCGGCCACCATGCGCCCGCCCCGGTCGACGATCGGCGCGGCGATCGAGATCAGGCCCTCTTCCAGCTCCTGGTTCACCAGGCACCAGCGCTGCCGCCGCGCCTGCAGCACCTTGGCGACGAGCGTGTCGATGTCGGTCAGCGTGTGCCGCGTGAGGGGCTCGACGTTCGAAGCCTCGAGGCGCGCGCGCAGCGCCTCGTCGTCCAGGTCGGCCAGCAGCAGCCGGCCCATCGACGTGCACCAGGCCGGCAGGCGCGAGCCCACGCCCAGGCTGATGCGCATGATCTTGTGGGTGGAAACGCGCATCACGTAGACGATGTCGGTGTCGTCGAGCACCGCGGCCGAGCAGGACTCCTGCACCTGCTGCACCAGCGCCTCCATGACCGGCTCGGCGCGGTTCCAGATCGGCATCGACGACAGGTAGGCAAAGCCCAGGTCGAGGATGCGCGGGGTCAGCGCGAACAGCTTGCCGTCGAAGTCCACATAGCCCAGCGTCTGCAGCGTGAGCAGGATGCGCCGCGCGCCCGCGCGCGTCAGCCCGGTTGCGGCCGCGACCTCGCTGAGCGTCTGGCGCGGCGCGCGCTCGCTGAAGGAGCGGATGACCTGCAGCCCGCGCGCGAAGGACTGGACGTAGCTGTCGCCGGGCGTGGGGGCGGTGGGGTTGTTCAGGGTTGCCATGAGGAGCGATCTTCTTTAGAATTCATTATACGAACACATGTTCGAGATACGAACAAACTAGAACATTGTGCTCCACGCCTGAAGCCGAGGCCTTCGGCTTTTCCCTTACCCCGGAGACAGATTCCATGATCAACAAGATCGCCCGCTCGATCGCCGATGCCATGGCCGGCATCCCCGACGGCGCCACGGTCCTCATCGGCGGCTTCGGCACGGCCGGCATTCCCAACGAGCTCATCGACGGCCTGATCGAGCAGGGCGCCAAGGAGCTCACCGTCGTCAACAACAACGCGGGCAACGGCGACACCGGCCTGGCTGCGCTGCTGAAGGCCGGGCGGGTGCGCAAGATCATCTGCAGCTTCCCGCGCCAGGCCGACAGCTACGTGTTCGACGAGCTCTACCGTTCCGGCAAGCTGGAGCTCGAGCTGGTGCCGCAGGGCAACCTGGCCGAGCGCATCCGCGCGGCAGGCGCGGGCGTCGGCGCCTTCTTCTGCCCCACGGGCTACGGCACGCAGCTGGCCGGCGAGCGCGAGACGCGCATCATCGACGGCAAGCAATACGTGCTGGAGTACCCGATCCGCGGCGACGTCGCGCTGATCAAGGCCGAGCAGGGCGACCGCTGGGGCAACCTCACCTACCGCAAGGCGGCGCGCAACTTCGGCCCGGTGATGGCCATGGCGTCCGACCGCACCATCGCCACCGTGCACGAGATCGTGGAGCTGGGCCAGATGGACCCCGAGACCGTCGTCACCCCGGGCATCTTCGTCAGCAATATCGTCAAGATCGACCGCGTGGCCACGCAAGCCGGCGGGTTCAAGAAGGCAGCATGACCATGAGCAACTATCAACGCCGCACCAAGGACCAGCTCGCCGCGCGGGTCGCACAGGACATCTTCGACGGCGCCGTCGTCAACCTGGGCATCGGCCAGCCCACGCTGGTGGCCAACCACCTGCCGGCCGGCCGCGAGGTCATCCTGCACAGCGAGAACGGCATCCTCGGCATGGGCGCGGCACCTGCCGCGGGGCAGGAAGACTACGACCTCATCAACGCCGGCAAGCAGCCCGTCACGCTGCTGCCGGGCGGCGCCTACTTCCACCATGCCGACAGCTTCGCCATGATGCGCGGCGGCCACCTCGACATCTGCGTGCTCGGCGCCTTCCAGGTCTCGGCCACCGGCGATCTGGCGAACTGGAGCACGGGCGAGGAGGGGGCCATCCCCGCCGTCGGCGGCGCGATGGACCTGGCCATCGGCGCGAAGCAGACCTGGGTCATGATGGACTTGCTGACCAAGAAGGGCGAGAGCAAGATCGTCGCGCAGTGCACCTACCCGCTGACCGGCATCGGCTGCGTGAAGCGCGTGTACGCCGACCTCGCCACGCTCGAATGCACGCCCGCAGGCTTGAAGCTGATCGACAAGGTCGAGGGGCTGGAGCATGCGGAGCTCGAGAAGCTGGTCGGATTGCCGATCGCTGCTTGAGACAGACACATCCCAACGAGACAAAGACCATGACGAACCAAGCCTTCATCTGCGACGCTGTTCGCACCCCCTTCGGCCGCTACGGCGGCTCCCTCTCCAGCGTGCGCGCCGACGACCTGGGCGCCGTGCCGATCAAGGCGCTGATGGAGCGCAACAAGAACGTCGACTGGCAGGCCGTGGCCGACGTGCTCTACGGCTGCGCCAACCAGGCCGGCGAGGACAACCGCAACGTGGCGCGCATGTCGGCGCTGCTGGCGGGGCTGCCGCTCGAAGTCGGCGGCGGCACCATCAATCGCCTGTGCGGCTCGGGCCTCGATGCGCTCGGCAGCGCGGCGCGCGCCATCAAGGCCGGCGAGGCGGGGCTGATGATCGCGGGCGGCGTGGAGAGCATGAGCCGCGCCCCCTTCGTCATGCCCAAGGCCGAGAGTGCTTTCAGCCGCAACAACGCGGTGTACGACACCACCATCGGCTGGCGCTTCGTCAACAAATTGATGAAGGCGCAGTACGGCGTCGACTCCATGCCCGAGACGGCCGAGAACGTCGCCACCGACCACAAGATCGAGCGCGAGGCACAGGACCGCATGGCGCTGGCCTCGCAGCAGCGCGCCGTGGCGGCGCAGAAGTCGGGTTTCTTCGATGCCGAGATCGTGCCGGTCAGCGTGCCGCAGAAGAAGGGCGATGCGATCGTCGTGAACAAGGACGAGCATCCGCGCGACACCAGCCTGGAGGCCCTGGCCAAGCTCAAGGGCGTGGTGCGCCCCGACGGCACGGTGACGGCGGGCAACGCCAGCGGCGTGAACGACGGCGCCTGCGCGCTGCTGCTGGCCGACGAGGCGGGCGCGGCGAAGCACGGCTTGACGCCGCGCGCCCGCGTGGTCGGCATGGCCACCGCCGGCGTGCCGCCGCGCGTGATGGGCATCGGCCCGGCGCCGGCGACCGAGAAGGTGCTGAAGCTCACCGGCCTGAAGCTGGACCAGATCGACGTGATCGAGCTCAACGAGGCCTTCGCTGCGCAGGGCCTCGCGGTGCTGCGCCTGCTGGGCCTGAAGGACGACGATGCGCGCGTCAACATCAACGGCGGCGCGATCGCGCTGGGCCACCCGCTGGGCGCCAGCGGTGCGCGGCTGGCGACCACCGCGGTCAACCAGCTGCACAAGGGCGGTGGCCGCTATGCGCTGTGCACCATGTGCATCGGCGTGGGGCAAGGCATCGCGGTGATCCTCGAACGCGTCTGACCGGCCTCGTCCGGCGTGGGCTGCCGCCGGATCGGCCGGCAGCGGCAGGGGCTGCCTGCGCGCAGCTCAAGAATTTCAATATCGGAGACTTTCCATGTTTTTCAGCTCCCTGATCTCGCGCCGTGGCCTCACGGCACTGGCTGTCGCCCTGGCCGCGGGCGGCCTGCTGCCCGCCACCGCGAGCGCCCAGCAGTTCCCGAGCAAGCCGGTGCGCATCATCACGCCCTTCCCGGTGGGCGGCGGACCCGACGGCGTCGCGCGCCTGTTGGCGGACAAGCTCTCGCGCGCCTGGGGCCAGCCGGTGGTGGTCGAGAACCGCCCGGGCGGCAACGGCTTCATCGCCATCGATGCCTGGAAGCGTGGCGCCAAGGACGGGCACGACCTGCTGGTGCTCGACAACGTGCACCTCGCGGCCTATCCGGCGCTGTTCAAGAAGCTGCCCTACGACCCGGCCAAGGACTTCGACGCGCTGCTGCCGTTGTTCAAGGCCTACTTCTTCTTCACCGTGCCCACCAACAGCAAGTACAAGACGGTGGGCGACCTGATCGCCGACGCCAAGGCCAATCCGGGCAAGCTCAACTACGGCTCCTGGTCGGTAGGCAACCCGGTGCACCTGGGCTCGGAGCTCTTCGAGTCGGCCACCGGCACGCAGATGGAGCATGTGATCTACAAGGAGACGACGCAGCTCTACACCTCGGTGTCCACCGGCGAGCTCGCCTTCGCGCTGGGCACCAGCGCCACCGCCGGCCCGCTGTACCGCGCCGGCAAGCTGAAGTTCCTGGCGGCGGCGGCGCCTCAGCGCGTGTCTGCTTTCCCGGACGTGCCGACGGTGGCCGAATCCGGTGGGCCCAAGGGCTTCGAGGTGACAGGCTGGAACGCGATCGCGGTGCCGCAGGGCCTGCCCCCGGCGGTGACCGACAAGATCAAGCGCGACATCGAGAAGGGGCTGGCCGAGGCCGACGTGCAGGAGAAGTTCAAGAGCTTCGGCTACGAGCCCTTCCCGACCACGCGCGACCAGTTCAACCAGTTCGTGAAGAGCGAGACGCAGCGCTTCGGCGATGTGATCAGGAAGGCGAACGTCTCGCTGGATTGAACTGATCCGCGGCCTGCCACACCAGCGTGGCGGCCGCGAGATCCTCGAGCGCGCTGCCGACGGCCTTGAAGACGGTGCGCTCCGTGTCGCTCGCTCGGCCGCCGCGCACGCCTTTGCACAGGTCGGCGAGCGTGGCCTGAACCGCATCGCGCGCCAATGTGCCGGCCGCGAACGCATCGAGCAGGTCGCCGGCCTTCAGCAGCGCCTCCTCGGTATCGACGAAGGTCCGCGCCCCGGCAAAGCACGCCGGGTCGGCCTCGCGCATCTGCGGCGTGAAGCTGCCGATCAGGTCCAGGTGCGACCCCGGTGCGAGCCACGCGCCCTTGACCAGCGGCGAGGTGGCGAGCGTCGCGCAGCTCACGATGTCGGCGCTGCGCACGGCGGTCTCCAGGTCGGTCGCGGCACGCGCATTCCAGCCTTCGCCGCGCCATTGCGCCGCCAGGGCCTCCGCACCTTCGGGGCGGTGGTTCCAGATCCACACCTCGTCGATCGCACGTGCGCCGGCGTGCGCGGCCGGCAGTAGCCTGGCGACCCGGCCGGTGCCGAGCACGAGCAGCCGCCGTGCATCCCTTCGCGCGAGGAAGGACGCGCCCAGCGCCGAGGCCGCGGCCGTCCGGTGCGCCGTGATCTCGTTGCCGTCCATCATCGCCAGCGGCACGCCGGTGTGCGCGTCGTAGAGCACATAGGTCGCGTGCAGCCCCGGCAGCCCGCGTGTGCCGTTGCCGGGAAAGATGTTGATGGTCTTGATGCCGAGGAAGCCCGCCTCGCTCCAGGCCGGCATGATCAGCAGCGTGCCGTGGTCGTTGCCCGCCTCGACGGCGTGCACGTGGCGCGGCGGGACCGTGGCCTCGCCCGCGAAGGCCGCGCGCAGGGCGGGGATCAGGCGGGCGAAATCCAGGGCGGATCGGGTGGCGTCGGCGTCGAAATGCTGCATGGCGGGCCTCAAGGGGGTGACAACTGGCTCCATTGGAGCCCGTACTTGGCCAGGTACTTGCGCAGCCGGTCGGCGTCGTTGACCACCGAGCGCTGCGCGCGCGAGGCCTGGAACAGCTGGCGGCCGGCGTCCGAGAGCGTGCGCGCGCCGCGGCACACGCGCAGCACGGCCTCGAGCTGCAGGCGGTCGAAGAGGTCCAGCTCGGCCTCGCGTTCGGGACCGAGCAGACTGCCGAGGTCGACCGTCCCCGGCCCGCCGGCGGGCGTGCCGCGCTTCCACAGCCAGCGCAGCCGCGCGATCTCGGCATCGACCAGCGCGGTCGTGATGCGCCCGCCGTCGGCCAGCGTCGCCAGCCGCGTCACGCTGGCCGAGAGGTCGCGGAAGTTGCCGCTCCAGTGCGCCTCGGGGCTGCGCGCGAAGCGCAGGTAGGCGGCGCGCGCCTCGGCGTTGAAGCGCGCGACGCGGTGGTTCTCGGCCGCGTGCAGGGCCAGCAGGTGGTCGATGTTGGGCTCGATGTCCTCGGGGCGTTGCGCGAGGCCGGGCAGGTCGTAGGTCCAGAGGTTGATGCGCGCGAAGAGGTCTTCGCGAAAGCGCCCCTCGGCCACGTCGCTGCGCAGGTCGCGGTTGGTGCCGGCGATGAGCTGGAAGTCGCTCGCCACCTCCTTGTCGGCGCCGACCGGGAAGAAGCGCTTCTCCTCGATGGCCTTGAGCAGCATGGCCTGCTCGTCGAGGCCGAGTTCGCCGATTTCGTCGAGGAACAGCACGCCCTGGTGAGCGGTGCGCAGCAGGCCCGCGCGGTCGCCGGCGGCGCCGGTGAAGGCGCCCTTCTTGTGGCCGAAGAGCGTGGAGGCCGCGCCGTCGCCGCGCAGCGTGGCGCAGTTCACTTCGACGAAGGGGCCCGTGGCCTGGTGGCGCGACTGCTTGAGCTCGAACATGCGCCGCGCCAGGAAGGACTTGCCCGCGCCCGTGGGGCCGGCGAGCAGGATCGGCGCGCGCGAGCGCACGGCCACGCGCTCGATCTCGTCGATGAGCGCGTTGAAGCGCGCATTGCGCGTGGCGATGCCGCTCTTCAGGAAGGCGACGGCGTCGCGCTGCTCGGCGTCGAAGCGGCGCGCCATCGCGTCGTAGCGCGAGAGGTCGAGGTCGATCAGCACGTACTTGCCGGGATCGCCCTCGCGCTGTCGCCTGGGCGGCGAGGTCTGGACCAGCACGCCGGGGATCACGCGCGATTCCGCCAGCAGGAACATGCAGATCTGAGCGACGTGGGTGCCGGTGGTGATGTGCGCCCAGTACTGCTCGCGCTCGGTGTCGAAGGGATAGGCGCGGGCCCAGTCGTACAGGCCGGTGTAGACCTCGCCGAAATCCCAGGGGTCCTCGAGCTCGAGCGGCACGAGCCGGACGGTGGTCTCGGGCGAGACGGTGTCGATGTCGGCCTGGACCCGCTCCGCCAGCGCCTGGTGCCGCGGCGTGTAGAGGAGCTCCAGGCGCGCGACCGCCATGTCCTCGTGCTGCGCGAGCGAGACGGTGGGGCGCCACTTCTCCCAGCGGCCCGCGCCCTGGCCGGCGTCGAGCTGGGTGCCGAGGAAGCCGATGACGACGATGGATTTCATCTGGATAAACAGCTAGCTAATATTCTAATGAATGAAGGCCATGCGCAGCGGGGGCTTCAGTGCCGTCCAGGCAAAAAGACCTTTGCCATCAAGGACTTGATCCGGTCTGAGGTTCGTCGTGCCGACTTGGCACACTCTTCGCAAACAGGACGGCAAGCGCCGTTGTGGCGTGAGTCGGGGAGGGTGCAATCGGCACCCTCCCGAACGCAGGAAAAGTCATGCAAGAAAAGAACTACGAAGTGCACCCCGTCGAGAACGGCGTGCCGGTGAAGATGTGGACCCGCGGCGTGCCGGTCGAGGACGAGGCACGGCGACAGCTCGAGAACGCCGCGCGCCTGCCCATCGTGTTCAAGCACATCGCGGCCATGCCCGACGTGCACTACGGCATCGGCGCGACCGTGGGTTCGGTGATCCCGACCTTCAAGGCCATCATTCCGGCCGCGGTGGGCGTGGACATCGGCTGCGGAATGATGGCGTGCAAGACCACGCTGCACGCCAACGACCTGCCCGACAACCTGGGCCCGCTGCGCTCCGCAATGGAGAAGGCCGTGCCGCACGGCAGCAACCCCAAGCGCATGGGCCGCGACAAGGGTTCGTGGGAAACCCCACCCGACGAGACCGATGCCGCCTGGGCCCATCTGGTCGACGAGTTCGAGGCGATCTGCGAGGACTACCCGCGTCTGAAGAACACCAACAACCACAAGCACCTGGGGACGCTGGGCACGGGCAACCATTTCATCGAGGTCTGCCTCGACGAAGCGGGCGCGGTGTGGTTCATGCTGCACTCGGGTTCGCGCGGCGTGGGCAATGCCATCGGCACCCACTTCATCGAGCTCGCGAAGAAGGACGCCGAGCAACACCAGCGCAACCTGCCCGACCAAGACCTGGCCTACTTCGAGGAAGGGGCCAGGTACTTCGGCGACTACGTGCGCGCCGTGGGCTGGGCCCAGAAGTTCGCGCGCGCCAACCGCGAGGTGATGATGCGGCGTGTGGTCGCGGCCGCACGCAAGGTGATCGGCAAGGCCTTCGAAGCGCATGTGGAGGCGGTGAACTGCCACCACAACTACGTGCAGCGCGAAACGCACTTCGGCCAGGAGGTGCTTGTGACCCGCAAGGGCGCGGTGAGCGCGAAGGCCGGCGAGCTGGGGATCATTCCCGGCAGCATGGGCGCCAAGAGCTACATCGTGCGCGGCAAGGGCAACCCGGAGAGCTTCATGAGCTGCAGCCACGGCGCCGGTCGCAAGATGAGCCGCACCAAGGCGAAGAAGCTCTACACCGTGGCCGACCAGATCGCCGCGACCCAGGGCGTGGAATGCCGCAAGGACGCCGACGTGATCGACGAGATCCCGATGGCCTACAAGGACATCGACGCGGTGATGGAGGCGCAGAAGGACCTGGTGGAGGTGGTGTACACGCTCAAGCAGGTGGTGTGTGTGAAAGGATAGGGCGAGGGCAGGAGCCTGCGCCCGGCAGGACGATCATGAAAAGCAACAAGCAGCGCCGCGCCGAGATCAAGGAGCGGCGCCTCGACCGTGCCGGGAAGCTGGCTGCGCAGCTGCGCGGGCAGGATGTGCGGCATCTCGCCGCCGGTGCGCCTGCCGGCATGGAGCTGGCCGACCAGGAGGTGCTCGCGCGCTACAACAACACCTATGGGCCCTTGCCCGCCTTCTATGTCGACCGGGCCTTCACCTGCCGCGACTGCGGCATCGAGGAGGTCTGGACGGCCAAGCAGCAGAAGTGGTGGTACGAGGTGGCCCACGGCCATATCGACAGCACGGCGGTGCGCTGCCGTGCCTGCCGTCGTGCGCTTCGCGAACAGCGGGAACGTGCCGCGGCCTATGCGGCCGCCAAGGCCCTGGGCAAGCAGTCGACCTGATCTGCGAACGACAAGAAGGTGAAGACAGAAGAATGAAGACAGAGGAAAAGATGATCGAACTCGACGGCTCGCAAGGCGAGGGAGGCGGCCAGATCCTGCGCACCGGTCTCGCGCTGGCCATGGCGACCGGCCGAGCCCTGGCCATCGACAACATCCGTGCGCGCCGGCCCAAGCCGGGCCTGATGCGCCAGCACCTGGCCTGCGTGAACGCGGCGGCGGAGGTCAGCGGCGCACGGGTCGAAGGCGCGGAGCTGGGATCGCAGTCCCTGCGCTTCGTGCCCGGGGCCGTGCGCGCAGGCGACTACCGCTTCGCCGTGGCCAGCGCGGGCAGCTGCATGCTGGTGCTGCAGACCGTGCTGCCCGCGCTGCTGCTGGCCGATGCGCCGAGCCGCATCGCGCTCGCCGGCGGCACGCACAACCCGATGGCGCCGCCCTTCCACTTCCTGGAGCGCGCCTATGCGCCGCTGGTACGCCGCCTGGGGGCGGACCTGCAGCTGACGCTGCATCGCTGCGGCTTCTACCCGGCCGGCGGCGGCGCGGTGGACGCGATGCTCGTGCCCGCAGCCGGCGGGCTGAAGCCCTTCGACCTGAACGCACGCGGCGCGCTGCAGGACGCGCATGCCGAGTGCCTCGCGCCCGGGCTGCCGCGGCATGTCGCAGCGCGCGAACTCGACGCGCTCGGCAGCGCGATGGGCTGGTCCGGCGAGCAACTGCGCAGCGGCGGCACGCGGCAGAACGAGGGGCCGGGCAATGCGCTCATGGCCACGCTGGCCTACGAGCATGTCACGGAGGTCTTCACGAGCTTCGGCGAGAAGGCGCTGTCGGCCGAGCAGGTGGCGCACCGGCTCGTGAAGGAAGTGCGCGCCTTCCAGAAGAGCGAAGCGGCGGTCGGGCCGCACCTGGCGGACCAGCTGGCGCTGCTGCTGGCCCTGGCGACGTGGCACAGCGGGCAGGCCGCCGCCTTCAGCTGCAGCGAGCTGACGGAACACACGCGCACCAACTGCGCGGTGATCGAGCGCTTCCTGCCGGTGCGCTTCGCGATCGACGCCGGCGCCCGCGCGGCGACGGTGCGGGTGGCGCCGGTCTGAACGCTGCGTCGGCGGCTCCGCGTTCGCGCAGACCCGCCGCCGAGGGGGCTCCGAAGCGGGCATCACGACGCCGCTTCCTGCTACGCTCGGTGGCCTGCTCCTGCCGACGGGCTCGTCCTTTCCGCATCCCCATGGCTCTTCCCATCATCAGCGACTGGCATTTCTATGCGGTCGCGGTCCCTGCCGTGCTCATGCTCGGCGTCAGCAAGAGCGGCTTCGGCGCCGGCTTCGGCTCGCTGGCGGTGCCCCTGCTGGCCCTGGCGGTCACCGTGCCGCAGGCGGCGGCGATCCTGATGCCGGTGCTGCTCCTGATGGACCTGCTGGGCCTTGCCGCCTTCCGCCGCGACTTCGATCGGTCGCTGCTGTACTTCCTGATCCCCTTCGGCCTGGTGGGCACGGTGGTCGGCACGGTGCTGTTCCGGGCGCTGCCCGCGCACACGGTGGCGGGCATCGTCGGCGTCTTCACGCTGCTGTTCCTGGCGCAGCGGCTGCTTTTCCCACCGCGCGCGGACGCGCCCCCGCCCTCTAAAACCACCGGTGCCGTTTTGACGGCCATCGGCGGCTTCACCAGCTTCATCGCGCATGCCGGGGGGCCGCCCGTCAACGCCTACGTGATTCCCCTGCGGCTGACGCCGGTGGCCTACACCGCGACGCTCGCCTATTTTTTCTTCGTGGTGAACCTGAGCAAGTGGCTTCCCTACGCCTGGCTCGGCCTGCTCGACTGGCGCAACATGGTGACGTCGCTGGTGCTGCTGCCGATCGCGCCGCTGGGCGTCTGGGTCGGTATCCGCATCGCGCGCCGCATCGATGCGGTCTGGTTCTACCGCTTCGTCTACCTCGGCATGCTCCTGACCGGACTCAAGCTGAGCTGGGACGGATTCATGCCCTGACCACATCTTTTGACATAGGCCTAATCGGCCATGTAATGCAAAGCTCTACGATTGCCGCGTCCTCGTCGGGTGTGCAAAATTTCACGCATGTCCGAATCGATGACGACGCCCGCCACGCTCGAGGATTCCGAGCTGCAAACCCTGGCTGCCGAGTGGCGCATCCGCGCCATGCAGGGCGACCAGCTGGCGCATCGCATGGCGCAGGCCCTCGAGGCCGAGCAGCGCCGCCGCATTCGCGACACCGGCCTGCAGCCGCTGCCTCCGGCACGTTCCTCCGCCTCGGCGCCCTGGTGGAAATTCTGGTGAGGCCGTCGCACGAAGTCTCGGCGGCGAGCTCTACGGCTCCAGCCCGGCCGTGGTGGCCGGCGCGGCGCACCAGGTGCTGGTGCTGCCCGAGCCGCTTCTGACGCTCTCCTCCCGGGCTTGCGGCCGGGAGCGCATCCCGGTCAGTGGTAGATCTTCTGCAGCAGCCGGATCAGCGTCTCGCGGTCGCGCGTCGTGAGCTTGGCGCTGGCCTCTGCTTCCAGCTCGACCACGGTTCGCTCGGCCTCATGCACCAGCGATTCGCCGGCCGGCGTCAGGTACAGGCCGATGGCGCGGCCGTCATAGGGGTGGGGGCGCCGTTCGATCAGGCCGCGGCTGTCCATCGCGGAGATCAGGCTGACCAGGTTGGGCGGCAGGATGTCCAGGGTGGCGCAGAGCTGGCGCGAGGTGGCGCCGGGGTTGTGCGCGAGCAGCGAGAGCACGGAAAAGTCCACCTGCTTGAGCCCGTAGACCGCCATGCGCTCCGCGAACACCGTGCTCACCGCCAGCCAGGCGCGCCGGGCGTTGTAGCCCACCAGGGCTTCGAGGACGCGGGTGTCGAGCCGGTCGGGGCGCGACGGCGGGACAGAGACGGAGGGGACGGCGGCTTTCTTGCGCGGGGCTGGCATGGCTCCGAGGGTAACTGCGTTTGCGCGGCCGGCGTAGGGGCGTGCCCCCTACGCCGCGGCGCCGGGCGACATGACGGCCTCGCAGGCGCGCTTGACCATGCCCAGCCGCATCTCGAACTCCGGCAGCACGAAGCGGCGAAATGCCGCCGCGGGCGCCGTCCAGCGCGGGGTCTCCGGCGCGGCGTTGCCGATGCGCGCCCAGGCCCAGGCCATCAGGGCGATCGCCACCACCCGGAGGTAGTCGTCGGCCACCTCGTGCGCCAGCGCGGGATCACGCTGCGCCGCCAGGGCGATGGTGGTGCCGAGGTAGCGCAGCTGCGCGAAGCGGCGCTGCACCTCGGCGTCGAACTCGCGGGCGGCATCGAGCTCGTCGCGCAGCTCGATCAGCAGGCTCGCAATGCCGGCGCCGCCGTCGGGCAGCAGCTTGCGCACGACCAGGTCGATGGCCTGGATCTCGTTGGTACCCTCGTAGATCATGGTCACGCGGGCATCGCGCAGCACCTGCTCGATGCCCCATTCGCGCACGTAGCCGTGGCCGCCGAAGACCTGAAGGCAGGCGCTGGCGCCGTCGAAAGCCTGCTGCGTGCAGGCGGCCTTCAGCACCGGGGTGACGAGCGCGCACGCGCGCTCGGCGCGGTCGCGGCGCGCGGGGTCGGCGTCGTGGCGCGCGATGTCCAGCTGCAGCGCGGTGCGGTAGGCCAGCAGGCGCGCGCCGTCGATCCAGGCGCGCTGCGTCTCGAGGATGCGCCGCACCGCCGGGTGCTCGGCGATCAGGTCGGCGGCCTGGGCGCCGCGGCTGGCCGGCGCCGGGCCGGGGGCGCGCATCTGGCGCCGCTCGCGGGCGTAGGCGTCGGCCTTCTGCCAGGCCGCGTCCAGCAGGCCGATGCCCTGCAGCGCCACATGCAGGCGCGCCGCGTTCATCATCACGAACATCGCGGCCAGGCCGCGGTTCGCCTCGCCGACCAGCCAGCCGGTGGCGTCGTCGAAGCGCATCACGCAGGTGGGGCTGCCGTGCAGGCCCATCTTTTCCTCGATTCGCTCGCAATGCACCGCGTTGCGCGCGCCGTCCGGCAGCTGCTTGGGCACGAGGACCAGCGACAGGCCCTTGGGCCCGGCCGGTGCGTCAGGCAGCCGGCACAGCACCAGATGCACGATGTTGGGCGTCAGGTCGTGCTCGCCGCCGGAGATGAAGATCTTGCCGCCGCTGACCCGGAAGCTGCCATCCGGCTGCGGCAGGGCACGCGTGCGGACCTGGCCCAGGTCGCTGCCGGCATGGGCTTCGGTCAGGCACATGGTGGCCAGCCACTCGCCGCTCGCAATCTTCGGCAGGTAGCGAGCCTTGAGGGCCTCGCTGCCGTGGTGCTTGATGCATTCGTAGGCGCCATGCAGCAGGCCGGGCGCCATCGTGAGGCCGTGGTTGGCGGCGCTGAGCCACTCGAAGAGGATGGCCTCGAGGACGGCCGGCAGGCCCTGCCCGCCATCTTCCGGCGCCGCGGAGAGCGCGAGCCATCCGCCTTCGACCAGGCCCGCGTAGGCCTCGCGGAAGCCGGGCGGCGTGCGCACCTCGCCGTCGGCGAAGCGGCAGCCCGTCTCGTCGCCCGTGCGGTTCAGCGGGGCGATCGCCTCGGCCACGAACTTGCCGGCCTCGTCCAGCACCTGGGCCTGCAAGGCGTCGTCGAATTCGGCGAAGGGGCCGAGCGCGCGCAGGCGCGGCGTAGCGCCGAGCACGGCTTCGAGCAGGAAGCGCTGATCGTCGGGACGAGGCTGGTAGTTCATCGGCAGGCGAAGCTGGAAGCGGCCTCGGGATCGCCGCCGGTGTAGGCCGCGACGCGCGGGTAAGGGCACAGCGGCCGAGTGCGGCGCGGCGACCAGTCGGCCGGCACCTCGGCGTTGACGACGGCGGCACCCGGGCCGCGCGCGCTGGCGGTGACGGACTGCGGCGCCCGGCCCTGCTCGACCCAGTCCACCAGGGCGCTCAGCATGTCGAACTGGTCGGTGGCGGGGCCGCCCGCGCAGTGGTTCATGCCGGGCACCGGGAAGTAGCGCGCGAAGGAAGGGGCATCGCCGCCTTCGGCCACCTGCAGGCGTTCGTACCAGGCCGCCGTGTCATCGGAGGAGAACACCGGGTCGCTGGTGCCGTGGTAGACGATCATCTTTGCGCCGCGCTGGCGCAGCGGGTCCAGCTTCGTCGCCTCCGGCGGCGCCATGAAGGCCATCGCCGACTCGCGGTAGACGCCGCTCGCGGCCTCGATCAGGGGCGCATCGCGGTCCATGTCGAAGCCCAGCGCGAAGGGCAGGCCGCCCGGCCGCTCGGCCAGCGGCGGCGTGCTGAAGATGAAGGCCACCGCACCCGCGTCGCGCGTCGGCGGGCTCGCGAATTTCCATTCGCGCCAGTTGGCGCCCGAGATGCCGGTGTCGAAGGGGAAGCTGCTGTAGATCGGCTTGCCGCTGCTGTTCCGAGCACCGGCGAAGACGTTGGCGAGCGCGCTCTTCTGTGCCGGGGCGAGGCAGCTGCCGTCGCGCGCGCCGGTGCAGGTGGGCACGTCGGTGTCGAGGCGAAAGCGGGCCTGGCAGGCCTTCACGTCGGAGACGATGCCGTCGGCCAGCCCGTCGAGCGCATCGCAGCGCGCGAGCACGCGGCGCGCCACCAGCTGCAGCTCCGCGGGCGTGAAGGCGCTTTGCAGGTCGGGCTGGCCGGCGCTCGTCGAGGCGGTCGCCACCTTGGCGTACTGCTGCGCGCCGTAGAGCTGCGCCACCGCCGCCTTCGGCAGCTGGAAGCCAGGATTGCCGGCGAGGACGCCGTCGTACTGCGCCGCCGAGCGGGCGGCCGCCACCATCGCATGCCGGCCGCCGTTGGAGCAGCCGCCGATGTAGGAGCGGTCCGGGCCGCGGCCGTAGGCCTGCGCGATCAGGTTCTTGGCCATGGGCGTGAGCTGGGCGACGGCGCCGTAGCCGTAGTCCTGCCGCGCCTGCGGGTCGATGCCGAAGCGCGGGCCCATCGAGCCCGCGTGGCCGGCGTCGGAGCTGATGACGGCAAAGCCCATCTGCAAGGCGGTGCTCGCCGGCCCGCCGCCGCCGATGCCGCCCATGGCCGGCACCACGGCGCCGTCCAGCCCGCCATTGGCCTGGTAGAAGAACCGTCCGTTCCATGCGCGCGGCAGGCGCATCTCGAAGCCGATGGCATAGCGCTGGCCGTCCACCGCGCTCACGCGCTCGTTCATGCGGCCCTGCACCAGGCAATGCGCCGGCGCGGACACACTGGCGTTGCCGACGGTGACGGGGCCGGCGGCGACTTCCACCGCGCTGGTGTAGACCGTGTCCGGCCGGGCGGCCCTGGCGGCGAGCTCGGTGCAGGACAGCAAGGGGCCCGGCTGTGCTGCCGACAACTGCGGTGTACGCACGCCGGGCCCGGAGGAGGTGCAGGCCACCAGCGCCGCGGCCAAGCCCAGCATGCCCCGGCGCAGCGTGCCTTCGAGAGCGCCGCCGGTGATCATGACTCTGCCGTGAAGCCGATTTGCTTGACCAGCGGTCCCCAGCGCTCGTACTCCGCCTTCTGGTCGGCCGCCATTTCCTGCGGCGTGCTGCCGTTCGCCACCAGGCCGACCAGGGCCAGGGCGTCGATCACCGACTTGTCCTTGAGCGCGGCGGTGATCGCGGCGTTGGCGGACGCAATGGTGGCGGCCGGCGTCTTGGCGGGGGCGTAGAAGCCGAACCACTCTTCCGAGGTCACGTCCGGGTAGCCCAGTTCGGTGAAGGTGGGCACATCCGGCAGATAGGGCGAGCGCTTGCGCCCGGAGGTGGCCAGCACCCGCACGCGGCCGGTCTTCATGTACTGCAGGTAGTCGCCGCTGGGGTTCATGGCCGCGGCGATCTGGCCGCCCACCAGGTCGGTGATGCTGGGCACGGTGCCGCGGTAGGGCACGTGCTTGAGCTCCACGCCCGCGCGCAGGCCGAGCAGCGCGCCCAGCAGGTGCGGCATCGAGCCTGCGCCGGGCGAGCCGTAGCTGGCCTGCGCCGGGTTCGCCTTGGCCCAGGCCAGGAAGTCCTTGAGGGTCTTGACCTCGGCCGGCACCGACGGCCCCACCGCCAGGCCGTGGAACATGATCGCGCCGATGGACACCGGGGCGACGTCCTCGGGCTTGTAGGCGAGCTTGGGATAGATGTAGGGATATACCGCGAGCGCCGACACCGGGGCCAGCGTGAGCACCGAGCCATCGGCCGGCGAGTTCTTCAGCGTTTCCACTGCGATGCGGCCGCCCGCGCCCGGCTTGTTCTCGACGAAGCCGGGGTTCTTGCTGTAGGGCGTGCCGCCCAGCTTCTCGGCCACGCGGCGGGCCACGCTGTCGCCGGCGCTGCCTGCCGGAAAGCCGTACATGATCTTGACCTGGTCCAGCCCCTGCGCCAGGGCCGAGAGGGGCGACAGGCTGCCGAGGACGGCGGCGCTGCCCAGGGTGTGCAGGAAGTGGCGACGGTGTTGCATGGCGATGTCTCCTTGTTGAATTCGAATGCTCGGTTTCAGCGCGGCGCCATGCGCAGCGCCCCGTCGAGGCGGATCACCTCGCCGTTGAGGTGGCCGTTGGTCACGAAATGGCAGGCCAGCTCGGCGAACTCCGAGGGCTTGCCCAGGCGCGGCGGGAAGGGGATCGAGGCGGCCAGCGACTGCTGCACGGGCTCGGGCAGCTCCTTCAGCAGCGGCGTGGCGAACAGGCCCGGCGCGATGGTGCAGACGCGGATGCCGTGCTGCGCGAGGTCGCGCGCCATCGGCAGTGTCATGCCCACCAGCCCGCCCTTGGAGGCGCTGTAGGCCTGCTGGCCGACCTGGCCGTCGAAGGCCGCGACCGAGGCGGTGAACATCAGCACGCCGCGCTCGCCGCCTTCCAGCGGGTCGAGCTTCGCGCACTGTGCCGCGTAGAGGCGGCTGATGTTGTAGGCACCGATCAGGTTGACGTTGACCACGCGCACGAAGTCTTCCAGCGGCGCCGGGTTGCCGTCCTTGCCGACGATGCGCTTGGCGCTGCCGATGCCGGCCACGTTCATCAGGATGCGCGCCGGGCCGTGCGCGGCGGCGGCCTTGTCCAGCGCGGCGTTCACGCTGTCGGTGTTGGTGATGTCGCAGGGGCACGCCACGGCGCAGCCGTCGCCGAATTCTTCGCCGATCTCGCGCGCGACCTTCTCGGCCAGCGCGGCGTTGACATCGAGCACCGCCACCTTGGCACCCAGGCGCGCGAGCTCGCGCGCGGTCGCCTCGCCCAGTCCCGATGCGCCGCCGGTGACCAGCGCGGCTTGTCCTTCGATCTTCATGGCTTGTCTCCTTGGGGTTTGAGCGTGAATGGGAGGCTGTCGCCGTGGAAGGCCTCCACGGTATCGGCGCGGTGCTTGAGCACGGAGCGCTGGTTGATGGAGCCCTTGTCGGTGACTTCGCCCCGGTCGATCGAGGGTGGCTCGTGCTCCAGGTGCAGGCGCGCGATGCGGTTGGCGCTGCCGGTGGCGGTCTTGGCGAGCTCGTCCAGCACGTTCTGGAAGTACGCCTGCACGGGTGCGCTCTCGACGACCTCGCGCATGCCGGCATCGGCGGCGAGGCCGGCCAGTTCCCGGACCTTCTGCGTCGGGAAGATCAGCGCGCCGACCTCCTTGAGGTTGATCCCGGTCAGCACCGCGTCCTGCACATAGGGTGCGCCGGCCGCGATGATCTTGGCGCGCAGCGGACCCACGCTCACGAAGGTGCCGGTGGCGAGCTTGAAGTCTTCCGCGATGCGGCCGTCGAAGCGCAGGCCGCGGTGGATGTTGTTCTCGTCGATCCACTTCACCGCGTCGCCGGTGCAGAAGAAGCCTTCCTCGTCGAAGGCCTCGGCCGTGGCCTCGGGTGCGCGCCAGTAGCCCGGCGTGATGTTGGGACCGCGGTAGCGCACCTCCGTCTTGCCCTCGGTGTCGATCAGCTTGATCTCGATGCCGGCCGCCGGCAGCCCCAGGTCGCCCGACTTGACCTCGGGGCCGGTGACGTAGAGCGCGAAGGGGCCCGATTCGGTCATGCCCAGGCCGGTGCCCATCACGATGCGCTCGCCGACCTCGGCCTCCTGCGTGCGGTGCAGGCTGTCCCACACCGGCTGTGCCAGGGCGGCGCCCGAGTAGAAGAACATCTTCACGCGCGACAGCAGGTTGCGGCGCAGCACCGCATCGCGTTCCATGGCGTTGGCGATGGCCTCGAAGCCGGTCGGCACGTTGAAGTAGATGGTGGGCGCGATCTCGCGCAGGTTGCGCAGGGTCTCGGCCATGCCGGCGGAGGTGGGCTTGCCGTCGTCGATGTAGAGCGTGCCGCCGTTGTCCAGCACGATGCCCACGTTGTGGTTGCCGCCGAAGGTGTGGTTCCAGGGCAGCCAGTCGACCAGCACCGGCGGCTCCTCGCCCAGCGCCGGGATCGACTGGCGCAGCTGCTGCTGGTTGGCGCACCACATGCGGTGCGTGTTGATCACCGCCTTGGGCAGCTTGGTCGAGCCCGAGGTGAAAAGGAACTTGGTGATGGTGTCGGGGCCGGTGGCCTGCATCGCGGCGTCGATGGCGGGGGTGGCCGGGGTGGCGGCCAGCTGTGCGAGGCTGGTGGCGGGGCGGCCCTCGATCTCGCCCTCGCCGAGCACCAGCTCGATGTCGGCGGGCACGGTGGCCCTGATGGCGCGCTCGAAGCGCTGGGCGTCGGCGGCGAACACCAGGCCGGGCGTCAGCGTGTCCAGCACATGGCGCAGCTTGTCGAAGTCCTGGCTCACCAGCGAATAAGGCGGCGAGACCGGGCAGTAGGGCACGCCGGCATAGAGGCAGCCCAGGGCCATGAGCGCATGCTCGATGCCGTTCTCGCTGAGGATCGCGACCGGGCGCTCGGGGCCCAGGCCGCGCTCGAGCAGGGCCTGGCCGATGCTGCGCGCCTGCCGATGCGCCTCGGCATAGCTCACGCGAATCCAGTCGCCGGTGCCGCCGCCGGGCAGGCGCTCGCGGCGGGCGATGAAGGTGCGATCGGGCGCGGCCTTGGCCCAGTGGCACAGGCGGTCGGTCATGCGCTCGGCATAGGGCGCGAGCTGGGCTTCGGCCTGCAGATAGCGCGTGCCGGGCGCGCCTTCGCGCAGGACGGCCCGCGTCACGCCGAAGGCGAGGGGGCGATAGCGGACCGGGGTGTTCATTCCTTTGTCACCTTGTTGGCGCGGCCTTCGAGAAAGGCGCGCACGCGTTCCTTGGCCTCGGGGGCGGCCTGGACGATGCCGGAGATCAGCGCTTCGGTGAAGAAGCCATGATCGGCCGGCTGCTCGCTGATGCGCGGCAGCGCATGCATCAGCGCGTAGTTGGTCAGGGGCGCATTGCCGGCCACCTTCTGCGCGAGCTCGAGCGCCTTCCCGAAGGAGCGGCCCTCGGCCACCAGGTACTGCGCGAAGCCGGCACGTTCGCCGGCCTCGGCGTCGTAGACGCGGCCGGTCATCATCATGTCCATCATGCGCGCGGTGCCGATCAGCTTGGGGATGCGCACCGAGCCGCCGCCGCCGACGAAGATGCCGCGCGAGCCCTCGGGCAATGCGTAGAAGGTGGTGCTGTCGGCCACGCGGATGTGGCAGGCGCTCGCCAGCTCCAGCCCGCCGCCCACCACCGCGCCGTGCAGTGCCGCGATCACCGGCACCGGGCCGCTTTGGATGACGTCGAGCGCCGCGTGCCACAGGCGCGAGTGCTGCAGGCCCTGGCCGGCATCGCGCTCCTTCAGCTCGGAAAGATCGAGGCCGGCGCAGAAGTGCGGGCCCTCGCCGTCGATCACCGCCGCCCGCACCGTGGAAGGCAGGTTCTGGAAGGTGTCGCGCAGTGCGAGGATGAGGGAATCCGACAGCGCATTGCGCTTGGAGGCGCGCGTCAGGCGGATGATGGCGATCTCCTCGCGGATTTCGAGTTGAAGGTCTGTGGTGATGGTGGTCATGGTTGCGCTCCCGGTTAGGATCGATTATGGTTATGGAAAATAACTAATTCAAGCCGAGACTACGGGCTCGGCACCCGGACTTACCCTTAGTCGCTAGCAGCCTGGAGACAAGCCCCATGGACCACCGCAACCTGATCGCGATCGACACCCACACGCACGCCGAAGTGAGCTGCTGGAATCCCTTCGACAACTACGGCGAGGAGTACGACCGCGCGGCCGACAAGTATTTCAGGTCCAGCCGGCGTCCGACGATCCAGGAGAGCATCGACTACTACCGCGAACGGAAGATCGGCCTGGTGATGTTCATGGTCGACGCGGAGTCGAACCTGGGCCGGCGCCGCATCCCGAACGAGGAGATTGCCGAGGCGGCGCAGAAGAACAGCGACATCATGATCGCCTTCGCCAGCATCGATCCGCACAAGGGGAAGATGGGGGCGCGCGAGGCCAGGCGGCTGATCGAGGAGTACGGCGTCAAGGGCTTCAAGTTCCATCCGACGGTGCAGGGCTACCACCCTTACGACAAGATGGCCTGGCCGATCTACGAGGTGATCGCCGAGCATGGCCTGCCGGCCGTGTTCCACACCGGCCACAGCGGCATCGGCTCGGGCATGCGCTGCGGCGGCGGCTTGAGGCTGGAATACAGCAACCCGATGCACCTGGACGACGTGGCGATCGACTTCCCCGACATGCAGATCATCATGGCGCACCCCAGCTTCCCTTGGCAGGACGAGGCGCTGAGCGTGGCCACGCACAAGCCCAATGTCTGGATCGACCTGTCGGGCTGGAGCCCGAAGTACTTCCCGAAGCAGCTGGTGCAGTACGCCAACACGCTGCTGAAGGACCGCATCCTGTTCGGCAGCGACTACCCGCTGATCACGCCGGATCGCTGGATGAAGGACTTCGAGGAGGCCGGTTTCAAGCCCGAGGTGATGCCGGGCATTCTGAAGGGCAACGCGGTCCGGCTGCTGAAGCTGGACGCTTGAGCCGATAGCGGCGGCGGACGGCCCTTCACGGAACGGGCTCCTCCTCTTCCGCCGCCAGATTCCAGTCCTCCCCCGAGCGCCGCTTGCGCTCGTCGCGCTCGCGCGCAATCTGGTCCTGGAACTGCTGACGGCCTTCCTTCGAGACCGCGATCAGCTTGGCGCGATCCTTGTAGTGGGGATAGAGCTCGTGCATGAGCTCGATGTTGCGCCGGCGGAAGCGCATCGCGGCCTCGCGCGCCTCGTACGCCGGCCAGCCCAGGCCCTCCAGCACCGAGCGGGCGCTGCGCAGCGAGGACTCGAAGACCTCGCGCTCGATGAATTCCACCTTGCGGTCGAGCAGCTGGTAGAGATGCCCCACGTTGCGTGCGCGGGCGATGATGCGCGCGTTGGGGAAATGCTCGCGCGCCATGTCGACGATGGCGAGCGACTGCTCCACGTCGTCGACCGCCACCACCAACACCTTGGCGGTGCCGGCGCCCGCGGTGCGCAGCAGGTCCAGCCGCGTCGCGTCGCCGTAGAAGACGCGGAACCCGAACTCGCGCAGGTTCTCGATGGTGTCGGGGTCGTGGTCGAGCACGGTCAGCTTCAGGCCCTGGGCGCTCAGCATGCGCCCGAGGATCTGGCCGTAGCGGCCGAAGCCGCAGATCAGCACTTTGGCGTCTTGCTGCTCGGAGATCTCTTCCATCGCGACCGGCGTGCAGCTGCTGTAGCGCGGCAGCACCCACTTGTCGATCGCCACCAGCAGCAGCGGCGACAAGAGCATCGACAGCGCCACCGCCCCGATCAGGAAAGAGGCCACGCCGGCCGGCAGCACCTGCGGCCCGGCCGCCTGGAAGACGACGAAGGCGAACTCGCCGCCCTGCGCCAGCAGCAGTGTGAACACCGGCCGCTGCTGGTAGGGCAGGTCCATCAGCTTCGCCAGCGTGAAGATCACGACACCCTTGAGCAGCATGAAGCCGAGCACGACCAGCGCCATCAGCCCCGGCCGATCGAGCAGGACGCCGAAGTCGATGCTCATGCCGACCGCGATGAAGAACAGGCCCAGCAGCAGGCCCTTGAAGGGTTCGATGTCGGTCTCCAGCTCGCGCCGGTACTCGCTCTCGGCCAGCAGCACGCCGGCGAGGAAGGCGCCGAGCGCCATCGACAGGCCGACGAACTGCATCAGCGCGGCGATCGCCACCACCAGCAGCAGCGAGGCGGCGGTGAAGATCTCGGGCGTGTCGCTGCGTGCGATCCAGCGCAGCAGGGGGCGCAGCACCAGCCGGCCGCCCAGCACGATGCCGCCGACCACCGCGACGATCTTCAGGCCCTCGAGCGCCCGGTCGGCTCCCGTGAGGGCGGGCCCCGTATCGGAACCGACGGCCAGCAGGGGCAGCAGCGCGAGGATCGGGATCGCCGCGACGTCCTGGAACAGCAGGATCGAGAAGCCGGCCTGGCCGCTGGGCGTGGGCAGCAGGTTGCGCTCGCCCAGCACCTGCAGCGCGATGGCGGTGGAGGACAGCGCCAGGCCCAGCGCCGCGACCAGGGCCACGCGCCAGCTCGCGCCGCCGGCCCAGCCGGCCAGGAAGAGCACGACCGCGCAGCCGAGGACCTGCGCCGAGCCCCAGCCGAAGATCGGCTGGCGCAGGCTCCACAAGCGCTTGGGCTCCAGCTCGAGGCCGACCAGGAACAGCATCAGCACCACGCCGAACTCGGCGAAGTGCAGGATGTCCACGACGTTGGTCACGAGCCCCAGGCCCCAGGGGCCGATGACGATGCCGGCCCCGAGGTAGCCGATGATCGAGCCCAGGCCGAGCGCCTTCGACAGCGGCACCACCAGCACGGCGGCGCCCAGGTAGATGAGGGAATTGACGAGCCAGGCCGGTGCGTGTTCCATCAGGCCTCCTCGGGTTCGTGCGGCCGGTCGGTGGCCGGCACCTCGCAGGCGACGCACTCGGCGATGTCCTCCATCTCCGGCCAGTCGGGGTAGCTCGAGAGGCGCTGGCTGAAGACCTCGACGTGCGCCGCCAGCATCTCGGGGCTGGCGCTGCGCGCGCCGTGCAAGAGCAGCGGGGGCAGGAAGCGCATGCCGCACAGGGCGGCGGTCTGCTCGTAGGGCGGCAGGAAGGCGTCGAAGAAATAGCGGTTGTAGCTCTGCGGGTGGTAGCTGCGCTCGGGCCCGCCGGTGGTGGCGACCAGCCAGCAGTCCTTGCCCTGTAGCGCCGTGCCGCCGCCGTAGGCCCAGCCGTAGCTCAGCACCTCGTCGAGCCAGAGCTTTTGCAACGCGGGCATCGAATACCACTGGATCGGGTGCAGCAGCACCAGCAGCTCGGCGCGCGCCAGGCGGGCCTGCTCGGCCTGCACGTCGATCGCGAAGTCGGGGTAGCTGGCATAGAGGTCGTTGACCTCGACGCCGGGCAGGCTGCGCGCGGCCTGCAGCAGCTGCCAGTTGACGCGCGAATCGCGCCAATGGGGATGGGCGGCGAGCAGGTAGATCCCGCCTGCGGAACTGCCGGGGCCGGTGGTTGTCGTGGTCATGGTCCGCGAACATAGCGCAACTCGGACGGGCGGCGGGCGCGGCTACCATGGCGCCTGTCTCTTCAGCCTGGAAGGAGCCTGTCATGCCGGTGGTCCTGGTCGCCAATCCCAAGGGTGGGGTCGGCAAATCAACGCTCGCAACCAACATTGCGGGCTACTTCGCGAGCCGTGGCCATGCGGTGATGCTGGGCGACATCGACCGGCAGCAGTCTTCGCGCCTGTGGCTCGGGCTGCGCACGCCGGCCGCGCGCGAGATCAGGACCTGGGAGGCCTCGGAAGACGGCAACGTGGTGCGGCCCCCGCGCGGCACCACCCATGCGGTGATCGACACGCCGGCCGGCCTGCACGGCTCGCGCCTCAAGGAGGTGGTGCCGCTGGCCGACAAGGTGCTGGTGCCGCTGCAGCCCAGCATCTTCGACATCTACGCCACGCGCGACTTCCTCGACAAGCTGCTGGCCAACCGCCATCTCGGCAAGACGCAGATCGGCGTCGTCGGCATGCGCGTCGACGGCCGCACGCTGGCGGCCGAGCGCCTGCGCGAGTTCGTCGCCGGGCTGGGCGTGCCGGTGCTGGGCGAGCTGCGCGACACGCAGAACTACGTGCAGCTGGCCGCGCGGGGGCTGACGCTCTTCGACATCGCGCCCGGGCGGGTGCAGCGCGACCTGGAGCAATGGGAGCCCATCCGCCAATGGCTCGAAGCCTGATTGAGGTTTACCCGCAGACGCCTTGTCGCGGCAGCTACAGCCGCGGCGCTTGCGGCCCGATACAGTGAAAAGTATGAAGAAGACATTCCAGACCCTTCAGGATCTCGCCGCCTGCGTCGGCCAGGAAGTCGCGGTGAGCGACTGGACCACCGTCACGCAGGAGCAGGTCAACCAGTTTGCCGAGGCCACCGGCGATCACCAGTGGATCCACGTGGACGTGGAGCGTGCCAAGGCCGGGCCCTTCGGCGGGCCGATCGCGCATGGCTTCCTGACCCTGTCGCTGCTGCCGCGCTTCTACGAGACGGCCTTCGAGGTGGTCGAGTCGCGCATGGGCGTGAACTACGGGCTCAACCGCGTGCGCTTCATGACGCCGGTGCCGGTGGGCGGCCGGCTGCGCGGGCGCATGAAGCTGGTGAGCTGCGAGCCGATCGAGGGCGAGGGCGTCCAGATGGTCTGGGAAACCACCATCGAGCTCGAGGGCGCGCCCAAGCCGGCCTGTGTGGCCGAATCGGTGGTGCGCCGCTACCGCTGACGAATCCGCCGGGCCGGCCGGCGCGTAGGGACGGCATGGACCGATTGCTTTCCATGCGCGTCTTCCAGCGCGTGATCGACGAGGGCGGCTTCGCGGCGGCCGCGCGGGCGCTGGCGCTGTCGCCGGCCGCCGTCACCCGGCTGGTGGGCGACCTGGAGGCGCACCTGGGCGCGCGGCTGATGCAGCGCAGCACGCGCAGCATCCGCCTCACCGAGGCGGGCCGGGCCTACCTGGAGAGCCTGCGCGCCATCCTGCAGGGCATCGACGAGGCCGAGGCCGTGGCGGCCGCCGGCACGCGCGAGCTGCAGGGCACGCTGCGCATCGTGTCGGCGCCGGCGCTCGCGGCCCATGTGCTCGCACCGCGCATCGCGCCGTGGCGGGCGCTGCATCCCCGGCTGGCGCTGGACATCGCGACCGATCCGCTGCCGCAGCAGCATGTGGCCGCCTTCGACCTGGGCCTGCTGCTGCTGGAAGATGGCTGCGACCTGAACCTGGCGGTGCGGCCGCTGGCCCGTACCGAGACCATCCTGTGTGCTTCGCCCGCCTACCTGCGCCGTACCGGCGTGCCGGGCCGGCCCGAGCAGCTGGCAGACCATGCCTGCCTGCGCTTTCCCGGCGCGCGCCGCCTGCGTCTCCAGCCGTGCCAGGGGGCGGCATCGGCGGTCGAGGTCGAGATGCCGGTGGCGCTGCAGTCGGCCAGCTTCGAGCTGCTCTGCCAGGCCGCGCTGGAGGGCGCCGGGATTGCTGCGCTGGCCAGCGCGCTGGTGGCACCCCAGTTGGTCCGCGGCGAGCTGGTGCGGCTGCTGCCCGAGTGGGTCGCCGGCCGATTCACGATCTGTGCGGCGCTCCCCAGTCGCAAGCTGATGCCTGCGCGCACGCGGGCCTTCCTGGATTTTCTGGACAGTCCTTTGCCGGGCGCCGCCTCCTGAGCGGCGGCTGAGCGCTTCAGGCGAAGCCGTTCTGCCGCCACGCCTCGAACACCGTCACCGCCACTGCGTTCGACAGGTTCAGGCTGCGCTGGCCTTCGCGCATCGGCAGGCGCAGGCGCTGCGGCGGCGGGAAGCGCTCGCGCAGTTCAGGCGCCAGGCCGCGCGTCTCGGAGCCGAAGACCAGCCAGTCGCCGGGGCGGAAATCGACCTCGTGGACGGTGCGCGTGCCTCGGGTGGTGAGCGCGAACAGGCGTTCGGGCGACGGTTGCTCGGCGGCCAGCAGTGCTTCCCAGCCTCCGTGGCGCCGGACCTCGGCGTACTCGTGGTAGTCGAGGCCGGCGCGCCGCAGCAGCCGGTCGTCCATCGAGAAGCCCAGCGGCTCAACCAAGTGCAGGGTGCAGCCGGTGTTGGCCGCCAGGCGGATCACGTTGCCGGTGTTGGGCGGGATCTCGGGTTCGACCAGGACGATGTGGAACATGGGCCCGATTGTCTTCAAGCGGGCGGATCGGTCCGTGCCAGCACGAGCGCGGTGATGTGCGCCGCCCCGCCGGTGCGCAGCACCTGCGCCGCCGAGAACAGCGAGGCGCCGCTGGTCATCACGTCGTCCACCAGCACGATGCGCCGCCCGCGCACCGTCTCGGCGCGCAGCGGCTCCAGCGCGAAGGCGCCCTGCAGATTGCGCAGCCGCTCGGCGCGCGCGAGGCCGCTTTGCGCCGGGGTCTCCCGGGTGCGCAGCAGCAGCCGGGCATCGGTCTTCTGCGGGGCGAGCCGGCGCGCCAGCTCGAGCGCCTGGTTGAAGCCGCGCTCGCGCAGCCGGCCCGGCGCCAGCGGCATCGGCAGCACCAGGTCGGCCTGCTCCAGGGCCGGCTCGACCCAGGGGGCGCTGCGCAGCAGGGTCGCGAGCGGCGCGGCCCAGCCCGCGCGCCCCTGGAACTTGAACTGCGCGATGCAGTCCGGCCAGGGCCAGGCATAGGCGCAGGCCGCCAGGCAGGCGTCCAGCGGCGGCGGGTGGGCGAGGCACTCGCCGCAGCGGGGCACCCCCTGCGGCACCGGCAGGGCACAGCCAAGGCAGCGTGCGGCGGGCGGGGCGAAGCGCGTCACGCAGGCGTCGCACACCGGCCGCGAGGGCCAGGCCCGACACACGGCGCACTGGCTCGGCACGCGTTCCAGCAGGGAAGAGAGCAGAGAAGGGCGCCCGCGCCAGGGGTTGGACATGCCTCAATATACTGAGCGCCCCATGGCCACCGATCCCCCCCAGCGACCGCCGACCATCGATGCGGCGGCCGCCGCGCGGTGGCGCCGGCTCGTGCCCGATGGCACCTCGCCCTGGCTGCATGAGGAGATCGGCCGGCGCATGGAAGACCGGCTGCAGTGGATCAAGACCCAGCCGCGCCATTGGGCCGACTGGTCCCCCCTGCGCGGCGGCATTGAGGCACATGCGCTGCTCGCGCGCCGCTACCGCGACGCCGCCTCCTTCGTGCTCGAGCCGGAACCGGCGCTGCTCGCACCCACCCGCGAGGCGCTCGCCGCGCCCTGGTGGAGCGCTCGGCGCTGGCAGGGCCCGCGCCCGAGCTTCGATGCGCCGCCCGAGGAGGGCGTGGACCTGCTGTGGGCCAACATGGCGCTGCACATGGCGGCGGATCCGCAGGCCCTGATCGCGCGCTGGCACCGGCTGGTGGCGACCGACGGCTTCCTGATGTTCTCCTGCTTCGGCCCCGACACGGTGCGCGAGCTGCGCGTGCTGTACGAGCGCCAGGGCTGGCCGCCGGCCAGCCACGAGTTCACCGACATGCACGACTGGGGCGACATGCTGGTCCATGCCGGCTTCGCGGAGCCGGTGATGGACATGGAGCGCATCGTGCTCACCTGGCCCAGCGCCGAGGCCGCGCTGGCCGAGCTGCGCACGCTGGGGCGCAACCTCCATCGGGCGCGCTTTCCCGCGCTGCGCGGGCGGACCTGGCACCGCAACCTGCGCCGCGCGCTGCCCGACGTGGCGCTGTCCGCGGAAGGGGCGGGGCGGATCGCCCTGACCTTCGAGATCATCTACGGCCATGCCTTCAAACCGGCGCCGCGCGTGGCCCTGGCGGCGGAAAGCGCGGTCTCGCTGCGCGAAATGCGTTCGATGCTCCAGCGCGGCGGGCGACCGGGTGGCTGAGCCCGAGGCGAGGGCCGCAGAGCCGTCCGGATCACCCGCTACAATCCGCCGTTGCGTGAACTCCGGGTATTGTCCCGTGATCGAGGCCTGTCGGACATGGGTTTGACGGCGATCGACGCACCGATTTGCTGAACTCGCTCGCCCGTGTCGAATTCCGTGTTTCGTTTTGCCACCGTTTCAGGCCAGAACATCCACTGGTTCCTGAAGCGCAACTGCTCGGTCACGCCGAGCCAGCTCGGCTGGCTCTACGCATCCTTGTGCGTGATCTCGCTGGGCATCGGAACCGTCTTCTGGCTGCATGGCGCGCTGCTGGTGCTGCCCTTCGCCTGGCTCGAGCTGGGCGCCATCGGCTTCGCCTTCCTGCTGTATGCGCGCCACGCCGCCGATGGCGAGCGCATCGCCCTGCAGGGTGGCCGGCTGGTGGTCGAGCTCGAGAACGGCGGGCACTACGAGCGCACTGAATTCTTGCCGCACCAGGTGCGGGTCGAGCCGCAGCTCAGCGATCGGTCGCTGATCGAGGTCTCGGGACAGGGTCGTTCGGTCAGGGTGGGGCGCTATGTGCGTCCGGAGCTGCGCGCGGCGCTGGCGCGCGAGATTCGCATGGCATTGCGCGGCGCCTGAAGGCGCGGCGCGCTGCGGCACCGTGGGGACCGGTGGGTTACTTGAAAATTGAAGAAGTGAACACGATGAAGAGCAATTGGTGCAACAAGAAGTGGCCGGCGAATCTGCTGCTGGCGGCCGGCGCGATGTGGGGCGGCGCGGCGCATGCAGTCAACGATCTGGCCGGCGGCCCGTCGGTGCGCCAGCTGAACCTGCCCGTGGGCGTCACCAAGATTGCGGAAGAGCAGCACTTCCTGCACACCGTGATGCTGGTCCTGTGCACGGTGATCTTCATCGCCGTCTTCGCGGTCATGTTCTATTCGATCTGGAAGCACCGCAAGTCGGTGGGCCACAAGGCGGCCAACTTCCATGAATCGGTGGTGGTCGAAGTCCTCTGGACCATCGTGCCCTTCATCATCGTGATCCTGATGGCACTGCCGGCCACCAAGGTGCTGGTGGCCCAGAAGGACACCACCAACGCCGACCTCACGATCAAGACCACCGGCTACCAGTGGAAGTGGGGCTACGACTACATCAAGGGCGAGGGCGAGGGCCTGGCCTTCATCTCCACATTGGACAGCTCGCACCGCGCCTTGTCGGACGCCGGCGCCAAGGGCGACGTGCCGGACGACTACCTGCTGAAGGTCGACAACCCGATGGTGGTGCCCGTCGACACCAAGGTCCGCATCATCACCACCGCCAACGACGTGATCCACGCCTTCGCCGTGCCGCAGCTGGGCGTCAAGCAGGACGCCATTCCCGGCTTCGTGCGCGACACGTGGTTCCGTGCCGAGAAGGTGGGCGACTACTACGGCCAGTGCCAGGAGCTCTGCGGCAAGGAGCACGCCTACATGCCGATCCACGTGAAGGTCGTTTCGAAGGGTGACTACACCGCCTGGGTCGATGCCAAGCGCAAGGAGGCGGCGGCCAAGCAGGACGACCCGACCAAGGTCTGGACCCTGCCCGAGATCCTGGCACGCGGCGAGAAGGTCTATGCGGCCAACTGCGCCGCCTGCCACCAAGCCAACGGCAAGGGCGCGGGCCCGATCAAGCCGCTGGACGGCTCGGCGATCGTGGTGGACGCCGACCACAACAAGCAGATCCACATCGTGCTCAACGGCGCGAACAACGGCGCCATGCCCGCCTGGAAGCAGCTGAGCGACACCGACATCGCCGCCGTGGTGAGCTTCACCAAGAACAGCTGGTCGAACAAGACGGGCCAGCTGGTGCAGCCGGCCGAGGTGCTGGCGCAGCGCGGCAAGTAAGCCGACGCTGCCCCACGACGCCACGACGAAGAGTTTGCAAGGAATAACACAATGAGCGCAGTCATCGATCCCCACGGCCACGCCCCCGGCCACGGCGACCATGCCCACGACGATCACCACCACGGCGCGCCGACCGGTTGGCGCCGCTGGGTGTTCGCCACCAACCACAAGGACATCGGCACGCTTTACCTGCTGTTCTCCTTCACCATGCTGATGGTGGGCGGCGTGCTCGCGCTGCTGATCCGCGCCGAGCTGTTCCAGCCCGGCCTGCAGGTCGTGAACCCCGAACTGTTCAACCAGTTCACCACCATGCACGGCCTGATCATGGTGTTCGGCGCGATCATGCCGGCCTTCGTGGGCTTCGCGAACTGGATGATTCCGATGCAGATCGGCGCCTCCGACATGGCCTTTGCGCGGATGAACAACTTCAGCTTCTGGCTGCTGATCCCCGCGGCCCTGATGCTGGTGGGCTCCTTCTTCATGCCGGGTGGCGCCCCCGCCGCCGGCTGGACGCTCTACGCGCCGCTGACGCTGCAGATGGGCCCTTCGATGGACGCCGGCATCTTCGCGATGCACATCATGGGCGCCTCGTCCATCATGGGCTCGATCAACATCATCGTGACCATCCTCAACATGCGCGCCCCCGGCATGACGCTGATGAAGATGCCGATGTTCTGCTGGACCTGGCTCATCACCGCCTACCTGCTGATCGCCGTGATGCCCGTGCTTGCCGGCGCCATCACGATGACGCTGACCGACCGTCACTTCGGCACCAGCTTCTTCAGCCCCGCCGGCGGCGGCGATCCGGTGATGTACCAGCACATCTTCTGGTTCTTCGGCCACCCCGAGGTCTACATCATGATCCTGCCGGCTTTCGGCATCATCAGCCAGATCGTGCCGGCCTTCTCGCGCAAGCGCCTGTTCGGCTACGCCTCGATGGTGTATGCGACCTCCTCGATCGCGATCCTGTCCTTCATCGTGTGGGCGCACCACATGTTCACTACCGGCATGCCGTTGACCGGTCAGCTTTTCTTCATGTACGCGACCATGCTGATCGCGGTGCCGACGGCGGTGAAGATCTTCAACTGGATCGCCACCATGTGGCAGGGCTCGATGACCTTCGAGACCCCGATGCTCTTCGCGGTGGGCTTCATCTTCGTGTTCACCATGGGCGGCTTCACCGGCCTGATCCTGGCGATCGCGCCGATCGACACCCAGCTGCAGGACACCTACTACGTCGTCGCCCACTTCCACTACGTGCTGGTGGCCGGCTCGCTCTACGCCATGTTCGCCGGCTACTACTACTGGGTGCCCAAGTGGACCGGCGTGATGTACAACGAGGCGCGCGGCAAGATCCACTTCTGGTGGTCGCTGATCTCCTTCAACATCACCTTCTTCCCGATGCACTTCCTGGGCCTGGCCGGCATGCCGCGCCGCTATGCCGACTACCCGATGCAGTTCGCCGATTTCAACGCCCTGGCCTCGGTCGGCGCCTTCGCCTTCGGCCTGGCGCAGGTCTACTTCTTCTTCTTCATCGTGCTGCCCACGATGATGGGCAAGGGCGAGAGGGCTTCGCAGAAGCCCTGGGAAGCGGCCGAGGGCCTGGAGTGGGAAGTGCCGTCGCCGGCGCCCTTCCACACCTTCGAGACCCCGCCCAAGCTGGACGCCACCGCCACCAAGGTGATCGGCTGAGAGGATGCATGCGATGACGCCTGAACAGAAGAGGAACAACCGGCGCATGGGGCTCACGCTGGCCTCCATCGCGGTGCTGTTCTTCATCGGCTTCGTCGTCCGCATGGTCTGGGTCGGACGCTGACTGGGCACGAGGCGAAGCGAACATGGGCATCGGTCAACGTATCCGGCGCGAGAACGTCCGCATGGTGGGCAAGCTGGCCGTGGTCGCGGCCGGCATGTTCGCCTTCGGCTATGCGCTGGTGCCGTTGTACCGCGCCATCTGCGAGATGACCGGCATCAACATCCTGGCGCTCTCCGAGCTCGAGGTGCCGGGCGGCGCCAGCGGCGGCAAGAACGTCCGGCTGCCCGACAACACGCAGGTCGACACCAGCCGCACCATCACGGTCGAGTTCGACGCCAACGTGCGCGGCCTCTGGGACTTCAAGCCTGCGCAGCGCTCGATGCAGGTCCATCCGGGCCAGCTCAACACGGTGATGTACGAGTTCCAGAACGTGCAGAACCGCCGCATGGCCGCGCAGGCCATCCCGAGCTACGCGCCGCAGCAGGCCGCGCCGTACTTCAACAAGCTCGAGTGCTTCTGCTTCAACCAGTACACGCTCGACGCGGGCGAGAAGAAGCAGTGGCCGGTCGCATTCGTGATCGATCCGAAGATCTCCAAGGACGTCAAGACGATCACGCTGTCGTACACCTTCTTCGAGGTCGGCGGCAAGACGCCGTCCGCGCCCGTGGCCGCCAATAGCGCTGTGCCCGCGCCGGCCGCGGGGCCGCGCTCATGATCATGGCCGAGACACCGCCGCCCAAGAAAGGCTCCCTGTGGCGCACCGCCAAGGCGGTGGCCTGGGGCTTCTTCGGCGTGCGCAAGAACAGCGACTACCAGGAAGACATCGCCAAGCTCACGCCGCTGCACGTCGTGGCCGTAGGGCTGGTGGCCGCCGTGCTCTTCGTGGTCGGCCTGATCCTGCTGGTGAAATTCGTCGTCGCGCCCTGACAGAGACAAGTGCCCCACAGATTTGAATCGAGAGAAGAGAACCAGGACCTGATATGAGTTCAAGCACCCACGGCACCACGCCTTACTACTTCGTGCCCGCGCCGTCGCCGTACCCGGTAATGGCGTCGATCGGCCTGCTCTTCGTGATCTTCGGCGCCGCTCAATGGATCAACGGCCACCAGTGGGGCGCCTGGTCGCTGCTGCTGGGCATGGTGTGGTGGCTGGCCACGCTCTTCGTCTGGTTCCGCCGCGCCATCGGCGAGAGCGAGAGCGGCCAGTACGGCCACAAGGTGGACCTCTCCTTCCGCTGGAGCATGAGCTGGTTCATCTTCTCCGAGGTGATGTTCTTCGGCGCCTTCTTCACCGCGCTGTGGTGGGCTCGCACCCACGCGCTGCCCGCGCTCGGCAGCCTCGACAATGCCCTGCTGTGGCCCGACTTCAAGGCCGTGTGGCCGACCGTGGCGGCCGGTGTGACCGGTTCTCCGGCCGACATCGTCGAGCCCTTCCAGACCGTCGGCCCCTTCTGGCTGCCGACCATCAACACCGCGCTGCTGCTGAGCTCGGGCGTCACGCTGACCATCGCCCATCACGCGCTGCGCGCCAACCACCGCGCTCAGGCGATCCGCTTCATGTGGCTCACCGTGCTGCTGGGCGCCACCTTCCTCGGCGTGCAGGGCTACGAGTACTACCACCTCTACACCGACCTGAACCTCAAGCTCAGCTCCGGCGCCTACGGCTCCACCTTCTTCATGCTGACCGGTTTCCACGGGCTGCACGTGTTCATCGGCATGCTGATGCTGCTGTTCATCACCCTGCGCCTGCGCAGCGGCCACTTCACGCCGGAGCGCCACTTCGGCTTCGAGGGCGCGGCCTGGTACTGGCACTTCGTCGACGTGGTGTGGCTCGGCCTGTACTTCCTGGTCTACTGGCTTTGAGCTTTCCGGACGGCACAAAGAAAAAGCGCCGTAAGGCGCTTTTTTCATGGCGTCTGTGGAACGAGCACGACCTACTTGCCGACGGGCAGCCCGCCCGGCTGGATGTAGCCGAGCTTCCAGGCCAGCAGCAGGCACAGAAACAAAAGCACCGAGAGCCCGATCCGAACGGTGAGCGCGCGCACCATCCCGCCGCTCTTGGCGCGGCCCTCGCGCCCATCCCTCAGCATGAAGAACAGCGCGACACCGAGGCTCGCCAGGATGCCGATGAAGGCCAGGGCGACAAGGTATTTCATGACTCCGATTATCGGCCGCAGCAGCCGGCCCATGGCGTGAACGATGACTTGGCACCCGCCGCGCGGCGTGCGCGCGGCGGACGCTTCTGGCTGATCACCATGGCGGCCCTGGTGATGCTCGCAGCGACGATTTCGCTCGGACGATGGCAGCTGTCGCGTGCCGCGCAGAAGGAAGCGCTGCAGACCCAGATCGAGGCGCAGAAGACCCTGCCGCCGCTCGAGCAGGATGACTTCCTCGCGCTCGACCCGGCGACTTCCGCCATGCACCGGCCGGTGCGGTTGCACGGGCTCTGGCTGGCGCCGCACACGGTCTACCTGGACAACCGCCAGATGCATGGGCTGCCCGGCTTCTACGTGCTCACGCCCTTTGCCATCGAAGGCAGCAACCAGACCGTGCTGGTGCAGCGCGGCTGGGTGCAGCGCAATTTCACCGACCGCGCGCAGCTCGCCCCGGTCGAGACGCCGAGCGGCCTGGTCGAACTGATCGCCCGGGTCGCGCCGCCGCCCGCGCACCTGCTCGAACTGGGCAAGGAAAGCCCGCCGCCCGCCGCGGCGCCGGGGTCTTCGCCCATCCGGCAGAATCTCGATCTCGAAGCGTTCCGCGCCCAGACCGGGCTGCCCCTGCGGACCGATGTCTCGCTGCTGCAGACCGGCACGGCCTCCGAGGGCTTGCAGCGCGACTGGCCGGTCCCGGCGCTGGGCATCGAGAAGCACTACGGCTATGCGTTCCAGTGGTTTGGGCTCGCCGCCCTCGTCGTCATCCTTTATGTCTGGTTTCAACTCATCGCCCCCTTCCGCAGCGCGCGCCGCCTCCGCCGTGGCTGACGAGCCGCTCGGGCTGACGGTGCACTCGATGCCCTCGCCTCGCCAGGCACTCGATGGTGCCGAGGGCCGGCGCACCGTGCTCGGCCGCTGGAAGATGATCCTGGTCATGCTGTGCTGCGCGGCGCCGGTGATCGCCTCGTACTTCACCTACTACGTGATCCGGCCCGAGGGGCGGCGCGTCTATGGCGAGCTGATCGACCCGCAGCGCACCATGCCCGAACTGATGGCGGCCACGCGTGAAGGCGCGCCGGTGCGCCTCTCCACGCTCAAGGGCCAGTGGCTGCTGGTCGCAGTGGCCGATGCCGGCTGCGATGCGCTGTGCGAGCAGCAGCTCTACCTGCAGCGCCAGCTACGCGAGAGCCTGGGGCGGGAGAAGGATCGGCTCGACCGCGTCTGGCTGGTGAGCGACACGGCGCCTGTGCCCGCGCGCCTCGACAACGGCCTGCAAGGCGCGACCGTGCTGCGCGTGCCGCCGGCGCAGCTGGCGCAATGGCTGGCTCCCGAATCCGGCCATGCGCTGGCGGAGCACTTCTACGTGGTCGATCCCATGGGCAACTGGATGATGCGCTTCCCCGCCCGCATGGACACCGCCGGCGCAGCCCGCGCCAAGCGCGACCTCGAGCGCCTGCTGCGCGCCTCGGCCTCCTGGGACGAGCCCGGCCGCTAGCCGCGGCACTCCGCACCCCATGGACACGAACTCTCTCTACGACCTGACCCCCATCGCCTGGCTGCTGGCGGTGGGGGTGCTGCTCGCCCTCGGGCCGCTGCTCTGGGTCTGGCGCCGCAGCGCTGGCCATGGCGCGGCCCGGCGCCTGCACGTGCTGACCGTGCTGACGCTGTTCCTGACCTTCGACCTCACGCTGTTCGGCGCCTTCACGCGCCTGACGGATTCAGGCCTGGGCTGCCCCGACTGGCCCGGCTGCTACGGCAACGCGAGCCCCATCGGCGCGCGCCACGACATCGCGATGGCGCAGGCTGCGCAGCCCACCGGCCCGGTGACGCACAGCAAGGCCTGGGTGGAGATGGTGCATCGCTACCTGGCCACGGGCGTCGGCTTCCTGATCCTCGTACTGGCGCTGTCCACCTGGGTGGCGCGGCGGAACCAGCGGCATGCGGAGCATGCGCGCGAGAGGCCGCTGAGCGCCTGGTGGCCGGCTGCCACGCTGGTGTGGGTCTGCCTGCAAGGCGCCTTCGGTGCGCTGACCGTGACCTGGAAGCTGTACCCTGCCATCGTCACCCTGCACCTGCTGGGCGCCGTCGTGTTGCTGGCGCTGCTGTGCATCCAGGCGGTGCGCTACCGGCAGGCGGCGGCGGAGCGGCTGCCCACGGCAATCCCTTCGGCGCTGCGCACGCTGCTGATCGTGGTGACGGTCTTGCTGCTGTTGCAGATCGCGCTCGGCGGCTGGGTCAGCACCAACTACGCGGTGCTCGCCTGCACCCAGTTCCCGACCTGCCAGGGCAGCTGGTGGCCGCCGATGAACTTCGCCCAGGGCTTCCACATCTGGCGCTCGCTGGGCGAGGGCGCGGACGGCGCGCCCATCGACTTCACGGCGCTCACCGCCATCCATTACGTGCATCGCCTCATGGCTTACCTGGTGTTCGTCGCGATCGGCCTGCTCGTCTGGCACCTGCGGCGCGTCGCACCGCTGCGCCCGCAGGCCCGATGGCTGGCGGGGCTGGCGCTGCTGCAGCTGGCGACTGGCCTGGGCAATGTGCTGCTGGGCTGGCCGCTGGTGGCGGCCGTGCTGCATACCGGCGGCGCCGCGGCGCTCGCGGTGGTGCTGACCTGGACGCTGTGCGAGAGCCGGGGCGCGCGAAGCGCCGTGTCCGCCGCTGCGCAGGAGCGCCGCCGCGGGATGGAGGCTGCATGACCACGCCAGCCTCGGTCCACAGCCACAGCACCGCCAACGTGCTGCGCCAGTTCTACGCGCTGACCAAGCCGCGCGTGGTGCAGCTGATCGTGTTCTGCGCCCTCATCGGCATGGTGCTGGCCGTGCCCGGCCTGCCCAGCCTGGCCGCGCTGCAGCGCATCGTGGTGGCCTGCATCGGCATCTGGCTGGTGGCCGGCGCCGCGGCGGCCTTCAACTGCCTGGTCGAGAAGGGCATCGACGCCAAGATGAAGCGCACCGCCTGGCGGCCCACCGCGCGCGGCGAGCTCAGCGACCGGCAAGCCCTGCTGTTCTCGGCGGGACTGTGCGCGGCCGGCTCGGCGCTGCTGTGGTTTGCGGTGAATCCGCTCACCATGGGGCTTACCTTCGCGACCTTCGTCGGCTACGCCGTGATTTACACCGTGATCCTCAAGCCGCTGACGCCGCAGAACATCGTGATCGGCGGCGCCTCCGGTGCGATGCCGCCGGTGCTGGGCTGGGCCGCGATGACGGGCGACGTGGGGCCCGAGGCGCTGATCCTCTTCCTCATCATCTTCCTGTGGACGCCGCCGCATTTCTGGGCGCTCGCGCTCTACCGCGTGGAGGACTACCGCAAGGCGGGCCTGCCCATGCTGCCGGTGACCCACGGCAACGAGTTCACGCGGCTGCAGGTGCTGCTCTACACCTTCATCCTCTTCGCCGCCTGCCTCATGCCCTTCATCTACGGCATGAGCGGCTGGCTCTACCTGGCGGTCGCGGTGGCCGTGAGCATCGGCTTCACCGGCTACGCCTTCGCGCTGTGGCGCAAGTACTCGGACACGCTGGCGCGAAAGACCTTCCGCTTCTCGCTGATCCACCTGAGCGTGCTCTTTGCCGCGCTGCTGATCGACCACTACCTGCGATGAACAAATCCATGAACAAGCGGCACGCACTTCGATTGCTGGCCTGGACCGGGCTGGCGGCTGTCGCCGGCACGGGCCTCGCGGCCTGCACGGACAGGAAGCCCAGCTTCAATGCCGTGGACATCACCGGCGCCGACTATGCCAAGGGCTTTACCCTGGCCGATGCCGACGGCAGGCAGCGCACGCTGGCCGACTTCAAGGGCAAGGTCGTCGTGATGTTCTTCGGCTATGCGCAGTGCCCCGACGTCTGCCCGACCACCATGACCGAGATGGCGCAGGTGAAGCAGCAGCTGGGCAGCGACGGCGACAAGCTGCAGGTGCTCTTCGTCACCGTCGATCCGGAGCGCGACACGCCCACCGTGATGAAGGCCTACATGGGTGCCTTCGACCCGGCCTTCGTCGCGCTGATCCCGACGCCGGAGCAACTGCCCGCACTGGCGAAGGACTACAAGGTCTACTACAAGAAGGTCGAGGGCAAGACGCCGACCAGCTATTCGATGGACCACTCGGCCGCCAGCTTCGTCTACGACACCGAGGGCCGACTGCGGCTCTATGCCCGCTACGGCGCAGGCGTGCCGGCGATGGTGTCGGATCTCAAGGCCCTGTTGAGGTCCGACTGAACCGCCGGCGCCGATGGCTTCCGCGAGCGTCGATCATCTGCGGCAGCGCAAGGGCGCCTTCCGCATCGCGCTGATCCCACCGGAGGTGCTGCAGGCGCTCAACGAGGGCCTGCTGGAGACCGTCAACCTCAACGAATTCATGGCACTGGAGCTGCCGCGGCTGGCACGCAGCGTTGCGGGGCAACTGGGTCTCGATCCGGAGAGCGAGCGCCTCGTCGACACCCTCGCCATGCTGTCGGCCTTCAAGCCCATGAAGCGCCACGGACATATCGCGCGGGCGCTTTATGACCTCGCGGCGCTCCACGCCGAGCGCGACGCGGTGGCGCATCGCCTCGCCACGCATCCCAGCGACGTCGCGCGCAGCTGGGCCACCCAATGGGTCACGCTCTCGGGCCTGCCGCTGCCGGCGCAGCTGCAGGCGGTGCGTCGCTTTGCCGCCGATCCGCACTTCGGCGTGCGCGAGATGGCGTGGATGGCGGTGCGCGAGGCCACCATCGCTTCGCTCGACGAGGCCCTGGTGCTGCTGGCGCCCTGGGTGGCGGACGCTGACCCGAACATCCGCCGCTTCGCCAGCGAGCTCACGCGGCCGCGCGGTGTCTGGTGCGCGCAGATCGAGCGGCTCAAGGCCGAGCCCTGGCTGGGCCTGCCGCTGCTGGAACCCTTGCGGGCCGATCCCAGCCGCTATGTTCAGAACTCGGTCGCCAACTGGCTCAACGATGCCAGCCGGGCGAAGCCCGAGTGGGTCGAGCAGACCTGCGCGCGCTGGCTCGACGAGGGCAGGGACGTGCCGCAGACCGCGTACGTTGTCCGGCGGGCGCTCCGGACACTGGACAAGCGCTGAGCCCAAAGAAAAAGCCCGGACGACGCCGGGCTTCGATGGGGAGGCGACCGAGGCTCAGGCGAATTCCGCCAGCGCCTTCTTCATCTTCTTCATGGCCGCAACCTCGATCTGGCGGATGCGCTCGGCGCTCACGCCATAGACCGCAGCCAGCTCATGCAGCGTCATGCCGCCCGAGCCGTCGTCGTTGACCTTGAGCCAGCGCTCTTCGACGATGCGGCGGCTGCGGTCGTCCAGCGTCGCCAGGGCCGTGGAGATGCCGTCGGTCGACAGGCGGTCGCGCTGACGCGATTCGATCTGCGCCGTGGGCTCCTGCGAGGCGTCGGCCAGGTAGGCGATGGGGCCGAAGCCATCGTCGCCGTCGTCCGAGGGGCTGGGGTCGAGCAGCACGTCGCCGCCCGACATGCGCGTTTCCATCTCGAGCACTTCCTCGGGCTTCACGTTCAGCCGGGTCGCCACTTGGGAGACCTCGTCCGCGCTCAGCGTGTCGCGGTGCGTGTCGCCGTCGGCCGAGTCGGCCTTGAAGCCCTGCTTCATCGAGCGCAGGTTGAAGAACAGCTTCCGCTGGGCCTTGGTCGTCGCGACCTTGACCATGCGCCAGTTCTTCAGGATGTACTCGTGGATCTCGGCCTTGATCCAGTGCATGGCGTAGCTCACCAGCCGCACGCCCTGGTCGGGGTCGAAGCGCTTGACGGCCTTCATCAGGCCGACGTTGCCTTCCTGGATCAGGTCGCCGTGCGGCAGCCCGTAACCCAGGTACTGACGGGAAATCGAGATCACGAGGCGCAGGTGCGAGAGCACCAGCGCGCTGGCGGCTTCCAGGTCATTGGTGTCGCGCAGCCGACGCGCGTAGCGCTGCTCTTCCTCCTGCGTCAGCAGGGGGAGGCGGTTGGCTGCGGAAATGTAGGCGTCCAGGTTACCCAGCGAGGGCACCATCGACCAGGGATTGGCGATGGCGAGCTGGTTGGCGGGGGCTCCGGACATTGCTGTCATTGGGCAAACTCCTTCGTTCAGAGGCATATTAGCACTCGGTTGGACGGAGTGCTAAGCTAAGGGTCCCCCGGAGTTTCAATAGGGTTGATAGGCACAGCCTATCCCCGCGCCCTTTCCACGCCAATAGGACGGCGCCGGGTCTGGGGTCTAGCCGCTGTTACCAGCGGATGCCCAGGCGCAAGAATAGCCTGGACAGCACGAACAGCGGCCCGACCCACAGGTACTGGATGTCTTCGAAGAAGGAAGGTTTCTTGCCCTCGATCTTGTGGCCGATGAACTGGAAGATCCAGGCCACCACAAAGATGGTGGCGGAGATCGGGAGCACAAGGTCTCCCATCGCATGCACTGCAGCCAGTGCCACGACGATGCAGACCCCCATCGCGATCAAGAAGCTCGCGGAGCGCAGCATCAGGTAATAGACCCCGCTGGCGGCCACGAAGGCGTAGGCCACCCACGGATGCAGGGCATACAGCAGGCCGACGATGCTCAACATGATCGCCGGGATGGCGACCAGGTGGATCGCCTCGTTGGTCGGGTTCTGGTGGCTCTCGCCATAGTGGGCGAGCAGGCGATCGACCTTGCGGTCGGTGCCCGGCAGGGGCGTGGCGGCGCTGTGCATGGCTGTCTCCTGGAGGGCTCTGCGGCCCATGAAGATGATGCCAGAAGCACCGGCGCCGGCGCTATCCCATCAGGGCCTGGGCAAACTCCCGCGCCTTGAAGGTCTCCAGGTCTTCCAGCTTCTCCCCGACGCCGATGAAATACACCGGAATTGGCCGCTCGCGCGCGATCGCGCAGAGCACGCCGCCCTTGGCCGTGCCGTCCAGCTTGGTGATGACCAGGCCCGTCAGGCCCAGCGCCTCGTCGAAGGCCCTGACCTGTGCCAAGGCATTCTGGCCGGTGTTCCCATCGATGACCAGCAGCAGCTCGTGCGGCGCCGTGGGGTCGGCGCGGGTGACCACACGCTTGATCTTCTTGAGCTCGTCCATCAGGTGCAGCTGGGTTGGCAGACGGCCGGCGGTGTCGACCAGCACCACGTCCTTGCCGCGCGCCTTGCCGGCATTGACCGCGTCGAAGCTCACGGCAGCGGGGTCGCCGCCTTCCTGGCTCACGATCTCGACCGTGTTGCGGTCCGCCCAGACCAGCAACTGCTCGCGCGCTGCGGCGCGGAAGGTGTCGGCCGCCGCCAGCAGCACCGAGGCGCCCTCGTTGGACAGGTGCTTGGTCAGCTTGCCGATCGAGGTGGTCTTGCCGGCGCCGTTGACGCCCGCCACCATGACCACGGTGGGCGTGTGCTTGCCGATCACCAGCTCCTTCTCGAGCGGCCGCAGCAGGTCCGCAATGGCGTCGGCCAGCAGCACCTTGACCTGCGAGGCCTCGGTCGCCATGTTGCTGCGCACGCGGCGGCGCAGGTCTTCCAGGAGGTATTCGGTGGCCTTCACGCCCGTGTCGGCCATCAGCAGGGCCTCTTCGAGCTCTTCGTAGAGGGTGTCATCGATCTGGGCGTTGACGAAGGCGGCGGTGATGCTGTTGCCGGTCTTGCGCAGGCCTGTCTTGAGCTTGCTGAGCCAGCCGCTGCGCTCGGGAGGCGGAGCTTCCACAGGCGCAGGCGGTGGCGGTGGCACTGGCACCGGCACCGGCACCGGCACGTCGGCGGCGAGGACGGGGACATCGACAGGCGAGGGGACTGCCGGCGCGGCGGGGGCAGGGGCAGCCGCCGGCGGCGTCGGCTCGGCCGGCTTGCCGCCGAACCAACTGGACGGCGAGAGCAGCGACCTGGCGGGCGCCGGCGGCTCCGCGGGCGTCTCGACCGGCGCGGGGGCCAGCCTGTCGCTGTCGGCTGGCGGCTTTTTCTTGAAGAAACTGAACATCGGGGCGTTTTTACAATCCGACCCATTCTATGAAACACCCCTCGCCACGCCGCGCTGCGTCTGGTGCGGTGCTGGCCTCGGTGCTGATGGCGCCCTGGGTCGGAGCCGCTCTGGCCCAGACACCTCCGCCGGACGCTCCCGCCGCCGCCGCTTCTGCGGCCGCCCGGCCGGTCCAGGCCCGCCAATTCACCCTCGCCAACGGCATGACGCTCATCGTCAAGCCCGACCGGCGCGCGCCGACGGCGGTGCAGATGCTCTGGGTGCGGGTCGGCTCCTTCGACGAGGTCGACGGCACCTCGGGCGTGGCGCATGTGCTCGAGCACATGATGTTCAAGGGCAGCAAGGCGCTGAAACCCGGCGAGTTCTCGCGCCGCGTCGCTGCGCTGGGCGGGCGCGAGAACGCCTTCACCACGCGCGACTACACCGGCTACTACCAGCAGATCCCGGCCGACAAGCTGGAGCAGGTGATGGTCCTGGAGTCCGACCGCTTCGCCAGCAACCAGTGGCCGGACGACGAGTTCAAGCGCGAGATCGAGGTCGTCAAGGAAGAGCGCCGCCTGCGCACCGACGACCAGCCGCGCGCCCTGCTCGGCGAGCAGCAGAACGCCGCGATCTTCACCGCCTCGCCCTATCACCGCCCCATCGTCGGGTGGATGAGCGACCTCGACGCCATGACGCCGGCCGACGCGCGCGCCTTCTTCCAACGCTGGTATGTGCCCGCCAACGCGGCGGTGGTGATCGCCGGCGACGTCGATGTGGAGCGCGTGCGCGCCCTGGCAGAGAAGTACTACGGCCGCATTCCCGCCCGTGCCGTGCCCGAGCGCAAGCCGCGCATCGAGCCGGCGCAGCGCGGCATCCGGCGCATCGAATTCAAGGCGCCGGCCGAGCAGGCCTACGTCTCGCTGGCGTTCCGCTCGCCGCAGATCCCGGCGACCGACCAGTTCGACGGCGCGAGCGATGTCTATGCGCTCACGGTGCTGTCCGCCGTGCTCGACGGCTACCCCGGTGCGCGGCTCGACCGCGCGCTCACGCAGGGCCCGGGCCGCGTGGCCGACTCGGCCGGCGCGTACGCGGGCTTCGTCGGCCGCGGCCCGCAGCTTTTCGTGCTCGATGGCGTGCCTGCCGCCGGCAAGACGCCGGAGGTGGTCGAGGCGGCTCTGCGCGAGCAGGTGGCGAAGATCGCCCGCGAGGGCATCGGGGCGGCCGAGCTGGCCCGCGTCAAGACTCAGTGGACGGCCAGCGAGACCTACAAGCTCGATTCGGTGATGGCCCAGGCGCGCGAGCTCGGCAGCCACTGGATACAGGGCCTGCCGCTCGACGCCAGCGCGCGCATCATCGCGCGCCTGCAGAAGGTGACGGCCGAAGAAGTGCAGGCGGTGGCCGCGAAGTACTTCGGCGACGACCAGCTGACGGCTGCCATCCTGCGGCCGCTGCCGCCCGATCCCCAACGCCGCGCGCGCGGCTTCGCGGCGCCTGCGGGCGACCTGCGTTGAAGACCCGGAGCGGCCCCACCATGCTGAGCTTCAAGAACACCCGAACCCTGCTGTGCCTCGCACTGGCGCTGGCCGGCGCTGCGGCGCAGGCGGCCGTGCCGATCGAGCACTGGACGCTGCCCAGCGGCGCCAAGATCTACCTGGCTGCCACCGACGCTTTGCCCATCGTCGACGTGCAGATCGATTTCGACGCCGGCAGCCGGCGCGATCCGCCGGCGCAGTCCGGCCTGGCCGGCGTGACTGCCGGCATGGTCGAGAAAGGAATCCGCGCGAATGGGAGCGATCCAGCCATGGACCAGAACGCCCTGGGCGAAGCCTGGGCCGATCTGGGCGCCAACTTCGACGCCAGCGCCAGCGCCGACCGCATGAGCTTCTCGCTGCGCACGCTGTCCGAGCCGACGCTGCTGCAGAAGGCGGTGCAGCTCGCAGCGCGCGAAATCGGCGAGCCGGCCTTCCCCGAGGACGTATGGCAGCGCGAGCGCGAGCGCATCAACGCCTCGATCCGCGAATCCAACACCAAGCCCGCGACCCTGGCGGCGCGCACCTTCTCGCAGGACGTATTCGGCGACCATCCCTACGGGCTGGACACGACCGAGGCCACCCTGGCGCGCATCGACACCGCGGCGATGCGGCAGCGCTACGAGCAGCTGATCCTGCCTTGCCGCGCCAAGCTCAGCATCGTCGGCGCGGTCACGCGCGCGCAGGCGGAAACCATCGCGAACACGCTGCTGTCGCGCCTGCCCTCACCGGCGGGCGATTGCGCCGCGCTGCCGCCGGTGGCCGATGTCGTCCCCCTCGCCGCGCCCAAGGACGAGCGCCTGCCTTTCGATTCGGCCCAGGCCCATGTCTGGATCGGCCAGCCCGGCTACCCGCGCAGCGATCCGGACCATTTCGCGCTCACCCTCGGCAACTACATCCTGGGCGGCGGCGGCTTCGTCTCGCGCCTGACCGAGCAGGTGCGCGAGAAGCGCGGCCTGGCCTACAGCGTCTACAGCAGTTTCTCGCCGGGCCTGCACGCGGGCTCCTTCCGCATCGGCTTCCAGACCCGGCCCGACCAGGCGGCCGAAGCGGTGAAGGTCTCGCGCGAGGTGCTCGCCAGCTTCGTCGCCGAAGGGCCGACCGAGGCCGAGCTCAAGGCCGCCAAGGACAACCTGATCGGCGGCTTTCCGCTCCTGCTCGACAGCAACCGCAAGCTGCTCGGCAACGTGTCGAACATCGCGTGGAACGACCTGCCGCTCGACTACCTCGAGACCTGGACCGCGCGCATGAACGCGGTCACGGCGGCGGACGTCAAGGCCGCCTTCGCGCGCAAGCTGCAGCCCGATCGCATGGTGACGGTCGTGGTCGGCGGCAAGCCCTGAGGCTGCGCATCGCCGCTTGGCTACCATCCTCGCCTTACAGCGCAACACGAGGAGCGACAAGATGGCGATGGATGTGGTGGACTACGAGATCCGCGGCGCCGAGATGCAGTTCGTCGAGGTCGAACTGGACCCCGGCGAGGCGGCCATCGGCGAGGCCGGCAGCCTGATGTTCATGGACGGCGGCATCGCCATGGACACGGTGTTCGGCGACGGCTCGGCGCAGCAGGGCGGCGGCCTGTTCGGCAAGCTGCTGGGCGCGGGCAAGCGGCTGGTGACGGGCGAATCGCTCTTCACCACCGTCTACACCAACAACGCGCAGGACAAGCGCCGCGTGGCCTTCGCCGCGCCCTATCCCGGCAAGATCCTGCCGATGGACCTGAAAGCGCTGGGCGGGACGCTGATCTGCCAGAAGGATGCGTTTCTCTGCGCCGCGCGCGGCGTGAGCCTGGGCATCGCCTTCCAGCGCAAGCTCTCGGTCGGCTTCTTCGGCGGCGAGGGCTTCATCATGCAGAAGCTCGACGGCGACGGCCTGGCCTTCGTGCATGCCGGCGGCACGGTGGTCGAGCGCGAGCTGGCGCCGGGGCAGACGCTGATGGTGGACACGGGCTGCGTGGTGGCCTTCACTCCGAACGTCAATTTCGAGATCGAGTACGTCGGCAAGATCAAGACTGCCCTGTTCGGCGGCGAGGGGCTGTTCCTCGCCAAGCTCGGCGGCCCCGGCACCGTATGGCTGCAGAGCCTGCCTTTCTCGCGCCTCGCCTCGCGCGTGTTCGCGGCGGCACCGCAACGCGGCGGTTCGCGCGAAGAGGGCTCGGTGCTGGGCGGCTTCGCTGCCGGCGGGCTGCTGGGCGGCGTTCTGGGCGGCGACGATGAATAAGCGGGCACCGGCGCGCGGCAGTGTGAAGGCGGCACCGAGGCCCGCAGAGGCGCGCCGCAACGAGGTCCGCATCATCGGCGGCCGATGGAAGCGCACCCGCCTCGCCGTGGCCGACAAGCCCGGCTTGCGCCCCACGCCCGATCGCGTGCGCGAGACCCTGTTCAACTGGCTCGCCAGTCTGGCAGGCGCCAGTGGCGGGGAGTTGCCGGACTGGCACTGCATCGATGCCTTCGCGGGCACCGGAGCGCTCGGCTTCGAAGCGGCCTCGCGCGGCGCCGCCTCCGTGCTGCTGTGCGAGCAGGACGCAGCGCTGGTCGCGCAACTGCAGGCGTTGAAGACCAAGCTGGAGGCCGCGGCGGTGCGCATCGAGCGCGGCAATGGCGTCACTGCGCTCGAACGTGCGGCGCCGGGCAGCCTGCATGTCGTGTTCCTCGACCCGCCTTTCGAGAACGCGGCCCTCTACGAGCCCGCCCTGCGCGCGGCAGCGCGCGCACTGCGGCCCGCAGGCGTGGTCTACCTCGAAGCGGCGCGCCGCTGGGCCGACGAGGAACTGGCCGCACTCGGCCTCGGCGTGTTCCGATATCTCAAGGCCGGCGCAGTCCATGCACATCTCTTGATACTTGCGACTGACAGCACTGCATAATCCGGCCGAAGCAGGCCGCACCAGGAGGAAGCAACCATGTCCAGCAACGTCATCGCGGTGTACCCCGGCACTTTCGACCCCTTGACGCTCGGCCACGAAGATGTGGTGCGACGAGCGACGCAGCTGTTCTCCAAGGTCATCGTCGCGGTGGCCGCGGGCCATCACAAGAAGGCGCTGTTCACGCTCCAGGAGCGCATGGACATGGCGCGCCAGGCGGTGGTTCCCTTCAGCGACCAGGTCACGGTGGAGAGCTTTTCGGGCCTGCTGCGCGACTTCGTCGTGGCGCGCGGCGGCAAGGCCATGGTGCGCGGCCTGCGCGCCGTGACCGACTTCGACTACGAGTTCCAGCTCGCCGGCATGAACCGCTCGCTGATGCCCGAGGTCGAGACCGTGTTCCTCACGCCCAGCGACAAATACCAGTTCATCTCCAGCACCTTCGTGCGCGAGATCGCGATGCTCGGCGGCGAGGTCGACAAGTTCGTCTCGCCCAACGTGCAGGACAGCCTGCTGGCCAAGGTTCGCAGCCTGGGCCGCGAATGAGCGCGGGGCCGCGCCTGCACGCTTTGGGCGACGCGGCATTGCTGTGCGAGCTGCCGGCGCCCGCGACGCTGGCGCAGCAGCAGCAGATCTGGGCACTGGCGAACGAGGCCTTGCAGTGGCGCGGCGTGCGCGAGGTACTGCCGGGCATGAACAACCTGAGCCTGCTCTTCGATCCCGAAGAGGTCGATGCGGCCGAGCTCGAGATGCAGGTGCTGTCGGCCTGGCCGCAGCTCGCGGGCATGGCGATCGAAGGGCGGGAGATCCGCATCCCGGTCGCCTATGGCGGCGAGGCCGGCCCCGACCTGGCCGAGGTGGCGGCCCACACCGGGCTCGCGCCGGCCGAGGTGGTGCGGCGCCACAGCGAGGCCGAGTACGTGGTCTACCTGCTGGGCTTCCTGCCGGGCTTCGGCTTCCTGGGCGGGCTGCCGCCGGAGCTGGCGACCCCGCGGCGCGCCGAACCCCGGGTTGCGGTGCCGGCCCGCTCGGTCGGCATCGGCGGCGCGCAGACCGGCATCTATCCGCTGGTCTCCCCGGGCGGCTGGCAACTGATCGGCCGCACCCCGCTCGAGCTCTTCGATCCGCGCGCCGCCGAGCCCACCCTGCTGCGCCCGGGCGACCGCGTGCACTTCGTCGTCGAAAGCGCCGAGCTGTGAGGGCCGAGGGCGCTCTCACGGTCTTGCGTCCCGGCTTGCTGGCTTCCGTGCAGGACCTGGGCCGTTACGGGCACCGGCAGCAAGGCATCTGCCCGGGCGGCGCGCTCGACGCGCTCGGGCTCACGCTCGCGAATCGGTTGGTGGGCAACTGTGACAACGCGGCCGGCCTCGAGCTCACCCTGGGCGGGTGCGAGATCCGCTTCGAGGCGCCCACCCGCATCGCGCTGGCCGGCGATGACTTCGGCGCGCGGCTCGACGGTGCGCCGCTGTGGCCCTGCTGGAGCCTTCCGGTGCAGCCGGGCCAGGTGCTGCGGCTCGGACCCGCGAACGAATGGAGCGCGAAGGCGGGCCTGCGCAGCTGGCTCGCCGTGGCCGGCGGCATCGACGTGCCGCCAGTCATCGGCTCGCGCAGCACCGATCTCAAGGCCGGCTTCGGCGGCCACCTGGGCCGCGCGCTCAAGAAGGGCGATCGCCTGCCCCTGGGCGTGCCGAGCCTCGATGCGGCGCGCCTGGCGCGGCGCGCCTTCGGCCTGCGCGCGCCCGCCTGGGAGCAGGACGAGCACGGCGCCGTCGTCCTGCGCGTCATGCCCGGCCCCGAGTTCGAGCAGTTCACGCTCGCCGCGCGCGAACAGCTGTGGGGCGCAGCCTGGCGCGTCACGCCGCAGAGCAATCGCATGGGCAACCGCCTCGAGGGCCCCGAGCTCAAGCGCAAGCGCAATGCCGACATGCTGTCCTCGGCCGTGATCCCCGGCACGATCCAGGTGCCGCCCTCGGGGCAGCCGATCATCCTGATGGGCGATGCCCAGACCACCGGCGGCTATCCGCGCATCGGCGTGGTGATCCGCGCCGATCTCTGGAAGCTCGCACGGGCGCCGCTCAACGGTCGCCTGCGCCTGGCGGAAGTCGATGCCGCAACCGCCCTGCAGGCCTGGGCCGAACAGCGGCACTACCTCGCGCAGCTCGGGCAATCCCTGGCGGCTGCGGGCTGGCCGCTGCCGGCGCACAATCCGGCCGAAGGAGAAAGCCACCATGCGGATTGACCTCAATGCCGACCTCGGCGAAGGCTGCGACAACGACGAGGCGCTGCTCAAGCTCGTGAGCTCGGCCAACATCGCCTGCGGCTGGCATGCGGGCGATGCGAAGACCATGCGCCAGTGCGTGCGCTGGGCCCTCGACAACGGCGTCGCGATCGGCGCGCATCCCAGCTTCCCGGACCGCGAGAACTTCGGCCGCAGCGAGATGCAGTTGCCGCCCGAGGAGGTCGTCGCGGGCGTGCTCTACCAGGTCGGCGCGCTGGCCGCCATCGTCAAGGCCGAGGGCGGCACGCTGGCGCATGTCAAGCCGCACGGCGCGCTCTACAACCAGGCGGTGAAGGAACCGGCGCTGGCCGAGGCCCTGTGCGAGGCCGTGCGGCGCTTCGACCCCGGCCTGCGCTTCTTCGGCCTCGCCGGCAGCGGGATGATCGGCGCCGCCGAACGCGCGGGCCTGAAGCCGGTCGAGGAGGTGTTCGCCGACCGCGGCTACATGCCCGACGGCAGCCTGGTGCCGCGCAGCCGGCCCGGCGCGCTGATCGAGGACGAAGAGCAGTCGCTGGCGCAGACGCTGTCGCTGGTGCGCGATCACCGCGTGACCGCGATCGACGGCACGGTGGTGAAGGTCAACGCGCAGACCGTCTGCCTGCATGGCGACGGCGCGCATGCCTTGGCCTTTGCGCGCCGCATCCGCGAGCGCCTCGAGAGTGAAGGCATCACGGTCGCCGCGACGGCTTGAGAAGCTGAGCACGCCTGTCGTGAACGTGCTGCTGACGGGCTTCGAGCCCTTCGACAAGGAAGCGCTCAATCCCTCATGGGAAGCAGTGAGCGCGCTCGAAGGCTGGCGCTGCGAAGGCGCCGTGGTGCATGCACGCCGCATCCCCTGCGTCTTCGGCGCCGCGCTACGCGAGCTCGATGCGGCCATCGACGAGCTGCAACCGCAACTGGTGATCGGCATCGGCCAGGCCGGCGGGCGCAGCGAGGTCACGCCCGAGCGCGTGGCGATCAACGTCGATGATGGCCGCATCTGCGACAACGCGGGCTGCCAGCCCATCGACGTGCCGGTGGTCGCTGGCGCGCCGGCGGCTTATTTCTCCACGCTGCCGATCAAGGCCATGGTGCGCGACCTGCGCGCGGGCGGCATTCCTGCCGCGGTGTCGAACAGCGCCGGCACCTTCGTGTGCAACCATCTCTTCTTCGGCCTCATGCACCGCATCGTGACGCGGCCGGTGGCAGCGGGCGTGCGCGGCGGGTTCATCCACATTCCCTACCTGCCCGAACAGGCGGCGCTCCTACCCGGCGTGCCGAGCATGGCGCTCGACACCGTGATCGCCGCGCTGCGCATCGCAGTCGCCACGGCGCTCGTGGTGCGCGAGGATGTGCGCGAGACCGGCGGCCAGTTGAGCTAACGCGACTGCAGCTGCCGCTGCAGCCACGGCATCAGCGCGGCGTTGACCTCTGCAGGCTTCTCCATGGTCAGCATGTGGCCGCAGGTCTGGATCCACACCAGCTCGGCCTGTGGCACCAGTTCTGCAATCTCCTGCGAGCATTCGGGCGGCGTCAGGCGATCGCCGTCGCCGCAGATCACGAGCACCGGACAGCGCAGCGACGCGAGCGACGGACGCTGATCGGGCCGCTCCATCAGCGCGCGGTTCTGCCTGATGAGCTGCTGCGCGCCCGCATCGAGCACCAGCTCCACGTAGCGCCGCACCAGTGCCGCGTCGCTCGCCTGTTCGGGATGGAAGGCGAAGCCCGCATTGAACTGGATCACGTCGCGCGCCTCGCCGTGCTCGAAGAGCTCGATCGCCGAGGTGCGCAGCTCGTACATCTCGGGCGTCTCGGGCCGCGGGTTGGTGCCCAGCAGCGCGAGGCCCGCGATGCGCTCGGGCGCCTGGCGTGCGGCCTCCATCGCGATCATGCCGCCCATCGAGGCGCCGCAGAGGATCAGCGGGCCTTCATGCTCGCTCAGCACGGCCGCGGCCATGGCCTCGATGCGCGCGTGGCGCATGTGCGCGTCGCTCACGCGGACGTCGATACCGGGGGGCAGGGCGGGCAGCTGGGCTTCCCAGAGGCGCTCGTCGCAGGCGAGGCCGGGCAACAGGACTAGACGGGGCATGTGGCGATTCTCTGCGATCCACGTGCCGCCGCCGCCCTGACATGTATTGCGAGGACAATAGCCTCACTCCATGCCCACCGAACTCATCCTGATCCGCCACGGCGAAACCGACTGGAATCGCGAGCTGCGCTTCCAGGGCCACATCGACGTTCCCCTCAACGACACCGGCCACGAGCAGGCACGCCGGCTCGGCCTGCGACTCGCGCGTGAATCGGTCCAGTTCCTTGTCAGCAGCGACCTCCTGCGCGCGCAGCAGACGGCGGCGCCGGCTGCGCAGCAGCTCGGGCTCGACATCGTCGGCTCGGTGGAGCTGCGCGAGCAGAACTTCGGCGTCGTCGAAGGCATGAATGCCGACGAGATCCAGCGCCTGCACCCGCGCGCCTGGGAAGACTGGCTCAAGTTCAACGAGGACCATCGCATGCCCGAGGGCGAGTCGCCGCGCGAGTTTCATGCACGCGTCATCGAAGCGCTGGGCCGCATCGCGGCCGCGCACCAGCAGCAGACCGTGATGGTGGTGACCCACGGCGGCGTGCTCGACATGGTCTGGCGCACGGTGAAGGGCCTGGGCCTCAACGGACCGCGCCAGAGCGCGATTCCCAATGCAGGCTTCAACCGCATCCGCATCGCCGACGCCGCGAGGCCTGCGCAGATCGAGATCATCGACTGGGCCGACACGGCGCACCTTGACGGCCTGCCGGCACAGCCCAGCTACGACCAGGGGCGGCACCTGCGCAAGTCATGAGCCGCGGTCGGCGGCGCAGCCCTCGCGCTGGAGCACCGGCAGCAGCTGCGGCGCCATCGACTTCAGCAGCTGCACCGGCAGCGCACTGGTGAAGCGGTAGCGCGCCGCGTGCGGCTCGCGCACATAGGCCACGAGCGTGCCGAAGTAGCGGTCGCCGAGCGTGAAGACGAAGGTGGCCGTGCGTTCGACCTTGCGCTCGGCGATCACACGTCCGCCGCGTCCGATCACCTGGAAGCGGTGGTCGCCGGTGCCGGTCTTGCCGGCGATCTCGATGGGCCGCCCCTTCGCATCCCGGACTGCATCCTTGAGACGGCGTGCGGTCCCGTTGTTCACCACGTCGAGCAGCGCGCGATGCGCGACCTGCGCGACCTCCGGCGCCAGCAGTTGCTGCGATGCCGCGCCGCGCTGCTCCAGCCGCGTCTCGTAAGGCATGTCGCGCGCGAAGTGCAGCGCGCTCACGCGCTGCTGCGGCAGCCGCCGGCCGTCGTTGGCCAGGATGCCCATCAGCTCGGCCAGCGCCGCCGGCCGGTCGCCCGAGGCGCCGATCGCGCTGGCGTACGAGGGCGTCAGCGAGGCGAAGGGATAGCCCAAGCGCTGCCATGAGCGATGGATCTGGGCGAAAGCGTCGCGCTCGATCAACTCGCGGATGCGCCGATCCTGCGCATTCTTGTGGCGCGTCCTGAAGAGCCAGGCGTAGGCGTCCTGCCGTACCTGCACGCTCGCGTCCAGCGCCTCGGTCAGCGTCGCGCCGGGGTGGCGCCGCAGGTAGCCGACCACCCAGAGCTCCAGCGGATGCACGCGCGCCACGTAGCCGCGATCGGCCAGCGAGAGGCCCGCGTAGGTCTTGTGCATCGTGCGCAGCGCGCGCGGCGAGCTGGCCCCGCGTCCCAGGCGCTGCGTGAGCAGTTCGTCGAGCTGCGCCTCGCTGGCCTGGGGCTCGAGCGTGAACAGCACGCTCGCGAGGCGAGGCGCCGAGGGGCGCACGCCCTTCAGCAGCAGCGCTTCGGCCTCGGCCGGCGACTTGCCCGCGTACTTCCGGTGGAAGCGCGTCAGATAGGCCGAGCCCTCGCGGTCGGCGAAGAGCACCAGCATCTCCCGCCGGCCCGGGTCGGAAGGGTCTTCCAGCATGCTGCGCCCGACGGCCTCGTCGCCGTACATCCGGTGGCGCACGATGTCGCGCATCACGCGGATGAACACCAGGTTGACCGAGTGCCTGAAGGCTTCCTGCACCGTCATCGGCCCGCCGCGCGTGCGATCGAAATTGCTGAAGCTGTGCAGGCCGCCGCCGGTGAAGAAGGCCTCTCCCGCGCCCGCCGAGTAGCGGCGCTGCATGGCCGCCTCCAGCATCGCAGCGAGGCTGCGGTCCCGGGTGCGCAGCAGGTAGTCGCGCGCCCAGGTGCCCAGCGGATCGCGCTTGCTCGGCATCCATGCGGCGATGGCGGATGCATCGCGCCCGGCCCAGCGCTCGTGCAGCTCGGCGACGAGCTCGAGGTAGCTCACCAGCGTGCGCAGCTTGGCGGTGGAGCCGAGGTCCAGACGCGCGCCCTGGTTCACGTCGAAGGGCTGGTCGATGTTGTCGGCCTGGATGCGCGGCAGGTTGGCGTGCGCGCCGCGCTCGTACAGCGTGAAGCTGTAGACCAGGTGGCGCGGGTCGTTGCCCGGGTCGAGCAGGTGATGGCCGTACAGCCCCGCCGCCTTCGCGCCCGCGGGCGTGCGCAGTGCGGCCAGCGCCTGTGCCGCGATCGCTTGCGCCTCGCTGTCCATGCTGCCGTCCACCTCGAGGTCGAGGCGCTCGAGGTCGTAAGCACGCGACACGCCGAGCAGGGCGGACACTTCGCCGCGCATGGCGCTCAAGCCCTTGCGCTCGACGAAGTCGGGCCGCGGCGTCGCGGGCCGTCCGGCCTGGCGCTGCAGGGAGACTTGCAGCGCCGCATCGCGCAGGGAGGGCGCGATCACGCCCGCCTCGGCCATCAGCCGCAGGTAGCTGTCGGTGAGCCGGGCCAGGCTCTCGCCGTTGTCCAGCAGGTGCTGCGAGGGCCGGCGCTGCGCGATCATCAGCGACAGCGCCTGCTTGAAGGCCTCGGCCTGGCGCCGCAGCACCTCGTCGGACGGCGGGGCTCCCTCGGCGTTGTCGGACAGCAGGCGGTTGACCTCGCGCACGTCGCGCCCGTACCAGGCCCACAGGCCGTCGCCGAGTCCGTGCACCTCGCCGAATCCCGGCCGTGCGGCCAGCGGCACGGTGTCGAGGTAGTCGACCACCACCTGGCGCCGCCGCGCCTGCGTGTCCTCGCCTTCCTGGTAGGCGCGCAGCGAGGCCGACGCCATCTGGCGCAGCTTGTCGCCGATCGACACGGTGCGGCCCTGGGGCGAGTGGCGGTACTTCTCGATCTGGGTGGCCAGCGTGCTGCCGCCGGAAGCCGATTGCCGTGCGCCGACCGCCCGGTGCAGCTGCTCCAGCGTCGCCTTCGCGAAGCGCTCCGGGTCGACCGCGGGATTGCGTTGGGCCGGCTGCGCGTCCAGCAGATGGCGGTCCTCGACGAAGAGCAGCGCGTCCACCAGCAGCGGCGGGACCTCCTCGAAGCGCTCGTACACGCGCTCGGGCACGCGCGTTTGCGAGAGGGTGCGGGCGCGGCAGTCGCGTACCGTCAGGCCGGCCTGGTTCTTCTCGCGGTAGGGGCCATAGAGGCCGTGTTCGTGCAGCTCGATCAGCCGCGGCGACATGCGGGCCTGCTGCGTCACCTCGTAGCCGCGGGCCTGCAGGCGCTCGATGAACTCAGGCAGCTGGCGGTAGCCGAGCCGCTCGTCGTAGGGCCCGGAATGCGGGAAGCGGATGGTGTCGCTGGGGCCGGGCTCCATGTTGAAGTGCGCATCGCGCCCCAAGTCGCGCCAAATGGCCGACTGCAGCCTCGAAGTCTTGAGCTCGTCCACGGTGGCGGCGACGAGCGCGGCCATCACGGCGAGCCCCGCACCGAGCCAGAAGACCGTCTTGAGCCTTGCCACGACCTGCCTCGCTGTGTGCCCGTACCGGGGTTCTTCAGCCCGGATGATGCTCCTTTCGCGGGCTGTTTGGGAGGAACGTGGGGGGAACGGGCAGCCAGGAACCCGCAGCACCGTGCAAGGCTCAAAGCAGAACCGGCCTTCCCGCCGGCAGGAGGTATGAACCATGTTCCAAGTGAAACATTGGCAAGACCCTGTGAATGGGGCGCTGGGTGCCTGGCTGCTTCTTTCGCCCTGGATCCTGGGCTACAACAGCGAGGCGGCCGCGATGCCCAATGCGGTGATCGTCGGCGTCGCGCTGATCGCTGCCGCGCTCGGCGCCATGCTGCTTCCCCGCGCTTGGGAGGAGTGGACCGAAGCGGCGCTCGGCCTGTGGCTGATGGCGTCGCCCTGGGTGTTGCGCTTCAACGGCAACGCCGACGCCATGCTCACCGCGGTCGTCACGGGCCTGGTGGTGTTGGTGCTGGCGGCGTGGACGCTGTTGACCGACGAGGAATACAGCCGCTGGTGGCACCGCGCCGCGCACTGAGCGCGGTCCGGGGTTCTAGGCGGGGCGCTTGGCCAGCAGCGCCCACACGCCTGCGGCCGAGAGCAGCGAGCCGCCCGCCAGGTGGAAGCGCCGCTGCGCGCGCGGCGAGCTCAGCAGGCGCCGCGCCGCGGGCAGCGAACACCGCATAGAGCGTGGCGTTGAGCGTCGCCATCGCCACGAAGGTGAGGGCGAAGATCCAGAGCTGGCGCGAGACGTCCTCGCCCGGCCGGATGAACTGCGGCAGGAAGGCCGCGAAGAACACGATGCCCTTGGGGTTGAGGGCCGTCACCAGCCAGGTGTTGGCGAACAGCCGCCAGCGGCACGTTGGCGCGGCGGCCGTGCGCCATCGAGTAGCTGATGACGGTGAGGATGGTCGGCTCGGGAATGATCAGCAGCACCGCGGACGCGGCGACGAAGGCAAGCCAGATTTCAATGGACACGGGATGGACTCCTCGGGAGATCAGGGGTTGGTGGCATTGGACACCACCAGTTGCGGCAGTCGCAGTGCCGCATGGACGGCGTCGGCCTGGCGCCGCAGGCGCAGCGACTCCGGCTGGGCGTTGACCTGCTGCTGCAGAAGGCCCTGGGCGCTCGCCAGCGCCGCGGAGGTGCCGCTGGCGATCAGTGCATCGAGGTACAGCTGCTCGAAGAGGTCGCGCTGCGCATGGCTGCCGCCGATCTCCACCAGGCGCGGCAGCGCCAGGCCCAGCCCTTCGATGGCGCCGGCGGCGTCGCCGCGCGCGTGGGCCAGCAGGCCGCGCGCAGCCGGCACGGCGACGCGCTGCCAGGCGGCCCGCGTCGAAGGCGGGGCCTGCGGCGCGAAGGCCTCGATGTTGCGAAGCAGGCGCTCGGCCTCGGGCCGGCCGGCGCGCGCCAGGCCGTAGAGGTACTGCAGGTCGAGGAAGGGCAGCACGTGGTCGTCGAGCCGCTGCGCCAGGTAGCCGGCCAACGCCTGCCAGCGCTCGCCGGCGTCGATGCCCGCAAGCTCGAGGCGCGCCAGCAACGACACGGCGCCGATCTGGTCTTGCGAGTAGTCCTTGACCACGCCCCACACCTGCTCGTCGAAGACCGCGAGTGCTTCCGCGTCGCGGCCCAGGTCGATCAGGAACAGCGCCACGTGCCACCAGTTGTGGGTGACCATGAAGGAGTTGAGGCCGACCCAGGTGTCGCTCACGCCCCGCATGAAGTCCAGGCCCTCGGCGAGCCGGCCCTCGGTCAGCATCACGTGGCCGAGCGCATGGTGGGCCCAGGGCTCCTTGCGCTCCATCGCGATGGCACGGCGCGCGCTGGCCTCGGCCTCGCGCATCCGATGGCATTGCTCGTAGCCGAAGGCCGCCATGCCGTGCAGGTAGGGCACGTCGGCGGCGGCAGGCAGCGCCGCCAGCGCGAGCCGCAGCATGCCGGGGCAGTCGCCGATGTTGAAGCAGTGGTACTGGCCCAGCTTGAGAGAGGCCAGGTCGCGCGGATGCTCGAAGGCCTGCTCGTGATGCAGGGCGATCGCACGGGCGATGTCGCCCTCGGCCCAGGCCGCGATGGCCTCGATGTAGCGCTGCTCGCGCGGGCTGGCTTGCGAGGCGCCGGCCTGCGCGCGTTCGATGAAGGGGCGCGCGTTGGCGGCGGCATCGCGCGACTCGGCGAACAGGTGCAGCGTCGCGCAGTAGGCCTGTACGAGGGGGCTGTCGTCCTCCGCCGCCGCGAGCACGTCGGCGGCCCGCGCTTCGCAGGCGATGAAGCCCTCGACGAAGTCGTTGACCGCGCGCTGGCTGGCAGGGTCGGTCAGGGTGATCGGGTTGCCCAGGCTGTCTTGCATGGGCGCATTTTGCCTAGACCCCAGCCTGCTGGTGGCGGTACTCCTGCGTGAGCCCGCCGTAGCCATAGGCTGCGGCGCGCGCGTCGATCAGATGCACGTACGAGACCTCGTGGAGGTTCTTCCGCAGCGCCGCCATCGCGCCGTAGACCTCGCGCAGGTAGCGCGCCTTCTCCGCCTTGGTGTTGGTCTCGTCGGTGATGCTGATGTCCAGGTGGCAGGCCGACTTGCCGAGCTCGGCCAGCGACCGGCCGCCGATGAACCAGGCGTCGTCCGCGATGTACTGCACGGTGATGGCGATCACCGGCAGCTTCTTGTCCAGGACGCTCTGGGTCAGCTCGGCGACGGTGTCGACCACGCGGCGGGTGAGCTGCGCGTCGGGCTGGCCGGAGAGGTGAATCACGATATGGGGCATGGCGCTTTCCTTTCGAATCGGTGAGGACTCATTGTGGAAAGTTGAAGTCCATCGGAAAAGCGGGAAGATATGATGGATATCATCGGCTTATCGGATGGATGGATAGAGCCATGCAGACCTTCGACCTTGAGCAGCTCAGAACTTTCGTCGCCGTCGTCGAGGCGGGCAGCCTCACCGCGGCCGCGCCGCAGGTGTTCTTGTCGCAATCCGCCGTCAGCGAGCAGATGCGCAAGCTCGAGGAGCGCGTCGGCCAGTCTCTGCTGACGCGCAGCAAGGCCGGCGTGGCGCCCACCGTCGCCGGCACGCGGCTTCTGGGGCATGCGCAACGCCTGCTGGCGCTCGCGGACGAGGCGCTGCGCGACCTGCGCGGCGAAACGCTGCAGGGCGAGCTTCGCCTGGCGGTGACCGACTATTTCAGGCCGGGCGAACTCGCGCGGCTGCTGGGACGCCTCGGCGAGCGCTACCCGCAGGTGCGGCTGCACGTGAGCGTCATGAAGAGCGGCGCGATCGAGGCGGGCTATGCGCAGGGGCAGTTCGACGTGGGCCTGTCGATGCGCATCGCGGGCCAAGGCGACTCTGCCTCATCGAAAGCGCCGGCGCTGCGCCGCGAATCGCTGGCCTGGATGGGGGCGACCGGCCTGCGCCCGGTGCGTGGCGAGCCGCTGCGGCTGCTGGTCCTGCCCGACACCTGCTCGCTGCACCAGTTCACGGTCAAGCTGCTGAAGCAGCGGCGCGTGCCCTTCACCGTGGCGCATGTCGCGTCGGGCGTGGCGGGACTTCAGTCGGCCTTGGCCGCGGGACTGGGCGTGGCCTGCCTCAACGAATCCTCCCTGTGCGAGGGCGTGGCGCGCCTGGCACTGCCGCACGGGCTGCCTGCGCTGCCGCGCGTGGCCTTCCAGTTCCTGCCGCCGCGGCGCGGCGAGTCGGCGTTCGTGACGCGCGCGCGCGAGCTGCTGGCCTCGCAGCTCGTTTGAGCTGCGAGACGCGCTTCAGGCGCCGGGCGGCTGCGGCCAGGGCCGTTGCGGCCCGCGGATCAGCTCGAAGGCGCGCGAGACCTTCAGCACGCCCAGGTCGTCGAAGCGATGGCCCGCGATCTGCAGGCCGATCGGCAGGCCTGAGCGGCTGTAGCCGCAATTGATCGACGCCGCCGGCTGCTCCGACATGTTGAAGGGCACGGTGAAGCCGATGTGCTCCAGCGGCCGCAGGGGATCGTTGGTGGGCGAGGGCAGCTCGGCGTCCGACGGCAGGTTGGGCGCGGTGGGCGAGATCACGTAGTCGACCTTCGCGCAGGCCGACACGGCCGCCACGCGCGTCGCGTGGAACTGGCTGAAGGCCCGGAACACATGCTCGCCGCCGAAGCCGGATGCGCTCTCGGCCCATGCGCGGATGTAGGGCAGCACCTTGGCACGCCGCTCGGCCGGGAGGGCATTGATGTCCACCAGCGAGCGCATGCGCCAGAGGTGGTCCATGCCGTCGAGCATGGCCTGCGACATGAAGGGCTGCAGGATCTCGACGAGGGCGCCGGCTCGCTCGAACAGGCGGGCCGCCTCCTCGACGGCCGCACGGATCTCGGCGTCGACCGCCAGGCCGCAGCCCGCGTCGAGCAGCAGGCCGATGCGCAGGCCGCGCAGATGCTCCGCGCCGACGTCGAAGGACGACCAGGCGATGTCCTGCGCCGGCAGACTCATGCTGTCGCGCGCGTCGGGTTGGGCCAGCACCTGCATCATGAGTGCGGCATCGGCGACGCTGCGTGTCATCGGACCGGCGGCGCGGCCCATGTAGGGCGGGTCGATCGGGATGCGGCCCAGGCTGGGCTTGAGCGTGAAGATGCCGCACCAGCTGGCCGGCAGCCTGAGCGAGCCGCCGATGTCGGTGCCGATGTGCAGCGGGCCGTAGCCGGCCGCCGCGGCGGCGCCGGCGCCGGCGCTCGAACCACCCGGCGTCTTCGTCAGGTCCCAGGGATTGCGCGCCAGCGTGTGGAAGCTCGAGAGGCCGGAGGACAGCATGCCGTAGTCGGGCATGGTGGTCTTCGAGACGATCACCGCGCCCGCTTCCTTCAGCCGCGCGGCCGGCGGTGCGTCGGCGGCGGCCGGTCGAAGCTCGACCGCGGCCGTACCGGCCGGCATCGGGTCGCCGCGGGTGGCGATGTTCTCCTTGATCGTGGTGGGCACACCGTCGAGCAGGCCCAGCGGCTCGCCGCGGCGCCAGCGCGCCTCGGAGGCGCGTGCCTGCTCGAGCGCGGCCTCGGGACGCAGAAGCCAGGTGGCCTGCAGCTTCGGTTCCCAGCGCGCGATGTGGTCGAGCACCGCCCGCGTGACCTCGACCGGCGAGAGGCTGGCGTCGCGGTAGGCGTCGAGCAGCTCCCGTGCCGACAGGTCATGTAGCGCCTTGCTCACGACCAGGACAGCGCCGCAAGGTCGTTGACGAAGATCGGGCTTTCCTTCCACAGCCCCTTGACGCCCTTCCTGGCGACGCTGGGAAATTGGGGCTGGTAGAGGAATCCGTTCGCTGCGTCGGTGGCCAGCAGCTTCTGCGCATCCCCCAGGAGCTTGTTGCGCTCGGCCGCGTTGGCGGTGGTCTTGATCCTGGCGTAGAGCGCCGTGAACTCCTTGGAGTCGTAGCCCCAGTAGTAGTCCGGCTTGGCATAGTTGCCCAGATCGAAGGGCTCGACGTGCGACACGATGGTGAGGTCGTAGTCGTGTGCGCCACCGTAGGTGTTGCTGAGCCATTGCGCCCATTCGACGTTCTGGATCTTCACGTTGATGCCGATCTTGGCAAGCTCGGCCGCGATCACTTCGCCGCCTTGGCGCGCATAGGGCGGCGGCGGCAGCGTCATCGTGAGTTCGAGCGGCGTTTTCACGCCCGCTTCAACCAGCAGTTTCTTGGCCTTCTCGACGTCGTAGGGGTTGATGGCGGTGGTATCCACATAGCCGGGCGCGCCGGGCACGTAGTGGCTGCCGATGGGCGTGCCGAAGCCGTCTGCGGCGCCCTCGATCACGGCCTTGCGGTCGATCGCGGCGAGGATGGCGCGGCGCACGCGCACGTCGTTCAGCGGCTTTTTCTTGCTGTTGATCGCCAGGATGGTCTTGGCGCGCGAGCCGCCCTGGATGACCTGGAACTGCGGATTGTTCTTGAACTGCGCAACCGCGCGCGTGCCGATGGGCTTGAACACGTCGACATCGCCCGCCATCAGCGCTGCCGCCTGCGCGGCGGTGTCGGAAATGAATCGGAAAGTGACGCGCCGGAGCTTGGCCTCGCCCGGATTGCGATAGCCGTCCCACTTGCTCACGACGACCGAGGAGCCCTTGGCCCAGCTGTCGAGTTTGTACGGGCCGGTGCCGACGGGCTTCGTGGCATTGGTGTCCACGCTCTTCGGCTCGACGATGATGGCGGTCGCCTGGCCCAGCAGGAAGGGCAGGTCCGGATCGATCTCCTTGTTGATCAGCACCACCGTGTTGTCGTCGACCACCTGCGTGCTCAGGTTGGCAAAAGTGCGCTTGTCCTTGTTCGTGCTCTTCTCGGCGCCGGCGCGATCGAACGAGAACTTGACCGCCTGCGCGTTGAACGGCTCGCCATTCTGGAACTTCACGCCGCGGCGCAGCTTGAAGGTGTAGGTCTTGAGGTCGGGCGAGACCTCCCAGCTCTCGGCCAGGAGCGGCGTCACCTTGCCATCGGCGTTGATCTTCGTCAGCGTCTCGTAGATGTTGTAGTGGGTGATTTCAGCGATGGCGGACGCCGCGCCGGTGGTCGGGTCCAGGCCTGGCGGCTCGAGCGTCATGCCGATCACCAGCGCGTCCTTGCGGCCCTGGGCCAGCGCCGCCTGCGGCAGGGCGAGCGGCACGGTGACGAGTGCGGCGGTGGTCAGGAGGGTGCGGCGTTTCAACATGGTCGAGGCTCCAGGCAAAAAGCTGAGAAGGGGAAATACGACGTTACATCATGCGTGGGTGACGCGTGCTCGGGGGAAGCACCTGCTCAGGCCAGCGCCGTGGGCTCGGCGCGCGGCACGGCCGCGAGCAGGGCCTGCGTGTACGGGTGCTGCGCATGCGCGAACAACTGCTGCGGCGCGCCGCGCTCGACGACCAGGCCGCGGTGCAGCACGCAGACCTCGTCGCACAGGTGGTTCACCACCGCGAGGTCGTGGCTGATCAGCAGGTAGCTGATGCCGAACTTCTGCTGCAGCTCCTGCATCAGGTTCAGCACCTGCGCCTGCACCGAGACGTCGAGCGCGCTCACCGGCTCGTCGGCCACGATGAGCTTCGGACGCGTGATCAGCGCACGGGCGATCGCGATGCGCTGGCGCTGGCCGCCGGAGAACTCGTGCGGGTATTTGTCGAGGTCGCCGCTGCGCAGGCCCACGGCTGCCAGCGACTCGCCGGCGCGCTCGCGCTGCTCGGCGCGGGTGGTCTCGGCCAGCGCTTCCAGCGGCTCGGCGACGATGCGCGCCACGGTCTGGCGCGGGTCCAGCGAGCCGTAGGGGTCCTGGAACACCATCTGCACGTCGCGGCGCGCGGCGCGCAGCTCGTGCCTGGGCAGGGCATGGAGGTTGCGGCCGAGGAGCTTCACCGTGCCGGCCGTCGGCGTGTCGAGCGCCATCACCAGGCGGGCGATGGTCGACTTGCCTGAGCCCGACTCGCCGACGATGCCCATGCTGCGCCCGGGCTGCAGGCAGAAGCTCACGCCGTTGAGCGCCTTGACCGTGGGCGGCGGGCCGAAGAGGCGCTCGCGCGGCAGGTCGTAGTGGCGCACCAGGTCGTCGACTTCGAGAAGCAAGCTCATGCGGGCGCTCCCTCCGCGATCACCTCGCCGAGGCGGATGCAACGCACCTCGTGCCCGTGCGGCATGGGCGTGGGCGGCGGCCGCGTTGCGTGGCAGTCGTCGATGGTGAAGCGGCAGCGTCCGGCGAAGGGGCAGCCGCCCGGCAGGTCGACCAGATCGGGCACGCTGCCGCGGATGGTGGACAGCTTCTGCCCGCGCGGCGCGCCGAGCGCTGGGCGGGCGGCGAACAGCCCCTGGGTGTAAGGGTGGGCGCGCTCGGCGAAGACGGCCGTCGTGGGCCCGCTCTCGACCACGCTGCCGCCATACATCACCAGCATCTTCGAGACGTTCTGCGCAATCACGCCCAGGTCGTGCGAGATCAGGATCAGCGCCATGCCGCGCTCGTCCACCAGGCCCTGGATCAGCTCGAGGATCTGCTTCTGGATGGTCACGTCGAGCGCGGTGGTGGGCTCGTCGGCGATCAGCAGGTCGGGCCCGCAGGCCAGCGCCATCGCGATGCCGATGCGCTGGCGCTGCCCGCCCGAGAACTGGTGGGGGTAGGCATCGAGGCGCGAGGCCGCGTCGGGGATGCCAACGCGCTCCAGCAGGGCGAGCGCCTCCTTGCGGGCTTCGGCGCGCGACAGGCCGCGATGCAGCCGCAGCGGCTCGCCGACCTGGCGCGCAATGGTGTGGACCGGGTTCAGCGCCGTCATCGGCTCCTGGAAGATCATGCCGATGCGGTTGCCGCGGATCTCGCACATCGCGCGCTCGGGCAGGCCGACGAGCTCGGTGCCGTCGAAGCGGATGCTGCCCGTGACCTTGGCGGTGGAAGGCAGCAGGCCCATCAGCGACTGCACCGTGATCGACTTGCCGCAGCCCGACTCGCCGACGATGCCGAGCGTCTCGCCGCGCTCGAGCGTGAAGCCGATGCCGCGCACCGCCTCCGCGGGGCCGCGCTGCGTCTGCAGCTGGACATGGAGATCGTCGACTTCGAGCAGGGTCATGGAGGGCGAGGGGTCAGCGGGCGCGCGCGAGGCGTGGGTCGAGCAGGTCGCGCAGGCCGTCGCCGAGCAGGTTGAGGCCGAGCACGGCGAGCGCGATCGCCATGCCCGGGAACACGGCGAGCAAGGGGGCCTGGAACATCATGGTCTGGGCCTCGCTGAGCATGCGGCCCCACGAAGGCTGGGGGGGCTGCGTGCCGAGCCCCAGGTAGGAGAGGGCGGCCTCGGCGAGGATCGCGATCGCGAAGCGGATGGTGGACTGCACGATCAGCACCGCCGAGATGTTGGGCAGCACGTGCTGCATCGTGATCGCGAAGGCCCCTTTGCCGCAGGCGCGCGCTGCGGCCACATATTCGCGCGACCAGATGGCGTTGGCCGAGGCCCGCGTGATACGCGCGAAGGTCGGGATGTTGTAGATGCCGATCGCGATGATCGCGTTGACGATGCCGGCACCGAACACGGCCGTCATCATGATGGCCGAGAGAATGGCGGGGAAGGCCATCGAGAAATCGGCGAAGCGCATGATGGCTTCTTCCACCCAGCCGCGCCGCGCGGCAGCCAGCAGGCCCAGCGCCGTGCCCACCACCAGGCCGATGCCGACCGCGATCACGCCGACCAGGATGGACGCACGCGCGCCCACCAGCAGCAGCGAGGCCACGTCGCGGCCGAAGGTGTCGGTGCCCAGCCAGTGCGAAGCGGTCGGCGGCTTGAGCTTGTCGGCCATGTTCATCTCGTAGGGCGACCAGGGCGTCCAGACCAGGGAGACGGTGGCGGCGAGGACCAGCAGCAGCGTGAGCACGCCGCCGATGACGAAGCTGCGGTGATGCAGGGCGCGACGCCAGAAGCCGGGCACCTTGAAGGCTGCCGCGCTGGGCACGGTGCTGGGAACGGCGCTCATATGTCGGAGGCCTTGATGCGAGGGTCGATGACCGCATAGAGCACATCGACCACGAAGTTGACGATGACGACCATCGCCGCCAGCAGCATCACGCAGTTGCGCACCACGATCAGGTCGCGGTTGCTGATGGCCTGGAAGATCAGACGGCCGAGGCCCGGCAGGTAGAACACGTTCTCCACGACGATGGTGCCGGCCAGCAGCTCGGAGAACTGCATGCCCATGACGGTGATCACCGGGATCAGCGCGTTGCGCAGCACGTGGGTCCACAGCACGGCGCGCTGCGAGACGCCCTTGGCGCGCGCGGTGCGGACGAAGTCCTCGCGCATCACCTCCAGCACCGCCGAGCGGGTGATGCGCGCCAGGATCGCGGCCTGCACCACCGCGAGCGAGAGGGCGGGCAGCAGCAGCGCCTTGAGCCCGGCGAGCACGCCGTCGTCCCAGCCCTCGAAGCCGCCGGCCGAGAACCACTGCAGCTGCACCGAGAAGACGAGGATCAGCAGGATGGCGAACCAGAAGTTGGGGATGGCGATGCCCACCTGCGTCAGTCCCATCAGGCCGACGTCGCCCAGCTTGTTGTGGCGCGCCGCGGCGGTCACGCCCACGAGCAGCGCGAGTACGGTGGTGAGGGCCATCGCGAGCAGGGCCAGGGGCACGGTCAGGGCGAGCCGCTCGAGGATCAGCTCGACCACCGGGGTGCTGTAGGCGTAGCTGTCGCCGAGCTTGCCGGTGAGCAGGCCGCCGATCCAGTGCCAGTAGCGGGTCCAGGCCGGCTGGTCCAGGCCCAGCTTGGTGGCCAAGGCCGCCACGGCGTCGGGCGAGGCATCGGGGCCCATGAGCATCTGCGCGGCATTGCCGGGCAGGATCTCGAGCACGAGGAAGACGATGACGGAGGCGCCGATCAGCGTGGCGATCAGCGTCACGAAGCGCTTGAACAGGAAGAGGCTCATGGGGCGGTGCGCAGCATAACCCGACAGACGCAACGACCATGCCCGGGCACTGTTGACCCAACGTTCGGCGCTTCGCTTCCTCACTGCCCCCAGAGGGGGCTTCGGCCGCCTTGGGGCGGCCCGGCGGCGGATGCCGTTGTCCCCCACGTTCGGCGCTTCGCGTCCTCACTGCCCCCAGAGGGGGCTTCGGCCGCCTTGGGGCGGCCCGGCGGCGGCCGACGGATAATGCGCCCCATGGCCCTCATGATCACCGACGAATGCATCAACTGCGACGTCTGCGAGCCCGAGTGCCCCAACGATGCGATCTACATGGGCGAGGAGATCTACGAGATCGACCCGCACAAGTGCACCGAATGCGTGGGCCACTTCGACGAGCCGCAGTGCGTGCAGGTTTGTCCCGTGGCTTGCATTCCCAAGAATCCGGCCCACGTCGAATCCCAAGAGACCCTGTGGCAGAAGTTCGAGCGGCTGACTGCGGCCAAGGCGGCCGGCGCTGAAGGCAAGCCGCCCGCGGCCGCGCAGGCCTAGCTTTTCTCTGCGCTGCGGCGACCGGCTTTCTCGGCCTTCTCCGCCTTCTTCTTCGCCGTGGCCACCGGGTCGTGGGCGCTGAAGTAATCGGGCTCCTTCTTGCCCTTCTTCTTTTTCTTCGCGTTGTCGGTCTCCGGCTTGGGCGCCGCAGGCCTGCTGTCGATGAGCGCGGGCTGGCGGCCGGCCTGGGCCTTTTCCTGGCGCAGGCGCTCGCGTTCCAGCCGGTCGCCGGCGGCGAGGGCCTCGCGGGTCGTGCGATCCGCGTCCCGCTTTTGATCGGCATCGCGCGCATCATCGAGGGCGAGCGGCTTGCCGTCCGGACAAGGCCGGTCGGAGTAGGTATTGCCGCAGCGCCAGGCGGCGCTGCCGGCCTCCGCTGCAGGCGAGGCCCACAACGCGCAGGCCGCCATCGCCAGGATGGCGATGTTGGATGTCGAGTTCTTCATTCTTCTTTCTCTCCCTTTCGCTTTGGGGGTTGCGCTCAGGCCGGAGCGGGCGGTTCGCCTTCGCCCGGCTCGCGCCGCGGCGGTTTGGGGCGCGGCGGCTTGCTCGTGTGGATGAGCAGGGTCGCCTTGTCCATTTCGCCGGCGACCAAGGCCGGGAAGGCGTGCAGCGTGCGGGCGATCGCGTCCTCGATCGCCTCGCGCTGTTCTTTCAGGGGTTTCTTCAGTACCCAGCCGATCACCTCGGACTTCACGCCCGGATGGCCGATGCCCAGGCGCAGCCGCCAGTAGTCGTCGGTGCCCAGCTGCGCATGAATGTCGCGCAGCCCGTTGTGCCCGGCATGGCTGCCGCCGCGCTTGAGCTTGGCCTGGCCCGGCACCACGTCGAGCTCGTCGTGCACCACCAGGATCTCGTGGGGCTCGATCTTGAAGAAGCGGGCCAGCGCGGCTACCGACTTGCCCGAGAGGTTCATGAAGGTCTGCGGCTCGAGCAGCCACACCGGCTGGCCACCCACCTGCATGCGGGCCACCAGCCCGTGGTAGCTGCGCTCCGGCACCAGCGTGAGCTTGCGCTCGCGCGCCAGCGCGTCGATCCACCAGAAGCCCGCGTTGTGCCGCGTGGCTTCGTACTCGGGACCGGGATTGCCGAGGCCGACGAACAACTTGATCATGGGGCGGGATTATCGGGTCGCCGCTCGCCAAAATAAAACGGCCCGCGCGAGGCGGGCCGGGTGGCGAAGCAGGCGCGGGGCGCGATTACTTCTTCTTGGCGGGCGCCTTGGCGGGCGCCTTAGCGTCCGTCTTGGCGGCGGCCGGGGCGCCTTCGGCGGCACCTTCCGCCGGCGCAGCTTCTTCAGCCACCAGCGGCGACACGGCCGAAACCACCACCGGGTTGCCCCTGCCGTGGCTGATGTACTTCAGGCCCTTGGGCAGCTTGATGTCGCTGACGTGCAGCGTTGCGTTCTTGGTCAGGCCGGTAAGGTCCACTTCGATGAACTCGGGCAGGTCAGCAGGCAGGCAGTTGACTTCGAGTTCGGTCATCACGTGGTTCACGAGGTTGTGGTCCAGCTTGACGGCAGTGGACTCTTCCTCGCCCTTGAAGTGCAGCGGCACCTTGACGGTCATGCGCGTGCGGGCATCGACGCGCTGGAAGTCCACGTGCTGCACCAGCGGGCGGAAAGGGTGGTACTGCACGTCGCGCAGGAGCACCTTGCTGGTGGCGCCGGCCAATTCCATCTCGAGGATGGACGAGTGGAAGGCTTCCTTCTTGAGGGCATGCCACAGCGCGTTGTGATCGAGCTCGATCAGCTGAGGCTGGCCATCACCCCCGTAGACGATACCGGGCGTCTTGCCCGAAATGCGGAGACGGCGGCTCGCACCCGTGCCCTGCTTGGCGCGCTCGTAAGCGACGAATTTCATGACTCACTCCTGTGGAAGTCGACCGCGACCAGTACGACTCCGGTTTCAAAAAGGGCGCCGCGGAGGGCGCCCGGCTTCTTGCTCAGGCCTGGAGAACTCTCAGAAGAGGTTCTCCTGGTCCGAGAACAAACTCATGACCGACTCGCCCTTGGCGATGCGCTGGATCGTCTCTGCGATCAGCGGCGCCACGGAGAGCTGGCGGATCTTGGTGCAGCCCGTTGCGCCGTCGTTGAGCGGGATCGTGTTGGTCACGACCACTTCGTCGAGCGCGCTGCCCTTGGCAATGCGCTCGATGGCGGGGCCCGAGAAGATCGGGTGCGTGCAATAGGCGTAGACCTTCTTGGCGCCGCGTTCCTTCAGCACCTCGGCTGCCTTCACCAGCGTACCGGCGGTGTCGATCATGTCATCCATGATCACGCAATTGCGGCCGTCGATCTCGCCGATCACGTGCATGACCTCGCTCACGTTGGCGCGAGGGCGGCGCTTGTCGATGATGGCGAGGTCGCAGTTGAGCTGCTTGGCCAGTGCGCGGGCGCGCACCACGCCGCCGACGTCGGGCGAGACCACGATCAGGTCTTCGTAGTTCTTCAGGCGCAGGTCGCCCAGCAGCACGGGCGAGGCGTAGATGTTGTCGACCGGGATGTCGAAGAAGCCCTGGATCTGGTCGGCGTGCAGGTCCATGGTCAGCACACGCGCCACGCCCACGGTTTCGAGCAGGTTGGCCACCACCTTGGCCGAGATCGGCACCCGGCTCGAGCGCGGACGGCGGTCCTGGCGCGCATAGCCGAAGTAGGGGATGACGGCACTGATGCGCTCGGCCGAGGCGCGCTTGAGCGCGTCGACCATGATGAGCAGCTCCATCAGGTTCTCGTTGGTCGGCGCGCAGGTGGACTGGACCACGAACACGTCGCGCGCACGCACGTTCTGATTGATCTCGACAGTGACTTCGCCGTCGGAGAAGCGGCCGACGCGGGCGGCACCCAGCGAGGTGCCCAGGTTCTGCGCGATCTCGGCGGCAAGGCCCGGGTTGGCATTGCCGGTGAAAACCATGAAATCAGGATGGTGAGCCTGCATGAGCGTCCCGGCAAAAAAGGAAATGGCCCGTTTGAGGGGCCGCCAATACTCTCGTGAATGTGAGGATTTGGCAGGGGAGAAAGGATTCGAACCTTTGCATGCTGGAATCAAAATCCAGTGCCTTAACCAGCTTGGCGACTCCCCTACACAGGTTGGCGGCCAGAAGCCACCCACCGATATATGTCGCATCAGACCACAAAAGCGCTCTGACCTTCTAGACCGCCCAACCCACCAGGGGATGGATGACCAGATTGCTGCACTTGCGAACCTGCCAGCCCAAAGGCGCACCGGCAAGTTCTACATCATGCGGCATTGCCGCGAACACCGAACTTCCCGAACCGGTCATGCGAGCCTGGAGTCCTTTGCGACCGAGCCAGGCAATGGCATCGGTGACGGCGGGACAGAGCCTCTCAGCAACCGGCTGCAGATCGTTGCGACCGAAGCCGAGACTCTTGATCTCGCCCCCGTCTTGTTCAGCGCATGCAGCAAAGCCAGAAATTATAGCAGCAGGCGTTGCGCGTTGAAGATCCGGCGCTGCAAAAATAAGACGGGTATCCAGCCCTTGGGGCGGCTTGACGACGGCGAAGCGCCCCGGCGGCAGGTCGATCGGCGTGATCTGCTCGCCGATGCCTTCTACCCAGGCGTTGCGCCCGTGGAGGAAAAAGGGCACGTCGGCGCCCAGCGCGAGGCCGATCTGCGCCAGTTCGGATAGCGGCAGGTCCAGGTTCCACAGGCGGTTGAGCGCCAGCAGGCAGGTGGCTGCGTCCGAGGAGCCGCCTCCCATGCCGGCCTGCGCCGGCACCTGCTTGGCGATGCCGATATGGGCGCCCTGCGTCGTTCCCGAAAAAGCCTGGAGCGCCTTCGCGGCGCGCAGCACGAGGTCATCGGACGGCAGGGGGGTCGTGAGGTCCTCGCGCGTGAGCCGGCCGTCGCTGCGCTTTTCCACATGCAGGGTGTCGCACCAATCGATCAGCATGAACACCGACTGCAGCAGGTGGTAGCCGTCCGCACGCCGGCCGGTGATGTGCAGGAAGAGATTGAGCTTGGCCGGCGCCGGAAGGTCGTAGAGCGCCTTCATGCGCGTTCGAAGACGATGCGCAGATCCGCCCGCGGCTGTGGCGAATCGCGCGTGGCCTGCAGCCGGCCGGCGCCGACCTGGGACAGGTCCGGCCGCCAGCCGGGCACCCGTTCTTCGCGGCCGGCCAGCCAGCCGAACAGTGCGCCGACCGGGATCACGGCGCCGGTGGCGGCTTCGATCAGCGCGTCGACCGACTCGAAGCGCCTCGTCTGGCTGCCGTTCTTCAGCAGGGCCTCGCCCGGCGCCCAGTGCAGCTGGGCCAGGGTGTTGCCGATCGGGCTCGTGAGGATGAGCTCGCCGGCCTGCGGGGCGCCGCGCAGCTCGAACAGGGCCGAGAAGGTCTGCACCGGCTCGCTGTCGACGCGCAGCGAAAGCCGCCCGCTCCAGGCCTCACCGGTGGCCGCGCCCGGCGGGCCTCCGGGGCTGGCGCAGCCTGCGGCCAGCAGCAGGCCGGCCCAGCCGGCACAGAGGGCAAGGCGACGCTTCAAAGCTTCACGCGCAGGCGCTTGAGCGTCTCCTGCAGCGTCTCGTTGTCCGCATCGGTCAGGAAGGCTTCCTTCCAGATCGACATGGCGCGATCGCGCTGGCCCTTGACCCAGAGCACCTCGCCCAGGTGCGCCCCGATCTCGGGGTCGGGCCTGCGCTTGTACGCGGCCTCGAGAATGCGTATAGCCTCGTCGGTGTTGCCGAGGCGGAACTCGACCCAGCCGAGGCTGTCGGCAATGAACGGGTCCTCCGGCGCCAACTGCACCGCCTTCTTGATCAGCGTTCGCGCCTCCTCGAGCCGGATCTTGCGATCGGCCAGCGAGTAACCGAGCGCGTTGTAGGCGTTCTGGTTGTCGGGCTTGAGCTCGATCAGGCGGCGCAGCAGGCGCTCCATTTCGTCGAGGCGGTTCAGCTTCTCGGCCACCATCGCCTTGTCGTAGATCAGGTCCGTGTCCTCGGGCTTGGCCGAGCTGGCCTGCGCCAGCATGTCGTAGGCGGCCTGGTACTGCTTGGCGTCGCGCAGCAGCTGGACTTCGGCCATGAACTTCTGCTTCTTGTCGTCCTCCGTGCGCTCGGGCAGGGCCCGGACCAGCTCCCGGGCCTGGGGCAACTTGCCCTGGCGGGCCAGCAGCGCCGCACGCCGCGTTTGCGCGCCCACCAAGTCTTCGGTGCTGTCGACGCGCGACAGCCAGTGCTCGGCGCCCACGAAGTCCTTGCGACGTTCCGCCAGCTGCGCCAGCAGCAGGAAGGCCTGGGTCTGGCCGCGGCTGCGCGCTTCGGCATCGGGCTGCGTGTCGGCCATCGCGACATAGCGCTTGAGCGAGCTTTCGGCTGCCGCATCCTGCCGTGCCTGGGTCTGCAGGCTGCCCAGCAGCAGCCAGGGCTCGGGCAATTCGGGGCGTGCCGCGGTCAGCGCGGCGAGTTCCGCGCTCGCATCGGTGTAGCGGCGGCCTTCCACCAGCACGCGCGCGTAGGCGATGCGCATCTCGGGCAGGACCTTGGGGCCGGCGAGGTAGCGCTTGACCAGTGCTTCGGCCTCGGGCTGGGCGGGGTCCACCAATTCGAGGGCCAGCATGGCAGGGCCATCGGCGGAGGGGTCGATCTCCTGGCCTTTCCGCGCGGCTTCCAGCGCCCCGGCTGCGTCGCCCGCCGCCAGCCGCAGGCGGCCCACGGTGGCCCAGGCTGCGCCGCCGGTGGCTGGGCTCTTGAGGTCGTCCGCCAGCGCCTGTTCGACGACCGAAACGGCAAGCTTCTTGTCGGTGGCCCGGGCGTAGTTGCGCGCGATGATGGCCATCAGGAAGGGCCGCTCCACCTGGGGCGTGGACGCCAGTTCGGCCTTGAGCGGCTCGACGGTTTCGGAAATGCGGTTCAGGGCGATCAGGATCTGCAGCTCGAAGCGACGCGCATCGCGCGACTGGGGCAGGCTTTCCTTCCAGGCGCGCGACGCGGCCAGGGCGGCATCGCCGGAACGCGCCTGGAGCGCGATTTCCACGGCACGCTGGAACAGCTTGGGGTCGCGCGAGCGGCGTGCGGCATCCAGCACCAGCGCATAGCCCGAACCGGGGTCGCCGGAGCGCGCCGTCAGCTCGCCCATCAGCACTTCGTAGAAGAGCTCGGCCGTCATCGCCGAGGGCTGCGCTTTCTCCTCGCGCGGGATGGAGGCCGCAGCGGTCGTCACGGGCGGTGCTGCCGGTTCGATGAGGGGCGCGGGGCTGGTCGGTGCTGCGGGGGCGGGCGTGTTGGGCTGCGCTTGCGCAGCCAGGGAAACAAGGGCCAAGAGCGCGGCCGCCGCAAGGCGGGATCGGCGGAGCGAGGGGATCATCGAGCCATAATAATCCAAGGTTTTCGAGCGATGGCCGCGCGGGGCTTCGATCTCGCCTTGTTTTCGTGTCAGCCTTCCTCCATGCCTGAACTACCCGAAGTCGAAGTTACGCGGCGCGGTTTCGCCGAGCGCATCGCGGGTGCGCGCATCGAAGCGGTGCGGCTCGGCAAGCCGCTGCGCTGGGCCCTGTCAGTGGAGCCCGCGGTGCTGGTGGGTCGCACGGTGCGCGCCGTGCGCAGGCGCGGCAAATATCTTCTGGTCGACATGGACGCGGGCCTGTTGCTGATGCACCTGGGCATGTCCGGCAGCCTGCGCTTCGACACCCTGCTGCCCGCGCCGGGCGTCCACGATCATTTCGACATGGTGACCAGCCTCGGCACCTTGCGCCTCAACGATCCGCGGCGTTTCGGCGCAGTGGTGTACGTGGAGGACGAGACCTCGCCCCTGGCGATCAAGCTGCTGGGCGGCCTGGGGATGGAGCCGCTGGAAGCGTCCTTCGATGCCGATCGCTTCCTTGCGGGCCTCAGGCGCCGCAAGGCGCCGATCAAGCAGGTGTTGCTGGCCGGCGACGTGGTGGTGGGCGTCGGCAACATTTACGCCTCCGAGGCGCTGTTCCTGGCCGGCATTCGTCCGAGCCTCTCCGCTTCCCGCATCAGCCGTCCGCGCGCGCTGCGGCTGCACGCGGCAGTGCGGGAGATTCTCGCCAGAGCGGTCGAGCGCGGCGGCAGCACGCTGCGCGATTTCTCCAATGTCGACGGGCAAAGTGGCTACTTCCAGCTGGAGGCGACCGTCTACGGCCGCGCCGGCGAGCCTTGCCGGGTGTGCGGCACCCCGGTGCGGCAGGTGCGCCAGGGGCAGCGCTCGACTTATTTTTGCCCGACGTGCCAAAAGTACTGAAAGCCCGGCAGACTACTGCCACGCCAGCGCCATGTGGGTGCTAATATTTTGTAAGCAACCCTTACACGCCCTTGACCCGTTCCTTCAATCAGCAATTCGACCAGCATGGCGCCTGGCGACGCAACTTCGCGCACCGCCTCAAATGGCTGTCGCGCTGGCTGGATGAGAACGAGCTGCTGGACCAGAGCGTGGCCGAGCGCCTGCGCGAGCTGGAGTCGCAGATGCGCACCAGCAAGGTCATGGTTGCCTTCGTGGCCGAGTTCTCGCGCGGCAAGTCGGAGCTGATCAACGCGATCTTCTTCGCCGCCTACGGTCGCCGCATCATGCCGGCCAGTGCAGGCCGCACGACGATGTGCCCCACCGAGCTGGGCTACGACACCTCCTTTCTTCCCTGCCTGCGGCTGCTGCCCATCGAAACCCGGCTCGAGCCGCATTCGCTCGCCCATTGGCGCGACAAGGCCGAGCACTGGACCGAGATCCCGATCGACGTCGAAGATGCCGAGCAGCTCTCGCAGACCATGAACAAGGTGGCCGAGGTCCGGCGCGTGCCGCTGGCCGAGGCGCGTTCGCTGGGCTTCTGGAGCGACGAATCGCCCGACGACAATCCCGTCCCCGACGCCGAGGGCCAGGTCGAAATCCCGCGCTGGCGCCATGCCCTGCTGAACATGCCGCACCCTCTGCTGGAGCAGGGGCTGGTCATCCTCGACACCCCCGGCCTCAACGCGATCGGCGCCGAGCCCGAGCTGACGGTGAGCCTGATTCCGCAGGCCCACGCCGTGGTTTTCATCCTCGGTGCGGACACGGGCGTGACCCGTTCCGATCTCGCGATCTGGCGCGAGCACCTGATCACCGAAGGCGATCCGGGCGAAACCCGCATCGTGGTACTCAACAAGATCGACACCATGTGGGACACGCTGAGCACGCCGGCCCAGATCGATGCCCAGATCCAGCGCCAGCGCAAGGGCGCGGCCGAACTGCTGGGCGTACCGCTCACGCAGGTCCTTCCGGTATCGGCTCAGAAGGGCCTGCAGGCCAAGATCCGCCGCGACGTGCCGCTGCTGCAGGCGAGCCGGCTGCCCGCGCTCGAGTCCGTGCTGGGCGAGGGCCTGCTCGGCAAGCGCGAGCGCATGTTGCGGCTGGCGGTTGACGCCGGCATCTCGGCCCTCCAGGCCGAGGCCGCGCGCATCCTCAAGGTGCGCCAGCGCGACCTGTCGGAACAGGCGCTCGAACTGCAGGGCCTGCGCGGCAAGAACGTCTCGGTCATCCGCCACATGCGCACCCGCATCGAGCAGGAGCAGGCCGAGTTCGAGGGCAGCAACACGCGCATCCTGGCGCTGCGCTCGGTGCAGGGCAAGTTGCTGCGCGAGGTGTACGCGGTGCTGGGCAGCACTGCGCTCAAGGCCGATATGGCCCGACTGTCGGCCTCGCTCAAGCGGCCCGGCATCAAGTTCAACGTGCGCAAGGTCTACGGCGCGACATTCGACGCGCTGCGCAACAACCTGCGCGAGGTGCAGGCGACCACCGCCGAGATCCAGTCGATGCTGCACGCGACTTTCCGCCAGCTCAACGCCGAGCACGGCTTCGCGCTGCAGGCGCCGGCCGAGCCCGACCTGTCAGGCTTCCAGGAGCAGTTGAGCCAGATCGAGAACAGCCACATCCATTACCTCGGCATCGGCAACCTGCTGAAGCTGGCGCAGCCCGACTTCTGCGACAAGCTGGTGCGTGCGCTGGCGAGTCGGCTGCGGGTGGTCAACGAGGCGGCCATGACCGAGGTGGAACGCTGGAGCAAGGGCGCCGGCGCCCAACTCGACGCGCAGCTCAAGGAGCGCCGCCGCAACTTCACCAAGCGCATCGAGGCGGTCGAGCGCATCCAGAACGCCGCCGGCAACCTCGACGAGCGCCTGGCCGAGATCGCCACCCAGGAGGCCGGGCTGGCCGAGCTGCACGTGCGCCTGCGGGAGTTCACGGCGCTGCTCACGAGCAACGAGGCGCCCTCTGCCGCTGCGGCGCGCAGCGAACTCAGTGCTGCCTGAAGATCTGGAACCGGCGGCCCAGCGGCTGCCGGCGGACTTCGCCGCGCGCGTCGTCGACTGGCAGCGCAGCCACGGCCGCAGCGAGCTTCCATGGCAGAACACCCAGGACCCGTACCGCGTGTGGCTGTCTGAGGTCATGCTCCAGCAGACCCAGGTCTCGACCGTGCTGGGCTACTTCGCCCGCTTCCTCGAGCGCTTTCCCACCGTGCAGGCCCTGGCCGCAGGCACCGAGGACGAAGTGCTGGGCCTGTGGAGCGGCCTGGGCTACTACAGCCGCGCGCGCAACATGCACCGCTGCGCCCAGGACGTGGTCGCGCGCTTCGGCGGATCTTTCCCGCGCACGGCCGCCGAGCTGCAGACGCTGCCGGGCATCGGCCGTTCGACCGCCGCTGCCATCGCCGCCTTCTGCTTCGGCGAGCGGGTCGCGATCCTCGATGGCAACGTGAAGCGGGTGCTGACGCGCGTGCTGGGCTTCGAAGGCGACCTGGCGTCCGTCGCGCAGGAAAAGGCCCTGTGGGCGCTGGCGACGGAGCTGCTGCCGGCGGCGCAGCGGCGCGCCATCGCCGGCTACACGCAGGGCCTCATGGACCTGGGCGCCACCGTGTGCCTCCCGCGCAAGCCCAGCTGCATGATCTGCCCGGTCAGCGCGCTGTGCGTGGGCCGGCGCGAGGGCGCACCCGAGCGCTTTCCGGTCAAGACACGCAAGCTGCGTCGCAGCGCACAGGCCCTGTGGATGCTGAAGGCACTCGATTCGAAGGGGCGCGTCTGGCTCGAGAAGCGACCTTCGCGCGGCATTTGGGCTGGGCTCTACTGCCTGCCGGTCTACGAAAGCCGCGCTTCGCTGCTGGACGAGCTGGCGCCCGATGCGCGCCGTACCGCGGAGGACGCCCCGGCTTTCCTGCACGTGCTCACGCACAAGGACCTGCATCTGCACCCGGTGTCGGTGGCGTGTGCGGCCGAGCGCCCGCCGACCGAATCGGGCAGCTGGTTCGCTGCCGTCGAATGGTCGGCGCTCGGACTGCCGGCGCCGGTGCGCAAGCTGCTGGTCGCCGGCGATTAGGCCAGGGCGTCCAGCTCGCGGTGCCGCTTGAGCGCGGCCCAGCGCGTACTGAAGCCGCGGGCCAGCTGCTCCACCAGGAACACCGAGCGGTGCTGGCCGCCGGTGCAGCCGATCGCCACGGTCACGTAGCTGCGATGGTCGCGCGCCAATGCATCGAGCCAACGAAGAAGGAACTGTTCGATGTCGCCGTACATGCGCGCGACATCGTCGTGCTCGCGCAGCCACTCGATCACGGGAGCGTCGCGGCCGGTCAATGGCCGCAGCGCGGGCACGTAGTGCGGATTGGGAAGCATGCGCACGTCGAACACGTAGTCGGCATCGAGCGGCACGCCACGCTTGAAGGCGAAGGACTCGAAGACCAGCGTGAGCGCGCTCTCGGGCGCCGCGATCAGCGCCTTGATGTAGCTTTGCAGCTGCGCCGGCCGGATGATGCTGGTGTCGATCACGTCGGCACCGTCGCGCAGCTCCGCCAGCAGCTCGCGCTCGAGCTCGATGGCCTGTACCAGCACGCGCTGCTGCTCCGGCGCATCGGTACGGCCATCGTGGCGCGACAGGGGATGGCGCCGCCGGGTCTCCGAATAGCGGCGCACCAGCGCGTCGGTGGTCGAGTCCAGGAACAGCGAGCGCAGCGACACGCCCTCTTGCCGCAGCCGGTCCAGCTGCTGCGGCACCAGCGGCAGCGAGACGCCGCTGCGCACATCCATCGCGATCGCCACACGTTCTGCCTGCTGCTCGCGCTGCAGGGCGACGAAGGGCATGAGCAGCTCGGGCGGCAGGTTGTCGACGCAGTAGTAGCCCGCGTCTTCCAGCGCGTGCAGGGCAACGGACTTGCCCGAGCCGGACATGCCGGTGATCAGCACGAGTTCAAGGCTCATGACGAAGTCTCCGGCGCCTTCTTGCCCAGCATTTCGCGCGCATGCGCGAGCGAGGTCTGCGACATGCGCTCGCCGCCCAGCATGCGCGCGATCTCGCGGGTGCGGGTGTCGTCGTCGAGCACCGAGACGCTGCTTTCCGTACGGATGCCGTCCTTGGTCCTGGCGCTGGTCTGCTGCTTGGCGACCAGCAGATGGTGGTCGGCGCAGGCGGCTACCTGCGGCAGATGGGTGACGGCCAGCACCTGCCGGTCTCGGCCGAGCAGCTTCATGAGGCGGCCGACGGTCTCCGCCACGGCGCCGCCGACGCCGGCATCGACCTCGTCGAAGATCAGGGTCTGCGCGGCGCCCAGTTGGCTGGTGGTGACGGCGATCGCCAGTGCGATGCGCGAGAGCTCGCCGCCCGAGGCCACCTTGCCGATCGCGCGCGGCGTGCTGCCCGCATGGCCCGCCACCAGGAAGGCGATGTCCTCGAGCCCGTGGCGGGCGGGTTCGGCCAGCGCTTCCAGAACGACTTCGAAGCGGCCGCCCTGCATACCCAGACCCTGCATGGCCTGCGTCACGGCCTGTGCCAGCCGCGGGGCGGCCTGCTTGCGCACCTTGCCCAGGGCTCTGGCCTCCTTCATGTACGCCTGCTGGGCGGACTGCTCGGCGCGTTCCAGCGCCTCCAGGTCGCTTTGTGCGTCCAGCGTCTGCAGTTCGGCCTGCCAGCCGGCCAGCAGGGCGGGCAGCTCGGCCGGCGTGCGCTTGTAGCGGCGGGCCAGCGACATCCAGAGGCCCATCCGCTCGTCCAGCTCGGCGAGCCGTTCCGGGTCGGTGTCGGCCTGGCGCAGATAACCGTGCAGTGAATGCGCGGCGTCGGAGGCCTGGGCCACGCTCGAGGCCAGCACCTCGCCCAGCTCCTTGAAGGCCGGCTCGATGTGCTCGCAGTTCTGCAGCAGCGTGACTGCCCGGCTCAGCGCGGCGAGCGCGCCGCTCTCGTCGTCTTCCAGCGCGCTGCAAGCACCCTCGGCCGCATCGATGAGCGCCTGCGCGTTGGAGATTCGGGTGTGGCTGGCCGAGAGCTCGTCCCATTCGTCGGCGCCCGGCGCGAGCTTCATGACCTCGCTTACCTGCCACTGGAGACGCTCGCGTTCGCGCTGCAGCGAGTCCTGGGCCGAGCGTGCCTTGTCCAGCGCCGCGATGGCTTGGCGCCAGCTTTGCCAGGCTTGCGCGAGCGCCGCATCGTCGGCGCCGGCATAGGCGTCGAGCAAGCCGCGCACGGCCTCGGGGCGCGTCAGGCTTTGCCAGGCATGCTGGCCGTGAATGTCCAGCAGCCGGTCGCCGAGTTCGCGCAACTGGGTCGCGGTGGCGGGGCTGCCGTTGATCCAGCCGCGGCTGCGACCTTGGATATCGACCGTCCGGCGCAGCAGCAGTGCATCGCCGGCCTCGAAGCCGCCTTCGTCCAGCCAGGCCGCGAGGGCCGGGTCGGCATCGAATTCGGCGCTGACGTCGAGGCGGTCGGCGCCTTCGCGCACCGCGCCGGCGTCTGCGCGATTGCCGAGCGCCAGCTGGAGCGCGTCGATCAGGATCGACTTGCCGGCACCTGTTTCGCCGGTGAGTACGGTAAAGCCCGCGGCCAGATCGAGTTCGAGCGCGCGCACGATCACGAAATCGCGCAAGGCGATGCGACGCAGCGCCATGTCAATGCCCGCCCAGGGTGGCGAAGGGCTCGGAGGGCGCCCGCGAGGGGCGACGAACAGGCTGAGCGTGCGGGCTCATTGGAGTACCTTCGCCTTCGGCTACGGTGCTATTCGTCTTCGGGGCGGCCGTGCAGCTCATGGATCAGGAACCTCCTTCGTTCCAGTGCAGTTTCTTGCGCAGCGTGTCGAAATAGCTCCAGCCCCGGGGATGCAGGAAGCGCACGCGGTACTCGGAGCGGCGCACCACGATCTGGTCGCCGATGGCCATGGTCGCGAGCGATTGCATGTCGAAATTGGCGCTCGCATCACGGCCGCCGACCAGCTCGATCGAGACTTCGTCCGCGTCCGGCAGCAGGATCGGGCGGTTGGAGAGCGAGTGGGGTGCGATCGGCACCATCACCCAGCCCGGCACTGCCGGGTGCAGCAGCGGGCCGCCGGCGGACAGCGCATAGGCGGTGGAGCCGGTGGGCGAGGCGATGATCATGCCGTCGGCGCGGTGGTTGGCGACGAAGTGGTGGCCCACCGAAACCCGCAGCTCCACCATCCCCGAGGTGGCGCCGCGGTTGACGACCACGTCGTTCATGGCGAGCGCATCGAACACCGAGACGCCCTTGCGCACCACATTCGCCTGCATCAGGCTGCGATGGTCTTCCTCGTACTCGCCGGCCAGCATCGGGATCAGCACGCTCTGGTAGTCGTTCAGCGCGATGTCGGTGATGAAACCCAGCCGCCCGCGGTTGATGCCGATCAGCGGCAGGCCGTAGCAGGCGAGCTGGCGCCCGATGCCGAGCATGGTTCCGTCGCCGCCGACCACCAGGCCCAGGTCGCACCGCCGGCCGATCTCGTCGACCGACAGGGCGGCGTAGCGGGTCCGCGCCCGCCCGCCCTCGTCCGCCTGCTCGACGAAGACCTCGCAGCCCTGGGATTCGAGAAAGGCGCCGATGCCTTCCATGACCTCGTCCAGCGCGCCGACCGGCACGCGCGCGCCGGAAGCCTGGTACTTGCCGATCAATGCGACGCGCCGGAAGCTGGATGTCATCTGTAAATTACAACACTAAAATCTTTCAATGCTGGACGACCGTGCCAAGTTGCTGCTCAAGACATTGGTCGAGCGGTACATCGCCGAAGGGCAGCCTGTGGGCTCCCGTACGCTTTCCCGTGCTTCGGGACTTGAGCTGTCGCCTGCGACCATTCGCAATGTGATGTCCGACCTCGAAGGGCTCGGGCTCATCGTCAGTCCTCACACCTCGGCCGGCCGCATTCCAACGGCGCGCGGCTATCGGCTGTTCGTCGACACCATGCTGACCGCGCAGCGCGAGCATCTCGCAGCACCCAGCCTGCCGCCCGACCAGCCGCAGAAGGTGATCGCCAATGCCGCCAATCTGCTGTCCAACCTGTCGCAGTTCGTCGGCGTGGTGATGGCGCCGCGCCGTGCCTCGGCATTCCGGCAGATCGAGTTCTTGCGCCTGTCGGAGCGCCGCCTGCTGGTGATCATCGTCTCGCCCGACGGCGATGTGCAGAACCGGGTGATCTTTCCCGAGGTCGACTATTCGCAGTCGCAACTGGTGGAGGCTTCGAACTACATCAACGCGCACTTCGCGGGCCTTTCGATCGAGCAGGTGCGCGACCGGCTGCAGTCCGAGATGGAGCAGCTGCGCGGCGAGATCGCGGCACTCATGCAGGCGGCGGTGCAGGTCAGCTCCGAGGTGCTCACTGAGGCGCAGGACGAAGTGGTGATCGCCGGCGAGCGCAACCTGCTGTCGGTCACCGATTTCTCCAGCGACATGAGCCACCTGCGCCGCGCCTTCGAGCTCTTCGAACAGAAGGCGCAGCTGCTGCGCCTGCTCGACGTCTCGAGCAAGGCCGAGGGCGTGCGCATCTTCATCGGCGGGGAAAGCCAGGTCGTGCCCTTCGACGATCTCTCGATCGTGAGCGCGAACTACGAGGTGGACGGCGAGGTGGTCGGAACGCTCGGCGTCATCGGGCCGACGCGCATGCCCTACGACCGCATGATCCAGATCGTCGACATCACGTCGAAGCTCGTCACCAACGCGCTGAGCCACCGCAAATAGGGCGGGGCGGCGCGCCACTAGAATCCCGACTGCGTGGGCCGTTAGCTCAGCTGGTTAGAGCAGCGGACTCATAATCCGTTGGTCGCTGGTTCAATCCCAGCACGGCCTACCACTGCATGTTTGCATCACCTCCGGCAAAGAGGCGTCGCGAGCATGCTATAATCGCAAGCTGTGCGGCTGTAGCTCAGTTGGATAGAGTACTTGGCTACGAACCAAGGGGTCGTGGGTTCGAATCCTGCCAGCCGCACCACTTATTTCCCTTATGGGTCAACGGCTTAGAGGCTTACCTCCTCTAAGCCGTTTTTCTTTGCGTGGGGACTTTTGGGGGACTTACGTCCCGTCGCCCCTCTTCTTGTTCGCGCCTCAGGGTGGCCAGGCTCTTATTCCACCGGCCGTTGTCGGCCTTGATGGACTCGAGCGCACCGTGCAGCTGATGATCTGCGCCACGCGGTCGCGGTTTCCGCTAGCCTCGCCGGAACAGGGTTCGCCCTGTGTTGCGGAAAGCCGGCCGGACCCGTGCGCTCCAGGCCGTGCCTCGCACGGCGAGCCAGGCGGGGCTCCCCAAGTTGTCAGGACTCGCGAGGTCGTTTGCAGGCGTAGTAGCGCGGAAAGCCTGCTCGGCTATGTGCCGTGGTATGGCATTTGGGGACCAGCAGATATGCCCGTGGCGGTGACGAACCGGCTCAATGCCGAGATCGCCAAGGCGGTCGACACGCCGGCGCTCAAGGCCAAGTTCGCCGAGCTGTCCTTCGTTCCAGCGAAGTCGAATCCCGAACAGTTCAAGAAGTTGGTCCGCGAGGACCTGTCCAAGATCGGCCAGGCGGTCAAGGAAGCCAACATCAAGGTCGATTGACCTCCAGCGCGGCGAGGGTGGTTTTCACCTTCTCCGAGAGCTCGAGCAGCGGGCCTCCAAGCATCGATTCGGTCTCCGCAATGCCGCCCTTCGTCGTGACGCTCACGTTGAGCACGTAGATCGGTCGGCCTTCCAGCACGACCGGCGTCGCGAGTGCGACCACCTCCGGTTGCCAGGAAGCCGAGCAAAAGCCGCGCTCGGCCACGCTCCGGATCGCGCTCTTGATCTCGTCGCGAATCTGGTTCCAGCCGCTGGCGCGTCGTTCGCGGAACTGCGCCATGAGCGTGCGCCGCCTGGGCTCGTCGGCGACCGCCAGGTAGGCCCGGCCAAGCGACGTGAGCTCCATCGGCACTCGCTGCCCGGCGACGACGTTGCGCAGCGACACCCTGCGGTTATAGCGGACCGATTCGAGGTAGACCATTTCGTCCCGGTCCGAAACCGCCAAGCCGACATTGATGCGAAGTTTCTCCGCCAAGGTCTGCATCAGCGGCGCGACTGCGTTCAACACAGGGGAGCCGGCGCGCATGGCGTGGGCAAAGCTCAAGACCGGCGCGGCAAGGCGGTAGGCGCGAAGGTTCCGATCGTGCTCGAGCATTCCGACTTCAACCAGCGTCTGGGTCAGGCGACTGACGGTAGCGCGCGAAAGCCCGGTGCGCTCCGAGATCTCGCCGTTTCCCAACAAGTCGGCGCCGGGCCTGAAGGCCCGGAGGATCTCGATCCCCCGCTCGAGGGACCGGTTCAGCGTGGGCTCTTCGAAATGTTGGCGTCTGGTCGACATGGACAAAAGACTCGGGGCTGAAGAATGCCAGAAGTGTAATTCCATTGATTGGAAATAGGGGGATGCGCAAAGCGTTACGCAAACCTAAGCTACCGGCACGCGATGAGAAGACCCAAGCCGCCATCGATTCCGCCTTCGCCCGTCCTACTTCCACTTGGAGACAACCTTGCAACAACGCTCACCCACGGCACGCCTCAGCATCGTCTCGGTCCTTTTTTCAATCGCAGCAGCGACCGCCGCAATCACAACGCCGGCGCTTGCAGCCTTCCCCGACAAGCCCGTGAAAATAGTCGTGCCGTTTGCACCGGGCGGCGGCACCGATCTGGTCGCCCGAACCATGGGCATTGCCATGGGCCAGGAGTTGGGTCAGCCGGTCATCATCGACAACAAGCCCGGTGCGGGCACGATCATCGGGACGGACGCAGTGGCAAAGTCCGCACCCGATGGCTACACGATGGTGATGGCCACCGTGGCCCACGTGGTGAACCCCAGCATCCAGAGCAAGCTCCCCTACAACTACGAGAAGGCCTTCGCGCCGGTCATGCTGATCGGGGTTTCTCCGAACGTGCTGGTGGTGCGGGCGGAAAGCCCTCTCAAATCGGTCAAGGACCTCATCGACGCAGCCAAGGCGAACCCGGGCAAGCTGTCGTTCGCGTCGCAAGGCGCGGGCACGTCGGCGCACCTCGCGGGTGAATTCTTCAAGAACCTGACGAAGACGAACATCACCCACATCCCCTACCGCGGCGCGGGTCCCGCGATCACCGATTTGCTGGGTGGCCAGGTGGATGTCATGTTCGCGACCGCGGCTGCAGTGGGCACCTTCGTCGAAAGCGGCAAGCTGCGCGCACTGGCAGTGACCACGGCCACGCGATCGTCCTCCCACGCTCTGGCCAAGGTTCCCACGATCGCGGAAAGCGGTGTGCCTGGCTACGTGGCCGACAGCTGGTACGGCCTGTATGTGCCTGCAGGCACTCCGGCCGATGTCATCGCCCGCCTGAACGCAGCCGCCAGGAAGGCAGTCCAGACGGAGGCCTTTCGCAAGCGCGTGGAAGGGGAAGGCCTCGTGATCAATGGCGGATCGCCGGCGGACTTCGACAAGTACGCCAAGGGTGAGGAAGCGCGTTGGCGCAAGGTCGTCAAGGAAAACAACATCACCAACGAATGACGGAGAAGTTGAAATGACCGAACAACTGATCGAGCTGGAAGTTGCGGACGGCATCGCCACCCTGTGGTTGAACCGTCCCGACAAGCGCAATGCCATGAGCGACGACATGCGCACGCAATTCATCGCGGCGCTGGAGCATGTGACCTACGACAAGGCGATCCGTGCCTTGGTGCTCACCGGACGCGGCAAGGGCTTCTGCGCCGGCGGGGATGTCGCCGGCATGGAGCGGCGGATGCAGGCGCCTGCAGGCGAGGTTGGCTTCAACGGGTGGAGCCGCCAGCAACGTGTGCACCATACCCAATCGCTGCTGCACACCATGCCCAAGCCGACGATTGCTGCCGTCAACGGGGCGGCTTCCGGCCTGGGCGCCGACACGGCGCTGGCATGCGACTTCATCATCGCTTCTGATGCGGCGAGCTTCACCTGGTCGTATATCAACCGCGGCATCGTTCCCGATGGCGGCGGCATGTACTTCCTGCCGCGCCGAGTGGGCCTCTCGAAGGCCAAGGAACTGATCTTCAGCGGCCGCAAGGTCGAGCTCGAAGAGGCTTTGCGCCTTGGCATCGCCGATCGCCGGTCGGATGCCGAGACCCTCGTCCCCGACGCGCAGCGCTGGGCGGCCGAGATGAGCAAGGGTTCGGCCACCGCCTTGGCCCTGGGCAAGACGATCCTGAACCAGAGCTTCGAGATGTCCGCGCATCAGGTGTTCGCACAGGGCAGCCAGGCGCAGGGCATTTGCTACACGAGTACCGAGCACCGCGAATCGGTGATGGCGTTCCTCGCCAAGACCAGCGCAAAAAGGGAGACGACGAAATGACCGAACTGAACTCCATCAGCAGGCTCCTCAAGCCGCGCAGCGTCGCAGTGATCGGCGCTTCGGCGGATGCCGCCAAGACCGCCGGCCGCCCCGTGGCCTACCTGCGCAAGCACGGCTTCACGGGCGAGATCTACCCGGTCAATCCGCGTGTCGGTTCGATCGATGGCCTGACCTGCTATCCCGACATCGCCTCGATTCCCGGAACACCCGACGTCGGCATCGTGCTGCTGGGTGCCGAGCGCGCGCACCAGGCCGTCCGCGAACTCGCGGCGAAAGGTGCTGCCGCCGCGATCGTCCTCGCCAGCGGTTACACCGAGACCGGCGAGGAAGGCGCGCGTCGCCAGCAGCAGCTCATCGAGGCGGCCGGCAGCATGCGGATCCTCGGCCCCAACACGATCGGGCTTGTCAACCTGACCGACAACATCGTGCTCTCCGCCAGTGGCGCGCTCGAGATGGATCATTTCCCGGTCGGCGGGATCGGCGTGGTTTCGCAAAGCGGGGGCATTCTCGGCGCGCTCCTTTCGCGTGCCGCTGCACGCGGAATCGGCCTGTCGAAGCTGATCTCGACCAGCAACGAGGTGGATCTGGACCTGGCGGATTTTGTCGATCACCTGGCCGACGACGCGGACACCAAGGTCATCGCCCTCTACGTGGAGAGCGTGCGCAATCCCGAGAAGTTTCGCGCCGCTGCCCTGAAGGCAGCTCGCGCGGGCAAGCCTGTCGTCGCCTTCAAGATCGGTCGCTCCGAAGCCGGCGCGAAGGCCGCCGTGTCGCACACCGGTGCATTGGCGGGCGCCGACAGCATGTACGACGCACTGTTCAAGCAGGTCGGCGTGATCCGTGCCCAGACTTTTGGGGACCTCCTCGACATCCCGGTCGCACTGGCCACGGGTCGCAAGCTGCGCGGCAAGCGCGTGGCCATTCTGACCTCGACGGGCGGCGCCGGGACTTTGGTATCGGACGATCTTGGCATGCAGGGATTCGAGACGCCGGCGCCGGATGCTGCAACGGCCGAGGCGTTGCGCGCGCTGCAGAGCGGCGATCACGCGGTGCTGGACCGCAACCCCATCGACGTGACCTTGGCCGGTCTGCAGCCGGACCTGCTGCGCGGCGCCATCGACATCCTGCTCAAGAGCCCCAGCTACGACGCGTTGGCGATCATCGTCGGCTCGTCCAGCCTGGCCATGCCGGAGCTGATGGCAGGCGCCATCCAGGATTGCTTGCCCCACTCGGACAAGCCGGTGATCGCCTACGTGAGCCCGCATGCGCCCGAAGTCGCGGCGTTGCTCACGCAGCGCGGCGTGCCTGCCTTTGCTGCGGCCGAAAGCTGTACCTCCGCGCTGGGCGCGATGCTGAACGTCGGCAGCTGGCAGGAGCCGAAGCCATCCAGCGCGTCTGTGGCCGATGTGGTCATCGACGAGCTGCCGGCAGGCTCCCTCGATGAAGCAGAGGCCAAGCAGCTGTTCACCCGCTTCGGCGTGCCCTGCGCGCGTGAGGTGGTGGTGACCACGCCCCTTGAGGCCGAAGCTGCGGCGCGCGCGCTGGGCGGTCGAATCGTGCTCAAGATCCTGTCGGCCGAGATCACGCACAAGAGCGACGTCGGCGGCGTTGCCGTGAACCTGACGGCCGAGACGGTGGGGGCGCGCCTGCAGGCGATGGCCGCCGAGGTCGAGAGCAAGGCAGGCGTGCGGCCCCAGCGCTTCCTCGTGCAGGAAATGGTGGGCGGCGGCACCGAGCTGATCCTGGGCATGCACCACGATGTGTTGGGCACGGCCATCCTGCTGGGCATGGGCGGCATCACCGCCGAGCTGTTCAAGGACACCACGATGCGGCTGTTGCCCTCCCAGGGTGGCCTCCGCCGCGAGGATGCGCTCTCCATGGCACGTGAGCTGAAGACCTGGCCCTTGCTGGACGGCTTCCGTGGCCGCCCCAAGGCCGATGTCGAGGCGCTGGTCGATGCCATCGTCGCCTTCTCGAAGATGGCGGCCCAGCTCGGGAAGCGCTTGCTCGAGGCCGAAATCAACCCGGTCTTCGTGCTGCCGCAGGGGCAGGGTGTGCGCGCCGCTGACGGCGTGGTCGTGCTGGCCTGAGCTGGAAGTTGATATGCACGCGACAGAAGTCTTCGCCCGCTACTCTGCCGAGTTTCATCGACAGCCGCTGCCACCCGAGGTCATTCACCATGCCAAACGCGCCGTGATCGACTGGTATGCCTCGCTGTTTCCCGGCCTGAGTGCCGCGCCCGTGCGGCAGCTCGAAGAAGCCTTGGCCGACGACCTCGACCGAGGTCGAGCATTCTTGGCCGGGGGCCGCGCGGCGACAGCGCGCGCGGCAGCGCTCATCAACGGCACGGCGGCCCATGCAGCGGAAGTGGATGACAGTTTCCGGGACGCCATGTACCACCCTGGTGCCGCGACCGTGGCGGCGGCGTTGGCCGCGGGGCAGGACGTTGGCGCCAACGGCCTCGAGTTCCTGCGGGGCATCGTTCTTGGATACGAAGTGTCGACGCGCATCGGTGTCGTCATGGGCCGACCGCACTACAAGTACTGGCACAGCACGGGAACGGTCGGCAGTTTCGGCGCTGCGTCTGCAGCTGCCTGCTTGATGTCGCTGGACGAACCGGCCTTCGCGCATGCCTTGGCGACGGCGGCCACCTTCACGGCCGGCTTGCAGCAGGCATTCCGCATGGACTCGATGTCCAAGCCGCTGCATGCAGGTCGCGCCGCGGAGGCGGGCGTGCTCGCGGCTCAGCTTGCGAGGCGCGGCGTCACCGGCTCGCTTGACGTGCTGGACGGCGAGATCGGTTTGGGTCAAGCGATGAGCAACGGCCCGGACTGGTCGGAGGCGGGTGCGACATTGGGGAAGGACTTCCACATCACCAGGCTGACCTTCAAGAACCACATCGGCTGCGGTCACACCTTCGCCGCCATCGACGGTGCGCTCGAGCTGAAGCAGCGTTACGGTCTCGAAGCCGGCAACATCGAGCGCGTGCACGTGGCGACATACCGGCCTGCACTCGACATCGCCTGCTACACCCATCCGACCACGGCCAACGAAGCGCGGTTCAGCCTGACTTACGTGGTGGCAACGGCGTTGACGCACGGCAGCGTGCGCCTGGCGGCCTACGAGCCAGCTCTGCTGGAGGATCAGGTCACGCGTGCGCTGATGGAGCGCATCGAAGTCGCGGTCGATCCGGCACTGGATGCGGCCTTCCCCGGGCAGCGCGCCGCGCGCATCGTCATCGAGACCCGCGACGGGCGTCGCCTCGACCACCTGCAGCCCAACCGCAAGGGGGACCCCGAGCAGGCGCTCACAGATGGCGAACTCGAAGGAAAGTTTCTGGAATTGGCGTCGCCCGTGATTGGGAACGAGCGTTCTCGGGCGCTGCTGGCGCAGGTGTGGTCGTTGGACACGAGCGCCACGCTGCCTCACGCTTGACGGCCTTCAAGTCGAAATGACCGCGTGCAGGATGCGGTGGTCGAAGCGGCCGACTTCGGCGTGGTGTTCAGCGTGTCATGGCGGGCAAATCACGCCGAATCCCGCACCCGGGCAACCACCTCCTGCACCAACAGTTCCGGGCTCGCGAACACCGCGTGCTGCGCGGCCTTCCAGATCAGCCGTTCAACCGGGTAGATGGGTCGGGGTTCGGCGCGTCGCAGGCGCGGCCTAGAAATCAGCGACCTTGCCCCATGCTGAGCCGCTGAATCGCTCCGGCCGGTACGGTATGGGATCCACGATCGGTTCGGCACCGGTGGCAAGGTCCGCGATCAGGTGGCCAGCCCCAGGGCCGATTCCGAAGCCGTGTCCGGAAAAGCCCGCAGCCAGGATGAAGCCCGGTATGGAGGGCACTTCGCCGATGCCGGGAACACCGTCGGGCGTGCTGTCGACGAAGCCGGCCCAGGCGTGCGTGATCCTTGCTTCGCGCAGTTCAGGCAGCAGTTCGACGGCGCGGCGGCGGGTCTCCCTGACCGTGGACAAACAGGGCTTCGGATCGAGGACGCGCACCCGCTCCATCGGCGTCGGCGCATCGAGCCGCCACCGCTTCAGCGTTTCGTGGCCGCCGCGAACGCCTTGCAGGCCTCCCGGCAGAAGGCTGCGCCAGCGCTTGGCGAACATGGGCACGAATTGCGGGGCGAATCGCATGAACTGCGGCGTCACGTCGACGCGTGCGCGGCCGCTGATGGCCAGTGCGTAGCGTCCGTCGTTGCGGCGCGTGACGGACACGCCTGCCGTAAACAGGGCATCCGGCAAGCGATGCTCCACAGGCGACACGCTAAGGATGGATTGCCGGATCGAGGCCTGGGGAAAACGGATGCCGAGCTGCCGGCAGAACGAGGAGGCCCAGGCGCCACCGGCGAGCACGGCCGTCCTGGTCTTGATGACCCCGGCTTCCGTGATGACGCCGCTGACCCGTCCGCCTTCCGTCTCGATGCCGCGGGCAGCGCAATTCTGGTGGACGCTGCCCCCGAGCTTGATGAGCGCAGCTGCCACGGCCGGCGCTGCCTTGCCAGGATCGGCGGTGCCATCGCTGGGCGAGAAGACCCCGCCTTTCCAGGCGCGGCCGGTCGCCTGCCCGCGCTGGGCGGCCTGCCGGCTATTGAGCATGTGGGTCGTCACGCCGGCGGTCTTGGCAAAGTCGCGCCAGCTGGACCAACGGGACAGCTCGGCCTCGTCGTTGCTGAGATACAAGAGTCCGCAGCGATGAAAACCGGTGTCTTCACCGCTTTCGGCAGCAAATCGTTCCCAGAGATCGAGGCTCTTGCTCGCCATCGGCAGTTCGCGCGCGTCGCGGTTCTGCTGTCGGCACCAGCCCCAATTGCGGCTCGACTGCTCGGCGCCGATCCTGCCCTTCTCGACCAGGGCGACCGAAACGCCGCGCTGGGCCAGGTAGTAGGCGCTAAAGACACCGATGATGCCGCCGCCGATCACGACGACGTCAGCCGAGGCCGGCAGCGTGGGCGAAGTTTGGAGGTGGTGCAGCGGAGGGGACATGATGAATCTCGCTCGTCGTGTCAGGGCTGAACGCTTTGGACCACGTAGAACTTCGCCACGCGATCGCTGCTTTCCCATCCGATCGGTGCGCCCTGGGGCACGAACAGCGCATCGCCGGTGCCCACCGACAGCACGCTGCCATCCGGGGCCGCGAACCGCACGCTGCCGGCCAGCACATGCATGAATTCGTTGAGGCGATGCGGACGGACGACCCGGTGGTAGGGGGTTGAGTCCCAGGTGCCCGCGAGGTACTGCGCAGCGTCCTCGGTGAAGACATTGTCGCTGCGGCATTGCGGGGCCGGGCCCAGCAGCGTCTCCGCCGGTGGCGGTGTGGACGGCTTGAAGTCGGCGTCCGCGCGCAGGGGAATGAGGCCGCGCTTGGTCGGTTTCTCGCAGGCAGCCGCGCAAAACGAAAACCGCACGCGGGATGCGGCGTGGATGCGAAGCGCGCTACCGCATCCGATGACAGCGCCCGCTTGTGGACCGAGCACCAGCGGGGCCGCCCCGGCCGCCGTCAGGGTCAGCTCTCCTTCCACCACAACAATGGTTTCGATGTGAGGAAAGCTCGCGACTTCGAGCTCACCCATGAAGCTGGTTCGGCCCGCGATCATCGAGCCCGGTCCTTCCCACGCGATCTCGCGATGTCGTGCAAAAGGATCGTCTTTGCCGAACGCCGCCCTGCGGAAAGAGGTTGAAAGGGCCGCGCCGTCGGCACGGTGCAGCACGATGGCCACGGTCATGATTGCTCCTGCGCGTTGCGCGATGTTTTCACTGAAAGCCTGTCAGTCGGTACCGGGTGCCGAGGCATCCTGGAAGCCAAGAATGGCTTTGGTTTCCAGGTACTCCTCGAGACCTTCTATTCCGTATTCGCGGCCATTTCCCGACCGCTTGTATCCGCCAAAGGGGGCATGGGGATTCCAGGCCGGATAGTTGATATGCACCTGCCCGGAGCGGATGCGGGCCGCGACGGCGCGCGCCGCGCCGAGGTCCTCGCCTTGCACGTGGGCGCCCAGGCCGTAGACGGTGCCATTGGCGATCTCCACAGCCTCGTCCACGCTGTCATAGGGGATCAGCGCGAGCACCGGCCCGAAGATCTCCTCCTGCGCGATCTGCATTTGAGGATGCACCGCGGTGAAGATGGTCGGTCGGCAGTAGAAGCCGCGGCTTAGAGCCTCTGGCCGTCCGAGGCCGCCACAAATGAGCCGCGCGCCTTCGGCGATTCCGATGCTGATCATTTCCTGCACCCGATTGAACTGCGCGCGATTCGCCACCGGGCCATGCGTGGTCTGCTCTGAACGCGGATCGCCCACGAAGATGCGGGATGCCGCTTCGAGCGCGATCCGTTCGACCTCCGGCAGGTGCGCTCGGGGCACGATCATGCGCGTCGGAGCGCTGCAGGATTGGCCAACGTTGCGGAAGGCGGCCGCCACGCCTGCCGGTACGGCACGCGCCAGGTCGGCATCCGGCAGGATGAGGTTGGGCGACTTCCCGCCGAGTTCCTGGGCCACGCGCTTCACCGTCGGGGCCGCCGCTTGGGCAACGAGGACACCGGCTCTTGTGGAACCAGTGATCGAGATCATGTCCACGTCCGGATGCGCCGACAGCGCGGCGCCGACCTCCGGCCCGTTGCCGCTCACCAGGTTGAACACGCCCGGCGGGATGCCGGCGTCTTGCATCACCTCCGCAAAGAGCAAGGCGCTCAGGGGCGACAGCTCGCTGGGCTTCAGGACGACCGTACATCCCGCCGCCAGGGCGGGGCCGACCTTGGCGGTGATCTGGTAGAGCGGCCAGTTCCATGGGGTGATGAGGCCGCACACGCCGATGGCCTCGCGCATGATGGCCATGTCCCCGCGATGGGTGACAAACGAATAACCGACCAGATTGTCGCGGGCCACGCGGATGTGCTGCGCCGCAGACGGCACCTGTGTGCTGCGCGCAAAACCGATGGCAGCGCCCATTTCCAACGAGATCGCTTGAGTGAACAGTTCCGCGCGCTCGAGGATCAGGGAGTGAACGCGATCAAGAAGCAAGGCCCTGCTCTGGGCAGAACTCACGGACCAGGTGGCGAAAGCGCGCCGCGCGGCGGCCACCGCCGCAGCGACGTCTTGCTCAGTTCCCAGCGCGATCTCCGCGACAGGCTCCTCGGTCGACGGGTCGATGACAGAGCTTCGAGCTTGCCCCTGGGGCACGACCCACTCGCCGTCGATGAACACGCGATCCAGGCGGCCGGTGCTCCTGAGGCGTTCGACGATGGAGGAGTTCATGGATTCGGCCTTTCGGAAACGCGACGTGAGGCTTGTGCATTGCCATCCATAAAGGCGTGGCCACGGAGGCTTCGTAATGCGGTGGGGTGCTTCATGATGGGGCTGAGGTCGGGCCTTTGGATGTCCAAAAGTCTAGGCTGCGTGCCCTTCGCGCCGATGCTTCAATGAGGGTCTTGCACAAAGCAGGCTGCGGTTGTGCGAGTCGCTGCAGCAGATCCTGCCGTCGTGCATGCGTCAGGGGCCTTTACATCGGACGCACTCGACCGGTTGCGACCGCGCCCGGCAGTCCTGGCAGGCGCCCATCAGGCAGAAGCCGGCGCGCGGCACGTCGCCGAACTCGCTTTCGCCCACCCGCCGGCCGTGGCTGAGCAGCGAATCGCTTCGGCGGGCGCAGCTCCTCGGCCCCGGCCGCTCAGCGGCCCGCGCAGTCCCGTGCGCAAGCACGCGCAGGCTGCTTATGAATGATGGGGTCGGTCCGGGGCGAGGCGCAAGGCCACGCGTTCTGCAAAGCCGGTCAGAAGACGCGCGTCGGCCGAATGGAACCAGGTGACGGCGCCGTTGCGGCGCCGCACCAGCAGGCGGGGCGCGATGATGCGGTCGACCCAGGGCCAGTGCACCAGCTTGAGCTGCGCCACGTTCGCCGCGCTCTCGCGCTTGTTCCACAGCCAGGTCTGCGTCAGCACGTCGCCTTCGAGCCGCGTGCGGCTGTAGACGATCCAGTAGCCGACCCACGCGATGCAGACCGCGGCGCCGCCGAACAACAGCAGGCCCGGCGTCGACCACTCGGCGCTTCGCAGTGCGGGCAGGCTCCACAGCCCGAATGCGATCAGGTCGACGATCAGCACCACCGCCAGGATCCGCACCAAAGGCGGGTAGGCGGGGCTCTCGAGCGGCCCGCCCGCGTCGGCCTCGGGTGCGCTCACTGCTTGCTGTCGGCCCCGGGCGCCGGCGCCGGCACTTCGGGCTCGGGCATCGGCAGCGCGTCCGGCTCGGCGGACTTCTTGTTGCCGAAGGGGTCGTCCATGTTGATGCCGCCGCTGTCGGGGCCCTGCAGGTCGGCCGGCATCTCCAGCTTGATCTTGTCGACGTCCACCTCGACCTTCTTGTCGAGGAACACGGTGACGGTCTGCGGGAAGAAGATCACGATCGCCACCAGCAGCAGCTGCAGCCCGACCCAGGGAATGGCGCCCAGGTAGATGTCGCGCGACTCGATCTTGCGCGGCAGCGCGCCGTTCTTGAACAGCGTGTCGGCGATGCCGCGCAGGTAGAACAGCGCAAAGCCGAAGGGCGGGTGCATGAACGAGGTCTGCATGTTCACGCACAGCAGCACGCCGAACCACACCATGTCGATGCCCAGCTTGGCCGCGACGGGCCCGAGCATCGGCAGGATGATGAAGGCGATCTCGAAGAAGTCGAGGAAGAAGGCCAGGAAGAAGACGAAGACGTTGACCGCGATCAGGAAGCCGATCTGCCCACCCGGCAGGCCCGAGAGCAAGTGCTCGATCCACTTGGCGCCGTCGACGCCCTGGAACACCAGCGAGAACACGCGCGAGCCGATCAGGATGAAGACCACCATGGCGGTGAGCCGCATGGTCCCGTTCATCGCCTCCTTGAGCATCGGCCAGTTCAGCCGCCGGTGGATGGCGGCCAGGATCAGCGAGCCCACCGCACCCATCGCGCCGGCTTCGGTCGGCGTCGCGATCGCGTGGTCCATGAAGGGCAGTCCGCCCATCGAGCCCAGCACCGCGAAGATCAGGATCGCCGAGGGGATGATGCCGCGCAGGCACTTGCCCCACAGCGCCCAGCCCTCCAGCGTACGCGCCGAGGCCGGCACGCCCGGCACGTAGCTCGGGCGGATGCGCGAGACCAGGAAGGTGTAGATCGCGAAGATCAGCACCTGCAGGATCGACGGCCCCCAGGCGCCCTTGTACATCTGGCCGACGTCGGTGCCGAGCTGGTCGGCCATCACGATCAGCACCAGCGAGGGCGGCACCAGCTGCGTGATGGTCCCCGAGGCGGCGAGCACGCCGGCGGAGTAGCGCATGTTGTAGCCGTAGCGCATCATCACCGGCAGCGAGATCATCGCCATGGCGATCACCTGGCCGGCCACGGTGCCGGTGATGGCGCCGAGGATGAAGCCCACGATGATCACCGAGTAGCCCAGGCCGCCGCGCACCGGGCCGAAGAGCTGGCCCATGGAGTCGAGCATGTCCTCGGCCAGGCCGCACTTCTCGAGCACCGCGCCCATCAGCGTGAAGAAGGGGATGGCCAGCAGCGTTTCGTTGGACAGGATGCCGAACACGTTGAGCGGCAGGTTGGCCATGAAGCCCGGCGGGAACCAGCCCATCTCGATCGCGATGAAGCCGCTCAAGAGGCCCAGCGCCGACAGCGAGAACGCCACCGGGAAGCCGATCAGCATGATCACCACCAGCCCCGCGAACATGATCGGGGCGAAATTTTCCATCTGCATTTCTTATCCTGGGAAGCGGTGCGATTGAGGGGGTGCTTACTGCACCGGCTTCTCGTAGTGCGTGTCCATCTCGATCAGGCCCCGCAGGTAGGCGATGCGCTTGATCACCTCGGCCACGCCCTGCAGGAACACGGCGCCGAAGCCCACGGGCATCATCAGCGCGGCCGGCCAGCGGATCAGGCCACCAATGTTTCCGGACATCTCGCCGCTCCTCAGCATGCCGAGGAAGAAAGGGAGCGTGAGCCAGAACAGCAGGCCCATCACGGGCAGCAGGAAGAAGAGCAGGCCGAAGAGATCGACATACACCGGCCCGTTGCGCTTGAGCTTGCCGTAGATGATGTCCACCCGCACGTGCTCGTTGAGCTTCAGCACCAGCGGCGCACCGAGCATCACGGTGGCGGCGAACAGATACCACTGGATCTCGAGCCAGGCGTTGGAGCTGAAGTCCAGGCCATAACGCACGAAGGCATTGCCGGCGGAGATCAAGGAGGCGGCGAGCACGGCCCAGGCCGCCAGCTTGCCGAGCTGTGCGCTGATCCAGTCCATGGCCAGCGCGAACTTGAGGAATGCGGACAAGGTATGTCTCTTTGGGGTGGTTTTAACGCCAGTCGGGTAGGGTCGGCGCAAAGCCCGCAATGTTACCGCGCCGCTGCCGAACGCCGGCCGGAGGCGGGCGGCGGGTTTACCCGGGGAGTCCCTCCGCGCCGCGCGCGTGGCCATAATGGCCGATGCCTTCGAGCCCGCCGTCCGGCACGCCTTTCGGCGCTTCCGGCCTGCCTCATTCCATCGACTCGCCCGAGATGCGCCGCGCAGGCCGCGAGCTGCTCTCGCTGGCCCTGATCGACGCGCGCAACCACACGCTGCACCTGCTGTCGCTCTACGAGCAAGCGCTGGGCTCGGGAATACTGGCCGTGCCGCGGCAGGAGGACATCGATCCGCCGCTCTGGCTGGCCGGCCACATCGGCTGGTTCGCCGAGTGGTGGATCGCGCGCAACACGCAGCGCGCGTTCGGTGCCGAATGCCCGGTGCGGCCGACGCGCCTGGCCGCCATCGAGCCGGAGGCCGACGGCTGGTGGAACCCGGCGCAGGTCGAGGCGAAGCAGCGCTGGTCGCTGGAGCTGCCCGACCTCGAGCAGACCAAGGCCTACCTGCTCGACACGCTGGAGAGCACGCTGGAACTGCTGGAGCATGCGGTCGAGACCGATGCCGGCCTCTACTTCTACCGGCTGGCGCTGTTTCACGAAGACCTGCGCGGCGAGCAGCTGGTGGTGATGGCGCAGACCCTCGGCCTGCCGTTGGGCATCGAGGCGCGGCCCGCGCCGGTGGAGCACGAGCCACTGGTGCTGCCGGCCACCGCATGGACGCTTGGTTTCGACGAGGCCGGCTTCGCTTTCGCGCAGGAGCGCGGCCGGCGCATGCTGGAGGTGCCGGAGTTCGAGATCGATGCCCAGCCCGTCACCTGGAGCCAGTACGTGGAGTTCGTCGACGACGGCGGCTACGACCGCGAGGAACTGTGGCTGCCGGGCGGGCTCGCCTGGCTCGCGGCCCAGACCGAGGGCCGGCGCGGCCCGCGCCATGTGGAGCAGATCGGCGCGGCGCGCCGCGGCAGCGGCGGCTCGGTGCTGCAGCAGCGCTTCGGCCGCCCCATGCGCGCGGCCGGCAACCAGAGCGTGGTGCATGTGAGCTGGTGGGAGGCCGACGCCTGGGCGCGCTGGGCCGGGCGCCGTCTCGCGACCGAGGTCGAATGGGAAATCGCTGCCCACCAGGCCGCGCGGCGCGGCTTCCGCTGGGCCGACGTGCACGAGTGGACCGCGGGCACCCTGCAGCCTTGGCCCGACTTCCGCGCCGACCCCTGGAGCGCGGGCACCGAGTTCGACCCGCAGCCCGCCTTCGGCACGGCGCGCGTACTGCGCGGCGCTTCTGCTGCGACCCGCGCGCGCCTGCGTTCGCCCAAGCGCCGCGGCTTTGCCTGGCCGGAGCGGGACGACGGGTTCTTCGGATTTCGCACCTGCGCGTTCTGATAGCGGCCTCGGCCGGCGCGCTGGGGAAACCGGGATCCGCACCTAGGCAGCTGGTGCTGGATCACCGCTTCCCATGCGCCGGATTCGCCACCTGCCGCAGCGTCTCGAACACCAGCCTTCGCGGCGCGATCCGCCACCCCAGCTGTTTCTCCGCCGCGATGACCGCGCGCATCGCCAGCAGCGAGTGCCCGCCCAGATCGAAGAAGTTGTCGGAGGCCGCAACGCGGTCGATGCCCAACAGTTCCGCCCAGATCGCGGCGATGGCCTTTTCCTCGTGCGTCTCCGGCGCCAGCCAGGCACGGGACGCCGGGCGGGCCATCTCGATGTCAGGCGCCGGCAGCGCGCCGCGATCGATCTTGCCGTTCGGCAGCAAGGGCAGCGCGGGCAAGGCCACCAGGTGCTGCGGCACCATGTAGTCGGGCAGCTCCGTTCGCAGATGCTCCCGCAGGGCGCCCGTATCGCCGTCGCCCTCGCGCAGCACCACGTAGCCCACCAGCCGCACATCGTCCTCGCGTTCGGCCCGCGTGACGACCACGCATTGCGCCACCGCCGGATGGCCGAGCAGTACCGATTCGATCTCGCCCAGCTCGATGCGGAAACCCCTCACCTTGACCTGGTGGTCGAGCCGCCCCATGTGCTCGAGCACGCCATCGTGACGCCAGCGGCAAAGGTCGCCGGTGCGATACAGCCTGGCGCCGGGCTCGTCCCCCCACGGATCAGGCACGAAGCGCTCCGCGCTCAGGGCCTCGCGCCCGTGGTAGCCGAGGGCCACGCCCAGGCCGCCGATGCAGGCCTCGCCCGGCACCCCGATCGGACAGGGCTGGCCGTTGGCGTCGAGGATCCACACGGAGGTGTTGGCGATGGGACGGCCGATCGAGATGCCCTCCCGCGGCGATTGCACCTGCCAGCAGGTGGACCAGACAGTGGTCTCGGTCGGGCCGTACATGTTCCACAGCGCGGCCGTGCGCTCCATCAGCTGGTCGGCCAGCGCCGGCTGAAGCGGCTCGCCGCCGATCAGGGCGCGGAAGCCGGCCGCACCAGTCCAGCCGGCCTCGATCAGCGAGCGCCAGGCCGAAGGCGTGGCCTGCATCACCGTGACGGCATGGCGCTCCAGCAGCGCGTGCAACTGCGCCGGATCACTCACCTGCTCGCGGTCGGCGATGACGATCTGCGCACCGACCGCCAGTGGCAGGAGCAGCTCCAGCACCGCGATGTCGAAGGAGAGCGTGGTGACGGCCAGCAGCCGATCGGTCTCGCGCAGCCCCGGCGTGCGCGCCATCGCAGCCAGGAAGTTGACCACCGCCCGATGCGGAACGGCCACCGCCTTGGGTTTGCCGGTCGATCCGGAGGTGTAGATCATGTAGGCGGCATCGAGCGGCCCGGCGTCGCGCGCGGCGTCGGGCGGCAGGGGCTCGCTCGAGGCGCCGGCGATGAAGGCCGGATCGTGCGGATCCACCAGTGGCACGCCGGCATCTGCGAAGGGAGGCGCCAGCTCCGGCGGCACCAGGATGGCAGACAGCGCCCCGTCGGACGCCATGTAGCGCAGCCGCTCGACCGGAAACGCCGGGTCCAGCGGCACGTAGGCGGCGCCCGACTTCAGCACGCCGAGCTGCGCCGCGACCATGCCCGCATCGCGCGCGACGCACAGCCCGACCCGATGGCCGCGGCCGATGCCGCGCGCGCGCAGCGCATGCGCCAGCACGTTCGAGCGGGCCTCGAGCTGCCCGTAGCCCGTGGCGCGGCCGGCGGCATCGACCACCGCGACGCGGTCGCGCAGCCCCGCCTCGCCGACGCGCAGATGCCGATGCACCAGCAGCTGCGGCGGCAGCGGGCGCTGCGTGGCATTCCATCCATCGCGCAGCAAGGCCAACTGCGCCGGCGTCACCATCGAATAGCGTGACAGGGGCCGCGCGGAATCGGCCAGGGCTTCCTTGACCAGCGCCAGGTAGTTCTCGAGCATCCGCTGCGCGCTCTCCCGCGCATACAGGTCGGTCGAGTATTCGAGGTAGATGCGCTGGCCGAACTCGGTGTCGACGTGCATCGACAGGTCGAACTGCGCGGCGGTGTGCTCCAGCTCGAATTCCTCGGCGCTGAATTCGACCGGGGCCAGCCGTCCGAGCGGTGCGTTGAGCACGTTGAAGAGCGTGCGCACCAGCCCTTCGGGTTGCGCGACGCGGTCTTGGCCCAGCACCTCGACGAGCTCGTCGAAGGGCGCATCCTGGTGGGCATAGGCATCCAGCGCCGTCTTGCGCACGCGCCGCACGAGCTCGACGAAGTCCGGGTCGCCCGCGAGGTCGGTGCGCATCACCAGCGTGTTGACCAGGGTGCCGACCAGCTGTTCGGTGGCGAGGCGGTGCCGGTTGGCGATGGGCGTGCCGACCGCGATGTCGCTGCTGTTCGCGTGCCGCGCCAGCATCAGCTTGAAGGCCGCGAGCAGGACGACGAAGGGTGTCGTCCCGTGCCGGCCGCAGAAGTCGTGCAGGTGCTCGCGCAGCGTCTGCGGCAGGGTCGCGGCGACCAGGCTGCCGCGGAAGGTGGGCAGCTGCGGCCGCGGGTAGTCGGTCGGCAGGTCGAGCCGCTGCAGGCCGCGCAAGCGCCCGACCCAGTAGTCCATCTCGTGGTGGCGCTGCGCCACGGCCTCGGGCGAGCGCTGCCAGGCGGCGTAGTCGGCGTACTCGATGCGCAGCGCGGGCAGCTCCGGCGCATGGCCCGCCTTCAGGCTCGCGTACACCTCCAGCAGCTCGCGCATCAGGATCGCCACCGACCAGTTGTCGGTGATGGCATGGTGCAGCAGCCACAGCAGCACGTGGTCTTCATCGCCGAGCAGCACCAGCGTCGCATGGTGCAGCGGCGCCTTCGTGAGCTCGAAAGGCGTCGCCACCCGGTCGCGCAGGACGGACCGCGCCGCGGCCACGCGCTCGCCGGACTGCAGCATCCGAAGATCGATGCGCTCGATCGCCGCGCCGGCAGCCGGCGCGATGACCTGCGCCGGCTCGTCCTCGTGCAGCACGAAGTGGGTGCGCAGGCCTTCGTGGCGTTCGACCAGTGCATCGAGGGAGCGTTGCAGCAGCTGGCGGTCGAGCGGGCCGCGCAGGCGCAGCGTGACGGCCACGTTGTAGGCCACGGAGGCCGGATCGAACTGCTGGATCACCCACATGCGCCGCTGCGACAGGGACACCGGCAGCGGACCGCCCCGCGGCACGCGCGGGATCGACGCCAGCGCCGCCGAGGGCTTGCCGGCCAGCCGCTGGTCGATCCACGCCGCGAGCTCGGCGATGGTGACGTGCTCGAAGAGCGCGGCCAGCGGCATATCGATGTCGAGCCGCTCGCGCACGCGCGACGCCACCTGCATGGTCATGAGCGAATGGCCGCCCAGCTCGAAGAAGCTGTCTTCCACGCCGAAAGCCGTGCTGTGCAGCACGTCGCGCCAGATCTCCCAGATCATTTCTTCGGTGCGATGGCGCGGCATCACCCGCTCGCGGCCCGCGTGTGTTTGCGGCGGCGGCAGCGCGCGGCGGTCGAGCTTGCCGCTGGTGGTCAAGGGCAGGGCGGGCAGCACGACGTAGGCGCCCGGCAGCATGTAGTCCGGCAGCAGCTGGCGCAGGTGCGTGCGCAGGCGCCTGACCAGGTTGTTCTCGTCGTGGGGCGATCCGGGCGCCTTCGCCACGTACGCGACCAGGCGCTTGTCCCCCTGCCTGTCCTCGCGCAGCACCACGGCGACATCGCCGACCGCGGGATGGCGCCCGATCTGCGCCTCGATCTCGCCCAGCTCGATGCGAAAGCCGCGCAGCTTCACCTGGTCGTCCTCGCGGCTCAGGTATTCGAGGCGGCCGTCGGCGTGCCAGCGGCCGATGTCGCCGGTCTTGTAGAGGCGCGCTTCGGGCCGGGCGTCGAAGGGGTCGGCCACGAAGCTGGTGCTGGTCATGTCGGGCTGAAGCAGGTAGCCGCGCGCCATGCCGGCGCCGCCGAGGTAGATCTCGCCCTTGACGCCGATCGGCTGCAGCCGGCGCTGGGCGTCCAGCACACGAACGCGGGTGTTCGCGATGGGGCGCCCGATGGACGGCAGCAGCGGCCAGCCCTCGGGCGGGCCGTCCAGGTCCAGCGCGGTGGCCACCGGGTACTCGGTCGGGCCGTACTGGTTCTGCAGCCGGCAGTCGCCCAAGCGCTTGAACAGGTCGCGGATCTCGGTGCCGATGCGCAATTGCTCGCCGCCGGTGATGACCTCGCGCAGCGCGGGCAACGGCGCCTTCGTCACCGCGGCCTCTTCCGCCAGGTGCTGCAGCGAGATGAAGGGAAGGATCAGCCGCTCGATGTGCTGCTCGCGCAGCAGGCGCAGCAGCGCACCCATGTCGCGGCGCGTGCTTTCGCTCACGGTCACCAGCGTGCCGCCGCCGCACAGCGTGGTGAAGACCTCCTGGAACGCGACGTCGAAGCCGATCGCCACGTACTGCAGGGTGCGCGGGGCGCTGCGCTGCGGGCGCTGCCGGGCCTGCCATTCGATGAGGTTGACCAGGGCCGAGTGCGGCATCGCCACGCCCTTCGGATCTCCGGTGGAGCCGGAGGTATAGATCACGTAGGCCAGGGGATCGTGCGCAGCTGCGGCAGGCGGGTTTTTCGAGGGCGAGATCTCCGGGGCCTTGGCCTCGGCCTCCAGCAGCATGAGCCGCGCGTGCAAGGGCGGCAGCACGCTGCGCAGCCGTTCCTGCGTCAACACGACGCGCGGCTTCGCGTCGCCCAGCATGCGGGCGATGCGCTCCGGCGGATCGGCCGGGTCCAGCGGGACGTAGGCGCCGCCGCTCTTGAGCACGGCCAGCATCGCGATCACCAGCTCGGCGCCGCGGGCCACGAAGAGGGCCACGCGGTCGTCCGCGACCACGCCGGCGGCGCGCAGCCGATGCGCCAGCCGGTTCGCCTCGCGCTCGAGTTCCGCGTAGCGCCAGCTGCGCTGCTCGTCCACCAGCGCGAGGGCCTCGGGCGTGCGCGCCGCCTGCGCCTCGAACAGGACATGCACCCGCGGCTGCGCGGGCAGCGGCGCGGGCGCATCGCCGAAGCCGCCGAGCAGCAGCGCGCGTTCCGCATCGTCGAGCATCTCGAGGTCGGCGACGCGCCGGGTTTCGTCGCTGGCCATGGCGCCGAGCAGACGCAGGAAGTAGCCGGTCCAGCGCTGCACCGTCTCGCGGTCGAGCAGCCCGGTGGCATAGGCGAAGCGGCCCACCATCCCGTCGGACGTCTCGCGCAGGACCACCGCCAGGTCCCAGGGCACGCTCTGGGGCGGGACCTCGACCAGCTGCAGGGTCGCGTCCGGCAGCTCGATGACTTCGGTGTCGAAGTTGTGCATCACCAGCAGCACCTGGAAGATCGGGCTGTGGCTCGGATTGCGCGCGGGCTGGACCGTCTCGACGATCTGCTCGAAAGGCACGTCCTGCCGCAGGTAGGCGGCCTGCGCGATGCCGCGCACGCGCTCCACCAGCTCGGCGGCGCTCGGGTTGTCGGCGAGGTCGACGCGCAGCGCGATGGTGTTGACGAAGAACCCCATCAGCTGCCGATAGGCCGCGCGGCGCCGGTTGGCCACCGGCATGCCGATCACGATGTCGCCCTGGCCGCTCAGGCGCGCGAGCAGGACCGACAGCCCCGCGTGCAGCACCATCGGCAAGGTGGCGTCGCGGCGCCGGGCCCAGGCGCGCAGGGCCTCGAGCAGGGGCGCCGGGAACACCATGTCGACCCGGTCCCCCGCGTGGCTCTGCAGCGGCGGGCGGGGGCGATCGGTGGGCAGCTCGAGCAGCTCGGGCGCGCCCTGCAGCTGGCGCCGCCAGAAGTCGAGCCGGGTCTGGCGCGTGCTCGACGAGGCGCGTTCGCGCTCCTCCTGCACGTGGTCCGCGTACTGCGCCTGCAACGGCGGCAGCGGGTCGGGGAGTCCCTGCACGAAGGCGGTGTAGAAGGCGGCGACATCGCGCATCAGGATCGCCGTCGACAAGCCGTCGGTCACCATGTGGTGCAGCGCCAGCACGAGCGTGTGGCGGTCGCCGGCGATGCGCAACAGCCGGCCGCGGATCAGCGGACCGGCGCGCAGGTCGAAGCGTGCGCCGCATTCCTCTTCGATCTGGCGGCGGCGCTCGGCCTCCAGGGCCGGGCCGGACAGGTGGCGAAGATCCTCCGTGCGCCATGCGAAACGCAGCGCGGGGGGAATGCGCTGCATCGCCTGCCCGTCGATCTCCATGACGGTGGCGCGCAGCACGTCGTGCCGCGCCATCAGGGCATCGAGGCTGCGCCTCAGGGCCTCTTCGTCCAGCGGCCCGCGGAACTCCAGTGCGCCCGAGATGTGATAGGCGTCCTGCACGCCCGCGTCGATCTGGTCCAGCAGCCACAGCCTCAGTTGCGCCGATGACAGGGGCAGCCGGCGTTCGCGCTGCGCGTTCGAAGGCCCGGGAGCGAAGGCAGGAGAAATCGTCAAGAGAAACCTCGGGAATGCGACGAGACGCGCGCAAGCAACAGGCGTGCATGCATGACCGTGTTCGCCGGATTCGCTGCACTCCCTCCGATCACGGTTTTGACACGTTTTGCGAGGTCGATGGGTAGGTGAAAACGTTAAACCATCTCGGAGAAAACGCCATCGAGCGACCTCGTCAGACCCCGCCTCATACGCGCCAACTCCGCGTCCCGGTACGTATTTCCCCGCACCGACAGGTCAGATTCCGTTCAGTGCCGGCGCACGAGCATCGGACCGCCCGGCAGTTCCCCGGCCGGGCGCATGAACGCACGGCGGCCTCTGCTCAAGGCATGGGTCGCTCGCCGAGAACCCGGAGACAACCGCATCCAGCCCCCATGAACAACCGAAATCTTTCCAGAGGACTTTTCCTCATCGCGATCTCGCTCGCCTTCGGCCTGCAATCCTTGCGTTACCCGATCGGTGATTTCAGCCGCGCCGGGCCCGGCCTGTTCCCGGCCCTGGTGAGCTTCCTGCTCTTCCTGATCGGCCTGGCGACCGTGATCCGCTCGCGCTTCGTCGAGCGCGTGCACCTGGACCTCAACTTCAAGAACATCGCCATCATCATCGCGAGCCTTTGCGGATTCGCGGTGATCTCGATGGTCGTGAACATGATCGCGGGCATCGTCTTCATGGTGTTCTTCTCCACCTTGGCCGGCACCTCCTATTCGTGGTGGCGCAACGTCAAGATCGCCGCCGGCCTGGTCACCATGGCCCTGGTCCTTCAAAAACTCCTCGGCCTGAACCTGCCGCTCTACTGATGGACGTCCTGCACAACCTGGCGTTCGGCTTCTCGCACGCCCTCACCATCCAGAACCTGATGTTCTGCGCCCTCGGCTGCACGGTGGGCACGCTTGTCGGCCTGCTGCCCGGCCTGGGGCCCCTGGCCACCATCAGCCTGCTGCTGCCGCTGACCTATTCCATCCCCACGGGCGGCGCGCTCATCATGCTGGCCGGCATCTACTACGGCGCGCAGTACGGGGACAGCGTGAGCGCCATCACGATGAAGATCCCGCACGCCAGCAGCATCGTGGCCTGCATCGACGGCTACGCGATGACGCTGAAGGGCAAGACTGGCTTGGCCCTGTTCACCGCCGGCGTCTCCAGCTTCATCGGCGGCACGATCGCCATCGTGGTGCTCGCCTGGATGGCGCCCATGCTCGGCGAAGTGGCCTTCCTGTTCGGCCCGGCGGACTACTGCGCCATGATGCTGGTGGGCTTCGTGTGCGTGAGCTTCGTCACCACCGGCAGCCTGCTCAACGGCCTGGCCATGTGCCTGATCGGCGTGCTGCTGGGGCAGATCGGGACCGACGTGAACAGCGGCACCGCGCGCTTCACCATGGACCTGCCTTTCCTGATGGACGGCGTCGGCATCGTGAGCATCGCGCTGGGCTGCTTCGGCATCGCCGAGATCACGAAGAACCTCGACGCCCGCGAGGAGCGCTCGCCCTTCAACGGCAAGATCCACCTGATCCCGACCTGGCAGGAGTTCAAGCGGATCATCCCCAGCGCCTTGCGCGGCGGGGCGATCGGCTCCTTCCTGGGCATCCTGCCCGGCGGCGGCCCGACCATCGCCCAGTTCGCCGCGTATGCGCTCGACAAGAAGGTCAGCAAGTACAAGCACGAGATCGGCACCGGCTGCATCGAAGGCGTGGCCGGCCAGGCCGCGGCCGACGAAGCGGCAGCGCGCACCAGCTTCATCCCGCTGATGAGCATCGGCATCCCCGAGAACCCGGTGATGGCGCTGATGCTGGCGGCCTTCGTCATCAAGGGCATCCAGCCGGGGCCGAACATGATCGCCAGCCACCCCGACCTGTTCTGGGGCCTGGTGGCCAGCATGTGGGTGGGCAACGTCTTCCTGCTGGTGCTGAACGTGCCGCTGGTGCGCTATTGGCTGTCGGTGTTCAAGATCCCCTACAGCGTGCTGTTCCCGTCGATCCTGTTCTTCTGCTGCATCGGCACCTACAGCGTGAACAACAGCCTGGAGGACATCTTCATCACGGCCGGGTTCGGCTTCATCGGCTACATGTTCATGCGGCTGGAGCTGGATGCCGCGCCGCTGATGCTCGGCTTCATCCTCGGCCCGATGCTGGAAGAGAACTTCCGCCGCTCGCTGCTGCTGAGCCGCGGGAGCTTCACGATGTTCTTCACCCGGCCCATCAGCGGGACCTTGCTGGCCTTGATTGGCGTCTTTGTCGCCTGGCAGGTGGTTGCGTTCTTCCTGCAGGCCCGGAAGAAGAGCGCCCTGCAGCAGCCGGTGGCATAGCGCAGCGCTCAGCGCGCCTCGCCGCGCGCCGACAAATCGCGGCGCACGATCTCCTGCACCAGCGCCTGGAACTGCCGGGCCATCGTGCTGCGCACCGCCATCCGGCTGACGAAGCGCGGCACCTGGAACCCCGGCACCAGCCGGCCGGAATAGCTCAGGCGCACCTCGCCGCCGGGGAGGATTTCAATGGCGTAGCGTCCTTCCAGCGACTGCAGGTTGCCGCCGACCGCATGCGCCACGATGCGCCGCGGCGGCGACTCGGCCACCGACAGCCGCACCTCGACCGGCTGGCGAAAGAACAGGAAGCCGAACTCGCCCGTCTGCTCGACCAGCACCTGGTCGCCGTCGCGGCGGATTACGCGCGAGCTGCGCATGTCGGGGATGAATTCGGCCAGGCGGTCGTAGTCGGAGATCACGGCCCACACGGTGCGCGGGTCGACCTGCATGTCGGCCGAGGCGGTGATGGTGATGAGTTCGCCTTCGCCTTCGGCCTCGAAGCGGATCGGCCCGGCGGCGACGGCGGGCTGTGCCGCGAGGGTCCCGGCCAGCAGCAGGCCAGCGGCAACGATGCGGCGGGGGCTCACGGCATCGACCCTGCGCGAACCCGTGCCTGCAGGTCGGCGGCCTCGGTGGCATGCAGGTTGAAGCGCAGGCTCAGGCGGTCCTGCACCTGGATCGCGCCGCCCAGCACCGAGAAGGGCACGATGCCGAATTCGGACTGGTCGAATTCCAGCTCGCCGCTGACCCTCATCTCGCCGCGTCCCGCAGCGACTCGCGCCGGCACCTCGAAGTGGCGGGTCTGGCCGTGCAGCGTGATGGCCACGTCCAGCCGCGCGTCGGCGCGTGTCTTCACGCCGATCAGCGCGAAGGGGAAGCGCTGCACCTCGAGCACCTTGTCGAGCATGTTGGTGCGCGTTGCCGCGATGTCGGCTTCGCCGGGTTGGGTGTCCAGGCCCGCCTCGGCGCGCAGCGCCGGCTCGTCGACCGAGAGCCCGGCGAGCGGCAGGTACAGGTCGGCGCGGCCGTCCCCGGGTGCGACCAGGCCCTGCACGCCGCGGCTGGCGACGACGTGGTCGTGACCCAGCCGCGCCAGCGATCCGCCGCGGCGCACGGTGATGGCGACCAGCGAGCGCGCGGGCTCGATGCGATAGACCGGCTGCCCGCGCGACAGCGCCTGCTCGTAGAACGCCCGCGGGAATTCGGCCGGGGCCGTGGCGGGCGGCTGGGGCGCGGCCTCGCGCAGCGGCGGCGTACAGGCCGCGAGCAGCGCGGCCAGCAGGGCGAGGGCGCAGAGAGCTCGCCGCGGCATCAGGAGGCCTTGCGGAGTCGGATGCGGAACTTGATCGTCACGTCAGGGCCGATGACGTTCGTCGCCGCCCACTCGCCGGTGCCGATGCCGAAGGGCAGCCGCTTCACCGTGAGCTCGCCCTGCATGCTGGCGCCATCGGCCGCGTCGCTCCAGCTGAAGGGCACCTCGACGGCCTGCTGCACCCCCTTCAGGCTCAGCGTTCCGCGCGCGAGGTAGCTGTTGCCCTGCACGCGGCGGATCTCGGTGGCGCGGAACTCGGCCTGGGGATGGCGTGCGAAGTCGAACCATTCGGGGCCGGCGATGGCCTTGTTGATGTCGGCATTCGCCATGTCGGCGCTCGCGACGCCGATGCGGACCTCGAGGCGGCCGTCGGCCGGGCGCTCGGGGTCGAAGTCCAGTCGCACCTCGAAGTCCTTGAACACGCCGGGCGCTGGTGTCTTTTCGAAGCTCGCGGCGAAATCGAGCCGGCTCGCGGCCGGGTCCATCTTCCACTCGGCGGCGAAGGCGGGCGCCAGCGCGGCCGAGGCGAGCAGCAGGGTGAGGCAGGCCAGGCGGGTCATGAAGCGCGTCTCCGGGTGGGCAGCATCCGCGTGAGCACCTCGTCGCGCTGGATGAAGTGATGCCGCAGCGCCGCGCCGATGTGCACGACCAGCAGGGCGGCGAGGGCGATGCCCAGCGAGAGATGCACGATCGCCGCGAGATCGGACGCGGCCTTGTCGGCTGCCGCGATCACCGGCAGCGGCCATTGCCAAAAGATGCGGAAGGGCATGCCGGAGGTCGACTGCACGACCCAGCCGCTCAGCGGCAGCGCGAGCATCAGCACATAGAGCAGCACGTGGCTGGCGTGCGCCGCGGCGCGTTCCCACGCGGGCATGTGCGCGGGCAGGGCGGGTGCCGGCGGCGCGAGCAGCCGCCACGCGAGGCGCAGCAGCACCAGCGCGAGCACCAGCACCCCGATGGACTTGTGCCAGACGAACAAATCCAGCTTGGTCGGCGAGAGCCGCCAGCCGACCGCCAGCCAGCCGAGCGCGAACTGGACGAGGATCAGCAGCGCGATCAGCCAGTGGAAGAACTTGACGCCGCCGTTCCAGGCGGGCGCCCGCTCGGCACGCGCGTTGGCGTCGATGGAGCTGGGTTTGGGCCGCATGCTGCGCTTGTACCGGCTGTGCCGCCTGCGTACAAGGGCTGCCGGCGTCGACGGGCCTTGGTTTTTCGCGGTTTCTATAACCAGATTCGGCTCGTTTGACAAGAGCACTTCTGAAGGAGGCGCCTGGCATGCCTGCGCGCCACACTCCTGCCCCGAGGACCCCCGGAAGCATGACGAAGAAGATCCAGCTCAACGACGAACAGTGGCGCACGCTCGAAGCGCTGCGCGACGCCCTCGCCAAGCGGCACCCCACCGAGACCATCAAGGTCTCCAGCCGCCTGCGCTCCAACGGCCTGGTGACCACCGACCGCCAAGGCACCTGCATGCTGACCGACCTGGGGCTCAGCCGCCTGAACCAGGGGCGCTGAGGCGGCCGGGAGCGGAAGGGGGCAGCGATGAGCGAGAGCCGATTCTCGCTTTTTGTCGCATTCGCCTGACATCGCCCCAAGGCATTTCTAGCATTCGACGGTCGCCGAACCCTCCCGGGTTCCATGCGCCTTGTCGAAGAACGGCTCTGGCGTTCGAAGAGCATGGGCACGGCTCGAGGCGGCATTGCCTGCCACGTGCGGCTCGCCCGCGTGGTCCTTGAACGACCGAGACCTTCCCCATGAACAGAACACATCGCAGCCTTTGGAACCGAGCGCTGGGCGCCTGGGTGGCTGCTCCGGAGAATGCCCGTGCGCGAGGCAAGCGCAGTCGTGTCGCGAGGGGTTGCGCGCTGACCGCCGCCATCTTGTGCACCGGCATGCCCGCCGCCCATGCATGTACCGCAGGCAGCACAGCCGAGTTGGCCGCCTGCATCACAGGCAACGATGCGGTCATCGATCTGACCGGGTCCATGACGCTGGGCGCGCACCTGCCGGTGGTGGAAGGCGGCGTCACCATCAGCCTCTACGGTGAAGTGGGCAAGCTGTGGGCCTCGGGTGGAGACACCCGCGTGAAGTCGCAGCTCAACGCCTCGGCGGGCCTGCGAGTGCGGTGGTAGCAGTGTCGTGAAAGGAACGAGCCGTGCAAGCGCCGGTTGGGCAGCGATCCCGTCAGGGCTTCGCGCGCAACGCCGCACCCGGGAAATGGGCGAAGGCGGCTGAAACGCGGATCACGCCCTCATGCAGCGCGAGCATCTCGCCGGTCAACACGTTCTCGAAGCGCATGCCCTCGGCGACCTCCGGCAGGCGCACGACCGTGTCGCCCCACAGCTCGCCCACCGGCGCCTCGCCCGACGCTGCGAGCGAGCTGAACAGGCGCGCCGCGATGAGCACCAGCATCTGATCCCCATGCCGCCGCGCGAAAGCGACCACGTGCGCGGCCTTCGCGCCCTCGGCCTGCAGTCCCCGGTAGTCGCCTTCGCGGAACAGCGCGGGCTGCTCGCGCCGCAGCGACAGCATGCGCCAGCAGACCCATAGCTTGGCGCGTCCATCGCCGGCGGCTGCGGGCACCAGCGCGGCGACGCGGGCCGGCAGGTCGTCAGCCCGCGCCATCGCCTCGAGCTCGTCCAGGCAGCGCACGCGCAGTGCGTAGTCCACCGGCCGCCGGTTGTCCGGATCGACCAGGCTCAGGTCCATCAGCTCGTTGCCCTGGTAGACATCAGGCACCCCCGGCGAAGCGAACTTCAGAAGCGTGAGCGACAGGCTGTTGAGCGCGCCGAACCAGGCCAGCGTGCGGCCCAGCGTCTGCAGCTCGTCGACGAAGCGCGGGTCGGCCCGCGAACCCAGCACCGCGCGCACGAAGCCTTCCAGCGCCTGCTCGTAGGCCTCGTCGGGATTGGTCCAGCGCGTGTGGAGCTTCGCCTCGCGCGCCGCCTTCTGCATGTAGCGCACGATGCGCTCGACGTAGGCCTGGCGGGTGCTGTCGTCCAGGCCGTCGGCGGGAAGGGTGCCGAGCAAGGTCTGGTAGAGCAGGTATTCGTCCGTGGCCGAGGGGGCGCCCGACGGCGCGCCGCCAGCCTCCAGCCTCCGGCGGATCCCGCGCGTCAGTGCGCGCCAGCGCCGCAGCGCCAGGCGCCAGGTGCCCGGCATCTCGGACAGCACGTCGATGCGGCAGCGCACGTCCTCGGAGCGCTTGTTGTCGTGGGTGGAGCTGGCCAGCATCGTGTGCGGCCAGTGCCGCGCGCGGTCGGTGCCGGCCGCGTGGAACTCGTCCACCGTCATGCCGAAGCGCGCCGGCTCGCCGCCCACTTCGTTGAGCGCGCTCAAGGGAAAGTAGCGGTAGAAGGCGGTGTCCTCCACGCCCTTGGCCGTGACCGGCGCGCTGAATTGCTGGAAGCGGATCGCCAGGTGCAGCGCCCTGCGCTGCAGCGCCTCGTCGGCATCGGGCACGGCGCGGCCGAGCAGGGTCTGCTGCACGAAGTCGTAGATCGTGAGGTCCGCCTCCCGGCTGTTGCGCTGCGCCTCGCGGGCGGCCCAGGTAATGAAGCGCTCGTCCTGCGCGGAGGGCGCCTCGATGATGTAGGTGCGGTAGACCGGCAGGCAGGCCGCGACCTCGGCCAGCGCGCGCTGCAGCGCATTGAAGGTGTAGTCGCGCGTGCGCCGGTCGGCGCGCGCGATGCGCAGCAGCTCGGTCGACAGCACGGTCAGCTCCGAGGCCAGCGCGCTGCGCATGATGTCGCGCTTGCCGGCGCGGGCCAGCACCTGGAAGCTGTCGCGCACGCCGGTGAAGTTGCGCCAGATCTTCTCGAACTTCTCCGCTGCGCCGGTGTCGATCAGCACCCCGTTCGCCACGTTGGCGAAGCGGTACCCGGTGGTGCCGTGCACCGCCCAGTCCTGGGGGACTTCCTCGTCCTCGGCCTTGATCTTCTCCGCCACCACGTAGAGCGGCCGCGGGGGGCGCCCGTCGGCATCGCGCTCGGCCAGCACCAGGCCGGCGCGCCGCGCATAGCCTTCCTGCAACTGGCGGAAATAGCGTGCCGGGTCATAGAGGCCGTCCGGGTGGTCGATGCGCAATCCGTCGACTTGCCCGGAAGCCGCCAGGTCGAGCGCGAAGGACTGCGTGGCCTCGAACACCTCCTCGTGTTCCATGCGCAACCCGGCCAGCGAGTTGATGTCGAAGAAGCGCCGGTAGTTGATGTCGTCCCCGGCCACGCGCCAGTACGCGAGCCGCCAGGCCTGGGCTTCGATCAGCGCATGCAGCTCGTCGCGCGCGCTCGGCAGGTTGAGCTCGGCCACGCGCGCGACGATGGCGCGCACCACGGCCGGCTGGCGGGCCGCGAGCTGCGCCAGCTGGGTCTTGAGCAGCTCCTTGTCGCGCGCCTGCTCGGCACGCGCGTGGTCGTCGCTCGCATCCTGCCCCAGCAGCCGGCCGAAGGCAGAAGAGATGCCCGCCAGCTGGGCCGCAAGCTGCGCCTCCTCGAGCTGCGCCGCGGCGCCGCCGAGCACCCGCGGATAGCTCTCGGGCGCCAGCGGAAAGCGATGCTCGAAGTAGTACACGGCCAGGCTGCCGCTGCCTTCCTCGAAGCGCAGCACCAGATCGCCGCTGGTGAGCACGTCGCCGTAGTGGTCGCCCAGCACCGGCACCAGCACCTTGCCCGCGAGCTCGGGGTTGAGCGGCTGCCAGTCGATGTCGAAGTGCTGGGCGTAGAGCGAGGCGGGGCCGTTCTCCAGCACGTCCATCCACCAGGCGTTGTCGGCGCCCATCACGCCCATGTGGTTGGGCACCAGGTCCAGCAGCTGGCCCATGCCGTGCGCCCGCAGCGCCGCGACGAAGCGCTCGAAGCCCTCGCGCCCGCCGAGCTCGGGGTTGACCTGGTCGTGCGCCACCACGTCGTAGCCGTGCATGCTGCCGGCGCGGGCGCGCTGGATCGGCGAGCAGTAGACATGGCTGATGCCCAGGCGCGCGAGGTAGGGCAGTACGCGGATCGCGTCGTCGAAGCCGAAGCCCTTGTGGAACTGGAGCCGGTAGGTGGCGCGCGGGATGTGCGTCTGCATCGGCGCGTGCTGCGCCTGGGCGGCGGGGTTCGCGCGCGGCCGCAGGCGGGCCAGCGTGCGGCCGAGCGAATCCATCGCCTCGCTGGCGGCCAGGGCCTGCAGGTCGGCCGGCAGCTTGCGCTGCCAGTTGGGCTGCTCGCTGATGGTGCCGGGCATGTTGGCCTGCTCGACGACGCCCAGCACGTCCTCGAGCTGCACCATCATGAGCAGGGCAGGCGCCTCGGCCAGGAAGGCATGCACGGCCTCGATGGTGCGCGGCGCGAGTTGCGCCTCGCTGGTGGCCTGCGCGACCTCCTCGGCGCTCATGAAGCCCGCGTGCCGCACCGCCAGCAGCAGTTGCACGCGGTGGCGCGCGCGATCGAGCAACTGCCGCTCGAGCTGCGCCTCGTCGGGGATCAGGCCGAGCTGCAGGCGCAGGCGCAGGTCCTCGCCGCTCCACCAGCCGGCCAGCGTCGGCAGGTCATGCGTGCCCACCGCGGCCAGGGCCTGCGCGGGATAGGCGGCAGCCGGCTTGAAGGCGCCGTCGCCCTCGCGCTCGAAGAAGAGCAGCCGGTAGGACAGCACGTCGAAGCGCGCCAGCGCCTCGCGCACCTCGGGCGCGACGGTGCCGAGGTCCTCGCCGATCACCAGGCAGCGGTGGCGCTGGCTTTCGAGGGCGACGATGGCCAGCATCTCTTCCAGCGGGTAGTACACGTAGCCGCCCTCGCGCGCGCTGCGCCCCGCGGGAATCCAGAACAGGCGCATCAGCCCCATCACGTGGTCGATGCGCAGGGCTCCGGCATGGCGCATGTTGGCGCGCAGCGTGTCGATGAAGAAGCGGTAGCGCCCGGCGCGCAGGCGGTCGGGCCGCAGCGGCGGCAGCCCCCAGCCCTGGCCGCCCGGATTGAAGTCGTCCGGCGGCGCGCCCACGCTCGCATCGGCGGCGAACAGCGCGCCCTCGCTCCAGACATCGGAGCCGCCCCGGTCGCTCGACACCGCGAGGTCGAGGTACAGGCCGATGCCCAGGCCCAGCGCCTTGCAGTGCGCATTGGCGCGCGCCAGCTGACCGGCGGCCAGCCACTGCAGGTACTGGTGGAACTGCACGCGCGCGGCATGCTGCTGCGCGAAGGCCTCGACCGCGGGGCTGGTCGGGTCGCGATGATCCTCGGGCCAGAGCGGCCAGCCCCAGATCGACGGGTCGGCTGCGTGGAAGTGCGCCTGCAGCGCCTCGAACAGTGCATGGCGCCGCAGCGACTCGCCGCCCTGCGCGACGAAGGCCAGGAAGGCGGCGCCGCTGTCGTCCTTGGCACTCCCGCCGTCCTCCGACAGGTGGCTGGCGCGGAAATGCGCGAACAGCAGCTCAAGCACCTCGAACTTCGCGCGCGCGACGCCGGCGTGGTCCACCAGCGGCAGCTCGCGCAGTGCCGCGAGCCGGGTCTGGAATTCGAGCGAGGCGACCAGCCGGCGCGCGGCCTCGCAGGCGGCGAAGCCCGGGACCGCCTCGACGTCGATGTACAGCACGTTGAGCCAGCGCCGCGAGGAGGGGCTGTACGGGCTCGCATGCGCCGGGTTGTGCGGGAACAGCGCATGCAGCGGATTGAGGCCCACGATATCGGCGCCGCGCGGCGCCATCTGCGTGAGCAGCTTCACCAGATCGCCGAAATCGCCGATGCCCCAGTTGCGGTGCGAGCGCAGCGCGTAGAGCTGAAGGGCCGGGCCCCAGGCCCGGGCGCCATCGCGCAGCGCGGCGGGGCGCCAGCAGCGCTCGGGCGCGCTGATGAGGAGGGTCTCGCCCTCGTGCCCTTCGATGCGAAGGCGGTGGTAGCCCATCGGCAGGCTTCGTGCGAAGGGCAGCTGGCGCTCGCACCAGCGCTCGCCCTCGATCTCGATGCCGGCCGCTTCCGGCAGCGCGTGCGCGTCGAGCTCGCCCTGATGCTGCGCGCCGTTCTCCTCGCAGAGCTGCCAGCACAGGCGGGACATCGACGCCGGCATGCGCAGCGGCAGCGACCAGCCGGCGTCCGAGGCCCGGATCACCTGCACCGGCGGCAGGCCACGGGACCAGCTCGCGCGGCGCGCGGCCTCCAGCAGCGCGTCGGCCTGCGCGCCGTCGTCCAGCCGCACGCCGAACTCGGCCAGCAGCGCAAGCAGGGTCTCGCGCGGCACCGGCCGGTGCGCGCCCCACATGTCGTGGTAGTCGAGCGCGATGCCGAAGTGCGCGCAGAGCCGGGCGATCGCTTCCGATTCGCCGCCGTGCGCGCCTTCAGGCAAGGCTGGGCTCCTGCAGCGTCACGAAGACGGCGCCGCGCGCCAGGCGCAGCGCGCCGGCGTTGTCACGCTCGACCGCGTCGATGTAGAGGGGTTCGCCCAACGGCGGCGCGACGCCGTCGACCGGCGCCTCGCCGAAGTGGGCCAGGAGGTGCAGGTGCGGCCCGTCCAGGCCGCGGGTCGTGTCGGCCAGCGTCCACTCGACGCGCAGCAGGCCGCCCTCGGCCTCGAAGCGCCCCGGGCCGCGCTGGCCGGCGAGGCGCGGCACCAGCCGCTGACGGCGCAGCGCCAGCATCTCGCCCAGCTGGACGCGCCAGGCCTCGTGCAGGGGATCGTCGCATTCCTCCCAGCGCAGCTTGGAGGCCAGGAAGGTCGATTCGGCATTGGGATCGGGAATGCGCGCGCGAGCCGCTTCGTCGGCGAAGGCCTTGAAGCGGCCGAACTCCTCGCGCCGGCCCTTGGAGACGGCGGCCGCCAGCTCGGGCCCGAAGTCGCAGAAGTACTGGAAGGGCGTGGAGGCCTCGAACTCCTCGCCCATGAAGAACATCGGCACATGCGGCGAGAACACGAGGCAGGTCCAGGCGGCGCGGACCAACGCCGGCTCGCCGATCGCCTGGATGCGCTCGCCGAAGGCGCGGTTGCCGACCTGGTCATGGGTCTGCAGGTAGGAGACGAAGGCGCCCAGCGGCAGACGGCTGGCGTCCTCGCCGTGCCGCTTGCCACCGCGGAAGGCCGAGGGCTGGCCCTGGTAGACGAAGCCCTGCGCCAGCGCGCGGCCGAACTGCGCGACCGGGTCGTCGGCGAAGTCGGCGTAGTAGCCGTCGGTTTCGCCGGTGGCCAGCACATGGGCTGCGTGGTGCAGGTCGTCGTTCCACTGGGCCGTGCCGCACAGCGGGAGGCCGCGCGCGTCGCGCGCGAGGAAGGAGGCCTGGTTGGCATCGTTCTCGAGCACCACGTGCACATGGCGTTCCTGGCCGGGGCCGGCACGCAGCGCGTGGCAGATCTCGTGGACGATGTGCTGGGCCGAGTCGTCGCGAATGGCATGGATCGCATCCATGCGCAGGCCGTCGAAGCGGAACTCCTCGACCCAGTAGAGCGCGTTGTGGATGAAGAAGTCGCGCACCGTGCGCGCGCCTTCGCCGTCGTAGTTGATGGCCGCGCCCCAGGGCGTCTGGTGCTTGGGGTTGAAGAACTGCGGGCAGTAGGCATGCAGGTAGTTGCCCTCCGGCCCGAAGTGGTTATAGACCACGTCGATCAGCACCATCAGGCCGAAGCCGTGGGCGGCGTCGATCAGCGCCTTGAGCTCTTCGGGCGTGCCGTAGCTCGCATCGGGCGCGAAGAGCAGGGCGCCGTCATAGCCCCAGTTGCGCCGGCCCGGGAAATCGGCCAGCGGCATGAGCTCGATCGCGGTGATGCCCAATTGGGCCAGGGCGGGCAGCCGGGCCTGGGCAGCGGTGAACGTGCCTTCGGCGGTGAAGGTGCCGACGTGCAGTTCATAGAGCACGGCCTCTTCCCAGGGGCGGCCGCGCCAGTCCTCATGCTGCCAGGCGTGGCCTCCGGGATCGACCACGCGGCTTGCGCCATGCACGTCGTCGGGATTGAAGCGCGAGGCCGGGTCGGGCACGCGCAGGCCGCCAGGCAGGCGGAAGCGGTAGGCGTCGCCGGGCCGCGCCTCGCGCAGCTCCAGCCGGTGCCAGCCCCCGGCGTCGCCCCGCATCGGGTGCGAGAACGGCGCGGCGCCGAGCTCCAGCACCACCTGCTCGACGGCCGGCGCCCACAGTGCGAAGCGCACGCCGCCGCCTTCCAGCAGGCTGGCGCCGAAAGGCATGTCGTGTGCCTGCTTCACTCGGGCTCCTCCCGCGGCTTGGGCGGCGGCTGCGTCGGGCGACTCATCAGCGCGAAGGAGCGGGGCTGCAGCGGGTAGCTGTCCTGCGTCCATGCCTGGGGCAAATCGCCCAGGCTGTCCTCGGGCGGCAGAACGCCGGTAGCCGTGTCGAGCAGGAGCCGCCAACGGCCATGCTCGACCGGCAGCCTGAATTCCAGGGCCTCGTGGTGCGCGTTGAAGAGCAGCAGGAAGTCGTCGTCGCGCAGTGCCTCGCCCCGCGGCCCACGGTCCGTGATGCCCAGGCCCGAGATCACCATGGCCAGGCTGCGGGCGTTGGCGTCGTTCCAGTCCTCCGGCGTCATCTCGTGGCCGTCGGGACGCAGCCAGCACACGTCGTTGACGCCGCTGCCCTCCATCGGCTTGCCGTGGAAGAAGTTGCGGCGGCGAAAGGTGGGGTGCGCCCGGCGCAGCGTGATCAGGCGCTGCACGAAGGTGGTCAGCGCCTCGCTGCCGGCGTCGGGGCTCCAGTCGAGCCAGGCCAGCTCGTTGTCCTGGCAGTAGCCGTTGTTGTTGCCCAGCTGCGTGTGGCCGCGCTCGTCGCCGGCCAGCAGCATCGGCACGCCCTGCGACAGCAGCAGGGTGGCGAGCAGGTTGCGCTTCTGCCGCTCGCGCAGCTCGAGAATCTTGGGATCATCCGTCGGCCCTTCGACCCCGCAGTTCCACGAGAGGTTGTTATTGTGGCCGTCGCGGTTGTCCTCGCCATTGGCCTCGTTGTGCTTCTCGTTGTAGGAGACCAGGTCTTGCAGCGTGAAGCCGTCGTGCGCGGTCACGAAGTTGATGCTCGCGTCGGGCCGCTTGCCCGACCAGCCGTAGAGATCCTGCGAGCCGGTGAGGCGGTGCCCGAGCTCGCCCAGGGTGCTGTTGTCGCCCTTCCAGAAGGCGCGCGAGCCGTCGCGGTAGCGGTCGTTCCATTCGGCCCAGCCGTAGGGAAAGTTGCCAACGTGATAGCCGCCGTGCCCCAGGTCCCAGGGCTCGGCGATCAGCTTCACGCGGTTGAGCGTCGGGTCCTGGCGGATGGCGTCGAAGAAGCCGCCCAGGTTCTCCACCTTGCCCGACTCGCGCGCCAGCGCCGCCGCGAGGTCGAAGCGGAAGCCGTCGACATGCATCTCCTCCACCCAGTAGCGCAGCGAATCCATCACCAGCTGCAGGGCGCGCGGATGCTCGAGGTTGACGGTGTTGCCGCAGCCGGTGAAGTCGTCGTAGAAGCGGCGGTTCTCGGCGTTGGTGATGTAGTAGGAGGCGTTGTCCACGCCGCGCAGCGACAGCGTCGGGCCCATCTGGTTGCCCTCGCAGCTGTGGTTGTAGACCACGTCGAGGATCACCTCGATGCCGGCGGTGTGCAGCGTCTTCACCATGGTCTTGAATTCCTTGACCTTGAGCGAGGCGCAATAGCGCATCTCGGGCGCGAAGTAGCACAGGGTGTTGTAGCCCCAGTAGTTCTGCATGCCCTTCTCCGCGAGGCGGTGGTCGTTGAGGAAGGCATGGATCGGCAACAGCTCGACGGTGGTGACGCCGAGGCGCTTGAGGTAGTCGACCACGGGCGCGGAGCAGAGCCCGGCATAGGTGCCGCGCAGCTGCGGCGGCACGTCCGGATGCGTCATGGTGAAGCCGCGCACGTGCATCTCGTAGATCACCATGTCCTGCCATGCGATCTGCGGCCGGCGGTCGTTGCCCCAGGTGAAGGCCGGTTCCAGCACGCGGCCCTTGGGCATGAGCGGTGCGCTGTCGCGCCGGTCGAAGGACAGGTCCCCCCGCTTGCTGCCCACGGTGTAGCCGTACAACGCGTCGCTCCAGCGCAGCTGGCCGACCAGGTCCTTGGCGTAGGGGTCGATCAGCAGCTTGTGCGGGTTGAAGCGGTGCCCTTCCTCGGGCTTGTAGGGGCCATGCACGCGATAGCCGTAGGCCAGGCCGGGGCGGGCTTCGGGCAGGTAGCAGTGCCAGATGTCGTCGGTGCGCTCGCGCATGACGATGCGGTGGCGCTCGTGGCGCCCCTTCTCGTCGAAGATGCACAGTTCCACCTTCTGCGCGTGCTGCGAGAAGAGGGCGAAATTGACGCCCTCGCCATCCCAGTGGGCGCCGGGCGGATAGGGCCGGCCGGGCCAGACCGCGGTGATCAGCTCGTTGGTCTTCATCGGCGGAACTTGCGCTCCTCGATGCGTTCGGCCGGGTCCTTGTGCTCGCGCGGCCACCATTGCTCGATGCGCTCGGCCGCCCAGTCCTTGCCGCCGAGGCCGAAGGCCAGGGCCAGGGCGAACACGATGCCGGCCAGGATGACCAGGAAGCTCTCGCGCACGATGTCGCCGCCGACCTTGATCTGGTCGAGCGCGATCAGCACCACGAAGACCATGATCGCGTACTGCGCCAGCTTGCCCAGGAACATAGCGTCCTGCAGCTTGACGTTGCGGCCGTAGGCGGTGACTGTGTCGCCGACGAAGCGTGCGAAGTAGGAGCCGAAGGCCAGCACCAGCAGCGCGACGAAGACATTGGGCACGAACCACAGCACCTTGCCGATCAGGTCGGCGATGTAGGTGAGGCCCATGCCGTTGAAGGCGATCAGCAGCGAGGCCAGGATGACCAGCCAGTACACCAGCACGCCGAACAGGCTGGTGGTGTCGCCGCGCATGCCGCCCTGGCGCAGGAAGCCGTCGAGGCCGGCGCGCTCGGTGAGCACGTTGAAGTTGATGGCGTGCAGCCCTTTCACGACGGTGAAGCGCGCCAGCTTGGCGAGGAGCCAGCCGGCGACCACGACCACCAGCGCGAAGAGCAGCCGTGGCAGGAAGGCGCCGATCTGAAACAGGATGGCCCGCAAGGGCTCCAGGTGGATTCCGAAGCTTTCCATGATGCTTTCTCCGTTGGCCCGGGCGCGCGCGGCGGGCGTGGTCAGGATGCGGTGTCGCGGCCCGTCAGCGCCAGCAGGCCCTGCAGCGGGACCTGGACCCAGTCGGTGCGATTGTTCAGTTCGTAGCGCAGCTCGTACAGCGCCTTTTCAAGTTCGAACAAGTCGAGCAGTTGCAAATCGACTGGGATCGCGGGGGCGCCTTCCTTCATGGTGCCGAGGTAGGCGGAAAGGAAGGCCTCGCGGCTGGTCGTCTCCCAGTCGCGCACGGGCTGCGCCAGGCGCTGCAGCTCGTCGGCGTTCTGCGCCACGCGCTTGAGCGCCGACCAGCGCGCGTAGTTGAAGGAGCGCAGCATGCCCGCCACGTCGCGCAGCGGCGAGCCCTTGGCCCGGCGCTCCTCGAAGCTGCGGGTGGGCTCGCCCTCGAAGTCGATGATGACGAAGTCGTTGTCGCTCACCAGCACCTGGCCCAGGTGGTAGTCGCCGTGGAAGCGGGTCTTCAGGCCGCGGCCGTTCTCGATCGCCGCGGTGGCGCGTGCCGCAAGCCGGCTCTCCTGTGCGAGCAGCGCCTGCGCGTCTTCCTGCGCGGGTGCCGGCAGCTGCGACAGGCGCTCGCGCAGCAGGGCCAGGGTGGTCGCGACGTCGGCGCTCGCATGCTCGCGCATGGCCTCGATGTCCTCGGGCGCCAGGGGCTCGGGGTCGAACGCCGGATCGCCGGTTCGGCGCGCGAGGGCGAGGTGCAGCTCCGCGGTGCGGCGGCCGAGCACCTGCATCAGCACGCTGAAGCCGCCATGCGCTTCCGCCGGCGCGACGGCGCCGAGCGTATCGGCCGCGGTGCGCAGCTCCTCGAGGAAGCGCTCGACGTAGCCCAGGGTATAGACCCAGCCGTCGCCCTGGTTGGTCACGTAGCGCTGCACCATCGCCAGGGTCGCGATGCGGCCGTCCTCGCCGATGTATTCCAGCGCGCCCAGCACCGGCACGCAGTGCGGGTAGCGCGCCACGCTGGTGAGGAAGCGGCCCATCTCCACCTCGGGGTTGATGCCGTCGCGCACGCGGCGGTAGGCCTTGAGGAACAGCGTCTCGTCGAAGGTCACGACGGTGTTGCTGCTCTGCGCGCCGGGGCGGCCGACGGGCATCGTGTCGAGGTCGCGTTCGATGCGGCGGAAGGCCTCGGTGGGCGTGAAGCGCAGGCGCCCCTTGGCGGCCGGCAGTTCCTTGCCGTCGCGCACGGCGCGCACCATGGCGCGGCAGAAGGCCTCGTCGTAGAAGGCGTCGGCCATGACGCCGACATTGGCCTGCTGCCGCACCTTGGCGACGCCGGCCTGCATGAGGCGGTTGAGGCGGTCTTCGTCGTGCTCCTCCCAGGCGAGCGCGAGCGGGACGAAGTAGGTCGAATCCTCCGCAGGCCCGTCGAGCGAGACCAAAGGCAGCATCCAGCTGACGCCGTCGCTCTCCCACACCGCATGGTCCACGAGGCGCGCGCGCTCGACGGCCGAGCCCTTGGCGCCGTACCAGCGCTGGATCTCCATGAAGCGCGGCAGCGTGTCGATCTCGAACTGCTTGAGCATGCGTTCGGCCATGCCGATGCGCCAGGGCATCACCCGGTCGCGGAAGAAGCTGGTCCAGCCGTCGAAGAGCACCAGCGTCGGTCGGTCCTGCAGGCCCACGCCTTCCTGGTGCCAGCTCGGCATCTCGGCATCCTGCGCGAGCCGGAACCAGTAGAAGCCGTAGGAGGGCAGGGTCAGCAGGTAGGGCAGCTCGCCGATCGGCGGGAAGGAGGTGCGGCCCAGCATCTCGACCGGGATGCGGCCCTTGTGGGCGGAGAGGTCGAGCTCCACCGGCTGCGCGGCACGCGAGAGATTGAACACGGTGAGGATGGTGTCGTCCTCGTATTCGCTGAGGTAGGCGAGGATCTTGCGGTTGCCGGGCCGCAGGAACACGCGCCTGCCGCGGCCGAAGGCATGGCTGGTCTTGCGCACGGCGAGCATGCGCCGCGTCCAGTTCAGGAGCGAGCTGGCGTCGCGCGCCTGCGCCTCGACGTTCAGGGCTTCGTAGCCGTACATGGGGTCCATGATCGGCTGCAGGTAGAGGCGCTGCGGATCGGCACGCGAGAAGCCGGCGTTGCGGTCGGGGCTCCATTGCATCGGCGTGCGCACGCCGTTGCGGTCGCCCACGAAGAAGTTGTCGCCCATACCGATCTCGTCGCCGTAGTAGATGATGGGCGAGCCCGGCATCGACAGCAGCATGGCGTTCATCAGCTTGAGCCGGTCCATGTCGTTTTCCATCAGCGGCGCGAGCCGGCGCCGGATGCCGACGTTGATGCGGGCGCGCAGGTCGGCGGCGTACATGAGGTACATGTAATCGCGCTCCTTGCTGGTCACCATCTCCAGCGTCAGCTCGTCGTGGTTGCGCAGGAAGATGGCCCACTGGCAGCCCTCGGGGATCTCGGGTGTCTGCTGGATGATCTCGACGATCGGGTGGCGGTCCTCCTGCGCGATCGCCATGTACATGCGCGGCATCAGGGGGAAGTGGTAGGCCATGTGGCATTCGTCGGCGTCGCCGAAGTACTCGCGCACGTCCTCGGGCCACATGTTGGCCTCGGCCAGCAGGAAGCGGTTCTTGTACTGCGCGTCGATGGCGGCGCGCAGCTGCTTGATCACCACGTGGGTCTCGGGCAGGTTCTCGTTGCTGGTGCCGTCGCGCTCGCAGAGGTAGGGAATGGCGTCGAGGCGGAAGCCGTCCACGCCCATGTCCAGCCAGAACCGCATGGTCTTGAACACCGCCTCCAGCACCTGCGGGTTGTTGAAGTTGAGGTCGGGCTGGTGGCTGAAGAAGCGATGCCAGTAGTAAGCCTTGGCCACCGGGTCCCAGGCCCAGTTGGAGGTCTCGGTGTCGGTGAAGATGATGCGGGTGCCCTGGTAGAGCTGGTCGGTGTCGCTCCAGACGTAGAACTCGCGCTCGGGCGAGCCCGGCGGCGCGCGGCGCGCGGCCTGGAACCACGGATGGTCGCTGGAGGTGTGGTTGATGACCAGCTCGGTGATCACGCGCAGGCCGCGCTTGTGGGCCTCGTCGAGCATCACCTTGAAGTCGGCGAGCGTTCCGTAGTGCGGGTGCACGTCCTCGTACCCGGCGATGTCGTAGCCGTCGTCGCGCAGCGGCGAGGGATAGAAGGGCATCAGCCAGATGGTGTTGACGCCCAGGTCCTTCACGTAGTCGAGCTTGGCGGTGACGCCCTTGAAGTCGCCGTAGCCGTCGTCGTTGGAGTCGAAGAAGGCCTTGACGTTGAGCTGGTAGATGACGGCATCGCGGTACCACTGTGGATCGTCGCTGCTGTCGATTTCGACGGTCTCGAGGAGCAGGTGCGATACCGGTGCATTCATGGGTGCCAGCCTCACAGGAAGTAGTCGAAGTCGCGTTCGTCGCGCACCCGCCGCCGCACAACGAAGACATGTGCCGGCACGCTGTGCGGGTCGAGCCGGATGAAATGCCGGCCACCCTGCCAGAGGAAGCGCTGGTTGCTCAGCAGGTCGTGCATCTGGAAGGGGTGCGCGGAGTCGCAGTCGATGAAAGCCAGGTCCAGCTCGAGCCAGCCGGACTGCACATTGTGCGGGTCGAGGTTCACCACTGTCACGATCACGTTGCTGCCGTCGTCGGAGCGCTTGGCATAGGCGAGCAGCTCGTCGTTGTCGATGGTGAGGAAGCGCAGGCCGCGGTCCGCATGCAGGGCGGGGTTCTCGCGCCGGATGTGGTTGACGCGGGCGATGAAGGGCGCGAGGCTTTGCGGGTCGTCGTGGTTCCAGCGCCGCAGCTGGTACTTCTCGGAGTCGAGGTATTCCTCGCTGCCCTGCTCGCGCGGCAAGTGCTCGCGCAGCTCGAAGGCGGGGCCGTAGATGCCGTAGCTCGCGGCCAGCGTGCCGGCAAGCACCAGGCGGGCCATGAAGACGGCGGTCTCGCCGCCCTGCAGCCGCTCGTGCAGGATGTCGGGCGTGTTGGGCCACACGTTGGGACGGAAGTACTCGCTGCCGGGGCCCTGCGAGAGCTCGGTGAAGTACTCGGTGAGCTCGTGCTTGGTGTTGCGCCAGGTGAAGTAGGTGTAGGACTGCGAGTAGCCCAGCTTGGCCAGCCGGTGCATCACCTTCGGCCGGGTGAAGGCCTCGGCCAGGAACAGCACGTCGGGGTGATCGCGCTTGAGCTCGGTGATCGCCCATTCCCAGAAGGGGAAGGCCTTGGTGTGCGGGTTGTCCACACGGAAGATCTTCACGCCCTCGCCGATCCAGTGCTCGAACACGCTCTTGAGTTCGGTCCAGAGGCCTTGCCAGTCCTCGGTCTCGAAGTTGAAGGGATAGATGTCCTGGTACTTCTTCGGCGGGTTCTCGGCGTATTGCACGGTGCCGTCGGGCCGCCAGCGGAACCAGCTGGGATGGGCCTTGACGTAGGGATGGTCGGGCGCGCACTGGAAGGCAATGTCGAGCGCGATCTCCAGGCCATGGCGCTGCGCTTCGCTTCGCAGGTGCTGGAAGTCCTCGCGGGTGCCCAGCGCGGGAAGGATGGACTTGTGGCCGCCTTCCTCGGCGCCGATGGCCCAGGGGCTGCCCACATCGCCGGGCTGCGCGGCAAGCGCATTGTTCTTGCCCTTGCGCTGGATGCGGCCGACCGGATGGATGGGCGGGAAGTAGAGCACGTCGAAGCCCATGGCCGCGATGGCCGGCAGGCGCGCCTCCACGTCCTTGAAGGTCCCGTGCCGGTCGCCCTCGGGCGCGGTGGAGCGCGGGAAGAGCTCGTACCAGGTGCTGAAGCGGGCCCGCTCGCGGTCGGCCACCAGCGGGAGCTCCACCGGGTGCTGCGTGGCCAGGCGGCGGTCGGGGTAGCGCTCGGCCAGGGTACACAGGGCCTCGTCCAGCGCGAGGGCCTTGAGGGCGGGCGCTTCCATGGTGTTTTCGATCGCCGCGGTCTTCAGCTCGCTGCTCCAGCGGGCCAGCGCCTGGGCATCGGCGCCCTTGGCGCGCCCGGCCGCGGCGGCGATTTCCTGCGCGCCCACCTGGGAGGCGATGCGGATGTCTTCCGGGTCGATGCGGCGTGCCATGTCGTGGCGCCAGGACTCGAAGGCATCGACCCAGGCGGTGACGGTGTAGCGGTAGCGGCCCATGGCGGGCGGGACGAACTCGGCCTCCCAGACGTCGTTGCCCAGCGGCTTCATGGGCAGCTCGGTCCAGTCCGCATCGGCTTCGGAGCGCCAGCGCAGGAACACGCGCAGCACGTCGTGGCCGTCGGCGAAGCAGTGCGCATGCACGCGCAGGGTCTCGCCGGCCACGCGCTTGACGGCGAAGCGGCCGCCGTCGACGTTGGGCAGCACGGCGTCGATCACGGCGCGCGCGCGGCCGTCCTCGCCGTCCGCGCGTTCGATCTTCGGGGTGGGCGATGCGGCGGCCTTAGGCATGGGGACTGTGCTCCAGGATCAAGGTAGACAGCGGCGGCAGCGTGAGACAGAGCGAGTGCATGCGGCCATGGGCGCGCACCGGCGAGGCCTCGACCCCGCCGAAGTTGCCCCAGCCCGCGCCGCCGAATTCGCTGGCATCGCTGTTGAGGCGCTCGCGCCAGAAACCCGCCCTGGGAACGCCAAGCAGGTAGTTGGTGCGCGGCACCGGCGTCATGTTGCTGACGATCAGCACGGGCGCCCCTTCGCGTGGCTTGCGCAGGAAGGCGAACACGCTGCGCTCGGCATCGTCGGCGGCGACCCATTCGAAGCCGGCGGCGGAGAAGTCCAGCTCGTACAGCGCGGGGGTGGCGCGGTAGACGTGGTTGAGCTGGGCCACGTAGCGCTGCAGCCCCGCGTGGCCCTCGAGCGCGGCGACCCACCATTCGAGCTCGCCGTCGTGCGTCCATTCGCGGCGCTGGCCGAACTCGCCGCCCATGAACAGCAGCTTCTTGCCCGGATGTCCCCACATGAAGCCGAAGAGCGCGCGCAGGTTGGCGAACTGCTGCCAGCTGTCGCCCGGCATCTTGCCGAGCAGCGAACCCTTGCCGTACACCACCTCGTCGTGCGAGAGCGGCAGCACGAAGTTCTCGCTGAAGGCATAGACCAGCGAGAAGGTCAGCTGGTGATGGTGATACCGGCGGTGCACCGGGTCCTCGTGCATGTAGGCCAGGCTGTCGTGCATCCAGCCCATGTTCCACTTCATGCCGAAGCCCAGGCCGTCCATGTCGGTGGGGCGCGAGACGCGCGGCCAGGCGGTGGATTCCTCGGCGATGGTGAGGGTGTCGGGGTGCTCGCGGTAGACGGTGCGGTTGAGGGTCTGCAGGAACTCGATGGCCTCCAGGTTCTCGCGGCCGCCGTGGCGGTTGGGAATCCACTCGCCGTGCGCGCGCCCGTAGTCGAGGTAGAGCATGGAGGCGACCGCATCGACGCGCAGGCCGTCCAGGTGGTACTTCTCCAGCCAGAACAGGCCGGAGGAGATCAGGAAGCTGCGCACCTCGTGGCGGCCGTAGTTGAAGATGCTGGACTTCCACTCGGGATGGAAGCCCTGCATCGGGTCGGCATGCTCGTAGAGGTGGGTGCCGTCGAAGTAGCCGAGGCCGTGCTCGTCGGTGGGGAAGTGCGAGGGCACCCAGTCCAGCAGCACGCCGATGCCGCGCTGGTGCAGGTGGTCGACCAGGTACATGAAGTCCTGCGGCGTGCCGTAGCGCGAGGTGGGCGCAAAGTAGGCGGTGGTCTGGTAGCCCCAGGAGCCGTAGAACGGATGCTCGGTGACGGGCATCAGCTCCACATGCGTGAAGCCCATCTCGTGCATGTAGTCCGCCAGCAGGGGCGCGAGCTCGCGGTAGCCGAGGAAGCGCCCGTCGCGCCGCTGCCAGGAGCCCAGGTGCAGCTCGTAGATGGACATGGGCGCGTCCAGCGCGTTGCGCGGGCCGCGCTTGGCCATCCACTCGCCGTCACTCCAGGTGTAGTCGAGGGACCAGGCGCGCGAGGCGGTGGCCGGCGGCGGCTCGCAGAAGAAGGCGAAGGGATCGGCCTTGTCGACCTGGTAGCCGTTGTGGCGCGAGCGGATGCGGTACTTGTAGGCCTGGCCGGGCTCGACCTCGCAGGCGGAGCCGGTCCAGATGCCGGTGTCTTCGTGCGGCTCCAGCGGGTGGGCGTCGCCGTTCCAGCCGTTCCAGTCGCCGACCACCGAGACCGATGCGGCGTTCGGCGCCCAGACCGCGAATCGGGCACCGCCCTCGGCGCGCAGGTGGCAGCCCAGTTGATCGTAGAGGCGGGAGTGGGTGCCCTCGCCGAAGAAGTAGCGATCCTGGGCATTGAAGGCGGTGGTGGTGATGGTCACTGCGGACGTCCTTGGGCGTTCGAGCCCACGGCCGTGCGAACAACACGGCCGGACGGGCTGGACCGCTCTTTGTAGAGGCCCAGCACCGCCGCGGCAAGCACCCTGTGCCCTTCGGCCTGTCGGACAGCGACGCGTCTTGGTCCTTGCGAGGCAAAAAAATCGGGCCCCGCTTGCGCGAGGCCCGATTTTTCGGAGAGATCCGCCGGTGATTACAGACCGGCTTGGCGCGTGTTGCTGCGCTCGATCTTGTATTGCGCCGGGATCACGCTGTTCACGAAGGCCTTGCGGTCCAGGCTCTGCGTCCCGTCGTGGGCGGCGGCAACGGCCTCGGCCTCGACGGTGGCGCGGTCACGCACGCTGGCAACTACCGGTGCGACGCCGGCGGCAGCGCCGTCGGCATAGGGGTTGGCGGCGCGGGCGGCCTCGGTGGCTTGGGCGTTCACTTCGGCGCGGCTGAAGGTCGACACGGGCGCTTGCACGCCTTCATAGGTTTCGGCTTGGGCGCCGGCGGCGGCGAGCAGCGACAGGGCGGCGGCGGCGATGATCTTGGAGGTCTTCATTTTTCGTTCCTTCTTCAGTGGCTTTGGATGGTTCGGGTACGGAGTCTGCCGCGGAAAACTAGGTGAAAACCCGAAGAAATCGAATCACGGTGTTCACGCGCTAGAAACAATGAAGCGGAACTTTTGGGAGGTGGGGCATCCGGCCGTATTCAGATCTGGCGGTAGGCGGCGGCGAGTTCAGGAACGAAGTCCTCGAAGCGGGTGGGTGTCGTGTTCGCAGGCGTGCGGCCTTCGCGGGGGCCGATGCGCTCCTCGTTGAAGGCGCGCGTCATCTCCAGGTAGAGCGCCACGAAGCTGGGCGACAGGCCGGCGCCGACGAGTGCTTCGCCCATGTCGGCCTCGGGCAACTGCACATAGGGCAGCGCCGGTTGGCCGATGGCTTCGCCGATCAAGCGGGCGACTTCGCGATGGCTGATGTCGCGCTGGCCCAGCAGCTCGCGCACCGCGATGTCGGTCCGGTCGCGTGCCAGCAGGGCCTGGGCAGCGACCGCGGCGATGTCGTCGGTCGCGATCATGGGCACGGCCAGGTCGGGGGCGACGGTGTCGGCCAGCATGCCCGCTGCCTTGATGGTGCCGAGCGAGTCGTGGAGGTTCTCGAAGAAAGAGACCGGGCGCAGCAGCAAGAGGTCGATGCCGGCGATCTTCCGCAGGCGCTGCTCCTGGCGGTGCAGGCCGGCGATCAAGCCGGTGCCCTCGGGCACGTCCGCGCCCAGGCTGCTGAGAGCGACGACCCGGCGCACGCCGCTGGCGCGCAGTGCGGCTGCGATCACCTCGCCTTCCTCGTCTTGCCGGGCCGCGTAGTCGGGCGCCTGGCGATCGGTGGCGAGCAGGGTGTAGACCGCATCGGCGCCGCGGAAGGCCTGCGCCAGGAAGGCCGGGTCGCGGCTGTCGCCCGCCAGCACCTCGGCACCGGCGCTCGCCAGCGCGGCCAGCTTGTCGGGGTTGCGGCCGATGGCGCGGACCCGGGCGCCGGCGGCCAGCAAGCGCCGGGCGATCTTGCCGCCGGTGTGGCCGGTGGCGCCCATGATGGTGAGGAGAGGGGTGGTGGTCATGATCGGTGCTCCTGGTGGTTGAGACATGGCGTCTACTATCGTCGGCACTGGGAGGCTTATCAATGTCATGAGATCGCAATTTCATGCTCATTCGTCCAGTTGGCCTGGACGATGGGTATGGAGCCTCCCATACTCGCCCCATGCAGATCGCCGACGCCTTCATCCCCGTGGACCCCCTGGGCGAAGCCCTGCATTTCCTGCGCATGAACGGCGTCTTTTACTGCCGCTCCGAGTTCAGTGCGCCCTGGGGACTGGCGCTGCCGCCGATGGAGGGCTGCCTGATGTTCCATGTGGTGACGGCCGGCCCCTGCTGGCTGGAGGTCGAGGGCCTCGAGCCGCAGCGGCTCGCGCCGGGAGAGTTCGCGCTGGTGCCGCACGGCGCCGGCCATCGGCTGGTGAGCGAGCCGGGTGCGGAGGCGGCCGGGCTCTTCGACCTGCCGCGCGAGCAGCTCAGCGAGCGCTACGAAGTGCTGCGCCATGGCGGCGGCGGCGCGGTCACCGGCCTGGTGTGTGGGGCGGTGCGCTTCGACCATCCGGCGGCGCAGCGCCTGGTCCGGCTGCTGCCGGCCGTGATCCGCATGGATGCCGAGCGCTCGCCCGAGGCCGAATGGCTGGGCAGCACGCTGCGCTTCATGGCGGCCGAGGCCAAAGCCCTGCGGCCGGGCGGCGAGACCGTGATCACCCGGCTGGCCGACATCCTCGTGATCCAGGCCATCCGCTCGTGGATGGCGCGCGATCCGGCGGCGCGCACCGGCTGGCTCGGCGCCCTCCAGGACCGGCAGATCGGCCGCGCCATTTCGCTCATCCACCGCGAGCCGGCGCGGCCGTGGACGGTGGCCTCGCTGGCCGCCGAGGCCGCGATGTCGCGCTCTGCCTTCGCGGCCCGCTTCACGGCCCTGGTCGGCGAGCCGGCGATGCAGTACGTGGCGCGCTGGCGCATGCACATCGCGCTCACGCTGCTACAGGAGAAGAACGCGCGGCTGGTGGAGCTGGCCAGCCAGTTGGGCTACCAGTCGGAGGCGGCGTTCAGCCGGTCGTTCAAGCGCTATGTCGGTGTCTCGCCGGGCGCGGCGCGGCGCGGGCGGGTTGTCGTGCAGCGTGCGAGTTGATGCTCTTGGTTTTCAATTGTTAATTTGTTTGTAAAACAGGCGGCAAAAACATCCTGTCGCAGATGGAATTCGACGTCGTCTACTGGAGGGGAATTCAGGGAAATGCGTCATGTGAGTTGATTTGGCCGATAAATCAATTGTTGCCGACGTGTGCGTACAAAGTTGGAGGGGGGGTTTGGTTTGCTTTTGTGGGCAGCGAAATCTCAGGGTCTATAAGGCTTGGTTTGTCTGTGTAGGCTCGGTCTGTCGGGTGTGCTACAACGCGGCCTGCGAAAAAAAGGCAAACAAAAATTGAGGCGCAGAGCCGCGCTTTTCGGACTGTTGACTGCTTTGACCAGGATGGCGTGGACCTTGGCCATTCCATCTGCGATATCTGCCAAGCCGCTGGTCTCTCCATTCAGCCACGAAGTTCGAGCCTTGCTCGAATTGCCGGAAGACAAGATCGACGTTGGCCGTGCTGCCCTGACCTTCGCCAAAGAAATCTATCCGGCCATCGACATCGAGACCTATTCCCGCAAGATCGATGCAATGGCAACGGAAGCTCGGCGCTTCGTTCAGCGCTACGCGCCCAGAGACGACCCCGAATCGATCATCCGCGCACTCAACACGTACTACTACAAGGTCTGGCGCGTTCGCTACGACAACTACCGCCTCAACGTGAGCCAGAAGGCGATCAGGAGTGGCGCCTACGGGGTCGGCGGTGGCGTCATGTATTCGCCCACCGGTGGCTTGCCTGCGGGTCAAGGTGCGCTCGCGGAGTGTGGAGACGACCAAGCGTTCTTGGAGTTGTTCGGCAAGGCAGGCATCAGTGGTCTGGGAATGAACCTGGACGTCATCGCTGCGAACACTGGGAAAGGTCTGACAACGGGCCGCCCGTACAGCGGATTGAGTTGGCTCGATCCTTCATTCGGCAAGAAGTGGGGGCTGAAGGCAGAGGCAGCAGGAGGTGTCCAGATGACAGCTGTGACTCGCCCCCGGTCGACTGCAGATTGCACATGTCGGGCAATGGCGCACCAATGAGGAAACTCCTGAGAAAAATAGGCCTCACGCTGGCGCTGCTGTCTTGCGTCGTGCTGATTGTTGCGTACGCCGGAAAGCAAATGATCGAATCATCGCCAGTCTATGAAGCTTCACGCTCGGAACTGCAAATGAAATACGGAGCAGATCCGGCTCAACTATCGCTACGACCATTCAAGAGCTTCAAGTTTTCAGAAGGAAAGGCCAGCGGGTCTGCTGAATTCATACTGTGCGACAGAGCTGCGTGTTACCAAGTCGAAGCCGAGAAAAGATCGGGTGCGTGACAGGTAACCACTGCCAGGAAGTGAAGTAGCGACCTCTCGGTTGCGACGCTCACAAGAACTGACCGCAGCGACTCCCGATAAACGAAGAATTCGATGCGCTTGCCCCTTGGGATGCCGGCTTCGCGGCCAGGCTTCCCGGAAAACTGCTGCTCGTGGGCCTGATCTACCTCGACGCTGACGGCGAATTGATCGACAAGCAGCAGGTCTTCGGCCGCGTCCTGTCTGCCACGCCGCGCGGCGGCATCTCTCTCCGGCTGGAGGGGCGCCGCACGGGGGAGCGCTACGCGCTTCCGCCGGACACGCGCTCATTCCGCAAGGCCAAGCCTGGCGAGTACCGGCTCCACGCCACGGGCGAGGTGGTCGTCAATCCAGACACACCGTCACGTTCTCGGTTCGAAAGCGACCTCGTCGTTCCCCGGCGACGATCCACTAAGGCGCCTCACAGTCCAGAGCATCGGACTGCGCCGATTCCAGCTACGAGCCCTTCCAGAACCGCCGCGCCTGCGCGATCTTGTCCAGCGCCGCGCGGCATTCGAGCGCACTTTGCGGCTGCCGCGCGGAGAGCCACCCGACGGCAAACCAGGCGCTGCCGTCATGGCTCGCCGCCTCGCGGTACGCGTCGATCGCCACGGCCGCATCGTTGTGCTCGCCCAGGGCATCCTGGGCCGGCTTCAGTTCCTTCAGGTAGCGCGCGGCGCGGCCCTCCCCGAAGATGGGCGCGACGAACTCGCCCAGGTAGCGCAGGCGCTTGAGCCGCTTGCGGACGCGGTGCTGCGCCTCGGGCTCCAGCGCCTCGAAGTGCCGGCCGTCGCGCACCACCTGGCGATGCAGCTTCGCGAGGCGCGCGCGCAGCGGCTTGCGGGCCGGCTCGGCCTTTTGCTGCTCCGGCGGCGGCGCGTCGGCGGCTTGCTCGTCGGGCGGCAGCGAGGCGGCGATCAGGCTCATCAGCACCAGCTGGAAGGCCTGGTCGCGCACCACGGCGGCCGGTGCCGGCTCCGGCTCGGCCGGCTCGGGCCAGGCCACCGGCGGGCCGCCGGCCGCTTCGATCTGCGGTTGCACGCCTTTCTGCAGGTGCTCGCGGTCGCGCTGGCGGCCCAGCGCGCGGAAGGCGTCGACCAGGGCGGGCTCCCAGGCGGGATCGATGGCCGGTGCGAAGTCGGCCATCTCGCGCAGCGCCGTGCGCAGGCGGCGAATGCCGACGCGCAACTGATGCACGTGCTCGGGGTCGGGGCTGCCGGCCGCCACTTCGCTGGCATTGGGAAGCATCTGCGCCAGGCAGGCGCCGATCACCGCGCGGAAGACCTGCGGCCCGTCCATGTCCTCGTCCACCGAGGGCGGCTCGGCCTTGACCGCTTCGCCGTACTCGATGCCCTTGGCCAGGCGTTCGCCGCGCGCGGCCTTGGACACGGTGTCCAGCGAGAGCCCATAGCGCATGCGCCAGCGCCGCGCCAGCTCGAGCAGGGACTGCGGGCTGCCGCTCTTGAGTTCGATCTCGAGCTCGCACACGGGATGGGAGCGATCGCCGGCGCGCACCTCGCCGCGGTCGAACGCGAGCTCGACACGCGCATCGCCTGTGCGCATCTCGCGCGTGGTGCGGCGGATGTCGGTGCCGTAGGTCGGCATGAGCAGGACTTCGGCCGGCGCCTGGCCGGCGGCGCGCAGCGCCTTGTCGATCAGTGCGCCGACGGGCGTGCCGGCATGGCGCTCCAGGCGTGGCAGCGGCACGTCGCTGGCCTTGGCGGTTTCGATCTCGACGTTGTGTTCATGGCGCTCCAGCGCGTTGCCGCCCGGCGCCTTGGCGGTCTGCACCCAGCGCCGGCCTTCCTTGCGGATGCGCAGGACGATGCGCTGCACTGCGAGGGCGCCGTCCGTGGTGTCGTAGTAGCGGGCCTGGAGGCGTTCCCGCCGGGAGCTGCCGCGCGCCACCGCGCTTTCGACGGCAGCCCGGTGCTGCGGGTCGACCTGGAACTTGAGCTCGAATTCGGTCACGTCTTCTGACGGCACCCCGGTTGCGACGCGCTCAGCCCGGCAGCTCGCTGACTTGCAGCGACAAGTCGAACAGCTTGGACTTGCTCGCGTAGTAACGGTCCAGACGCCATTCCTTCAAGATGTCCATCGCCAGCTGGAAGCTCTTGTAGTCGAGCGCATAGAGCGTGACCAGCTCGAAGCTCCGCTCGGACTCGAGGGCCAGGACCAGGCGGGCGAGAATCTGGGCCGATTCGTTGGCCGGGTCCGTCTCGATGAAGCGGCGGGCGACCTTGATGGCGTTCATGGGCTGGGTTCCTCCTAATGGACCCAGAACTATAGCCATCCCTACTTACCCTTTTGTGACAGTCGTGTGACAGCGTAGGTCTTTGGTTTTCGCTTGGCGGGTTGGCTCACTGGACCTGCGCAGGCACCGGTATCGGCGTCACGGTCTCGCGGATCAAACCGCCGCCCAGCACGCTGCCCTCGACCGAGGTCGTGCCGGTGCCGCGCATCCGGGCCTCGCAGGCGGAGCGATCGGCCGGAGGCTGCAGCGCGCAGCGGGCGAGCGCGTTCTGCTCGTAGGTCGTCGGCGCGGCGCTGGTCAGGCCGCCGCGGTTGGCTTCGTAGCGCGCGGCGCCGGCTTCGCGCAGGCAGGCGCTGCGGTCCTGCAGGCCACTGTCGCAGACGGCGCGTTCGCGCAGGTAAATGGGGTCTGTTCCCTGGGCACTGGTCAAGGCCGGTGCCGCGAGGCCGCTGGCGGCAAGCACCAGCGCGAGGGTGGAACGAATGGTCCTGTTCATGAAGGCACTCCTTTTGGGGCGGCGCAGCGTGCGCCATCCGGTGGGGCAGTGTCCAAGGCCCTAGGAGCGCGGGCTGTGGGACAGCGTGGCTCGCCGCCCGGCACCCGGGCCGCGGCTTCATGTCGGACAGGTCTGGCAGGGCGGGGGCCGGATGCGGGCCGGCCTTCGCCCCTCAGGCTTCGGCGATGCGCTTGGCCAGGTGAGCGAGCGCTTCCTCGACTTGGTCGACCAGGATCAGCGACAGCTCACCCGGCTGCAGCCGCGCGAGCGCGGTGTCGATGGCGATGAACTCGCCGCGGATCTCGTCGATGCTGCGGGTGCGGGTGGCGCCTTCGAGCCCCTGGCGCAGCAGGGCCATGACTTCGCCGTCGGCGCGGCCGCGCTGGGCGGCATCCTGGTAGAGGATCACGTCGTCGAAGGCCTGGCCGAGGATGGCGGTCTGGTCGCGGATGTCGCAGTCGCGGCGGTCGCCGGCGCCGCTGATCACGACCGAGCGCTTCTTCGCAGGCATGGTGTCGACCGCGGCCACCAGGGCGCGCATGGCGTCGGTGTTGTGGCCGTAGTCGGCGATCACGGTGGCGCCGCGGTAGTCCATCACGTTGAAGCGGCCCGGCACGCCGGCCGCGTCGTTCTTGAAGCTGGCGAGGCCGCGGCGGATGCTGTCCCAGTCCAGGCCCACGGCCCAGGCCGCGGCCACGGCGGCCATCACGTTGTCGACCTGGAAGCCGATGCTGCCGTTGCGCGTGATCTGCACGTCGCGCAGCGCAATGCGCTCGCGCCACGAGCCCTCGGCCGCGACCAGCGTGTCCTGGTCGACGTAGACGGTGCGCTTGCCCTGGGCGCGGTGGGTGGCCATCACCGGGTGTTGCCGGTCGTGGGTGAAGAAGATCACGCTGCCGGGGCAACTGGTGGCCATGGCCGCCACGTTGGGGTCGGCGGCGTTGAGCACCGCATAGCCGCCGGGTGCCACGTTGCGCACGATCACGCGCTTGAGTACGGCGAGGTCTTCCACCGTCGTGATGTAGTTGAGGCCCAGGTGGTCGCCGCTGCCGATGTTGGTGACCACCGCCACCTGGCAGCGGTCGAAGCCCAGGCCCTCGCGCAGCACGCCGCCGCGCGCCACCTCGAACACGGCGGCATCGACGTCGGGATGCAGCAGCACGTTGCGCGCGCTCTTGGGGCCGCTGCAGTCGCCGCTGTCGGTCTGGCGGCCGTCGACGTACACGCCGTCGGTGTTGGTCATGCCGGTGCGCAGGCCGCTGCCGGCGAGCAGGTGGTTGATCAGGCGCGCAGTGGTGGTCTTGCCGTTGGTGCCGGTGACGGCCACCACGGGGATGCGGCCGTCGTCGCCGGGCGCGAAGAGGGTGTCCATCACCGCCTCGCCGACCGCGCGGCCGCGGCCGAAGGAGGGCGAGATGTGCATGCGCAGGCCGGGTGCGGCGTTGACCTCGACCACGCCGCCGTGCTGCTCCTCGAGCGGGCGCAGCACGTTCTCGCAGACCATGTCGACGCCGCAGATGTGCAGGCCGACCATCTGGGCCGCATCGACGGCGCGCGCCGCCACCTCGGGGTGCACGGTGTCGGTCACGTCGGTGGCGGTGCCGCCGGTCGAGAGGTTGGCGTTGTTGCGCAGCACCACGCGCTGGCCCAGCGCGGGCACGCTGTCGGGCGCGAGGCCCTGCGCCTCGAGGCGGCCGATGGCGATGTCGTCCAGCCGGATCTTGGTCAGCGAGGTCGCATGGCCTTCGCCGCGGCGCGGGTCCTGGTTGACCAGGTCGACCAGCTGGCGCACCGTCTGCCTGCCGTCGCCGATCACCTGCGGCGGATCGCGGCGGGCGGCGGCGATCAGCCGGTCGCCCACCACCAGCAGGCGGAAGTCGAAGCCCGGCAGGAACTTCTCGACCATCACCTCGCCGTAGGCCGCGGCCGAGTCGTAGGCGGCGCTCAGTTGCTCGCGCGTGCTGATGTTGACGGTGACGCCCTTGCCCTGGTTGCCGTCCTGCGGCTTCACCACCACGGGCAGGCCGACTTCCTGCGCCGCAGCCCAGCCGTCGTCGACGCTCGTGACCGGGCGGCCCAGCGGCACCGGCACGCCGGCCGCGTTGAGGAGCTGCTTGGTGAGCTCCTTGTCCTGAGCGATCGACTCGGCCACGCCGCTGGTGCTGTCGACTTCCGCGGCCTGGATGCGGCGCTGCTTCGAGCCCCAGCCGAACTGCACCAGGCTGCCGCTGGTGAGGCGGCGGTACGGGATGCCGCGCGCCACGGCGGCATCGACGATCGAGCCGGTGCTCGGGCCGAGGCGCTCGGATTCGTCGAGGTCACGCAGCTCGGTGATGGCGGCGGTGGCGTCGAAGCCCTTACCGTTCTGCGCGGCGGCGATCAGCTGCTCGGCCAGCTCCAGCGCACGCCGGCCGACGGCTTCCTCGCTGTACTGGAAGGTGACCTGGTAGACGCCTTCTTCGACCGTGCGCGCCGTATGGCCGAAGTTCACCGCGCAGCCGGCCTGGGCCTGCAGCGCGACGGCGGCGTTCTCCAGCACATGGGCCAGCGCCAGCGGCTGGCCGAGCACGATCGGGTGCAGCTCGCCGATGGTGGGGAAGAGGGCGCGCAGGCGGCTTTCGAAGCCGGGCAGCCGCCCGACGGCGTTCTCGTCGCCGCTGCAGGTGACGATGGCCTCGATGCAGGTGTGGCGGCTCCAGAGATTGGGCCCGCGCAGCGCGCGAATGCGTTTGACGTCCATGGCGTTGAGACTGAGGGGGCGATACGGAAGGACCGGCGTTGCCGGTCAAGCCAGTTGTTGTTCGGGCGAAAGAAGGGTCTGGGACAGCTGCAGCGAGGCGAGCGCGGCCTGCAGGTCGGCTTCGAAGGCTTCGACGCCGGCGCCGATCAGGCTCAGCGGAATGCCCATGGCCCAGGCGGCGGCGACCGCGGCCAGCAGGCTCTCGAGGCCCACGCCCGCATGGGTGGCGCGCCAGATGGTCAGGCGGCCCAGCCCGGGCAGGAAGGATTCGCTGCTGCCGTTGGCCAGCACCACGCGGTCCTGCCGCACCAGGACGGCCTTGCCGCCCGCCTGCTGGTGCTTGGACAGCGCCTCGGCCTGCGGGTCGGCCGAGTAGAGGATCACGTCGCCGTCGCACAGCGGCGCGAGGCCGGCGACGCGCGGGTCGGCGGCGTTGAGCACGGCCGTGCCCTCGGGCAGCACCACGTCGACCTGGGTGCGCAGCACCTTGACCATCTGGTCGCTCTCGGTGATGTCGAATTCGGCCAGGTCCTCGGCGCCTTCCAGATCGGTCACGATGCCGATCTCGCAGCGGTCATAGGCCAGGCCGTGGCGCAGGATGGTTTCGGCACCGTTCTCGATCACCACGGCCTGCACGGCGCGGTTCATCAGCAGGCGGCGGCCGGCGTCCCAGTTGGCGCTGTCGCGTGCATCGACGCGCCGGCGCTCGAGGAACAGGCCGTCGCGGCAGGCCAGGCCGGTGTGGCGGCCGCCCAGGCCTACGAGCCAGGCGATCAGGCGCGCCAGCACGGCGGTGCCGCGCGAGCCGGACACGCCCACCACCGGGATGCGGCCGGGTGCGTCGTCGGGGAACAGGTGGTCGCAGATCGCGCGGCCCACCGGGCGCGGCGAGCCCACCGCGGGCTTCAGGTGCATCAGCAGGCCGGGGCCGGCGTTCACCTCGACGATGGCGCCGCCCTGCGCTCCCAGCGGGCGGGCGATGTCCTGCGCCACCAGGTCGACGCCGGCGATGTCCAGGCCGACCACGCGCGCGGCCAGCACGGCGGCATGCGCGACCTCGGGGTGGACCTGGTCGGTGCAGTCGATGGCCATGTTGCCGTTGCGCTGGATGGTGATGACGCGGCCGGCCTCGGGCACGGCCGCGGCGTCCAGGTCCTGGCGCTTGAGCTCGAGCTGCAGCTTGGGGTCGGTCGCGACGTTCAGGAAGTCGAGTGGGAATTCTTCCTCGACGCCGCGCCGCGGGTCGCTGTTGAGCTGGCTGTCGATCAACTGGGCGACGCTGGCCTGGCCGTCGGCGGTCACGGTGATGATCTCGCCGCGGGCGGCGGCCACCACCTGGCCGCCCACCACCAGCAGGCGGTGCTCATGGCCGCGAATGAAGCGCTCGACCATCACGTCGCTGCCCTCGGGCTCGGCCACCGCGAAGGCGGCCTCGACCTCCTCGCGGGTGTTCAGCTCGAGCGAGACGCCTCGGCCATGGTTGGCGTCGGAAGGCTTGACCACCACCGGCAGGCCGATGTCCTCGGCGGCTTCCCAGGCCTCCTGGGCGCTGGCGACCACCTGGCCTTCGGGCACCGGCACGCCGCAGCCGGCCAGCAACGTCTTCGTGAGTTCCTTGTCGCTGGCGATGGACTCGCCGATGGCGCTGGTGTAGTCGGTTTCGGCAGTCCAGATGCGCTGCTGGCTGGCGCCATAGCCGAGCTGCACCAGGTTGCCGCTGTTCAGGCGCATGTGCGGGATGCCGCGGTCGGTGGCGGCGCCGACGATGCAGGCGGTGCTCGGGCCGAGGTAGCAGTCCTCGACCTTGGCCTTGACCGCGTCGACCGCGCGCTGCACGTCGGCGGCGTCGAAGGGGGCGTTGTTGATGGTCGCCATCAGCAGGCGGTGGCCCTCGGCCAGTGCGACCCGGGCGACCTGCTCGTCGCGCGCCCGGAACACCATGCGGTAGACCCCGTGCTGCGAGGTGCTGCGGGTCTGGCCGAAGCCGGTGGGCATGCCGGCCAGGTTGAGCAGCTCGATCACCACGTGCTCCAGCACGTGGCCGGCCCAGGTGCCTTCGTTCAGGCGCTGGATGAAGCCGCCGCGCTCGCCGACGCCGCAGTGGTGCTCGATCAGGGCCGGCAGCAGCGTCGTCAGGCGCTCGGTGAAGCCGGAGATCTTGTTGGAAGGGAAGTCCTCCAGGGCACCGAGGTCGAGCCAGACTTCGAGCACGGGCCGGTAGGTCCAGAGGTTCGGGCCGCGCAGATAGTTGACGCGCAGCAGGCGGATGTCGTCGAAACGGGTCATGCAAACGTTCGTTGTGCTTTGGCCGAGCACTGCGGCGCCTTCAAGCGCGCCCATGGCCATCGGTCAGAATCGGCGCCCGGCGAGCGCCATGAGGCGGCCCGCGACGGGCCAGACACACAGAAACACAATGCAACATCACGATCCAGTCGAGGCCCCGGGGGGCGAAGAAGAGGAGGCTTCGGTTGCCCTGAAAAGCCGGCTCGGAACTGCCGAAAACGTGCTGGCGACGGTCCCGGTTGACCTCGATGGAGAACTTCGGTTTAGCACCGGACTGCTCGCGCTGACCGATCGGCGCCTGCTGGCCAGGGACGCCGGGGGCGCCTGGGCCGAATGGCCGTTGGCCCATCCGGGGCTGGAACTGCAGCTGGCCGACCATGCCGGCATCGGCTCGCTGGACCTGCAGGACGACCGCGGCCGGCTGGCCCGCTGGCGTTACACCCTTTCACACCAGGCTGCGGCGCTGCGGCTGCAGAAGCTCTTCGGCCAGCAGGCCGCCGGTGTCGCGTCCGCGACAGAGGCCGAGGCCGACGATGGCCCCCTGGCCGAGCCCGAGCTCCAGACCCCGCCCTCCACCTGGGTCCTGCTGCGCCTGGGCCGCTTCGCCCGGCCCTACCGCAAGCAGCTGATTGCCGGCTTCCTGCTGACCCTGGCCTCGACAGCGGCCACCCTGGTGCCGCCCTACCTGACCATCCCGCTGATGGACGACATCCTGATCCCGTTCCAGAACGGGCAGCAGATCGCGGTCGAGAAGGTCGCGCTCTTCCTGGGCCTGCTGCTGATCGCGGCGCTCGCGGGCTGGGCGCTGGGCTGGGCCCGCACCTACCTGCTGGCGCTGGTTTCGGAGCGCATCGGCGCCGACCTGCGCACCACCACCTACGAGCACCTGCTGACCTTGCCGCTCGACTACTTCGGCGGCAAGCGCACCGGCGACCTGATGGCGCGCATCGGCTCGGAGACCGACCGCATCAACGTGTTCCTGTCGCTGCACGCCCTGGACTTCCTGACCGACGTGCTGATGATCGCGATGACCGCCGTCATCCTGGTCTCCATCAACCCGCTGCTGGCGGTTGTCACGCTGGTGCCGCTGCCCTTCATCGCCTGGATGATCCACGTGGTGCGCGACCGGCTGCGCACCGGCTTCGAGAAGATCGACCGCGTCTGGAGCGAGGTGACCAACGTGCTGGCCGACACCATCCCCGGCATCCGCGTGGTCAAGGCCTTCGCGCAGGAGAAGCGCGAGGCCGGCCGCTTCCACGCCGCCAACCTGTACAACCTGCAGGTCAACGACAAGCTCAACAAGACCTGGTCGCTGTTCACGCCCAGCGTGTCGCTCTTGACCGAGATCGGCCTGCTGGTGGTCTGGGCCTTCGGCATCTGGCAGGTGGCGCGCCACAACATCACGGTGGGCGTGCTGACCGCCTTCATCGCCTATATCGGGCGCTTCTACACGCGGCTGGATTCGATGAGCCGCATCGTCTCGGTCACGCAGAAGGCGGCGGCCGGGGCCAAGCGCATCTTCGACATCCTCGACCACGTGAGCAACGTGCCCGAGCCGGCCGACCCGGTGAAGATCGAGCGCGTGCAGGGCCGCATCCAGATGCGCGACGTGGGCTTCCGCTACGGCAGCCGCGCCGTGATCCGCGACCTGGACCTCGTGATCGAGCCGGGCGAGATGATCGGCCTGGTGGGCCACAGCGGCTCCGGCAAGAGCACGCTGGTCAACCTGATCTGCCGCTTCTACGACGTGACCGACGGCGCCATCCTGGTCGACGGCACCGACATCCGCCGCTTCGCCGTGGCCGACTACCGGCGCCACGTGGGGCTGGTGCTGCAGGAGCCTTTCCTCTTCTTCGGCACCATCGCCCAGAACATCGCCTACGGCAAGCCCCAAGCGACGCGCGAGGAGATCGTGGCCGCGGCGCGCGCCGCCCATGCGCACGACTTCATCCTGCGCCTGCCGCACGGCTACGACTCGTTGGTGGGCGAGCGCGGGCAGGGGCTGTCGGGCGGCGAGCGCCAGCGCATCAGCATCGCGCGCGCGCTGCTGATCGACCCGCGCATCCTGATCCTCGACGAGGCCACCTCGGCGGTGGACACCGAGACCGAGAAGGAAATCCAGAAGGCGCTGGACAACCTGGTGCAGGGGCGCACCACCATCGCCATCGCGCACCGGCTCTCGACCTTGCGCAAGGCCGATCGGCTGGTGGTGATGGACCGCGGCGAAGTCGTCGAGGTCGGGCCGCACGATGCGCTGATGGAGAAGCAGGGCGCCTACTGGAGGCTCTACCAGGCGCAGCTGCGCCAGGCCGACGACGAGAGCCCCGGCTCCGCGGACGAGCGGGCCGGTGCCGCTTTGGCGTTCGCCGGGCATGCGGCGCATCCGGCGGGAGAGGCATGATGAGCGCCAGTTTCAAGCTGGAACGCGATGCCTTCGGCCACCTCGTCCTGATCGAGGCCGAAGGCGTCCGTCACGTCGGCGTGGTGCCGGTGCGTGCCTTCCCGCTCAGTGCGCCCGGCGAAGGCCTCTCGCTGGTCGGCAGCGAAGGCCGCGAGCTGCTGTGGATCGATCGCGTGGCCGACCTGCCCGAGCCGACGCGCGCACTGCTCGCCGAAGACCTGGCCGCGCGCGACTTCGCACCCACGCTCCTGAAGCTGCACAAGGTCTCGAGCTTCGGCGTGCCCAGCACCTGGACCGTGAGCACCGATCGTGGCGACACCCGGTTCGTGCTCAAGGCCGAGGAGGACATCCGCCGGCTCGAAGGCGGCGCGCTGCTGATCGCGAGCGCGCATGGGGTGCAGTTCCGCATTCCGGATGCGAAGGCGCTGGATCGGGCGTCGCGCAAGCTGCTGGAACGATTTCTCTGAGCCGACGGTCGACCTTCGATGCACACCACCACACTCGTCCTCTTCTCCGGCGGCCAGGACTCCACCACCTGCCTGGCCGACGCGCTCGACAAGTACGAGCGCGTCGAGACCATCGGCTTCGACTACGGCCAGCGCCACAGCGTCGAGCTCGAAGCGCGGCGCACCGTGCTGGCGCATCTGCGCGAGCGCTTCCCGCACTGGGCGCCGCGGCTGGGTGAGGACCATCTGATCAACGTCGACGTGCTCGGCCGGATCAGCGCGTCCTCCCTGACGCAGGACATCGCCTTCGAGATGCAGGCCAACGGCCTGCCCAACACCTTCGTGCCGGGCCGCAACCTGCTGTTCCTCACCTTGGCCGGCGCGCTGGCCTATAGGCGCGGGCTGACGGTGATCGTCACCGGCGTCTGCGAGACCGACTTCTCGGGCTACCCCGACTGCCGCGACGACACCATGAAGGCGATGCAGCTCGCGCTCTCGCTGGGCATGGACCGCCGCTTCGTGATCGAGACGCCGCTGATGTGGATCGACAAGGCCGCGACCTGGGCCATGGCGCACCGGCTGGGCGGCGATGCGCTGGTCGAGCTGATCGTCGAGGACACCCACACCTGCTACCTCGGCGACCGCGGCCAGCGTCACGTGTGGGGCTATGGCTGCGGCAGCTGCCCGGCCTGCGAGCTGCGCGCTCGCGGCTGGGAGCGCTACGCGGCTTCGAGCCGGTAGCGCGCGCCCGCGCCTTCGGGCTGCGGCACCAGGGTCCAGTGCTTGTCGTGGAAGGCCGCGGCCGAGGCGCGGTGGGCAATCGACACCATCGCCCCGCCGGCCGTGCGCACGCCCTCGACCAGCTTGCGGTAGAGCTTTTCTTCGGTGGGTGCGTCGAGCGCGCTCGTCGCTTCGTCGGCAAAGACCCATGCCGGCTTCTTCAGCAGCACGCGGGCGATGGCCAGGCGCTGCTGCTCGCCGCCCGAGAGCTTCTGGCTCCATACATCGGTGTCGTCCAGCCGGCCGGCCAGCTGGGGCAGCATGGCCTCATCGAGCGCCTGCACGAGCTGGGCGTCGGTGTAGTCGGAGGCGGGGTCCGGGTACGCCAGCGCATCGCGCAGGCTGCCGTCCGGCACATAAGGGCGCTGCGGAATGAACATCGCATTGCGCGGCAGCGCGACATGCCCGTGCGCGAAAGGCCAGATGCCGGCGAAGGCGCGGAAGAGGGTCGACTTGCCGCTGCCCGAGGGACCCTGCAGCAGCACGCTCTCGCCGGGTTGCACCGAAAGTGCCGCGTTGTCGAGCAGCGCGGTGCCGTCGGGCAGGGCGACATCGAGGTCTTGCGCCTGCAATGCAGGCGCCTCGGTGCGCTCGACGGCGCTCTGCATGGCGGCCTGTGCTGTCATGGCCTCGTCGAAGCTGGTGAGACGATCGGCGGTGGCGCGCCAGATCGCGACGCGATCGTAGTTGTCGACGAACCAGGAAAGCGCGTCCTGCACGGTGTTGAAGGTGCGCGAGATCTGCATCAACGTGCCGAACTGGATCGCACCACTGAAGAAGCGCGGCGCCGCGAGGAAGAAGGGGAACACCACCGAGAGCTGCGCGAAAGAAGCCGTGAAGGCCACCAGGTTCTTCTGCTGGCGGATCAGGGAGAGATAGTTGCGCAGGACGGACGAGAAACGCGTGTCCAGCTGGCGGTGCTCCACCGTCTCTCCGCGGTCCAGGGCGATGGCCTCGCTGTTCTCGCGCACGCGGATCAGGTGGTGCCGGAAGTCGGCCTCGAAACGCTGCTGGCGGAAGTTGAGGCCGATCAGCGGGCGCCCGATGAAGTGCGTGAGGACCGTGCCGGCCGCGCAGTAGAGCACGGCGACCCACACCATGTAGCCCGGGATCGACACCGCTTGGCCCATCAGCGTGAAAGACAGCGGACCCGAGAGCGTCCACAGGATGCCGATGAAGGTGACCAGCGTGACCACCGAATTCAGGATGCCCATCGACAGGGTCATCGTGTAGTCGGTGAACATCTGCATGTCTTCCTGGATGCGCTGGTCCGGGTTGTCCGGCGTGCCTGGTTGCCCGGCGTTGTTGCCTGTCAGCGCCGGCTGTGTCGCATAGCGCGCGAGCTCCAGCCGGTAGAACGTGCGGTTGGACAACCAGCGAGTCAGGTAGTTGCGCGTCATCCACGCGCGCCAACGCACCTGCAGCAGCTGCGTCACGTAAAACTTGAGGACGGCAACAAGGATGCCCGCCATGGCGATGTAGGTGAAGCGCAGCAGCTGCGTCCAGAACACGGCCTGGTCCTTGTTCTGCAGCGCGTCATAGAAGACCCGGCTCCAGTCGTTGATCAGCACCGTCACGTAGACCGTGCCGAGATTGAGCAGGACCACGGCCACCAACATGCCGCGTGCTTTCCATTTGTCCTCGGATCTGAAGTAGGGGGCTGCCAGCGCGAGGATGTGCCTGAGCGTCTGCAGGAGCGAGGGCTTGGAGTCGGTCGAGGTTGACATGGAGTTCCCGGGCGCGATGGACGCGCGTTCTGTTCTGCCGCGGAGGGCCAGATCGTAGCCGCCGGCGTCTTAAGCGGGGCTGAAGCAAGAAGCGGGTCCGCAGGGCGGGTCCGGCGCTCAGCGGGGGTTGCTGATCCCGCTGGCCACATGCCCGGCCGGCACGTGCCGCGCGGCCGCATCGACGTGACCGGTCTGGTCGTCGAAGAAGAAGTCGGGCTCGAACTCGCGCAGGAACTCGCCCTTGGGCAGCCCGGCCAGGAACATGGCTTCGTCGACGCGGATGTTCCAGTCCATCAGCGTCTGGATCGCGCGGCGGTGGGCGGGGGCGCCGCGCGCCGTCACCAGCGCGGTGCGCACGCGCATGCCGGTGCTCGAAGCCTGCTGCAGCCGGTGCAAGGCCACGAGGAAGGGCTTGAACGGGCCGGCCCCGAGCGGCACGGCGGCCTTGCTGGTCTCGTGCGCCTGGAAGGCATCGAGGCCTTCCATCTGGTACACCTTCTCCGCCTCGTCGGAGAAAAGGACCGCATCGCCGTCGAAGGCGATCCGGACCTCGTCGGGGTGCAGCGCGCTGGCAAGGGCCCCATCGACGCGCACGTGCGCGGCGGGAAAGCCGGCCACCAGCGCCTCGCGCACGTCCGATGCGTTGGCCGACAGGAAGATGTCGGCGTTGAGCGGCCGGAGGTAGCGGTAGGGAGGCCGTCCTTGCGTGAACACGCCGCGCTGCACGCGCAGCTCCGCCGCGGCGCCCGAATTGAAGATGCGCATGCCGGACACCGGGTCGTTGCGCGAGAGGATCACGACCTCGACGCGCTGGACGCCGTCGTCGTTGAAGCGCAGCAGCTTGCGGATCATCGAGTAGGCGATGCCGGGCGCGGCCGGCACGTCGAGGCGCTCGAGCTGCAGGCGCATGTAGGCGTCGGGGTCGCCGGCATCGAACAGGCGGTTCTCTTCTTCCAGGTTGAACAGGGCGCGGGACGAGATCGCGACCACCAGCTTGTCGTCCAGGGAGACCGGCATGGTTGAGGACTCGACTACTTGACGAACTGGTTCAGCTGGATGATCGGCATCAGCACCGCCAGCACGATCAGCATGACCACCGCGCCCATCGCGACGATCAGCAGGGGCTCGAGGATGGTGGCCAGGTGCATCGCGCGGCGCTGCACCTCGGCGCCCAGCTGGGTGGCGGCGCGCTGCAGCATCAGGGGCAGGGTGCCGGTCTGCTCGCCCAGGCGCGCGAACATCGAGACGATGCCGGGGAAGCGCTTCTTCTGCGCCAGCGCCGAGGCCAGCGGCGCGCCCTCGCGCACCAGCACCAGCGCATCGAGCGCATCGGCGCGCATCGCGCGGTTGCCCAGCGTCTCGGAGGCAGCCTGCAGCGCGCGCAGGATGGGCACGCCGGCGGTGGCCAGCATGGCCAGCGTGCTGGCGAAGCGCGCTGCGTTGTAGCCGCGCGAGAGGCGGCCCACCAGCGGCAGTTCGAGCCAGGTGGCATCGAAGCGCTCGCGGAAGGCGGCGCGCGCCAGTGCCATGCGCATACCGATGGCCGCCAGCACGACGACGCCCAGCATCAGCCAGCCGTAGTTGCGGACGAAGTCGCTCATCTTCAGCATGATCACGGTGAGGATCGGCAGCGCGCGCTTGGTGCCGGCGAAGACGTTGGCCACCTGCGGCACGACGTAGCTGACCAGGAAGACCACGATCACGATCGCGACCAGGGTCACGATCGCCGGATAGAGGGCCGCGCCGACCAGCTTCTGCTGCAGGGCCTGGCGCTGCTCCAGGTCGTCGGCCAGGCGCTCGAGCACCAGGCCGAGGTTGCCGCTCTGCTCGCCGGCGCCGATCACCGCGGTGTAGATGGGCGAGAACTCGCGCGGATGTTGCGACAGCGCGCGCCCGAAGGGCGAGCCCGCGTTGACGTCCGCCCGGAGCGAGGCGACCAGGTTGCGCTGTTCCTCGGTCTCGGCTTCGTCGGTCAGCGCGGTGAGCGCGCGTTCCAGCGGCAGGCCCGAGGAGACCAGCCCCGCGAGCTGCCGGGTCCAGACCGCAAGGGTGGTGGAATTGAAGATGCGCCTGCCGCCCAGTAAGCGGCGCCAGCCGCCCGAGGCGGGGGCGCCGCCCTCGGCGCTGCCGACCACCGTCACCGACAGCGGGATCAGGGCCTGCGCCCGCAGCAGGCCGCGCGCGCTGCGCGCGGTGTCGGCTTCGAGCACGCCCTTGCGGGGCTGCCCCTGTTGGTCTATGGCTTCGAACGAATAGGCGGGCATGGGGACTGGCGGCAAAATGCGCGAGTCCGCATTGTCGACGTTTGGCGCCGCCTTTTCGTCACGCGGCTTTCACAACAGCAAACCGAGGAGTCTTCATGCCGCTTCGTACTTCCGCTCTTGCCGTCGCCGCGCTGCTGGGCGCGCTGTCGCTGCCCGCCGCCGCCCAGCCCGCGTTCGATGGCTTTCTCTGCTGCAACATGCGCACCGACGGCAGCTGGATCAGCGACAGCAACTACGCCGAGAGCGGCAAGCGGATCATCCCGGTCGGCACGCCGACGCGCGTGACGGGCTATGGCCGGCAGCGTGTCAACGTGCTGATCGACGGCAAGAAGCAGGACATCGGCAACGACTACAGCCGCGACCTCGACCTGGGCGCCTTCGCCAAGCGCTACGTGGTGACGGAGGATCCGGCGCCCCGCATCGCGGGCTTCCCGCCCAAGATCCGCGAGGCCATCAAGTCGGCCCGTGTGACCAAGGGCATGACGCGCGAGCAGGTCGCGATGTCGGTGGGCTACCCCATCAGCAGCGAGAACCCGAACCTCGACGCGCCGATCTGGCGCATGTGGCTGGGCAGCTTCAGCGAGTTCCAGGTGCTGTTCGACAACGCCGGCCGCGTGCGCGCCGTGGAGACGGATGCGCAGACGCGCAACCTGGTCGTGCTGGACTGAGCGCAGGGATGCGGGATCAGTCCCGCGTCACCCGCAGCAGCTCGGCCCGCGAGGTCACCCCGGACTTGACCAGCCGCTCGCCATCTTCGCGCATCGAGCGCAGACCGCCGCGCTCGGCCGCCACGAAGAGCTGGCTCTCGGGCGCGCGGTTGTGTACCAGCGAACGGATCGTGTCGTCGGCGACCAGCAGCTCGAAGATGCCGGTGCGGCCCTGGTAGCCGGTCTGGCCGCAGGTCTCGCAGCCCACGGGCCCGGCCTCGTCGCCGGCCGCCGTAGGCACGGCGCACACGGGGCAGAGGCGGCGCACCAGCCGCTGCGCCAGAACGCCCAGCAATGACGAGCTCAGCAGGAAGGGCTCCACCCCCATGTCGGTCAGCCGCGTCACCGCGCTGACCGAATCGTTGGTGTGCAATGTGGCCAGCACCAGGTGGCCGGTGAGCGAGGCCTGGATCGCGATCTGCGCGGTCTCGAAGTCGCGGATTTCGCCGATCATGATCACGTCCGGGTCCTGCCGCAGGATGGCGCGCAGGGCCTTGGCGAAGGTGAGGTCGATCTTGGCGTTGACCTGGGTCTGGCCGACGCCGGGCAGCTCGTACTCGATCGGGTCCTCGACCGTCATGATGTTGCTGTGGGCGCTGTCCAGGCGACCCAGCGCGGCATAGAGGGTGGTGGTCTTGCCGGAACCGGTCGGGCCGGTGACCAGGATGATGCCGTGCGGCTGGTTGATCAGGTGCAGGAAGCGCGCCAGCGTGTCGCCCTGCATGCCCACCGATTCGAGCGTGAGCTTGCTCTCGGACTTGTCCAAGAGGCGAAGCACGGCGCGCTCGCCATGCGCCGAGGGCAGGGTCGAGACCCGCACGTCGACCGCGCGCGTGCCGATGCGCAGGCTGATGCGCCCGTCCTGCGGCAAGCGCTTCTCGGCGATGTCGAGGTCGGCCATGATCTTCAGGCGCGAGATCAGCGCCGCATGCAGCGCCCGGTTGGGCTGCACCACCTCGCGCAGGGTGCCGTCGATGCGAAAGCGCACCGATGACGTGCGCTCGTAGGGCTCGATGTGGATGTCGCTGGCGCCGTCGCGCGCCGCCTGCGTGAGCAGCGCGTTGAGCATGCGGATGATGGGCGCGTCGCCGGCGCTTTCCAGCAGGTCTTCCACCGCCGGCAGCTCCTGCATCATGCGCGACAGGTCGGCATCGCTCTGCACCTCGCTCACCACCGCGGCGGCGTTCGATTCGCCCTTTGCGTAGGCGGCCGAGATGCGCTGGGCCAGTTCGACCGGGGTCAGCGGCTCGAAGGCCTTGACGGGGTACTTGCGCACCACTTCGCTGAGCGCGCTCTTGGGTGGCGTCTGCGGCATCCAGAGGGTGAGGGCGCCATCGTCCGCTTCTTCCAGCAGCAGCTGCTGGCCGCGCGCGAAGGCATAGGGCAGGGGATAGCGCATGGCTCGGACCTCTCAGGGCAATTCGCGCTGCGTCGAGGGGTCGGCGGTGGGCGGCAGCGCGCCCTTGAGCGAGCCGCCCGGCAGCGGCACGTGCTGCGGCGGCAGCGGCGGCGGGATCAGCTGGGTGCCCTCGATGCGGCGCGTGGGATCGCCCTGCCTGATCGTCGGCAGCGGCGGAAGGATCGCCGAATCGCGCACCGAGTTGAGCATCGGGTTGTCGGTCGCCGGCTGTTGCGTCTGCTGCAGCGCACGCAGCGCGTCGTAGCGGTCGGCGGTGATGGCGTCGCCGGAGAGCTGGTCGCGCACGACCGAGGGACGCAGGAACACCATCAGGTTGGTCTTTCTGCGGCTGCGCACCTCGCTCTTGAACAGGTTGCCGAGCACCGGCACGTCGCCCAGGCCGGGAATCTTCTCCTGGGAGTTCGAGTACTCGTCGGACAGGAGGCCGCCCAGCACGATGATGTTGCCGTCGTCGACCAGCACGTTCGACTCGATCGAGCGCTTGGTCGTGGTCGGGCCGTTGATGTTGTTCACGGTGGAGGCGACCACGCTGGAGACCTCCTGGAAGATCTGCATCTTGACCGTGCCGGTCTCGCTGATCTGCGGGCGCACGCGCAGCGTCAGGCCCACGTCCTTGCGCTCGATGGTCTGGAAGGGGTTGACGGTGTTGGTGTTGCTGCCGGTGTTGGTGTACTGGCCGGTGACGAAGGGCACGTTCTGGCCGACAACGATCTTGGCTTCCTCGTTGTCCAGCGTCAGCAGGTTCGGCGTGGACAGCACGTTGCCCTCGCCGTTGCTCGCCAGGAAGCGGGCCAGGAAGCCCAGCACGTACTGGCCGTTGTCGCCATAGCGGTGGCCGATGCCGAAGTTGAAGCCGCTGGAGGGCCGGGTCGCCGTGTTGCGGGTCGCCAGGCCGACCGCCAGGTCGATGATGTTGGCGCCGCCCAGGCTCGAGTTGGTGCCGATCACGCCGACGTTGCGGTCGCCGCTGCTGCCGATGCCGGTCTGCCACTGGATGCCGAACTCGGCCGCCTTGTCGGCGTTGACCTCGACGATCAGGCTTTCGATCAGCACCTGCGCGCGGCGGCTGTCGAGCCGGTCGATCACCGCGCGCAGCTGCCGGTAGAGCGGATCGGGCGCGCTGATGATCAGCGAGTTGGTGGCCGGGTCGGCCTGGATCTGCCCGCCGGTGGAAGGCGGCGGGGTGGTGCTGACCGGCGTGGTGGCGCCGCTCAGTCCGCCTCCCGCGCCGGCCAGCTGGCTGAGCTGCTGTTGCTGCTGTTGTTGTTGCTGCGCCCCGGCTCCGACAGGGGTCGCGCCGGCGGTGCCCTGGGCACTCAGGTTGCCGGCCTGTGCACTTGCGAGGGCGGCGCGCAGCGTGGTGGCCATGCGCACCGCGTCGGCGTTCTTGAGGTAGACCACGTAGATGTTGCCGGCGGCGCCGTTGCCGGTGTCGACGGGCGGACGGTCGAGGCGGGCGATCAGCGTGCGGATCAGCTGCGAGCGCGCCGGGTTGGCCGCGCGCAGGATGATCGCGTTGCTGCGCGGCTCGGCCAGCAGGGTGGTGCGGAAGGAGGCATCGGCGGTGCCCGGCGCCGCGGCGGGCTGCCCCGGCCCGGTGGCGGAGCCGCCCTCGGCCAGCCGCGTGATCACCGGCACGAGGTCGGTCGCGACCGAATACTTGAGGGGGATGACCTCGACCTCGGAGGCATTGGGCACGTCCAGCGCCGCGATGATGCGCGCCAGCCGGCGCATGTTCTCGGCGTAGTCGGTGACCACCAGCGAGTTGTTGCCCGGATTCACGTTGATCGTGTTGTTGGGCGCGATCAGCGGGCGCAGAACCGGCAGCAGGTTGTTCGCCGACTCGTAGTTGAGCCTGAAGACCTGGGTGACGATCTGGTTGCCGGAAAGGCTGGCGGTGGCGGACGTCGAGGTGGTCACCGCATTGCTCTGCAGCTTGGCGTCGGCCTCGGGCACCACCTTGTAGAGCCCCTCGGACTGCACGATCGCGAAGCCCTGCAGGCGCAGCGCGGCAGCGAACTGGTTGAAGGCGGCGTTGGGCGAAATCGGGCGGTCGGTCTGCAGGTTGATCGTGCCCTTGACGCGTGGGTCGACCACCACGTCGCGTCCGGTCACCACGGCCATGGTGCGCGCCACCGATTCGATCTCGGCGTTGGTGAAGTTCAGCGTGATCGGCTCGCCGCGGCGCGGCGGCGGCGCGGCTTCCTGCGCGAAGGCGGCCGGCATGCAGGCCAGCAGATGCACCGCGAGGGCGACGGTGCAGAGGCGCATGGCGCTGTGCGATGGTGATTTCATGGTCAACCCAGAGTGATGATCGAGCGCGCGCCCTCGCGTCGCCCGATGATGTTCAACAAGTTCGACAGCGCGTCCTCGCGCCCCGGCGCGGCGCTGGCCTCGCCGTCGAAGCGCAGGGAGCGGCCGTTCCATCGGCCGCTGCCGTTGAGCTGCAGACTGCCCTCGCGCGTGGTCAGCAGCAGGGTGGGCGAGGGCCCGCCTTCGAGGGTGATGCGGTAGCTGCCCATCGGCTTGAGCGTCGACAGGCTGGAGGAGATGTCGGTGGCGTCGAGCGTGGCGCGGCCGGCCAGCCGCAGCTGCGGGCCGCTGAACTGCATCGCGAAGGCCTGCATCGACACGTCGAGCACGCCCTCGGGCTTGAGCGTGTTCCACGGCGCGCCGAAGCCGCTGAGCAGGGCGGCCGGCCAGCGCGAGCGGCCGTCCTCCCACGACAGCTGCAGCCCGCTGGGGCGCGGCCGGGCCCTGAATTGCAGCGGCTTGGGAGCGCAGCAGGGGATATCGAGCGCCGCAGCGACGCCGTCCCAGCGCGGGCGCAGGGTCCAGGCAAGCGTGCCGGGCAGGGAGATCGATTCGACGCCGCCCGCGCCGCTGGCGAACACCACGCCCGCGGTGCCGTTCCAGACCGTGCCGCGTGCGTTGACCAGCTGCAGATGGCCGTCGCTCCAGCTCGCCAGGCCCGCGGCCAGCCAGCGCGCCGGCGCGTAGAGCGCGAACGCCAGCAGTGCGCCCAGCAGCACGCCCAGTACGGCCCAGCCGCGGCCGGTGGCGGCACGGGGGGCGGAGGGGTCGCTTCGCGTGGCCATCGAAAATTGCTCAACGGGCCGGCAGGCTCATGACCAGCGTGCCGTCCCAGCGCACGGCAGGGCGCTCGCCGTTCCTGGCACGCGCCGCGGCAGCGCCGCCTGTCGCTGGCGCGTCGGGTGCGCCTTGCGCGGTGCGCGCGAGGTGCGCCTCGCGCGGCACGGCGCGCGCATTGCTGCGGGCTTGGGCCAGCCATTGGGCCAGGGTGTCGGCCGGCACCGTGCGCACGGCGACCGTGACGCCTTCGCCCGAGGCAGCGGGTTGCAACTGCGCGTTGGGCCCGAGGCTTTGGCGCACCGAGCTTTCGAGTGCGCGCACCGCGTCGTCGCGGCTGGCACGCGGCTGGGCCTGCAGCGCCTTGGCCTGGGTCTGCAGGGTGGTCATCTGCTGTAGCTGGGCGTCAAGCTTGGCGTGCTCCGCCGGTGCCGCGGACAGGGTGCGCAGCGCCGGGGCCAGCCCCACCCACCACAGCAGGGCCAGCAGCACCAGCGCGGCCGCCGCGCCGATCAGTCGCTGTTCGCGCGATTCCAGCTCGGGCCACCAGGCCTGCCAGCGCGCTTCGAGCGTTTCGATCCAGTTCATCGCGGTGCCTCCGCCTGGACCAGCAGCAGGTCGCCCTCGCTGCGGGCGCTGTAGCCGCGAGCCGACAGGGTGGCCGCGACGTTGCCGGCCTCCGAGGGCTGCAGGCCCAGCCCGCGCAGGCGCAGCTGGCCGGCGGTGTAGTCGATGGTGCTGGGGACCCGGCCCGGCGGCAGGCTGGTCGCGACGGCGCCGAGCATGGGCTCGAGGTCGATCGCGGACACCCCGCCCGTGGCCTGCTGCAGCGTCGCCACCTCGCGCACCATCTGGGCCGGTGCGTCGACCACCAGCTGCACCGAGGGGAATGTCTGCTTCAGTATGTTGTTCACCGCGGCCCGCTTGCTGTCGAGCGCGCTGCGCTCCTTCCAGGCCCACGCGTTGAGGCCGACGAGCTGCGTCAGCACCAGCACCAGCGCGCCCCAGCGCGCGAGCCGCCATTCGGGGCCGTGCCACGCCGCGCGCCAGATCGCCGCCAGCTTCTTGCTGGCGCGGGCGCGGCCGGTAGAGGCGAGATCGAACTGCGCGAGGTCCCAGGGCGAGCGGCTGGCCTGGAGCCAGCGCGCGGCCGGCTTGACGATCGGCACGCGGCGGCCGAGCAGGCTTTCCGCGAGCTCGGCCACGGCCGGCTCGGCCAGCATGGCTGTGCCTTCGGGCACCGTGCCGACCAGCGCGGCGCCGGCGGCATCGAGCGGCAAAGGGGTGACGCCTTCGGTGTCGCAGACCACCAGCTGGGCGGTACCGGGCTCGCCGATGGCGAAGATCATCGGCGGCGCGCCCGCCGGCTGCGGTGTGAACTCCGGAACGATGCGGGTGACGCGGCGGCCCGCGCTCTCGAGCGCCTGCACCACGCCGCGCAGCCAGAGCCGGTTGCAGGCGGCGACCCACACGGGAACGCCCGCGCGGGCGTCGGGCTCCAGCGAGAAGTGCAGTTGCTCGGGATCGTCGAGCAACCGATCTTCGAGCAGGCCGTTGAGCACCGAGCGCAGGCGCACATTGCCGCTCATGCTGCCCTGCGGCAGCGTGAGCTGGTGCCAGGACAGTGCAGCCGCCGGGACGCCCAGGGTCAGCTCGTCGCCGCTCGGCAGCAGGGCCGGCGGCGCGCTGCCCTGGGAGCGCAGCTTGCGGCCGTCGCTGGACCACACCGCCCAGCCGTAGTCGCCGCCGGCAGGCGCTGGGGGAAGAGGGGCGGTGACGAGCAGCAGGGCCATGATGGATAGGGGGTCGCCATTGTAGGAGGATGGTTCACATCTCTCGCTACAAACTTGATAGCGTCTTCAGCACGCGGCGTGGGCGCTTCGACGCATTTAATCCGATAAGCGTGACCAAAGGTTTCCGCTTCAAGACTTCGGCGCCGTGGACGTGGCGCCGGCGCCACGTTCGCGCCAGACGATGCGAAGTTCGAGGTTGTCGCGTTGGAGCAGCGAGTGCTCCTCGACCCAGGCATTGTCCAGCCGCAGTCGGCCTTGCACTTCGAAAAAGCGGGTCGCCACGGCGTGCTGGGTGCTGTTGAATTGGCCGGAGCCTTGTGCGATGACCTTGTTGGCCTCTTCCAGGGTGCGGAAGTAGCGCGACGCGCGCTGCGCGACCACGCGCTTGGCCGTCGCCAGGTCGAGCGAGGGCACGCTGGCGGCCATCGCTTCGGCGCTGGCGGTGTTGATGTTGAGCGGCATGCGCTCGGGCAAGATGGTGACGTAGGGCTCCAGCGCGGCAACGGTGGAGGGCGACAGCCCCAGCCAGACCAGTTGGGCGGTGCGCTGCGGCAGCAGCGGGCCGGATGCCGAGCTGTCCGTGGTGGCCTGCGTGCCGGTGGTGGTGCCGGTGCCGGTAGTGGTCGTAGTGGTGGTGGTACCGGTGGTGGTGCCCGTACCCGTACCCGTACCCGTACCCGTACCCGTGGCTGCAGGCGGGGGCAGGGCGCGCCTGAGCTGGGCCGCGAGCACCGGCACCTCCTGCGCAGGCAGCCCCAGCAACTCGAACAGCTTGGTGAAGGCGGCGATCTCGGCCGGCACCGGGACACCGTTCACCACCAGGTTCATCACGTTCATCTTGGATTGGGCGTCGACGATGCGGCCCTGCAGGAAAGCCTCGGGCAGCCCCTCGAGCGCATCGCTGGCGATGTTCTTGTCGGCCGCGAGGAAGCTCGACAGCTTGGCTTCCTCCAGCGGCACGGCCCAGGGCTCGGCCAGGTGGTCAGCGCCGCCGCCGGCGGCCGTGGTGGCGCGGGCATCCTCGCGCAGGATCAGGCGCGACCAGTCGAGCGCGCCGACCAGCACCCACGCCGATTGCACCCGCCCCCGTTCCGCCGCCTCGATTTCGACGGCGCGCCATTGCTGCCAGAGCGCCGCCGCCGCGAAGGTGGCGACCAGCGTGACGGTGAGCATGGCCGTGAGCAGCGCCGCGCCGCGGGAGCGTCGTGATGCGATGCGGGCAGGCGGCTTCATGAGGATTTGGTCGCCGAGGCGGTGGGCCGCACCCAGTCGCGCGTGAGCAGGCCGGCGAGCGCCGGGCCGGGCGGCAGGCTCAGCACGAGGCGCACGCCATCGGGCAGCGGCGTGTTGGCGCCGAGTGCGGCGGCACCGACCGCCGGGCCCCACGCGTTGTTGCGAAAGTAGAAGAGCTGCCAGGCTTCCAGCGGCACCAGGCCGAGTTCGGTGCCGCGCAGCTCGTTGTTGCTGCCGCCGCCGTCCTGGGCCCAGGCGGCGGCGCGGTCCCAGGCCTGCTGCCATTCGGGGCGGGTCGTGAGGCCGGGCGATTGCCAGCGGTACCAGCGTGCCATCCCGGTGGCGTCGGCCCGCAGGGTCCAGGCCACCACGTAGACCGCGGGCAGGGCCGTGTCGGTGCTGCGTCGCGTGAGGCGCAGTACGCGGCCGTCCCAGTCGATGGGACGCGTCTGCGACAGGGTCACCGTGGCGTCGAGGTCGGCCGTCCATTGCGACAGCGTGGTCTGCAGCGTGAGCACGGCGTCGCTGCGCTCCCGGTTGATGGACTGGGCGCGCGCCATGCCTTCGAGGCCTTGCCAACTGACCAGCGCAAGCAGCGCCATGATGGCGATCGCCACCAGCAGTTCGATCAGCGTGAAACCGCGGGTGGCGCGCGTTGTTGCCATCAGAAGCGTCCCACGACCGTGGACAGGCGCAGCACAGGCGCGTCGAACGCGTCGCGCACCTGCACGTCGACGCGGCGGAAGTTCGGGTTCAGCGTGGGCGTGGTCGAGACGGTGACAGCGAAGCTGTTGTTGGCCTGGGTGCAGACCAGGCCTGCATCGCCGATCGCGGGCATCTGGCGCGCGAGGCGGGCCTTGATCAGCTCGTTCTCGGCACAGAGCTGGGCCAGGAGCAGGTCCGACTGGCGCTGCCCATTGCGAGTGAGCGCGTTCGTGGCCTGGGTGCCAGCCGCCAGCGCGATCGCGATGATGCCGAGCGCGACCAGCACCTCGACCAGGGTGAAACCGCGGCTTGCGCTGCGCTTCATTGGACAAGCTCCGCGCTATGCACTGCGGTGCTATTCGACTTGGGAGCGGCCCGGCGTCTCATGGCGAAGCCACCGCGAAGGGCCGCAGGCCATCGGTCGCGATGCGCAGGGTGCGCGCCGGGGGGCCCTCCGCCGTGAGCAGCACTTGTTGCGCCGCAATGATCGGATCGGGCCCCAGCTGCAGCGCCGCGACCGGCGAGCCGTCCGCCATCAGTGGCTGCGCCGTGATGCCGGCGGAAAGCCATTGGGTGGGCAGGGTGCCGGACGGCAGGCCGTCGAAGCTGAAGTTGGCCGCCTCTTGCGGTGTGACGCGCCAGCGCACCGCCATGCCGCTGGCGCGCGACTGGGCGCGCGCCGCTTCGAGCAGGGCCGAAAGACGCTCGGCTTCGCGGTCCAGGCTTTCCTGGCCCGTATCGCGCAGCGCGAGCCCAACGCCCGCGGTGGCGATCGCGATGATCGCGATCACCACCAGCAGCTCGATCAGGGTGAAGCCGCCGGCGTGGCGGCGGCGGGCGCCCTGGCAGCGGGGAGCGACGCGCCTATTGCCAGCTGCCGATGTCGGCATTCTTGCCTTCGCCGCCGGGCTGGCTGTCGGCGCCGAGCGAGAACACGTCGATCTCGCCCTTCAGGCCGGGGTTCATGTATTGGTAGGGGCGGCCCCAGGGATCGTTGGGCAGCTTTTCGACATAGGGCTTCCAGTTGGGCGCGGCCGGGCCCGTGGTGGGGCGCGTGAGCAGGGCCTGCAGGCCCTGCTCGGCCGTCGGGTAGCGCTGGTTGTCGAGGCGGTAGAGCTTGAGCGCCTGCATCAGGTTGTTGACGTCGGTCCGCGCGGCGGTCACGCGCGCGTCGTCGGCACGCTCGATCACGTTCGGCACGATCAAGGCTGCAAGCACGCCGATGATGACCAGCACGACCATCAGTTCGATCAGCGTGAAGCCGCGCTGCACGGCGCGCGCGAGAGGGCGGTGAGGAAAGGGCATGAAGGTCGGGAGGAGGGACTGGGAAGAATGCGCGTTGGCGCCTGTGCTGCATGATAATCCGGCCCCATGTCAGCTTCCTACGCCCCCGCCCGCTGGCCTACGGCCACCGCGACGACCGCCCTGTGGGCGCTGGCCGCCGCGAGTGTGGTGTTCTGGGGGCTGCGGCTGATGTCGCCGTCGGATGCCGTCGCGCCGCCCGCGCTGAGCAGCAACGCCGCGGCAACCGTGGATCCGGCAGCGGTCGCGCAGATGCTGGGTGCGGTGCCGAGCCAGGCCACGGTCGTGGCCACGCCGGATGCCGCCAGCCGCTTCCAGCTGCTGGGGGTGGTGGCCGACGCCGATCAACAGGGGGCGGCGCTGATCGTCGTGGACGGCAAGCCGCCGCGGCCCTTCCGCGTCGGCGCCAAGGTGGCCGATGGCTACGTGCTGCATTCGGTCAGCGCCCGTGCCGCCTCGCTCGGCGCGAGCGTGGACGCGGCGCCGGCCTTCACGCTGCAGCTGCCGGCGCAGCCGCTGGCCGTCAACGCACCGCCGCCGGCCGCGGCAGACGCGCCTCCGCCCGTGGTGGCGCCGCCGCCTCCACGGGGCGGCGTCCGGCGCTAAGGCCTCTAGGCCTGCAGGAACAGCCGGTAGACCGGGTTGGCGGTTTCCTCCACGAAGGGATAGGCGAGCGTCCGCAGGAATTCCTCGAAAGCGGCGTGGTCGACCGCCGGAACCTGCAGCCCGACCAGGATGCGGCCGTAGTCGGCGCCCTGGTTGCGATAGTGGAAGAGGCTGATGTTCCAGGTCGGCCGCATCAGGCTCAGGAACTTGAGCAGCGCGCCGGGCCGCTCGGGGAACACGAAGCGCAGCAGCCGCTCGTCGTGCGCCAGGTTGCTTCGGCCGCCCACCAGATGGCGGATGTGCTCCTTGGCGAGCTCGTTGTGCGTGAGGTCGATGCAGCCGTAGCCGTGGGCGAGGAAGGTCTCCATGATGGTCTTCGACTCGCCGCGCGTCTGGGTGGTCAGACCCACGAACACATGCGCCTCCTTGGCGTCGCTGATCCGATAGTTGAACTCGGTCACGCTGCGCGAGGCGCCCGGCAATTGGCCCACCAGCTCGCAGAAGCGCCGAAAGCTGCCGCGCTCCTCGGGGATGGTGACCGCGAACAGGGCTTCGCGCTCCTCGCCGACCTCGGCGCGCTCGGCGACAAAACGCAGCCGGTCGAAGTTCATGTTGGCGCCGCAGAGGATGGCCGCGTAGGTCTCGCCCCGCGTGCCGTGCGACTCGACGTATTGCTTGATCGCTGCCACTGCCAGCGCGCCGGCGGGCTCGACGATGCTGCGGGTGTCGATGAACACGTCCTTGATGCCGGCGCAGACGGCGTCGGTGTCGACGGTGATGAATTCGTCCACCAGTTCGCGCGAGATCCGGAAGGTCTCCTCGCCGACCAGCTTGACTGCGGTGCCGTCGGAGAACAGGCCGACGTCGGGCAGCGTCACCCGTTCGCGCGCGGCGACGGAGCGCATCATCGCGTCGGAATCGTTCATCTGGACGCCGATCACCTTGATCTCGGGCCGTACGGCCTTGATGTAGTTGGCAACGCCCGAGATCAGCCCGCCGCCGCCGATGGCGACGAAGATCGCATCGAGCGGGCCCTGGTGCTGGCGCAGGATCTCCATCGCGATCGTCCCCTGGCCGGCGATGACATCGGGGTCGTCGAAGGGGTGGACGAAGGTGAGGCCGTGCAGCTTCTGCTGCTCCAGCGCGTAGCCATACGCGTCGGAGTAGCTGTCGCCGTGCAGCTGCACTTCGCCGCCGAGCCCGCGCACGGCGTCGATCTTGAGCTGCGGCGTGGTCACGGGCATCACCACCACAGCGCGCGCGCCGAGCTTGCGGGCACTGAGCGCGACGCCCTGGGCATGGTTGCCGGCCGATGCGCAGATCACGCCCTTGGAGAGCTGCTCCGGGCTCAGGTGAGCCATCTTGTTGTAGGCCCCGCGCAGCTTGAAGCTGAAAACCTCTTGCTGGTCCTCGCGCTTGAGCAGCACCGTGTTGCCGAGCCGCGCGCTCAGGGCCTGCGCCGGCTCGAGCGCGGACTCTACCGCCACGTCATAGACACGGGCCGTAAGGATCTTCTTCAGGTAGTCGGCGGGCGAAAGCGGAGCGGGCGGTGTGGACATAGGGCCGCGATCATAGGCCTGCCATCCTCGCCCGCAGGCGCGGGCAAGAAAAAAGCCCCGGGCCTTGCGGCTCGGGGCTAAATCCACCAATTGGGAGGGTGGAGGAGACAACCGGTGCACACGAATTCGTGTGCGATGAAATAAAGTATACCGACTCATTGTTGCAATGCAACAAGCGAGTGACGCTTTTCCAACACAAATCGACGCCGACGTGATTTTTCCTTGTCGTGCGTCGCGACTTCTGGAGCCTGCAAGGATGGAATGCACAGTGAGCTGGACAGGCAACGCGGGGGCGCGATCGGCCATGGGCTTCGTCGCCGAGACCGGCAGCGGCCATGTCCTGATGATGGATGGCGCGCCGGACCCGTCGAAGCCGGAGAACGGTGGGCAGAACCTCGCGGCCCGGCCGATGGAAACCGTGCTGGCCGGCACCGGCGGGTGCACCGCCTACGACGTAGTGCTCATCCTCAAGCGCGGCCGGCACCAAGTTGAGCGCGTCAGTGTCAAGCTGAGCAGCGAGAGGGCAGAGAAAGATCCGAAGGTCTTCACCAAGATCCACATGCACTTCACCGTGGCAGGCAAGGGCATTCCGCCCGCGGCCGTCGAGCGCGCGATCGCCCTGAGCCACGATACCTACTGCTCGGCCAGCGTCATGCTGGCCAAGACGGCTGAGATCACGACCAGCTTCGACCTGTTCGAAACCTGAGCGCAACCCCGGTGGCGCTCAGATGCGGTGGGCGACCGTTGTCATCACGCGCGAGGCCAGACGCATCAGGGCCCTGGCCGGCGCCGGCAGCTCCTGCGCGCCGGCGCTCCAGGCCTGTGCCGCATGGCGCGCCTCGTCCAGCTTCATCTGATTGACTACCGCCCGCGAGGCCGTATCGGCTGCGGGAAGACGGTCGAGGTGGCTGTCCAGATGGGCCTCGACCTGCCGCTCGGTCTCTGCCACGAAACCCAGGCTCAGCGGGTCGCCGAGCCGGCCGGCCACGAGACCAAGCCCGAATGCGCCCAAATACCAGAGCGGATTGAGCACCGACGGGTGTGCTCCCAGTTCCTCGAGCCGCTGCTGCGTCCAGGCGAGGTGATCGGTTTCCTCGCGCGCGGCCTTGTCGAAGTGCGCCCGCAGCTTGGGATCGCGCGTGACGGCCGCCTGCGCCGTATACAAGGCCTGGGCACAAACCTCCCCGACATGATTCACGCGCATCAACGCCCCGGCTTCCCGGCGCTCGGCTTCGCTCAGCACGCCGTCTGGGCTGTCCGGGAGCGGCGCGGCGCGGGTCGCATGGGGCTTGGCAAACAGGGTGCGCAGGGCCGCATCCGCGGTGCCGAGGACGGCGTCGAGCGAGGAGGTCATGGGGCGATTGGAACCGATGCGCAATAGGTCACTTGCACGGCAGGTCTTGTTTCATATCGCGAGATCTTGCAGGCAGTTAGTGCTTTGTTGCACTACTGCAACGAAACGGCGGAGCCGGCTGCGTTTTCGGGCGATTTGTTTTGCCCAGACGAAGCCGCTCTGGTGCAATAGCGACAACTTCCCAAAAGGAGGTTGGCCCGGGGTCCGGTGGGTGCACAGAAGTGCCAGTCACGGTGAGCCCTTCGCACCGGAGCCCTATGTTTAACCTTGGAGAAACTTGCAATGAAAAAATCTCTAGTTGCCCTGGCTGCTCTGGCTGTTGCCGGTGTTGCCTCGGCGCAGTCGTCCGTGACGCTGTTCGGCGTGGTTGACGCTTCTGTCAGCAGCTACTCGAACAAGTCGGATCTCGCGATCCCGTCGCTGACCAACCCCTTCCTGGTTGACAGCATCAAGGTCAAGCGCACCGTTCTGGCGAACTCGGGTTACAACTCCAGCCGTCTGGGCTTCCGCGGTACGGAAGACCTCGGTGGTGGCCTGGCAGCCAGCTTCTGGCTCGAAGCCCCGATCTCCAACGACGACGGCCAGCAAGGCGTTGCGACCTTCGCTCGTCGCTCGACCGTGAGCCTGTCGGGTGGTTTCGGTGAACTCCGTCTGGGCCGTGACTACACCCCGACGTTCTGGAACGACACCGTGTTCGACCCCTTCGGCACCAACGGCGTCGGCACCAACCTGATCAGCACCGCGAACACCGGCTTCGGCACCTGGCTCGGCGGCGGCACCACGAGCGTCCCCGGCTTCACCAACGTGACCGGCAGCAACTACGTTCGTTCCAGCAACTCCATCGGCTATTTCCTGCCCCCGAACCTCGGTGGCTTCTATGGCCAGGTGATGTACGCCTTCCACGAGCGTGACAAGTTCGATCCGGGCACCCTGACGCCGACCGCGCTGAACACCCAGCGCACCGGTCGTTACGTCGGCGGCCGCTTCGGCTACGCCAACGGCCCGCTGGACGTGGCTGCCGCCTATGGTCAAAGCACCATCGGCGACAACTTCTTCGTCGGCACCACGACCAACGTGAAGACCTTCAACCTGGGCGCTTCGTACGACTTCGGCGTCGTGAAGCTCTTCGGTGAAGTGTCGAAGGCCAAGAACGAAGTCGACACCGACAGCTTCCTGCTCGCCCAGCCGACCGACATCGACCTGAAGGGTTGGCTGCTCGGCGCGACCGTGCCCGTCGGCCCCGGCCTGATCCGTGTGGCTTACTCGGCTGTCAAGTACGACTTCAACCTGCCGGTCACGCCGTTCGTCACGACCGATGATCCGAAGGCCAACAAGTTCGCCATCGGCTACGTGCACAACCTGTCGAAGCGTACGGCCCTGTACGCGACGGTGGCTCGCATCCGCAACAAGAATGGCGCTGGCCTGACCCTGGGTGGCCCGTCGTTCGTGACCAGCTTCGGCGGCGCGGCCTACGCGCCCAAGACCTCGACCGGTTACGACTTCGGTATCCGTCACGCTTTCTGATCTGAAGCTGGCGCAAGCCAGCTTTGAATGGGAAGTCTTGAAAGCCGCCCGACGAAAGTCGGGCGGCTTTTTTCTTTTCCGGGCTTTCGCGAACAGGGATATCCCTTGGGTCAGCGTTCTCCCGTCTCTCAAGCTGGCCCGGGTGTTGCATAGTCCGCGTTTTGACTTGTGACGGAAGGTTAACCATGGGTTCCAAGCGCGTAGTGTTTCCCGTTGCCCTCGCCCTCGCGGGCGCCGTTTTGGCGGGCCCTGCGGTGCATGCCAAGACCTTCAAGTGGTCGAGTGCAAGCGACATCCCCACGCTCGACATCCACTCGCAGAACAATGCCCTGGGCAATGGCGTGCATGCGGCCATCTACGACTCGTTGGTCTACTACAACAGCAAGACCTTCAAGCCCGAGGCCCAGCTGGCGAGCAGTTGGAAGAATGTGTCCCCGACGCAGGTGCGGTTCACCCTGCGCAGCGGCGTCAAGTTCAGCGACGGATCTGCACTGACGGCCGATGACGTCGTGTATTCGCTGACGCGCGCAATGGCCAAGACCTCCAATTACGCGGTCTATGCCCAGGGCATCGACAAGGTGGTCAAGGTCGACGAGAACACGGTCGATATCCTGCTCAAGGGCCCCAATCCGGTGCTGCTGAACCAGCTGACCGAGCTGCGCATCATGAGCAAAGCCTGGGCGGAGAAGAACAAGTCCGTCGAGCCGAAGGACATCAAGACCCCCGAGGAAAGCTACGCCCATCGCAATGCGATGGGCACCGGCGCCTTCATGGTCAAGGAATGGCTGCCGGACCAGCGCCTGGTGCTGGTGAAGAACCCGCACTACTGGGGCAAGAACGATTCGAACGTGACCGAGGTGGTCTACACCCCCATCAAGCAGGAAGCCACGCGCGCGGCGGCGCTGCTTTCCGGCGAAGTCGACTTCGTGCTCGACCCCAGCCCCCAGGACCTGGGCCGCCTGCGGCAGAGCGGCAACCTGAAGGTCGTCGACGGAATCGAGAACCGCACCATCTTCTTCGGCATGGACCAGTTCCGCGAGGAGTTGCCCGGCTCCAGCGTCAAGGGCAAGAATCCGCTGAAGGACCAGCGTGTCCGAATGGCGCTGTACCAGGCCATCGACATCGCGAGCCTTACCCGCGTGACCATGCGCGGCCTGAGCCAGCCCACCGGTGCCCTGGTGGCGCCGCAGGTCAACGGCTGGACCGAAGGGGTGCACAAGCGCCATCCCTATGACGTCGAGGCCGCCAAGAAGCTGCTGGCGGACGCCGGCTATCCCGGCGGCTTCGAGGTCGATTTCGCCTGCCCGAACAACCGCTACATCAACGACGAGGAAATCTGCCAGGCGGTGACCGCCATGTGGGCGCGCGTCGGCATCAAGGCCAAGTTGCGCACGCTGCCGCTGGTGACCTACTCCCGATGATCCAGCGCTTCGAAGCCAGCATCTACATGCTCGGCTGGGGCGTGCCGACCTTCGACGCGCTCTACAGCCTGCAGTCGCTCACGCGCTCGGTGGGCGGCGGCGGCGACGGCAACTACAACGTCGGGCGCTACAGCAATCCGAAGATGGACCAGCTCGTCGACCGCGTGAAGACGGAGACCGACATCCCGGTGCGCGACCGCCTGCTGACCGAGGCGCTGCAGTTGCAGAACGACGACGTCTCGCACATCCCGCTGCACAACCAGATCATCCCCTGGGCGATGAAGAAGAACATCGAGGTGGTCCATCGCGCCGATAACCGGCTCGATTGGCGCCTCATCAAGGTGAACTGATCCGCGCTTGGAGCCTGCTGCATTTCTGTCGAGCCCTGGGCGAGCCGCAACCCGGGGAACCACCTCTTGGGCATGCGGCTTGCTCTGCTAGCATCGTTTGAACACGTGCTCTGCTGAATGATTGCTTTCGTACTGCGCCGCCTGATCCAGGCCGTGATCGTCATGGTCGCGGTCGCCTTCATCGCCTTTCTCCTGTTCCAATACGTGGGCGATCCGGTCGTGTTCCTGCTCGGCCAGGATGCGACGCCCGAGCAGATCCGCGAGCTGCGCTCCGGCCTCGGGCTGGACAAACCCTTCTTCGTGCAGTTCTGGCACTTCCTGGTCAATGCCTCGCAGGGCGAGTTCGGCCTGAGCCTGCGCCAGGGCAGCAAGGTCTCGCGCCTGATCGGCGAGCGCTTCCCGGCGACGCTCGAGCTGGCATTGGTCGCCGCCTTCCTGGCGCTCGCGGTCGGCATCCCGATGGGCGTCTACACGGCGTTGCGGCGCGGCACCTTCATGAGCCAGGTGTTCATGACGATCTCGCTGCTGGGCGTCTCGCTGCCCACCTTCCTGATCGGCATCCTGCTGATCCTCGTCTTCGCCGTGCTGCTCGGCTGGTTCCCCAGCTTCGGCCGCGGCGAGACGGTGCAGCTGGGCTGGTGGAGCACCGGCTTGCTGCGCGCCGACGGCTGGATGCACATCGTGCTGCCGGCCATCACGCTCGCCATCTTCCAGCTCACGCTGATCATGCGGCTGGTGCGCGCCGAGATGCTGGAGGTGCTGCGCACCGACTACATCAAGTTCGCACGCGCACGCGGCCTGTCGGACCGCGCCATCCACTTCGGCCACGCGCTCAAGAACACGCTGGTGCCGGTGATGACCATCACCGGCCTGCAGCTCGGCGGCCTGATCGCCTTCGCCATCATCACCGAGTCGGTCTTCCAGTGGCCCGGCATGGGCCTGCTCTTCATCCAGGCCGTGACCTTCGCCGACATCCCGGTGATGGCCGCCTACCTGTGCCTGATCGCGCTGATCTTCGTCGTCATCAACCTGGTCGTGGACCTGCTGTACTTCGTGGTCGACCCACGGCTGCGCATCGGCAGGGCGGGAGGGCATTGACGATGGACAGCAGCCCCCGCTTCCAGGCTTCGGGACGGGCCTTCGCGCACATCGCGCGCTTCCATCCCGAGATCACCGCCTTCCGGCGCGACCTGCACGCCCACCCCGAGCTCGGCTTCGAGGAGATCTACACCTCCGGCCGCGTGCAGGAGTCGCTGCGGGCCTGCGGCGTCGACGAGATCCATCCGGGCATCGGCAAGACCGGCGTGGTCGGCGTGATCCGCGGCCGCTCCACGGCCAGCGGTCGCATGATCGGCCTGCGCGCCGACATGGACGCCCTGCCGATGTGCGAGGACAACGACTTCAACTGGCGCTCCGCGAAGAAGGGCCTGATGCACGGCTGCGGCCACGACGGCCACACCGCCATGCTGGTCGGCGCCGCGCGCTACCTGGCCGAGACCCGCGACTTCGACGGCACCGCCGTGCTGATCTTCCAGCCTGGCGAGGAAGGCTTCGCCGGCGCGCGCGCGATGATCGAGGACGGCCTGTTCGACCGCTTCCCGGTCAGCGCGGTCTACGCGATGCACAACTGGCCCGGCCTGCCCGCCGGCACGGTCGGCATCAACCGCGGCGCGATGATGGCGGCCGCCGACCGCATCACCATCGAGATCGCGGGCAAGGGCGGCCACGGCGCGCATGCCTACCTCACCGTCGATCCGGTGCTGGTGTCGGCCCACATCATCACGGCCGTGCAGACCATCGTCTCGCGCAATGTGCGGCCCATCGACGCGGCCGTGATCAGCATCTGCGCGGTGCAGGCCGGCGACCTCGGCGCCATGAGCGTGGTGCCCGGCAAGGCGACGCTGGTGGGCACGGTGCGCACCTTCAGCATCCGCGTGCAGGCGCAGGTCGAGCAGCGGCTGGTGGAACTGTGCTCCGCGGTCGCGGCCGGCTTCGGCGCGACGGCGCAGGTCAAGTTCGAGCGCATCTACCCCGCCACCATCAACACCGCGCCCGAGGCCCTGTTCGCCGGCGATGTCGCGCAGTCCCTGGTGGGCGCGCACAACGTCGAGCGCAACATGGAGCCGAGCATGGGCGCCGAAGACTTCTCCTTCATGCTGCAGAAGAAGGCCGGCGCCTACATGCGCATCGGCCAGGACGCTCGCGGCGGCGCATTCCTGCACAACAGCCGCTACGACTTCAACGACGAGATCCTGCCGCTCGGCGCCGCCCTGCATGCCGGCCTGGTCGAGCAGGGCATGCCACTGAACGCCGTGGACCGGCCCGCCAAGAGCGTGGCCGCATCCGTGGCGTCTTGAACGTTTTCAACCCGAGGAGTGCTTCCATGAACCTGAGAAACAAGCTGGCCGCGATGGCCGTCATGTCCGCGCTGGGCTTGCTCTGCCTCCCCGCGGGCGCGCAGACGATCCGCGTCGCGAATCAGGGTGATGCGCTTTCGCTCGATCCGCACTCGCTCAACGAGTCGCTGCAGCTCTCAGTCGACCTTAACGTGTACGACGCGCTGACCGATCGCAACAAGGACTTGAGCCTCGCGCCTTCGCTGGCCACCTCCTGGCGCCAGACCTCTCCGACGGTGTGGCGCTTCGAACTGCGCAAGAACGTCAAGTTTCACGACGGCACTCCCTTCACAGCCGATGACGTCCTTTTCAGCATCACGCGTGCGGCCGGCGACGGCTCGGACGTGAAGGCCAAGGTGAACGACATCAAGGAAGTGCGCAAGGTCAACGACCACGCGGTCGACATCGAGACCAAGGGGCCGTTCCCGATCCTGCCGGACGTGTTGTCGGACCTCGCGATCATGAGCAAGAAGTGGTGCGAGGAGAACAAGGCCGAGAAGCCCGTCGACCGCCGCAAGGGCATCGAGAACACCGCTTCGTTCAAGGCCAACGGCACGGGGCCGTTCCGCGTGCGCGAGCGCCAGCCCAATGTACGCACGGTGTTTGTGCGCAACGGCACCTACTGGGGCAAGATCGACGGCAACGTGCAGGAGGTGATCTTCACCCCCATCGCCAATTCGGCGACGCGCGTAGCGGCCCTCATGTCGGGCGAGATCGACGTGATGGAGCCGGTGCCGGTGCAGGACATCGCGCGCATCAATGCCAGCCCGAACGCGCAGGTGGTGGTCGGCCCCGAGCTGCGCACCATCTTCCTGGGCATGGACCAGAAGCGCGACGAGCTGCTGTACTCGAGCGTCAAGGGCAAGAACCCCTTCAAGGACAAGCGCGTGCGCCAGGCCTTCTACCAGGCCATCGACATCGCCGGGATCCAGCGCACGGTGATGCGCGGCGCCTCGCGGCCCACGGGACTGATGGTCGGCCCCGGTATCAATGGCTGGACCGAGGCGCAGGACAAGCGCCTGCCGCAGGACGTCGAGGGCGCCAAGAAGCTGCTGGCGGACGCCGGCTATCCGAGCGGCTTCGAGGTGACGATGAACTGCCCCAACGACCGCTATGTCAACGACGGGCAGATCTGCCAATCGGTGGCCGCGAACCTCGCGCGGATCGGCGTGAAGATCAATCTCGCGGCCGAGACCAAGGGCACGTACTTCCCCAAGATCCTGCGCCGCGACACCAGCTTCTACCTGCTCGGCTGGACGCCGACCACCTACGATTCGCACAACGCGCTCGACGCGCTGATGCGCTGCCCCGACGACAAGACGGGTGACGGCCAGTTCAACCTCGGCTCGTACTGCAATCCCAAGCTCGACGAACTGATCGGAAAGATCAAGTCGAGCACCGACAAGACGGAACGCATGGCGATGATCCAGGAAGCCTTCAAGATCCATGCGGACGATATCGGCCACCTGCCGTTGCACCAGCAGTCACTGGCCTGGGGCGTAAGCAAGAAGGTCGCGCTGACGCAGCGGGCCGACAACTTCATGCCTTTCAAGTGGATGAGCATCCAGGGCCCCGCCAAGCCCTGAAGGCTTGACGGCACATGACTCCGAGGGCCTGCGATGCAGGCCCACTTTTTAGGCCTCCCGATGAAAAAGACACTGGCCCGCTGGCTCGACAGCGACATCGGCCACAGTTTCCGCACCTCGCCGGTCGCGATGCTCGCGGCGGCAATCGCCTTCGTCTGCGTCTTCTGTTCGATCTTTGCCGGATGGGTGTCGCCGCACAACCCCTTCGACCTCGCCGCCCTCGAGCTCGGCGATGCGCGCCTGCCGCCCGCCTGGGAAGCAGAGGGGACGACCAAGTACCTGCTGGGCACCGACGACCAGGGGCGCGACATCCTCTCGGCGCTGATCTACGGCGCACGCATCTCGCTGGTCGTCGGCATGGTTTCGGTGGTGCTGTCGGTCATGGTCGGCGTGCTGCTGGGCCTGTTGGCCGGCTTCTGGGGCGGATGGCTCGATGCCTTCCTGATGCGCGTGTGCGACGTGATGCTGTCCTTCCCGCCCATCCTGGTCGCGCTGCTGATCGCCGGCGTGGGACGCGCGCTGTTCCCCAACGCGCACGACACGGTGGCTTTCAGCGTGCTGATCATCTCGATCTCGCTCACCGGCTGGGTGCAGTACGCGCGCACGGTGCGCGGTTCGACCATGGTCGAGCGCAACAAGGAGTACGTGCAGGCGGCGCGCGTGACGGGCGTCGCACCGCTTCGCATCATGCGCCGGCACGTGCTGCCCAATGTGCTGGGCCCGGTATTGGTGCTGGCCACCATCCAGGTCGCGACCGCGATCATCACCGAGGCGACGCTGTCCTTCCTGGGCGTGGGCGTGCCGCCGACCTCGCCTTCGCTGGGCACTTTGATCCGCGTCGGCAACGACTACCTGTTCTCGGGCGAATGGTGGATCACCGTCTTCCCCGGCCTGATGCTGATCCTGATCGCGCTCAGCGTGAACCTCCTGGGCGACTGGTTGCGTGACGCCCTCAACCCCCGACTGCGCTGAAGGCAGGAGTACACCGAATGAGTCTTCTGCAAGTCCGCAACCTGATGGTCGAGTTCCCGCATCGCCGAGGCACGCTGCGCGCGCTGGACGACATCAGCTTCGAGATCGCGCCGGGCGAGATCCTGGGCGTGGTGGGCGAGTCGGGTGCGGGCAAGTCCCTGACCGGCGCGGCCATCATCGGCCTCTTGGAGCCGCCCGGGCGCGTGGCCGCCGGGCAGATCGTGCTGGAAGGCCAGCGCATCGACAACCTGGGCCACGAGGCCATGCGCCACATTCGCGGGCGCAAGATCGGCGCCATCTTCCAGGACCCGCTGACCTCCCTCAATCCGCTCTACACCATCGGCCGGCAGCTGACCGAGACCATCCGCACCCACCTACCTGTGGGCGAGGAGGAAGCGCGCCGCCGCGCCATTGGCCTGCTGCAGGACACTGGCATCCCCGGCGCCGCGCAGCGCATCGACCACTACCCGCACCAGTTCTCCGGCGGCATGCGCCAGCGGGTGGTGATTGCCCTGGCGCTGGCCGCGGAGCCCAAGCTGATCGTGGCGGACGAGCCCACCACCGCGCTGGACGTCTCGATCCAGGCGCAGATCATCACGCTGCTCAAGCGCATCTGCAAAGAGCGCGGCGCGGCGGTGATGTTGATCACCCATGACATGGGCGTGATCGCCGAGACCTGCGACCGCGTGGCCGTGATGTACGCGGGCCGCATCGCCGAGATCGGCCCGGTGCAGGAGGTGATCCACCAGCCCGCGCATCCCTACACCTCGGGCCTGATGGCCGCCATCCCCGACATGACGATGGACCGCGAACGCCTCAACCAGATCGACGGCGCCATGCCGCGCCTGAACGCCATTCCGCGCGGCTGCGCCTACAACCCGCGCTGCCCGCGCGTCTTCGACCGCTGCCTGGTCGAGCGACCCGACCTGCTCAACGCCGGCGCGACCCGGGCCGCATGCTGGCTGCACGATGCGCACAGCACGTCATCGGTCGATGGGATCGCAGCATGAGCGCATTGGTCGTAGCCCAGGATCTGGCCAAGGTCTTCGACGTTTCCCCGCCCTGGCTCAACCGTGTGCTCGAACGCAAGCCGCGCTTGTTGCTGCACGCGGTGGACGGTGTGAGCTTCTCCATCGAGCGCGGCAAGACCCTGGCCCTGGTCGGCGAATCCGGCTGCGGCAAGAGCACCGTCGCGCGCCTGCTGGTGGGCCTGTACGAGCCCACCCGCGGCGGCATGCACTTCGATGGCCAGGACGCTCATGCCGCCTTCAAGAGTGCCGAGGGCCGCAAGCTGCGCCGCCGCATCCAGATGATCTTCCAGGATCCCTATGCCAGCCTCAACCCGCGCTGGCTGGTGGAGGACATCGTCGGCGAGCCCCTGCGCGAGCACGAGATCCTGAAGGAAGGCCCCGCGCTGAAGGCGCGCGTCGGCGAACTGCTGCAGTCCGTCGGCCTCAGCCCGCTGGACATGGTCAAGTATCCCCACCAGTTCTCCGGCGGCCAGCGCCAGCGCATCTCCATCGCCCGGGCCCTGGCCACTCAGCCCGAGTTCCTGGTGTGCGACGAGCCCACCTCCGCGCTGGACGTCAGCGTGCAGGCCCAGGTCCTCAACATCATGAAGGACCTGCAGCGCGAGCGCGGCCTGACCTATCTCTTCATTTCGCACAACCTCGCAGTTGTGCGCCATGTGGCCGACCAGGTCGGCGTGATGTACCTCGGGCGGCTGGTGGAGGTGGCGGACAAGGCCAAGCTCTTCGAGGCGCCGCAGCATCCCTACACGCGCATGCTGCTGGAGGCCATCCCCAAGATGAAGCACGCGGGCGATGCGCGCACCCCGGTGCAGGGCGAGGTCCCCAACCCGCTCAACCCGCCCACCGGCTGCACCTTCCATCCGCGCTGCCCGCATGCCAATGCGCGCTGCAAGGCCGAGCGCCCGCCGCTGCAGATGCTGCGCGGCGTGCAGGTGGCCTGCCACGCCGTCGAGGAAGGCAGGATCTGAGAGCGGCGCCTACTGCTCTTCGCTCCAGGCAAACCCATCGCGCGCGATCATCGCGCTCGACGCGCTGGGCCCCCAGGTGCCCGCTGCGTAGGGGCGCGGCGGGCCATCCGAGGCCCAGCTGTCGATCAGCGGCTCGACCCAGCGCCAGGCTTCTTCCTGCTCGTCGCTGCGCACGAAAAGGTTGAGCCGGCCGTCGATCACATCGAGCAGCAGGCGCTCGTAGGCGCCCACGCGTTCGGAGCCGAAGCGCTTGTCGAAGTCGAGATCCAGCTGAACCGGTGCCAACTGCGGCCCGGCGTAGCGGGGACCGTTGCCGCTGCGCTGATGGCGACCGTCCTGCGCCTGCGCGAGCATGTGCAGCTCCAGGCCGTCCCGGGGCTGCAGGTTGATCACCAGCTTGTTGAAGGCGTTGGTCGGCGCCCGGAAAATCGCGTGCGGCGTCGGCTTGAAGTTGACCGTGATGTGTGCATCGCGCGAGGCCAGCCGCTTGCCGGTGCGGATGTAGAGCGGCACGCCGGCCCAGCGCCAGTTGGCGATCTCGGTGCGCAGCGCAACGAAGGTCTCGGTGCGGCTTTCGGGGTCGACGCCCGGCTCGTCGCGGTAGCCCGGCACGCGCTCGCCGTAGGCCGTGCCGGCGGCGTACTGCCCGCGGATCGCGTGCAGCCCGATGGATTCCGCCGTCCACGGCTTGAGCGCGCGCAGCACCTTGAGCTTCTCGTCGCGGATGGCGTCGGCATGGGCGTTGATCGGCGGCTCCATGCCAATGGCGCAGACCAGCTGCAGCGCGTGGTTCTGCACCATGTCGCGCAGCGCCCCGGTCTGGTCGTAGAAGGCGCCGCGCTTCTCGACACCCAGGTCCTCGGCGATCGTGATCTCGATGTTGGCGATGTGCTCGCGGCGCCAGATCGGCTCGAACAGCGCGTTGCCGAAGCGCATCGCGAACAGGTTCTGCACCGAGGGCTTGCCCAGGTAGTGGTCGATGCGGAACACCTGGTGCTCGGCCAGTACCTTGCACACCGCCTTGTTGATGGCGCGGTTGGAGGCCAGGTCGTGGCCCAGCGGCTTCTCGAGCACCACGCGCGTCTTGGGGCCGTTGAGCCCGGCCGCGGCTATTTGCTCCACCACCTGCGTGAAAAGAGCCGGCGCGGTGGCGAGGTACATCACGACCGTGCTCGCGTCGCGCTGCTTGAGGAGGTCGGCAAGCTTCGCGTAGTCCTGCGCCCTCGACAGGTCCATGCGCAGGTAGTACAGCATGGAGGCGAACTTCTTGAACTCCTCCGGGCTCGGCCGTTTGGCGCCCTCGACCGCCGCGAAGCGCGACTGGATCAGCTCGCGGTAGCCGTCGTCGGACAGCTCGTCGCGCGCCACGCCGATGATGCGGCCGTCCTCGGGCAGGCTGCCGTGACGGAAGGCCTGGAACAGTGCCGGCATCAGCTTGCGCCATGCAAGGTCGCCGGTACCGCCAAAGAGGACGAGATCGAAACTCATGGATAAGAACCCGTGTTGTCGTGGTGATGTTTCGCGCTTGAAGCCCGCCTGCGAATGTTAACGGACGCTGTCGCGCCGGCGACTTCGCTTAAGCTTCGGGCCGGTCCCCCGGGACCTTTTTGTTTTTGAACGAGCAGGCATGAAGAACGTTGTGTTCGATCTCGGCGCGGTGCTGCTGAGCTGGGAGCCGGTGTCGCTGGTGCATGCGGTGCTGGCGCCGCACACGCCCACGGCGCAGGCCGCGCACGCCTTGGCGCGCGAGATGTTCCATCACGAGGACTGGCTGGGCTTCGACCGCGGCACGCACAGCCTGGAGGACGCCATCGGGCGCATGGCGCTGCGCCTGTCGCTGCCGGCGGATCGGCTCAGCACCACGCTGGCGCCGATGGGCGAGCGCCTGGAGCCGATCGCAGTCACCATCGAGCTGCTGGCCGAGCTGCGCGCGCGCCGCGACGCCGGCGAGGCGCTCAGGCTCTACTACCTGTCGAACATGCCGGTGCCCTATGCGCGCGTGCTCGAGCAGCGCCATGCCTTCTTCGACTGGTTTGACGGCGGCATCTTCTCGGGCGACGTCCGCATGATCAAGCCGCAGCCCGAGATCTACGAGCTGCTCGCCGCGCGTTATGGCCTGCAGGCTGCGGAGACGGTGTTCATCGACGACTCGGCCGCCAACGTGTTGGCGGCGCGGTCGCTCGGCTGGCAGGCCATCCACTGCGAGGCGCCGAGCGCGCTGCCGGCGCAGCTGGCGCCCTATCTGCCGGTGCGCTCGACCTTGTCGACCTCGAAGCCCAGCGAGCGCGCGTAGTCGAGCTCGGCCTGCAGCGCGGCGTCTTCCAGCCGCGGCGCGCGCGACAGCACCCACAGGCACTTGCGGTCCGGCGTGCCGACCAGCGCGACCTGGTAGTCCCGGTCGAGCCTGAGGATCCAGTAGTCGCCCCACACCATGGGAAGCCAGCGCAGCCACTCCGGTGCGAAGCACACCTCCAGCCGGCCGGCGCCGGGCTGCCCGGCGACCGGTGCGACGCGCGCCACGCCGCTCGACTCCTCGAAGCGGCCGTCCGGCAGGATGCAGCGGTTGAGCACCTGCAGGCCGCTGCCGTCCTCCATCAGCGTGTATTCGGCCGTGACCGGGCCGGTGCAGCGTTTCTCGAAACGGTTGGGCAGGCGCGCCTGCTCGTGCCACAGGCCCACGTAGCGTTGCAGGTCGACCGGGGCGACCACCTGCAGGGGCGCGCGCATCAGCGGCGCACCGTCGGCCGGGCCGGCCAGGCGCGCGGAGCGCGCGGTGCGGGCAGTGTTAAAGGCCAGGAGGGTCAGCGCGCCGCCGACGCAGAAGGCCGTGGCGAGGGTGCCGATCGACGCGCTGTGGACGCGGTCGTCGAAGACGACGCGGGGTCGCGATTCGGGCGGATGGCGGCGGGACATGAGCATTCCTTCGAGTCGGTCGAAGCCCGACCGTAGCCGCGGGGGCTCTCCCGCTTCGTCAGCCGGGGACCACACGAACTGTAGTTTTGCGGCGGGATAATGGCTGCATGAACCAACTCGATGCCCTTCGACAGTGGACCACCGTGGTGGCCGACACCGGCGATTTCCGCCAGCTGGCCCAGTTCAAGCCCCAGGACGCGACCACCAATCCGTCCCTCATCCTCAAGGCGGTGCAGAAGGCCGAGTACCGGCCGCTGCTCGACGAGGCGGTGAAGAAGCATGGCCAGCTGGCGACCGACGAGATCATCGACCGCCTCCTGGTGCGCTTCGGCACCGAGATCCTCTCGCTCATCCCGGGCCGGGTGTCCACCGAGGTGGATGCGCGCCTCAGCTTCGACACCGCCGCCACCGTGGCGCGGGCCGAGCGCATCGTGGCGCTCTACCGTGCCGAGGACGTCGACACCGAGAAGCGCGTGCTGATCAAGATCGCCGCCACGTGGGAAGGCATCGAGGCGGCGCGCCAGCTGGAGCAGAAGGGCATCCACACCAACCTCACGCTGCTCTTCTCCTTCGCGCAGGCGGTGGCTTGCGGCGCGGCGGGCGTGCAGCTGATCTCGCCCTTCGTCGGCCGCATCTACGACTGGCACAAGAAGGCGGCCGGCAGCACCTGGGACGAAGCGGCCCGCGCGGGCGCCAACGACCCCGGCGTCCAGTCGGTGCGCCAGATCTTCGACTACTACAAGAAGCACGGCATCCGCACCGAGGTGATGGGCGCGAGCTTCCGCAACGTGGGCCAGATCGCCGCGCTGGCGGGCTGCGACCTGCTGACCATCAGCCCCGAACTCCTGGGCGAGCTCGCCGCCAGCGAGGCGCCGCTGGCGCACGCGCTGGACGCGGACGCCGCGCGGGCGCTCGACATCCCGAAGCTGGTGCTCGACGAGCCGGCCTTTCGCTTCGCCCTCAACGAGGACGCGATGGCCACCGAGAAGCTGGCCGAGGGCATCCGCGCCTTCGCGGCCGACGCGGTCAAGCTGGAAAAACTGATGGAGGAGGTCGCATGACACGAACACGCAGCGATCGCACCCCGGCGTGGGGCCGGCTCCAGGCGCATTACGACACGGCCGGCCGCAGCTTCGACCTGCGCCAGGCCTTTGCCGGCGATCCGCAGCGCTTCGGCGCCTTCAGCCAGTCGGCGCCGCATCTCTTCGCCGACCTGTCCAAGAACCTGATCGACGCGAAGACCGAGGAACTGCTGCTGACGCTGGCGCGCGAGGCCGGCCTCGAGGCGCATCGCGACGCCATGTTCGCGGGCGAGCACATCAACGCAACCGAGGACCGCGCGGTGCTCCACACGCTGCTGCGCGCGCCGGCCTCGATGACCGTGCCGCCCTCGCTGGCGGGTGAGCTGGCCCAGGTGCACTCCACGCTCGACGCCATGCTGGCCTATGCCGAGCGGGTGCGCGCCGACCACACCATCACCGACGTCGTCAACATCGGCATCGGCGGCTCGGACCTGGGGCCCCAGATGGTGGTGCGCGCCCTCGATGCCGACGTGGCGCCGGGCAAGCGCTTCCATTTCGTCTCCAACGTCGACGGCCACGAACTCGCCGGGGTGCTGCGCAGCCTGGCGCCCGAGCACACGCTGTTCCTGGTCGCTTCCAAGACCTTCACCACGGCCGAGACAATGGCCAACGCGCATTCGGCCAAGCGCTGGTTCGAACAGTCCGGCAACGTCAACATCGCGCATCATTTCGCCGCGCTCACCACCAACGTCGAGGCGGCGCGCGCCTTCGGCATCGAGACCACTTTCGGCTTCTGGGACTGGGTGGGCGGGCGCTATTCGCTGTGGTCCTCCATCGGGCTGCCGATCGCCCTGGCCATCGGCCCCGAGGGCTTCCGCCGCCTGCTGGCCGGCGCCCACGCGATGGACGAGCATTTCCGAACCGCCCCGCTGGCGCAGAACCTGCCTGTGCGCCTGGGGCTGCTCGACGTGTGGTACCGCAACTTCCACCGCTTCACCAGCCGCAGCATTGCGCCGTACCACAGCGCGCTGCAGCGCCTGCCGGCCTACCTGCAGCAGCTCGAGATGGAGAGCAACGGCAAGCAGGTCGACGCCAGCGGCACCGCACTGCCGCTGGGCACCTCGCCGGTGCTGTGGGGCGAGCCCGGCACCAACGGGCAGCATGCCTATTTTCAGATGCTGCACCAGGGCACGGACGTGATTCCGCTGGAGTTCATTGCCGTGCGCGAGCCGGCGCACGACCTGGAAGGCCACCAGCCCAAGCTGCTGGCCAATGCGCTCGCGCAGGCCCAGGCCCTGATGGTCGGCAAGCAGGACGCCGGCGGCCACCGCAACTTCCCGGGCAACCGGCCGAGCAGCTTCTTCGTCTTCGACCAGCTGAACCCGGAGGTCCTGGGCGCCTTCCTCGCGATGTACGAGCACCGGGTGTTCACCAGCGGCGCGCTGTGGGGGATCAACAGCTTCGACCAGTGGGGAGTGGAGCTCGGCAAGGTGCTGGCCAAGGACATCGAACCACGGCTGGCTTCGGGTGACACCGCGGGGCTGGATGCCTCCACCGCCGGCCTGCTGGCCCGGTTGCGCTAGCCGCACGTCGTCATCAAAAGCCGGCGGACCGCCCCTTATGATGGCCGCGGGAGTTTTCCCGTGGGAACTATCAAGAGGAGCTGTTCGATGAATTTTCAAGAAGCCGTCAAGACCTGCTTCAGCAAGTACGTGGACTTCAGCGGCCGCGCCTCGCGGTCCGAGTACTGGTGGTTCGTGCTGGCCTATGTGATCGTCGCGATCGTGGCCGGCTTCATTCACGAGATCGTCTATGGCCTCGTCATCCTTGCCTTCCTGCTGCCGATGCTGTCGGCCGGCGCGCGCCGCCTGCACGACATCGGCAAGAGCGGGTGGTGGCTGCTGCTGGGCCTGATCCCGCTGGTGAACCTGGTGCTGCTGTACTTCGCGGTGCAGCCGAGCCAGCCCGAGAGCAACGAATACGGCTCACCGCCACTCGCCGTTGCCTGAGGTCTTCAATCGCCCAATGAAAAAACCCCGCGGCTCGCGCCGCGGGGTTTTTTGTTGGCTGAAGCGCCAGGCTGATTACATGCCCATGCCGCCCATGCCACCCATGCCGCCCATGTCGGGCATGCCGCCGCCGGCAGGCGATTCGTCCTTCGGCGCTTCGGCGACCATGGCTTCGGTCGTCAGCAGCAGTGAAGACACGGAAGCGGCGTTCTGCAGCGCGGTGCGGGTCACCTTGGTCGGGTCCAGGATGCCCATCTCGAGCATGTCGCCGTAGGTGTCGTTCTGCGCATTGAAGCCGTAATTGCCCTTGCCGGCCAGCACCGCGTTCACCACCACGCTGGCTTCGCCGCCGGCGTTGAACACGATCTCGCGCAGCGGCGCTTCGATGGCCTTGAGCACCAGGCGGATGCCGGCGTCCTGGTCAGCGTTGTCGCCCTTGACCTTGTCGCCCAGGGCCTGCTTGGCGCGCAGCAGCGCCACGCCGCCGCCGGCCACCACGCCTTCTTCCACTGCCGCGCGGGTGGCGTGCAGGGCGTCTTCGACGCGGGCCTTCTTTTCCTTCATCTCGACTTCGGTGGCGGCACCGACCTTGATCACCGCCACGCCGCCGGCCAGCTTGGCCACGCGCTCTTGCAGCTTCTCGCGGTCGTAGTCGCTGGTGGCTTCCTCGATCTGCACGCGGATCTGCTTCACGCGCGCTTCGATGTCGCCTGCAGCGCCGGCGCCGTCGATGAGGATGGTGTTTTCCTTGCCCACTTCGATGCGCTTGGCCTGGCCGAGGTCAGCCAGCGTCACCTTCTCGAGCGTCAGGCCCACTTCTTCGGCGATGACCTTGCCGCCCGTCAGGATGGCGATGTCTTCCAGCATGGCCTTGCGGCGGTCGCCGAAGCCAGGCGCCTTGACGGCCACGACCTTCAGGATGCCGCGGATGGTGTTGACCACCAGCGTTGCCAGGGCTTCGCCTTCGACTTCTTCGGCGATGATCAGCAGCGGACGGCCGGCCTTGGCCACTTGCTCCAGCGTGGGCAGCAGGTCGCGGATGTTGCTGATCTTCTTGTCGAACAGCAGCACGAACGGGTTCTCGAGGATCGCGCTCTGCTTTTCGGGGTTGTTGATGAAGTAGGGCGACAGGTAGCCGCGGTCGAACTGCATGCCTTCGACGACTTCCAGCTCGCTGTCGAGCGACTTGCCGTCTTCGACGGTGATCACGCCTTCCTTGCCGACCTTGTCCATCGCGTCAGCGATGATCTTGCCGATGGTCTCGTCGCTGTTGGCCGAGATCGAGCCGACCTGCGCGATTTCCTTCGAGGTGGTGGTGGCCTTCGAGGCCTTCTTCAGCTCTTCGACCAGGGCGGTGACCGCCTTGTCGATGCCGCGCTTCAGGTCCATCGGGTTCATGCCCGCGGCCACGTACTTGAAGCCTTCGCGAACGATGGCCTGAGCCAGCACGGTCGCGGTGGTGGTGCCGTCACCGGCGTTGTCCGAGGTCTTGGAGGCCACTTCCTTCACGAGCTGGGCGCCCATGTTCTGGAGCTTGTCCTTGAGCTCGATTTCCTTGGCGACCGACACGCCGTCCTTGGTCACGGTGGGGGCGCCGAAGGAGCGCTCGAGCACCACGTTGCGGCCCTTGGGGCCCAGGGTCACCTTGACCGCGTTGGCCAGGATGTTCACGCCTTCGACCATGCGCGCGCGGGCCTCGCCGCCGAACACTACGTCTTTTGCTGCCATGAGATATCTCCGAAAAAAATGTTGATCCAGTCAGTTGGGGACAGAGCAGCGATCGCTTCGCGCTCGACTGGTCTGTCCCGCAAAATCACTTCGCTTCAACGACCGCGAACAGGTCGTCTTCCTTCATGACCAGCAGTTCGTCGCCATCGACCTTGACGGTCTGGCCACTGTACTTGCCGAACAGGACGCGGTCGCCGACCTTGACGCTCATGGCAGCCAGTTCGCCCTTGTCGGTCTTCTTGCCAGGACCGACGGCCAGCACTTCACCCTGGTCGGGCTTCTCGGCGGCGTTGTCGGGGATCACGATGCCCGAGGCGGTCTTGGTTTCGCTTTCAATGCGCTTGACGATCACGCGATCGTGCAAAGGACGAAGTTTCATTGCATCTCCTGAATAAGAAACGGGGTTCTGGTTCGGGCTGCGGCCTGATGGCCGCCTGCCCAGCCACTGGAAGCGGGTGTTGTTAGCACTCCTCTTCAGCGAGTGCTAATGATAAGGGCAATTCTGACGCTTTCAAGCGGGCGAGGGCGCGGCGCGCTTGCAAGTTGTCGGTTCTTGAGGAGCGACCACTGGACATTCGTGAAGGCGCCACCTAACTTTCGGAGGGCGGCCGCTGAGCTGTTTTACAGTGGGGCGGCCGGCCTGACCGGGAGACCATCATGACGACAACGATTGCGCAACAGGTTTGCCTCCAGCTCGACAGCCGATTGACCGCGGCTGAAGCCGTGCTGGCGACTGGCGGCATGGCATCCCCCGTTCTCGTGGCGGTCGTCGCCGAGTTTCGGCGGAAGTTTGCGAAAACGCGGCCTGCGGTGGAAGGCGACGCTGCCCCCGGTCAACGCGAGGCCGTATTCGAGCTCGAACAGGCGGCCGATAGCGCCAAGTGGGCGGCTTTGGCAGACCCGGCTGCGTCCGAGCAGGTCAAGCTGGCGGTCGTCGCCGCGCACGACTCGATCTGCTGGTTCAAGGCGACCGGCGGCCTGCTGGACCGGGAGTACGCCGAACAAGACCCGCTCGCCTCCTAACCCGAAGCGGCGTCGACCGACAGCGAACAAGGCTCTCGCAAGCCGGCCGCCCGGCGCGCCCGCTCCAGCAGCTCCGCGGCGCCGTCGACATCCGCGGCCACACCGTAGACGATGTGGTCGGGACGCACCAGCGCCGCGCCGCAGCCTTGGGCCTCGAACCAGCGGGCGAGCATGCCGTCGGCCTCGGCCAAGCCGAGCAGGCCCTCGATGCCATTGGCCTCATGCAGGCAGACGGCCTTGGCATCGAGTGCTTCCAGGCCGCTTCGCAACGTCCGCAATTGAGCCGGCGCGGGGGTCTCGCGCAGGAACAGCAGGAAGCCGCGCGGCAGGAGGTCGTCCATCATCTCCGCGGCGCCATGGCCGTCGATCCTGCCCACTGCTTGCGGGAACGGCGTCCCGGCGGCGTCGTGGCCGGGTTCGACCAGGCCGTGGCGCACGCCGGGCAGCAGGCTTTGCCGCAGCTGCACCCGGACCTTGCCGCCTTGCTGCGCCCGCAGGCCCTGGTCGCGCTGCGCGGCGCGCGCGGGATCGCGCTCGCAGATGATCTGGCCCAGGCGCTTGACGGTGCGGGTGGTTTCCTCGACCTGGGGGCCGCGCTCCGTGCCGTAGCTGTCCAGCAGCGACTCGGGGGCTTCGCCGCGCAGCACCCAGTCCAGCTTCCAGGCCAGGTTGGTCGCATCGCGCAGGCCCTGGCACATGCCCTGGGCGAGGAAGGGCGGCATCTGGTGCGCCGCATCGCCGGCGAGCAGCACGCGTCCCCGGCGCCAGGGGTCGAGGACCACGGCGTGGAAGCGATAGGTCGCGGCGCGCCAGATGCGCGCCTCGTGCGGGGCCAGCCAGGGCGCCAGCAGCTTCCAGATCGCCTCGTGCGGCATGTCGCGCTGCCCCGTCTCGTGCGGCAGCAGCAGGAACTCCCAGCGCCGGTGCGTGCCGGGCCCCACCACGTAGGTGCAGGGCCGGGCCGGGTTGCAGTACTGGATGTTGGTGGCCGGCAGGCGCTCGAGCACGTCCTCGTCGATGTGCATGTCGATCACCACCCAGGGCTCGTCGAAGTCCAGGCTCTTGAGCTGCAGCCCGAGCTGCTTGCGCGCGGGGCTGGTTCCACCGTCGCAGGCGATCACATAGCGCGCGCGGACCTCGCCCGAGCTGCCGGTCGGCGCGCGCACGGACAGCCGCACGTGCTCGCCGTCGTCCTCCAGCGAGCCGACTTCATGGCCCAGGTGGACCGACACGGAAGGCATCAGCCCCACGGCACGGCGCAGCGACGCCTCGAGGGCCGGCTGGTTGAAGGTATAGGACGGTGCCCAGGCCAGCGGGTAGGGCGAGGGCCCCATGTCGAAGTGCTGGATCGGCTCGCCGTCCGCGCCCTGGTAGATCGTGGGGCGGTAGGGCGTCATGTGCGGCGCCAGCGCCCCGGCGATGCCGATCTCCTGGAAGGTGCGCATCGCCTCGTGGTCCAGGGCGAAGGCGCGCGGCAGCGGATAGATCTGCTGCGACTTGTCGAACACGGCCACGCGCCGGCCGCGCCGGCCGAGCAATGCCGCCAGTGTGGCGCCGACGGGGCCGAAGCCGACGATGGCCACCTCCACAGGGGGGCCGGGAATGGGATTCATTGGGCGGTCTCCGAATGCAGAAATGTAAAATTGTGCATAAAAATAATAATTTGCGCACCAAGGGTTCCTCCGGATGCCGGCCGGCGGGCTGCTGCTGAAAAATGCACAAAATCGAAGTTATGCATTTAAAGGAGACATCCATGCCGATGATGAAAGCCGCGCGACTGCACAAGGTCGGCGCCCCGATGGAGATCGAGCAACTGCCCATCCCCCAGCCCGCCGCCAACGACGTGCAAGTGCGGGTGCATGCGTGCGGCATCGTGCCGAACCTGGGCAACATCCTGGCGAACTGGACCACCTGGTTCCCCGAGCTGCCGCTGCCGCCGCTGCCAGCGGTCTTCGGGCTGGACCCGGCCGGCGAGGTGACGGCGGTCGGCTCCCACGTCCACACCTGGAAGCCCGGCGACCGCGTGTACGTGAACCCGAGCCTGTACTGCGGCGGCTGTCGCTCCTGCCGCAACGGCGACCTGATCAACTGCACGCACTACGCCTTCAGCGGCTACTTCGGCTTCTCGCAGAACTCCCTCAAGCTCTACAAGAACTACCCGTACGGCGGCCTCTCCGAGTACATGATCGCGCCGCAATACGCGCTGGTGAAGCTCCCCGACAACGTCAGCTTCAACCAGGCGGCGCGCTTCGGCTACCTGGGCACGATGTACTCGGCCATGCGCAAGGCGAAGGTGGGGCCCGGCCGCAGCGTCCTGATCAATGGCATCAGCGGCACGCTGGGCCTCGGCGGCGCGCTGTTCGGCCTGGCCATGGGCGCCACGCGCATCCTCGGCACCGGACGCAACATGGAACTGCTGGAGCGTGTGAAGGCGTTGGCGCCGGATCGCATCGAGGTGTTCTCGAACGCGAACGGCGAGGCCATCGACGCATGGGCCAAGGCGCGCACCGACGGCCTGGGCGTGGACACCTTCATCGACGCGCTGGGCCCGGGTGCGCCGCACGAGACCATGCAGCAGGGCATCCGTGCGCTCAAGCGCGGCGGCCGCGCCTTCAACATCGGCGCCATCGCCGGCATGGTCGGGATGGACCTGCACACCATGATGGACGAGCAGCAGAGCATCGAGGGCTCGGCCTGGTTCACCGCGGGCGAAGGCCAGGACATGGCCGACATGGCCGAGGCCGGAACGCTGGACCTGTCGATCTTCGAGCATGTCTGCTATCCGCTGGACCGCGTGAACGAGGCCATCTCGGGCATCGCCACCCGCAACGGCGGCTTCAGCAACTTCGTCATCAACCCCTGAGCGAGGCCCGCCATGAAGATCCGACGAGTGGTAACGGGCACGGGCCCGGATGGCAAGGCGGTCGTGATGTCGGACGGGCCGGCGCCGCGTGCGGGCGCGTTCGAGACCGTGCCGGGCTTCGCCAACGCGCTCCTGTGGGCGACCGAGGCCTGCGATGCCGTCGGCGCCGGTGCGCCGGCCGATCGCACGGTGGACGTGGGTTTCGTGCCCGGTGCCGGCGGCACCCGGCTGATGACGGTCGTGTTCCCGCCCGATGCCGTGATGATGCGTGCCGACTTCGACGCGGCCGCGTTCGGCGCCGAGTTCGCGCAGCGGATCCCGGGCCTGGCCGAGAAGTTCGAGCCCGAGCACCCGGGCATGCACACCACCGACAGCATCGACTACGACATCGTGCTGGACGGCGAGATCACGCTGGAGCTCGACGACGGCGTGCAGGTGCCGCTGCGCCGCCACGACGTGGTCGTGCAGCACGGCAACCGGCATGCGTGGCGCAACCTGTCCGACCGGCCGGCGACGATGCTCTTCGTGCTGGTCGGCGCCCCGCGAAGGAGCTAGCGCCATGCATGGCAGCGAAGGGACGGACTACACCCCCACACTCGTCGAGCAGGCCTTCGGGCGCCTGCGCCAGGACGTGCTGGCGGGGACCCACGCCGCCGGCGCGAAGCTCAAGCTCGATGAACTGCAGAACGCCTATGGCTTTTCCAGCAGCCCCTTGCGCGAGGCCTTGAGCCGGCTCGCCCAGGAAGGCCTGGTGCGCGCCGACGAGCGCCGGGGCTTCCGCGTCGCGGCGATCTCCGCCGAGGATCTGGCCGATATCACCCGCATGCGGGTGATGCTGGACGTGCCGGCACTGCGGGAAGCGATCGGCCATGGCGACGACGCCTGGGAGGCCGCGATCCTGGCCGCCTACCACCGCCTGGAGAAGGCCGAATCGCGCCTCGGCGATGGGCCGGTGGTCCTGGACGACAGCTGGAGCGAGCTGCACCGGGCCTTCCATCTCGCGCTGATCGCGTCCTGTCCCTCGGAGCGCCAGCGCGCCTGGAGCGCGAGCCTGTTCGACCAGGCCGAGCGCTACCGGCGCTTCTCGGCGCGCTTTCGCACGACGGGGCGCCGCAAGTCGAACGAGCACCGGAAGATCATGGAGGCGACCCTGCGGCGCGACGTCGACACCGCGTGTGCGCTGCTGGAGGAACACATCCTCGGCACGCAGCGCAACGTGCAGGCGGCTTTGAATGCAGCCGAGGCCTGATGGCCTGTTCGCACGCCTCACCCGGCGGCGAGTGAGCGCCGCTCAGCCGTTGCGGAACAAAAAGCTGTAGGCATTCAGCGCCGGCACGCCGCCCAGGTGCGCATAGAGCACCTTCGAGCCGGGCTCGAACTCCCCGCGGCGCACCTTGTCGATCATCCCGTGCATGGACTTGCCCTCGTACACCGGGTCGGTCAGCATGCCCTCCTGGCGCGCGCACAGGCGGATGGCTTCCAGCGTGCCCTCGTTGGGCAGGCCGTATTCGGGGCCACCGTAGCGGGTGTCGAGCACCACGTCCTCGTCCTTGATGTCCTGGCCCAGCTCCACCAGTGCGGCGGTGTTGCGCGCAATGCGCAGGATCTGCTGGCGCGTCTGCTCCGGCTTGGCGGATGCGTCGATGCCGATGACCCGCTGCGCGCGCCCGTCGGCCGCGAAGCCGACCACCATGCCGGCCTGCGTGCTGCCGGTGACGGAGCAGACCACGATGTAGTCGAACTTGAAGCCGAGCGCGGCCTCCTGCTCGCGCACCTCCTCGGCGAAGCCGACGAAGCCCAGGCCGCCGTAGGGATGCTCGGAGCAGCCCGCGGGGATGGGGAAGGGCTTGCCGCCCGCGCGGCGCACGTCCTCCATGGCCTGTTCCCAGCTCGGCCGGATGCCGATGTCGAAGCCTGCCGCGTCCAGCCGCACGTCGGCGCCCAGGATGCGCGACATCTCGATGTTGCCCACGCGGTCGTAGACGGCGTCCGAGTAGTTGACCCAGTTCTCCTGCACCAGCACGCACTTCATGCCCAGGTGGGCCGCGACGGCGGCGACCTGGCGCGTCTGGTTGGACTGGATGCCGCCGATGGACACCAGCGTGTCGCAGCCCTGCGCAAGTGCCTCGGGGATCAGGTACTCCAGCTTGCGCGTCTTGTTGCCGCCGAACGCGAGGCCGCTGTTGCAATCCTCGCGCTTGGCGTAGAGCTCGACCTTGCCGCCGAGGTGCGCGCTCAGGCGCTTCAGCGGCTGGATCGGCGTCGGGCCGAAGGTCAGGGGATGGCGGGGGAAGCGCTTCAGTTGCATGGCAGTGATCCTCGATGTGGTGACGCCTGCATCGTAGGAAAAATGCGCGTTCACAGGGTTGCGAATATCGATCTATTTACGCACGATCGAGCATCGATGATCGATTCATGAAGGGTTGAATTGCACAATGGCCACATCCCGCGCAACAAAAGTTCGTCCTCGCCCTGAGTCGCCTGCCTCACCCCCACCCGCGCTCGATCGCACCGACAAGGCGATCCTGCGGGCGCTGCAAACCGACGCGTCCATCTCCAACGTGGCGCTGGCCGACAAGGTCCACCTGAGCCCGCCGGCCTGCCTGCGCCGCGTCGATCGCCTCAAGCGCGCGGGGCTGATCGATGCGACGGTGGCGCTCCTGAATCCCCAGGCGCTCGGCGCCGGCATGCTGGTGATGATCGGCGTGGTGCTCGATCGCTCGACGCCGGAGTCCTTCAGCGCCTTCGAGAAGGCCGCGGCGAAGATCTCCGGCTGCATGGAATGCCATGTCGTGACCGGCGAGTTCGACTACTTCATGCTCGTGCGCACGCGCGACGGCGAGAGCTTCAACCGCCTGCACGCCGAGCAGCTGCTCTACCTGCCGGGCGTGCGCCAGATCCGGTCCTTCATCGTGCTCAAGCAGGTGCTCTCGACGACGCAGATCCCCCTGTGATCAGGAACACCTTCACCACCGTAGCGCCCTGCCGCCTGCTCGTTTTTCTAGAGCTGGTCCGTCGGAACGAACCATGAGAACAACAGCAGCTGCAGGCGCGTGAGGAGGCTCGAGTCGGGCTCGTCGTCGAGCACCTCGTTGACCTCGTCGCCGGTGCCCACCCATTGCACGTTCCGGCCGTCGGGCTTGAGGACCACGCGGTAGACGCCTTCCAGGTGGTCCAGCGAATAGGCGAACAGCAGGGCCTGCGCGAGCTCGAAGCTGCGCACCTTCACGCCGAACTCGGTGTTGAGCCGCTCCGAGCGGGGATCGAGGTTCATCGAGCCCAGCAGCACCCATTCGCGGTCGAGCAGGGCCAGCTTGGCATGCAGCCGCCCGCGCGCCTGGCGCAGCAGGCGGCGCATCTGCGCGCTGCGCTTGAGCTGGCGGGTGCTGACCTCGAGCAGCTCAACGCCTTCCTGCAGCATCGCGACGCGAAAGCGGTTGTAGTTGATGTTGACCAGCGGCTCGTCGCTGTCGGCCAGCGAGTTGGTGACCACCGTGATGCGGATGCCGCGCGCGCGGGCCGCGCGGATGCGCGCCATGCCTTCGTCGCCGGGTATGAAGTAGGGCGATATCACCAGCACCTGCGATTGCGCCGTAGTGCCCAGCGTCGAGTGGAACTGCTGGGCCAGCGTCCAGGTGCCGGGTGGGCGGGTGCCCAGGGCCTTGTTGGGGCTGTCGGCGAGCGCGTGGGCGTCGGCGCGCATCCAGTGCAGCTCGCCGCGGGCCAGCTGCGCGGCCAGGCGCGGCTCGCCGAAGATGTCGGTGTCGGGCGGTGTATCGGGCCGCGGCGCCTCGCGCTCGGAAGTGGCGGCGTCGAAGGCCGCGACCAGCGCTTCCTGGCGCTGCGCCGAGCGCACCACGCGCTGCAGCGGGTAGACCACGTCGCTGTTCCAGTAGCTGTCGAAGAAGCGCGCTGACTCGGGCACCACCGGGCCGGCCATCAGCAGCTCGAAGTCGATGAAGTTCGCGAGCTCGCTGCGCAGGAAGTACTCGTCCGCCAGGTTGCGGCCGCCCGCGATCGCCAGGGCGCCATCGGCGATGAAGAGCTTGTTGTGCATGCGGTGGTTGAGCCGCCGGAAGTCGGTGAAGAAGTCCAGCCAGCGCGTGGTCATGTGCTCGCGCCCGTTCGCGAAGGGATTGAAGAGGCGCACCTGCGCCTTCGGCTCGGCCGCCAGCGCCAGCAGCAGGGGGTCGAGGCCCGCGGTATGGAAGTCGTCCAGCAGCAGGCGCACCCGCACCCCGCGGCGGGCCGCGTCGCGCAGCTCGCGCAGGATCAGCCGGCCGGTCTTGTCGTTGCCGAGCTGGTAGGTCTGCACGTCCAGCGAGGCCTGGGCGCGGCGAATCAGCTCGAGCCTGGCGTCCAGGGCGAAGTTGGCCTGCGGCAGCGGGCGCACCGCGGAGAGCCCGTCGGCCGCGCCGCGGATGGGGGCGGTCACGCGGCCGAGCTCGGTGTCGGTGGAGGCCGGGATTGCCGCCTCGGGCGCCAGCGTTTCGGGCGGCGGCAGGCTGGCGCAGCCGGCGGCAAAACAGGCGAGGGCGATCGCGGCCCAGCGCTGGAGCAGCAGCAAGGTGCGGACAAGGACGGGGGCCACGGGAGTCATCGCGCTGCGCCGCGGGGAGGGCGCATCGCATCGTAGTGCAGCGGCAACGGCCGAAAACGCAGGCGAATCGAGGGGAAATGGTTTCAAAGTAGAACAATCAACTACTAGAATGCGAATCACTCTCAATAACAATCGGGACGGAGAATTGACTTCCAGCTTTTCCGGGCGGCGAAAGGCCGCCACGCTTTTGGCAGGGTACATGGCCTTTACCGCGTCATCGACGGTGTTTGCGCAGACCGGCAGCGGCGGCGCCCTGCCCGAGGTGCGCGTCGATGCGAACGCGGAGAAAGAGACCGCCACCACCCCCGTGATCGGCTACCGCGCGAAAAACGCCGCCACCGCGACCAAGACCGACACTCCGCTCGCGGAAACGCCGCAGGCGGTGACGGTGGTCACGCGCGACCAGATCGTCGACCAGGGCGCCACCAACCTGCAGGACGCGCTCAACTACGCGGCCGGCGTGCGTTCGGACGCCTACGGCCTCGATGCGCGCACCGACTCGGTCCGCGTGCGCGGCGCCTATCCCGACGTCTACCTCGACGGCCTGCGCCAGGCCTACGGCTACTACACCAGCACCACCCGCACCGAGCCCTACACGCTGGAGCGCCTCGAAGTGCTGCGCGGGCCCTCAGGCATGCTGTTCGGGTCGGGTACCGCGGCCGGCATCGTCAACATGGTGAGCAAGCGGCCGCTGCAGGAGACCCAGCGTGAAGTGGGCGTGCAGCTGGGCAGCTGGAATCGCCGCCAGCTCCAGGCCGACCTGACCGGTCCACTGACGGCCGACGGCCAGTGGTCCTACCGCCTGATCGCGGTCGCGCGCGAGGCCGACACCCAGGTCGACTTCGTGCCGGACGACCGCCGGCTGATCGCGCCCTCGCTGACCTGGCGCCCGAACGCCGCCACCTCGCTCACGCTGCAGGGCCTCTACCAGAAGGACAAGAGCGGCACGACCTCGCAGTTCTTCCCGTGGGAGGGCACGATCCTGCCGAACCCGAACGGCCGCCTGCCGACCAGCCGCTTCATCGGCGAGCCCGGCGACCACTACGACAGCGAACGCAAGACTTTCGGCTGGCTGTTCGAGCACAAGTTCAACGAGAACTTCACCTTCCGCCAGAACTTCCGCCACTCGGAGAACGAGAACGACAACAGCTACCACTACGGCGATTCCTTCTCGATCGCCGGCGGCTGGGGCGCGGACCCGATCTTCAAGCGCCGCATCGGCCGTTTCCTCGACAGCTACCTCACACGCAACCGCATCGACACGCTGGACAACCATCTCGAAAGCCATTTCGCCACCGGCGCGCTGAAGCACACGCTGCTGATCGGCGCCGACTACTCGCACCAGCGCGAGAACGTCTGGGGTGCCACCACCTACAGCGAGATCGACGCCTATGCACCGCTGTACGGCAACCGGGTGGAGCCCGAGCGCGAGGCGTTCCCGCGCACCAAGCAGCGCGCGACCGGCGTCTACATCCAGGACCAGATCAAGCTGGACCGATGGAACTTCATCGCCGGCCTGCGGCGCGATCGCGTGGTCTCGGGCGCAGAAGGCAGCGAGGACGCCACGAACAGCGCGACCAGCAAGCGTTTCGGCGTGCTCTACGCCTTCCCCTCGGGCTGGTCGCCTTACGTCAGCTACGCCGAATCCTTCACGCCCCAGTCACCGCAGCAAGGTCAGGTGTTCAGGCCGCTGCAAGGCGAGCAGTGGGAGGTCGGCGTGAAGTACGAGCCGGCCGGGCGCAGCATGGCGTTCAGCGCCGCCGCGTACGACCTGCGCGAGAAGAATCAGATCGCACAGCCGATCCCCAACGTCTACACGCAGCTTGGCCAGACCAAGACCCGCGGCCTCGAGCTCGAGGCCAGGGGCTCGATCACGCCCAACCTCGACGTGACGGCGCACTACAACTACACCGATCTCGACCCGCAGATCGAAGGCTTGCCGCGCCACCAGGCCGCGGTGTGGGCCAAGTACCGCTTCGCGATCGCAGGTGTGCCGGGCTTCTCGGCCGGCGCGGGCGTGCGCTACATGGGCTCCTTCCGCGACGTGTCCTTCGGCGGCTACGGCCCCCGCATCCCCAGCGTCGCGCTGCTGGACCTGGTGCTCGCCTACGAGACCGCGAAGTGGCGCTATGCGCTCAACATCAACAACGCGACGGACAAGGCGTATTTCAGCACCTGCCTCGCGCGCGGCGACTGCTGGTGGGGCACGCGCCGCAATGTCGTGGCCAGCGCCACGTACCGCTTCTAGACCGGAGGAATCCCCGCGATGAACGACAGCCGAAGAATCAAGGCCTGGGCGTGGGTACACAAGTGGAGTAGCCTGGTCTGCACGGTCTTCATGCTGCTGCTGTGCATCACCGGGCTGCCGCTGATCTTTCACCACGAGATCGGCCACCTCCTGGGCACCGAGGTCGACGCGCCCAAGATGCCGGCCGGCACGCCGCGCGCCAGCCTCGACCGCGTGATCGCGACGGCGCATGCGCTGCATCCCGAGCGCGTGGTGCAGTTCGTGTCGCAGCCGGAGGACGACGACGGCCTCTGGTTCGTCACCCTCACGCCCACGCCGGCGCCCACCGACGACTTCAAGTCGGTGGCGGTCGACGCGCGCACCGGCCAGGTGCTGGCGCAGCCCAAGTTCGACGAGGGCTTCATGTGGGTGATGCTCAAGCTGCACGTGGACCTGTTCGCCGGGCTGCCTGGCAAGCTGTTCCTGGGCTTCATGGGCCTGCTGCTGCTGGTGGCCATCGTCAGCGGCGTGGTGCTCTACGCGCCCTTCATGCGCAAGCTGGACTTCGGCACCGTGCGGCGCGAGCGCCGGCAGCGCCTCAAGTGGCTGGACCTGCACAACCTGCTGGGCATCGTGACCTTGGTGTGGGCCTTCACGGTGGGCGCCACCGGCATGATCAACACCTGGGCCGACCTGGTGATCAAGTACTGGCAGTACGACCAGCTGAGTGCGCTGCTTGCTCCCTACAAGGGCCAGCCCGAGACGCCGAAGGCCGAGCGCGGCTCGGTGCAGCGTTCGCTCGAAGTTGCGCTCGAGCGCGCGCCGGGGATGAAGGTCAGCTTCATCGCCTTCCCGGGCACGGCCTTCTCCAGCCCGCACCACAACACGGTCTTCCTGCGCGGCAGCGAGCCATTCACCTCGCGCCTGCTGCAGCCGGTGCTGGTCGATGCCAAGACCGCCCAGGTGACCGCCAGTCCGCAACTGCCTTGGTACCTCACGGCTCTGCTGGTCTCGCAGCCGCTGCACTTCGGCGACTATGGCGGCATGCCGATGCAGATCCTCTGGGCCCTGCTGGACATCGCCACCATCATCGTGCTGGGCAGCGGCCTCTACCTGTGGCTCAAGCGCGGCAAGGCCGTGCCTGCCGCGGCGCCAGGGGAAGCCTCCGCGAAGGGCGCGACGGCGGCGCCGATCGCGCGGCCGGTCGTGACGGCCAAGGCGGGGTCATGACGAAGGTCCGCCATTCTTTCTGGCACCTGTGGGGCTGGCCGATCGTGCTGGGCGTGCTCACCTCCGTCGGCCTGGTGTCGGCGCTGTTCAGCGACGGCGGCCTGGGCGATGCGGTGGCCTGGGTCGCGCTCGGCATCCCCACGGTGATTGGCTTCTGGTACGGCTGGCGGCGCCCGCGCAGCGGTCCCTAGTTTCATTGGCGCCTCCCGCGCCATAGGGTCTTGCCCGCCGCGGCGTGGCAGCGGGTGGCCGCAGAATCGCCGCGATGAAATCCCGCCTCGCCACGGCCGGCCTGCTCGCCGCCGCTTCCTGCGCCGCCCCTGCGCAGGACGCTCCATCCGCGCCCACGTTGCGGGAGGTCACCGTGTCCACCCCGCGTGGCGAAGTGCGGCCTTTCGACGTGCCGGGTTCGGTCGACCGGGTCGAGGGCAGCGAGATGCGCGATGCGCGCCTGGGTGTGAACCTCTCCGAGAGCTTGGGTTCGGTGCCTGGGCTGCAGGTCCAGAACCGCCAGAACTACGCACAGGACCTGCAGCTGTCCATCCGCGGCTTCGGCGCGCGCTCCACCTTCGGCGTGCGCGGCGTGCGCCTGTACGTGGACGGCATCCCGGCCACGTTGCCCGATGGGCAGGGCCAGACCTCCAACATCGACATCGGCTCGGCCGATCGCGTCGAGATCCTGCGCGGGCCTTTCTCGGCGCTCTACGGCAATTCCTCGGGCGGCGTGGTGCAGGTCTTCACCGAGGACGCCGAGGGGCCGCCGACCCTGGGCTTCTCGGCGGCGGGCGGCAGCTTCGGCACCTGGCGCGTCGGCAGCAAGCTCGGCGGCTCGACCGGCGCCGTCGACTACACCCTGAGCGCCAGCCGCTTCCACACCGACGGCTGGCGCGAGCACAGCGCGGCGGACCGCGAGATCCAGAACGGCAAGCTGGGCTTCCGGCTGGACGACGGCAGCAAGCTCACGCTCGTCTTCAACAGCGTGCATGTCTACGCGCAGGACCCGCTGGGCCTGTCGGCCGAGCAGTACGCCATCAACCCGCGGGGCGCCGACCTGGCGACGCAGTTCGACACGCGCAAGACGGTGGACCAGCAGCAGCTCGGCCTCAGCTACGAGCGCCGCATCGATGCTGCCAACACGCTGCGCCTGATGGTCTACGGCGGCCAGCGCAGCACCGTGCAGTTCCAGTCCATCCCGCCCTCGGCGCAACTGAACCCGCTGCATGCCGGCGGCGTGATCGACCTGGCGCGCGACTACGGCGGCGTGGACCTGCGCTGGAGCGCAAAACTGCAGCTGGCGGACCGCCCCTTCGACCTGGTCGTCGGACTGGCCTACGACAGCCTGCGCGAAGAGCGCCGCGGCTTCGAGAACTTCTTCGGCCGGGCCGCCGCGCCGCTGGCCCTGGGCGTGCAGGGCCGGCTGCGCCGCGACGAGCGCAACGAGGTGCGCAACCTCGATCCCTATGTGCAGGGCAGCTGGCGCTTCGCCGACGCATGGACGCTGGAAGCCGGCCTGCGCCGCAGCAACGTGCGCTTCTCCTCGCACGACCTCTACATCGTGGGCCCGAACCGCGACGACAGCGGTAGCGCGCGCTACGGCAAGACCCTGCCGGTGGCCTCGCTGCGCTACCAGGCCACGCCCGATCTGGCGCTCTACGCCTCGGCCGGGCGCGGCTTCGAGACGCCCACGCTCAACGAGCTGTCCTACCGGGCCGACGGCATCGGTGGGCTCAACTTCGGACTGCAGCCTTCGGTCAACACCAGCGTCGAGGTCGGCGCCAAGGCGCGCCTGGCGGGCGGCCTGCTCACCGCGGCCCTGTTCCAGACCCGCACGCGCGACGAGATCGTGACCAACACCAACGTCGGCGGCCGTGCCACCTTCCAGAACGCCGGCCGCACGAAGCGCGACGGCTTCGAGCTTGCCTGGCAGCACGAGACCGCCGATCACTGGCGCACGCAGCTGGCCTACACCTGGCTCGACGCGCGCTACCGCGATGCCTTCTGCTCGCCTTCGCCCTGCGGCTCGGGCAGCACGGTGGCGGCGGGCAACCGCATCCCCGGCATTGCCGAGCACGCGCTCTATGCCTCCTTCGGCTGGGTGCCGCCCGAGGGCTGGCGCGCCGGCGCCGAGCTGCGCGCGCTCGGCCACATCGAAGCCAACGACCGCAACACGGCTGGCGCGCCGGGCTATGCGGTGGCGGCGCTCTATGCGGGCTACGTCAAGCGCTGGGCGCAATGGGACTTCAATGCCTTCCTGCGCGTGGACAACCTTTTCGACCGGCGCTACATCGGCTCGCTGATCGTCAACGAGGGCAACGCGCGTTACTTCGAGCCCGCACCGGGACGCAGCTGGACGCTCGGCATGGGAGCGGCGTATCGTTTCTGAGTTGCGGCTGCCACGACAAGGAGCGCAAATGGCTCAGCTGGAATTCAGGGATCGACACGATGCGGGCCGGGTGCTCGCGAAGGCGCTTGCGGCCTGGCGCGGCGTGCCCGAGGTGGTGGTGCTGGCGCTGCCGCGCGGCGGCGTGCCGGTGGCCTGGGAGGTCGCCCAGGCCTTGGCGGCACCGCTCGACGTGGTGGTGGTGCGCAAGCTCGGCTTCCCCGGCCAGGAGGAGCTCGCCATGGGCGCGATCGGGCCCGGCGGCGTGCGCGTGATGTCCGATATCCCGCGCATGTGGCAGGTGTCCGATGCCGAAGTGGAGAAGGTGGTCGAACGCGAGCAGGCCGAACTGGTGCGCCGCGAACAGCTCTACCGCGGCGAGCGCGCGCCGCTGGTGCTGGCCGGGCGCGTCGCGCTCCTGGTCGACGACGGCCTCGCCACCGGCGCCAGCATGCATGCGGCCGCGCTCGCGGTGCGCGCGATGCAGGCGGGCCGCGTCGTGGTGGCGGTCCCCGTCGGCTCGAGGGAGGCCGTGCAGCTGCTGAACACGGTGGCCGACGAGGTGGTCTGCGTCCACGTGCCCGAGCCCTTCCGCGCGGTCGGCCTCTGGTACGAGGACTTCGGGCAGACCACCGACGAAGAGGTGCGCGGGCTCCTGACGAGCGACGCCTAGGCCGCCGGCAGCCCGCGCCCGGTCGAGGTGCGCTGAACGAAGGTTGAATTCTCGTTCTTTGTCGCGCCGATCTACCTGTGCCACCAAGACCTTCCTAGCATCCGCGGGTCGCCAAGACCCCCGAGGTTCAACAGCGGCGGCCAGGACTTCCGACAGGTGAGCGGAGGGCGGCGGGCCGTTGGAGCGGCACTGCTCGCGCGTGCACGCCGCACGTGTCGTCCCGACAACAACTCAACCCCTCCCATGAACAGAACGCATCGCAGCCTTTGGAATACTGCCCTAGGCGCCTGGGTGGCCGTCCCCGAGAACGCCCGCGCGCGAGGCAAGCGCAACGGTATCGCGAGGGTTTGCTCGCCCCGCCTTCGCTTGCTGGCAAGTGCTTGCCTGCTTGCCTGGGCGGCACCCTCGGCCTTCGCCTGTGTGGCGAGCGACACCGCCTCGTTGGCCAGTTGCGTTGCAAACGTGGCCACGGACGCGACGATCACGCTCATGGCCGACATCACGCTCGACGGCAACCGGGGCGGCCTCGGTGCGCTGACCACCGGCAACGGCATCGAGCTCGTGAGCGCCCTCAACGGCGCCACCACCACCGCGCAAAGCACCAAGGACGCCTTCGCCCTGCAGGGCGGCCATGTGGATGCAGGGGCCTACGAATACCGCCTGCAGGCCGGCGATGCCGCAGGCGCCGGAGAGAACTGGTACCTGCGCTCCACAAGCACCATCATTCCGCCTCCACCGCCTCCACCGCCTCCACCGCCTGCACCGCCTCCACCGCCTGCACCGCCTGCACCGCCTGCACCGCCTGCACCGCCTGCACCGCCTGCACCGCCTCCGGCACCACCCGTGCCACCGGCACCACCAGCACCACCAGCACCACCAGCACCACCAGCACCCGCGGAGTCCCCGGGTCCTCCGGCCTCCCCGGCACCTGTTGATCCGTCACCGCTGCTGCCGCCGCCGCCGGCTCCATCAGCGGCCCCCACCCAGGTGCCCACCTATCGCGCCGAGGTGCCCCTCTTCGCAGCCCTGCCCGAGCAACTGCGCCAGGGCAACCTGGCCATGCTCGGCAACCTGCACCAGCGCATCGGCGACGACGACATGCGCGCGCCCGTGCAAGCGATTCAGGCCCAGTCAAGCGCCGAGCGCCGCGCCTGGGGCCGCGTCCTCAGTACCCGCCTCAACATCCAGCAAAGCGGCACCGTCAGCCCGCAAAGCGATGGCCGCCTGAGCGGCCTGCAGGCCGGCACCGACCTGTGGACCGCCCCCAACTGGCGCGCCGGCCTCTACGTCGGCCAACTCGACGGCGATCTCCAGGTCAAGGGCTTCGCCCGCGGCATCGCCAACCTGGCCGTCGGCAGCAACGACCTGCGCAGCCAGTACCTGGGCGGCTACGCCACTTACAGCAGCGACAGCGGCTTCTACGCCGATGCCGTGCTGCAGGCCGGGCGCCACCGCTACGAAGTCAAACCCCTGGCCAACCTGCGCACCAAGGGCAAGGGCAAGGGCAGCAGCCTGAGCGCCTCGCTGGAGATCGGCCAGTCCTTCGCGCTCGGCGAAGGCTGGCAGATCGAGCCGCAGGCACAGCTGGTGCACCAGCGCCTGGACCTCGACGACGTGGACATCACCGGCGCGCGCGTGCATCAGGAGCGCGACGGCAACTGGCTTGCTCGCGTGGGCGTGCGCGTCAAGGGGGACATCGCCACGCGTGCGGGCCGGCTGCAGCCCTATGCGCGGGTCAATCTCTATCGTGCTTCAGGCGGCAACGACAGCACCCGCTTCATCAACGCGGCCGCCAGCACAGCCATCGCCAGTAGCACGGGCAGCACCTCCACCGAGCTGGCCGCAGGCTTCACGCTGCGCCTGAGCGAATCGACCAGCCTCTACGGTGAAGTAGGCAAGCTGTGGGCCTCGGGTGGAGACACCCGCGTGAAGTCGCAGCTCAATGCCTCGGTGGGCCTGCGGGTGCGCTGGTAGGGCGACGCTAAGCACGCCGGGAGGGGGGCGTGCTTCACCTCCCTCCAGGAGTTTGCGCGGCCCGCACCGCGAAGGTCCGGGCGCGAAGCCGATAGCGGCGGCTTACAGCCCGGCAGCGGCGCGCAGCGCCGCGGCCTTGCTCGTGTCTTCCCAGGTGAACTCCGGCTCTTCGCGGCCGAAGTGGCCGTAGGCCGCGGTCTTGCCGTAGATCGGGCGCAGCAGGTCCAGCATCTGGATGATGCCCTTGGGACGCAGGTCGAAATGCTCCTGCACCAGCTCCGCAAGCTTGGCATCGGAGATCACGCCGGTGCCTTCGGTGTAGACCGTCACGTTCATCGGGCGTGCCACGCCGATCGCGTAGGCCACCTGGATCTGGCACTGGCGCGCCAGGCCCGCGGCCACGATGTTCTTGGCCACGTAGCGCGCGGCATAGGCGGCCGAGCGGTCCACCTTGCTCGGGTCCTTGCCCGAGAAGGCGCCGCCGCCGTGCGGGCAGGCGCCGCCGTAGGTGTCGACGATGATCTTGCGGCCCGTCAGGCCGCAGTCGCCCTGCGGGCCGCCGATGACGAAGCGGCCGGTGGGGTTGATCAAGTACTTGGTGTCCTTCAGCCATTCCTTGGGGAGCACCGGCTTGATGATCTCCTCGATGATGGCTTCGTTGAACGAGGCCTTCATCTTGGTCGGCGTCTCGCTCTGGTCGGGGTGGTGCTGGGTGGAGAGCACCACGGTGTCGATGCTGTGCGGCTTGCCGTCCACGTAGCGCATCGTCACCTGGCTCTTGGCGTCGGGGCGCAGGAAGGGCAGGCGGCCGTCCTTGCGCAGCTGGGCCTGGCGCTCCACCAGGCGGTGCGCGTAGTAGATCGGCGCGGGCATCAGCTCGGGCGTCTCGTCGCAGGCGTAGCCGAACATCAGGCCCTGGTCGCCCGCGCCGGTGTTGAGGTGGTCGTCGCTCGCGTGGTCGACGCCCTGGGCGATGTCGTTGGACTGCTTGTCGTAGCAGACCATCACGGCGCAGCCCTTGTAGTCGATGCCGTAGTCGGTGTTGTCGTAGCCGATGCGCTTGATGGTGTCGCGCGCGACCTGGATGTAGTCGACATGCGCGTTGGTCGTGATCTCGCCGGCGAGCACCACGAGGCCGGTGTTGGTCAGTGTCTCGGCGGCCACGCGGCTGCGCGGGTCCTGGGCGAAGATCGCGTCGAGGATGGCATCCGAGATCTGGTCCGCGACCTTGTCGGGGTGGCCTTCGGAGACCGATTCGGAAGTGAAGAGAAAGTCGTTCGCCATGTTGATGAAACTCCAAGCAGTTGAATTGGCGCGTTGCCAATCCATTTGGAGTGTGGCGAACGCTTTAGCAGTGATGTTTAACGTCGCCCTGCAAGTAGTTCCGTAACTCAGCGACAATTTCGATTGTATTCGAGCCGCGCGATAGCCCGCGTGCGCGTCCTGGTATTCACCCCCTCCAACCGGATGATCCTTCTGTTTCGATTGCTCGCCCATGTGCCGCTGCGCTGGATGCATGCCGCCGGCCGCTGCCTGGGCTGGCTGGTGTGGTGGGGCTCGCCCACCTACCGCCAGCGCTTCAAGGACAACGCCGAGCGCGCCGGCTTCACGCCCGCGCAGTACCGCCCGGCCATCGGCGCCGCAGGCGCCATGGCGGCCGAGCTGCCCTGGCTGTGGGCCCGGCCGCAGGGCGAGAGCGTGCTGCCGCGCATCGTGCGCTGGGAGGGCGCGGCCGAACTGGAGGCAGCGCTGGCGGCGCGCAAGGGCGTGATCATCGCCTCGCCGCATGTCGGTTGCTGGGAGATCCTGGGGCAGGCGCTCGGCGAGCGCTTCGTCGATGCCTACGGGCCGATCACGGCGCTGTTCCGTCCGGCGCGCAAGAAATGGATGGCGGAGCTGATCGGCGCCGGCTCGCGCGAGCGGCGCGGCCTGCAGACGCTGCCCACCAGCGTGGCCGGCGTGCGCGGGCTGATCCGCACGTTGCGCGCGGGCGGCTACACCGGCATCTTGCCGGACCAGGTGCCGCCGCTGGGGCAGGGCGTCTGGGCGCCCTTCCTCGGACGGCCCGCCTACACCATGACCCTGCTGCCGCGCCTGGCGCAGCAAACCGGGGCGCGCGTCTTCTTCGGCGTGTGCGAGCGGCTGCCGCGCGGCGCGGGCTATGCGATCCGACTGATGCCCTTCGACGGCACCGCCCTGGGCGACCCGAAGGCCACGCCGGAGGCCGCCGCCGCCGCGATGAACGAGGGCATCGCGGCGCTGATCCGCGCGCTGCCGGGCCAGTACGTCTGGGACTACGCGCGCTACAAGCAGCCGCGCGGCGAAGCGGCGGCAGTGACTGGGACGGAGGCTGCGCGATGAGCGTGTTTTCGCGTCTCGGTATCGTCTTCATGCGCACCCTGGCCCACGTGCCGCTGCCGCTGGCGCGCAGCTTCGGCACCGCCCTGGGCCACGTGCTGCACGCCGTCGCCGCGCCGCGCCGGCGCGTGGTCGACGCCAACCTGGCGCTGTGCTTTCCGGACAAGTCGCCGGCCGAGCGTCGGCGCATCGCGCGCGAGACCTTCGTCTATGTGGCGCAGTCCTGGCTGGACCGCAGCTGGCTCTGGCATGCGCCCGAAGAAACCGTGGCCGCGCGGCTGAAGGTGAAGGGCTCGCCGGAGGAGATCGACGAGATCGCCAACGGCAAGGAGCCGATGATCCTCTTCGCGCCGCACTTCTACGGCCTCGATGCGGCGGCCACCGCGCTGACCATGCACACGGCGCGGCCCTCCACCACCATCTACACCACGCAGCGCGATCCGATGGTGGACGAGTGGATCCGCGAGGGCCGCAAGCGCTTCGGCAACGTGATCACGCTCAACCGGGTCGACGGCATCAAGCCGATCATCGCGGGGCTGCGCAAGGGCGGCCTGCTGTACCTGCTGCCCGACATGGACTTCGGCCGCGACCAGACCGTCTTCGTGCCCTTCTACGGCGTGCCGGCGGCCACCGTGCCCTCGCTGTCGCGCTTCGCCCGGCTGGGGCGGGCCAAGGTGGTGCCGATCGTCTCGAAGCTCACGCCCACCGGCTACGAAATCGAGGTGCTGCCGGCCTGGCAGGACTTCCCCACCGAGGACGTGGTGGCCGACACCGCGCTGATGAATCAGCGCCTGCAGGGCTACATCGACACCATGCCCTCGCAGTACTACTGGGTGCATCGGCGCTTCAAGACGCGCCCCGAGGGCGCCGCGCCGGTCTACTGAGTCCGCTGCAGGAAGGCCTCGATCTCGCGCGCCACGAACTCCGGCTGCTCATGCACGATCCAGTGCGTGGCGTCGGGCACCTTCTTCAGATCGAGCTTCGGCACGTAGTCTTCCAGGCCTTCGAGCAGCCCTGGCAGGAGCGCCGCGTCGTCCAGGGCCCAGAAGACGAAGGTGGGCACCTCCACCACCAGCCGCTCGCGTGGCAGCTCGGGGATCTCGGCGGCAGGCTTGCCGGGGATGGCCGGCTTCAGCGGCGTCACGCGGTAGAGGTTCAAGGCGCCGGTGAGGCCGTGGTCCCACACCTCGCGGTACTTGGCCTTGACGTCCTCCGTCAGCCAGCCATAGCCCTCCGGCCCCGCCTTCATCTGCGTGAACGAGAGCCACATGCGCTTGTAGTCGTCGGCCGACATCAGCGCTTCGGCATCGGGCCGCGCGAGGAAGTTCATGTAAGCGCTGGCGGCCTGCTGGGCCGGGTTGCTGCGCAGCTCGCGCATGAAGGTGCCCGGATGCGGCGAGTTGATGATGACCAGCCGGCCCAGCTTGTCGCCATGCTGGTTGCCGTAGCCCCAGCCGAAGGCGCCGCCCCAGTCGTGCGCGACCAGCACCTCGATGCGGCCATCGTCACGCTCGCTTTGGGTAAGCTGCTCGATGTCTTGGATCAGCAGGTGGGCGCGATAGGCCGACACCTCGGTGGGGGAGCTCGACTTCTCGAAGCCGCGCAGGTTCGGCGCCACGCAGCGGTACCCACCGTGCTCCGGCTGGCTGAAATGCTCGAGCAGTTCGTCCCAGATGAACGCGGCTTCCGGAAAGCCGTGCAGGAACACCATCAAGGGGCGGCCGGGCTCGCCGGCGGCACGGCAGCTGAGCGTGGTGCCGTTGGGCAGTGCGCGGGCAAAGGTCTGGATCATGTCGGGCTGTCTCCTTCTTTCGGTTCTGCGGGCGGCTCGTCCTGCGGATGGGCCCAGCGCCACAGCAGTTCCGCCGCCTCGTCCACTCCCTGTTGTTTCAAGGCCGAGAACAGTTTGACCTCGCCGCCGCCGGCCTGCAGTCGCACGATGGACAGCGCCTTGGCGCCGTCCGAGCGGGTGAGCTTGTCGGCCTTGGTCAGCAGCACGAGGAACTTCAGGCCCTGCTCGACCCGCGGGCGGATCACCTCCAGCAGGATCTCGTCGAGCTCGGTGAGGCCCTGGCGCGGGTCGCACATCAGCACCACGCCGCGCAGGCTCTCGCGCGTCATCAGGTAGTTGCCCATGACGCGCTGCCAGCGCAGCTTGGCTTCGCGCGGCACGGCCGCGTAGCCGTAGCCCGGCAGGTCGGCCAGCACGGCGTCGTCCACCTTCTGCTTGCCGACGCCGAACAGGTTGATGTGCTGGGTGCGGCCGGGCGTCTTGGAGGCGAAGGCCAGGCGGGTCTGCTGGGTCAGTGTGTTGATGGCGGTCGACTTGCCGGCGTTCGAGCGCCCGACGAAGGCGATCTCCGGCAGGTCGAGGGATGGCAGATGCTCCAGCTGCGGCGCGCTGGTCAGGAAGTGGGCGGTATGCAGCCAGCCGCGTGCGATGCGGATGCGTTCGGCGGCCGCGCCGTCCACGGCAGCTGCCGGGCGGGAGGAAGGGGCGGCCGGCTTGCGGCTCGGGGTGGTCATGGGTGGAGCCTCGGTAACGGGGCGCCATTGTAGAATCGCCAGGTTTTGCGCCATAAATCCAGAGCCCCCGATATGAAGTTGTTTGCCCGTCTCCTGCTTGCAGCCCTCATGGGCGCCGCCGCCAGCGCCAGCTTCGCGGCCGACGATCCGGCAAGCAAGCCCGCTGCCGCCGCGGCCCCCGCCAAGGCCGCCAAGCCCGATCCGGCCAAGGGCGACACCATCTTCAACAACACCCCGGCCAACAGCCAGAGCTGCGCCTCGTGCCACAACGCCGACGGCAACTCGGCCATCGCGGCCAACCCCAAGCTGGCGCAACAGCACCCCGAATACATCCTCAAGCAGCTGCAGGACTTCAAGTCCGGCAAGCGCAAGAGCGCGATCATGAAGCCGCTGGCCTCGGCCCTGTCCGAGGAGGACATGCGCAACGTCGCCTGGTTCGTCGGCACCAAGAAGGTCAAGCCGGGCTTCGCGAAGGAAAAGGACTTGGTCGCCCTGGGCGAGAAGATCTACCGCGGCGGCATCGGCGAGCGTCAGATCCCCGCCTGCGCCGGCTGCCATAGCCCGAACGGCGCCGGCATCCCGGCCCAGTACCCGCGCCTGGGCGGCCAGCATGCCGACTACACCACGGTCCAGCTCAACCAGTTCCGCGACGGCACCCGCCAGAACAGCCTGCAAATGACCGGCGTGGCCGCCAAGCTCAACGACCGCGAGATCAAAGCCGTTTCCGACTACATCGCCGGCCTGCGTTGATGGCCCAGGCGCCAGCTTGAACTAACCGCCGATAAAAAACCCCAACAGGGCGGGCCGATCCAGCGAGGATGGCCCGCCTTTTTGCTTTCCACCGTCCGCATCCATGTCAGCAGTCTCCACCCACGGCCTTCGCGTCCGTCGCGGTCCGCATGCGGTCCGCGCGGGCGTGGAACTGCTGTCGTCGATGCGCTTCGCGATCGCGCTGCTGACGGTCATCTGCATCGCCTCGATCATCGGCACCGTGCTCAAGCAGCACGAGCCGGTCAACAACTACATCAACCAGTTCGGCCCCTTCTGGGCCGAGGTGTTCCGCGCGGCGCAGCTGGATTCGATCTACAGCGCCTGGTGGTTCCTGCTGATCCTGGCCTTCCTGGTGATCAGCACCTCACTGTGCATCGCGCGCAACACGCCGCGCATCCTTGCGGACCTGAAGAACTTCAAGGAGAGCATCCGCGTCCAGAGCCTGCGTGCTTTCGGCCAGCGGGCCGAGACGCGGCTCGACGAGACGCCGGACGGCGCGGCCAACCGCATCGGGCAGCTGCTCGCGGGCGGCGGCTGGAAGGTCAAGCTGCAGCACCGCGATGGCGACGGCTGGATGGTGGCTGCGCGCGCGGGCGGCGCCCACAAGCTCGGCTACATCGCGGCGCACGGTGCCATCGTGCTGGTGTGCCTGGGCGGCCTGCTCGACGGCGACCTGGTGGTGCGCGCCCAGACCTGGTTCAACGGCAAGAGCGTCTACACCGGCGGCGGGCTGATCGCCGATGTGGCGCCGCAGCATCGCCTGTCGCCCGGCAACCCCACCTTCCGCGGCAACATCCTCGTGCCGGAAGGAGGGCAGTCCAGCGTCGCCATCCTGAACCAGGCCGATGGCGTGCTGCTGCAGGACCTGCCCTTCTCCATCGAGCTGAAGAAGTTCATCGTCGACTACTACTCGACCGGCATGCCCAAGCTGTTCGCCAGCGAGGTGGTGCTGCATGACCGCGCGACCGGCCAGCAGGTGCCGGCGCGCATCGAGGTAAATCATCCGGCCAGCTACAAGGGCATCGAGATCTACCAGTCCAGCTTCGACGACGGCGGCTCCAGCGTGAAGCTCAAGGCCGTGCCGATGGCGGCAGCGGCCAAGCCCTTCGAGGTCGAGGGCATCATCGGCAACAGCTCGGAGATCACCAACGGCAGCGAGCGGCTGACGCTGGAGTACACGGCGCTGCGCGTGATCAACGTCGAGAACTTCGGTGACGCCGGCGCCATGACGAGCGGTGCCGACGTGCGCAAGGTCGACCTGCGCAACGACATCGAGTCGCGCCTGGGCGCGGCCAACAAGACCAACAAGCCCAAGGTGCTGCGCAATATCGGCCCGAGCATCGGCTACAAGCTGCGCGACGCCGCGGGCCAGGCCCGCGAGTACCAGAACTACATGGTGCCGGTCGATACAGGCGACGGGCAGCCGGTGTTCTTGCTCGGCATGCGCGAGCGGCCGGAGGAACCCTTCCGCTACCTGCGCGTGCCGGCCGACGAGCAGGGCTCGATGGACGGCTTCGTGCGCATGCGCGCGGCCCTGGCCGACGCCGATACCCGCACGCGCGCAATCGAGCGCTACATCGCGCGCAGCATCGATCCCAAGCGGCCCGAGCTGGCTGGGCAACTGCGCATCTCGGCCGGGCGTGCGCTCGCGCTGTTCGCGGGCGCCGAGCGCGCCAAGGCCGACGCGGTGAGCAGCGGCGGCTGGCAGGCGATCGCCGAGTTCATGGAGGCCAACGTGCCCGAGGCCGACCGGGAGCGGGCGGGCGCCGTGCTGGTGCGCATCCTCAACGACGTGCTGTTCGAGGTGCTGAACCTCAGCCGCGAGCAGGCCGGCCTGGCGGCGCTGCCGGCCGACGAGAAGGCGCAGGCCTTCCTGACGCAGGCGGTGCTGGCCGTCAGCGACGCCTACTTCTACCCCGCGCCGGTGGCGATGATGATGACCGACTTCAAGCAGGTCCAAGCCAGCGTGTTCCAGGTTGCCCGCGCCCCGGGCAAGAACATCGTCTACCTGGGCTGCCTGTTGCTGATCGTGGGCATTTTTGCCATGCTGTACGTCCGCGAGCGCAGGCTCTGGGTGTGGCTCGCGAAGGACGCGGGCGCCGGCGGCACGGCGGCCACGATGGCCTACTCGGTCAACCGCAAGACCATCGACAGCGACCGCGAATTCGAGCGCCTGAAAGACAGGCTGCTCGCCCTCACCAAGGACAGTGGATCATGAACACCACCACCCTCACGCTCAACGAGAGCTGGTTCTCGCGCCGCAACGCCTTCGACTGGGTGTTCGCCGCGCTGGTCGTGGCCGGTGGCCTCTTCGCCTTCTCGCGCTATGCGGGCGCGATGGACATCTACGAGAAAGTCATCCTGCTGGCGGCCATGCCCTTCGCCATCTGGCTGGGCTGGTTCTGGCGGCCGCTGCGCGTGCTGGCCATCGTGGTGGCCGCGGCGGCGCTGCTGGGCATCGTCTCCTACCAGGGCGACCTGGCGCGCGCCGACACCGTGTTCTGGCTCAAGTACTTCCTGTCCAGCCAGTCGGCCATCCTCTGGATGAGCGTGCTCTTCTTCATGAGCACGCTGTTCTACTGGATCGGCCTCTTCGGTGGACGGCAGGCCGACGCCATGGACCTGATCGGCTCGCGCCTGGCCTGGGCGGCGGTCACGATGGCGCTGATCGGCTCCATGGTGCGCTGGTACGAAAGCCACCAGCTGGGCCCGGACATCGGCCACATCCCGGTCAGCAACCTCTACGAGGTCTTCGTGCTGTTCTGCTGGCTCACGGCGGCCTTCTACCTGTACTTCGAATCGCGCTACGGCACGCGCGCGCTGGGCGCCTTCGTGATGCTGGTGGTGAGCGCCGCGGTCGGCTTCCTGCTCTGGTACACGCTGGTGCGCGAGGCCCACGAGATCCAGCCGCTGGTGCCGGCCCTGCAAAGCTGGTGGATGAAGCTGCACGTGCCGGCCAACTTCATCGGCTACGGCACCTTCGCGCTGGCGGCGATGGTCGCCTTCGCCTATCTCATCAAGGAGCAGGCGCAGGAGACGCGCTGGTACAAGCTCACGCCGATGTGGCTCTTGGGCGTGGCGCTGTGCTTCGTGCCGGTGGCCTTCCGCCAGCGGGTGCAGGAGGCGGGCGGCAGCTACTGGTTCGTCTACGCGGCCATCTCGGCGCTGATCGCCGCCGGCATCCTGCTGGGCCGCAAGCGCATCGCGGCACGGCTGCCGGCCAACGAGGTGCTGGACGACGTGATGTACAAGTCCATCACCGTGGGCTTCGCCTTCTTCACCATCGCCACTGTGCTGGGCGCGCTGTGGGCGGCCGATGCCTGGGGCGGCTACTGGAGCTGGGACCCGAAGGAAACCTGGGCGCTGATCGTCTGGCTCAACTACGCGGCCTGGCTGCACATGCGCCTGGTCAAGGGCCTGCGCGGCACCGTGGCGGCCTGGTGGGCGCTGGGGGGGCTGGCGGTGACCACCTTCGCTTTCCTGGGTGTCAACATGTTCCTGAGCGGCCTGCACAGCTACGGGACCTTGTAGCGCGCCGGCCGCCGGGCGGGCGGCCGGGTGAAACCGATGGAACGCCCGGTGCGTAACCGAATCAGCATTGGGAACGAATAGATCCCAGTACGACAAAACACGCGAAAGGCGATCCATGTTGATTCGATCCAAGGACCAGGGCTTCATCCATCCGCATCCGAGCGAGATCACGCCGCGCGCGGCCTACGAAGGGCGGCGCGACATGCTCAAGCTGCTGGCCACCGGCGTCGCCGGCGCGGCCATGGCCTCCTGGGCCGGGCGTGAGGTACTGGCCCAGGCCGCCGCGCCGGGCAAGCTGGCCGCGTTGAAAGGCGAGAAATCGGCGGTGGCCGGTGCCCAGACCATGGAGAAGCTCACCGAATACAAGGATGCCACCAGCTACAACAACTTCTACGAGTTCGGCACCGACAAGGGCGATCCGGTCAAGAACGCCGGTACGCTGAAGACCCGGCCCTGGACCGTCGAAGTCGAGGGGCTGGTCAAGAAGCCGGGCAAGTACGCGATCGAGGACCTGATCAAGCTCAGCGCGCAGGAGGAACGCATCTACCGCCTGCGCTGCGTCGAGGGCTGGTCGATGGTGATCCCGTGGGTCGGCTACTCGCTGGCCGAGCTCATCAAGCGGGTCGAGCCGCAGGGCAATGCCAAGTACGTCGAGTTCGTCACGCTGGCCGACCCCAAGACCATGCCCTTCGTCGGCTCGCGCGTCCTCGACTGGCCCTACGCCGAAGGGCTGCGCATGGACGAGGCGATGCATCCGCTGACGCTGCTCACCTTCGGCATGTACGGCGAGGTGCTGCCCAACCAGAACGGCGCCCCGGTGCGCATCGTGGTGCCATGGAAGTACGGATTCAAGAGCGCCAAGTCGATCGTCAAGATCCGCTTCGTCGAGAAGGAGCCCGGCACGGCCTGGAACAAGGCGGCTGCGCAGGAGTACGGCTTCTACTCCAACGTCAATCCCAACGTCGACCATCCGCGCTGGAGCCAGGCCACCGAGCGCCGCATCGGCGACGGCAGCGGGCTGTTCGCCAAGCGCCACAAGACGCTGATGTTCAACGGCTACGAGGCGCAGGTCGGCCAGCTCTACGCCGGCATGGACTTGAAGAAGTTCTATTGAGCCCATCATGAACAAGCTGCTGCTTCACCCGGCCGCCAAGCCGCTGGTGTTCGTCCTGTGCCTGCTACCTTTTGCCTGGCTGGCCTGGGGCGCGTTCACCGACGCACTGGGCGCCAATCCCGCCGAGTACCTGATCCGCTCGACCGGCGACTGGACCCTGCGCTTCATCTGCATCGTGCTGGCGGTCACCCCGCTGCGCGTGATGACGAAGACCAACGCATTGGCGCGCTTTCGCCGCATGCTGGGCTTGTTCGCGTATTTCTACGTGGTGATCCACCTGCTGAGCTACAGCCTGTTCGACATGGGCTTCGACATCCCGGAGATCGCCAAGGACATCGCCAAGCGGCCCTTCATCCTGGTGGGCTTCACGGCCTTCGTGCTGCTCACGCCGCTCGCGGCCACTTCGTTCAACCGCGCGATCAAGGCGCTGGGCGCGAAGCGCTGGCAGACGCTGCACAAGCTGGTCTATGTGATCGCCGGCCTGGGCCTGCTGCATTTCTTCTGGATGCGGGCCGGGAAGAACAACTTCGCCGAAGTCTTCGTCTATGCCGCCATCATCGCGGCGCTGCTGGGGTGGCGCGTCTGGAACTTCGCGCGGAACAAGAGAGCGCCGCGGCCCGTACCGGCCGGGCGCGTGCAGCTGAGCAAGTGAGGGCGCTCAGCCGCCGTCGAACTGCTCGCTGCGCAGTTGGTCCTCGATGCTCTCGCGGCGGCGGATCAGCGTGGCGCCGTTGCCGCTGACCAGCAGTTCGGCCGCGCGGCCGCGGGTGTTGTAGTTGCTGGCCATCGCCATCGAATAGGCACCGGCCGACAGCACCGCCAGCAGGTCGCCGGCCTGCACGTCGAGCGCGCGGTCGCGGCCGAGCCAGTCGCCGCTCTCGCAGACCGGGCCGACGACGTCGTAGCTCACGGCCTCGCCCTGGCGCGGGGCGACCGGGACGATCCGGTGGAAGGCCTGGTACATCGCGGGCCGCGGCAGATCGTTCATTGCTGCATCGACGATGCAGAAGTTCTTGGCCTCGCCCGGCTTGGTGTAAAGCACTTCGGTCACGCACACGCCGGCATTGCCCACCAGCGAACGCCCGGGTTCGACGATCAGCCGGCGCTTGCCGAAGCCGCGTGCGTCGAGGCGTGCGAGCAACTGCTGCCACAGCGCATCGGCCGCGGGCGGCGTGTCGCCGTTGTAGTCGATGCCCAGGCCACCGCCGAAGTCCAGGTGATGCAGCGCGATGCCGGCCTTCTCGATGGCCTCGACCAGGTCGAGCACCCGCTCCAGCGCCTCGAGGTAGGGCGCGGCCTCGGTGATCTGCGAGCCGATGTGGCAGTCGATGCCGACCACCTGCAGGCCCTTCAGCGACGCGGCATGACGGTAGATGGCGAGCGCGCGGTCATGCGCGATGCCGAACTTGTTGCCCTTCAGGCCGGTGGAGATGTAGGGGTGCGTTTTCGGGTCGACGTTGGGATTGATGCGCACGCTGATCGCGGCACGGTGCCCCGTTTCGAGCGCGACCGCGTTGAGGACGTCGATCTCGGCTTCGCTCTCGACGTTGAAGCAGCCGATGCCGGCCGCCAGGGCCTGCCGCATCTCCTGCTTCGTCTTGCCCACACCGGAGAAGATCACCTTGGCCGGATCGGCGCCGGCCGCGAGCACGCGCGAAAGCTCGCCGCCGGAGACGATGTCGAAGCCGCAGCCCGCCGCGGCAAAGACGCGCAGCACGCCCAGCGAGGAGTTGGCCTTGATGGCATAGCAGACCAGCGCGTCGCGCCCTTCGAAGCCGCGCTGGTACGCGGCCAGCGCGTCGAGCATCCATTGCTTCGAGTAGACGAAAAGCGGCGTGCCGTGCTCGCGGACCAGGTCTCGCAGCGCCACGCCCTCGACCTGCAGCGAGCCGCTCCGATAGGCGATGTGGGGATGCCCGGGGAGGCGTTCGGGGCTCGTCACTTTGTTCCTTCGCGGGTCGCGGGCGCACTGCTGGCGGCGGCAGGGGCGGGCGCGGCCGCTGCCCCGGAACTCGTAGCATCATCGGCACTGCCCGAGCCGGGCATGAGCAGCCCCGGGAGCGTGGCGCGATTCTTCGCGGCCGGATCTGTGGGCAGGTAGAGCGCACCCTTCTGGCCGCATCCCACCAGCGCGACCCCGACGAGCGCGAGGCCAATCGCGCTCACTAGAATTTGACGAACATTCAGCATGACGAAATTGTAATGACCGATCCCGAATACATGGACTGCGCCGAGGCCGTGCTGGCCGCCATTGAACGCGGCTGCGACCGCATCAACGATGCGACCGATGCCGATATCGACAACCAGCGCGTGGGGGGCATGATCACCATCACCTTCCGCAACGGCAGCCAGTTGATCATCAACCTGCAGAAGCCCTTGCAGGAGATCTGGCTGGCCGCGCGCTCCGGTGGCTACCACTACCGGCACGACGGCCGCGCGTGGGTCGACACGAAGACGAGCGAGGAGTTCTTTGGCCAGCTGTCGCGCGAGGCGAGCGCGCAGGCCGGCCTGCCGCTGCAGTTCTCGGCCGGCTGAAGAAGGCGATCAGTTGCGGAAGAGCTCGAGGATGCGATTGCGCTCTTCCGGCGGCGGCGGCGCACCGATGGGCGCGCCAGAAATCGCCTCGACCGGCGGTGTCGGCCCGGCCTCGACGCCGAGGTTCGCGACGCCGCGGCCCGGCGCATAGTCGTCGTAGTACCACTCGCCGCCGACGTTGACCACGCCGGACGGGGCCGTGGCAGTCAGCTCCGTCACCGGCACGCCCTTGATGGCGGTCTCCATGTAGCTGATCCAGATCGGCAGGCTCAGGCCGCCGCCGGTCTCGCGGTCGCCAAGCTTGCGCGGCGTGTCGTAGCCCATCCAGGCCACCGCCGCCATCGTCGGCTGGAAGCCGGCGAACCAGGCATCCAGCGAGTCGTTGGTCGTGCCCGTCTTGCCGTAGAGGTCGGGGCGCTTCAGCGTGGCCTGCGCCTTGGCGGCGGTGCCGCTGCGGGCCACTTCCTGCAACAGGCTGTCCATGATGAAAGCGTTGCGCTGCGGGATGGCGCGCATGGTCTCGTTGAGCAGCGGCGGCTGCGTTTCCACGAGCACCTTGTCCTTGTGGTCGGTGATGCGCGTCACGAGGTAGGGATTGACGCGGTAGCCGCCGTTCGCGAACACCGAGTACGCGGTTGCCATCTGCATCGGCGTGACCGCGCCGGCGCCCAGCGCCATCGGCAGGTAGGCCGGATGCTTCTCGCGCTCGAAGCCGAAATTGCCGATCCAGTCCTGCGCGTAGCGCGTGCCGATCGACTGCAGCACGCGGATCGACACCATGTTCTTGGACTTGGCGAGCGCGCGGCGCAGGGACATCGGGCCCTCGAAGTTACCGTCGTAGTTCTTGGGTTCCCAGGGCTGGCCGCCGGTGGTGCCGGCGTCGAAGAACAGCGGCGCGTCGTTGACCACCGTCGCGGGCGTGAAGCCCTTCTCCAGTGCCGCCGAGTAGATGAAGGGCTTGAAGCTCGAGCCCGGCTGGCGCCAGGCCTGCGTCACGTGGTTGAACTTGTTCTTGTCGAAGTCGAAGCCGCCGATCATGGCCTTGACGGCGCCATCGCGTGGATCGAGTGCAATGAAGGCGCCCTCGACCTCGGGCAGCTGGGTGATCTCCCAGGTGTTCTTCGGCGTCTTGACGACGCGGATCACCGCGCCGCGGCGGATCTTGATATTGGGTGGTGCCTTGTCCGACAGGCCCGACTGCGCCGGACGCAGCCCCTCGCCGACGATCTGCACGGTGTCGCCGTTGGCACGCACCGCATTGATTTCCTTGGCATTGGCCTTGAGCACTACGGCCGACATCACGTCGCCGTTGTCGGGATGCTCGGCCAGGGCGTCATCGACGGCTTCGTCCACTTCCTTGGGATCGTTGGGCAGGTCGACGAACTTTTCGGGGCCGCGATAGATCTGGCGGCGCTCGTAATCCATGATGCCCTTGCGCAGCGCCTTGTAGGCTGCCGCCTGGTCGGCAGCCACCAGCGTGGTGTAGACCTTGAGGCCGCGGGTGTAGGTGCTGTCGCCGTACTGCGCGTACATCAGCTGGCGCACGGTCTCCGCCACGTATTCGGCATGCAGGCGGGTGGGGTCGGCGCCGTCGCGCAGGTGCAGCTCTTCCTTCTTGGCCTCGGCCGCCTGTTCGGCGGTGATGAAGCCTGCTTCCTGCATGCGGTCGATCACATAGAGCTGGCGCCCGCGCGCACGCGTCGGATTATTGACCGGATTGTTCGCGCCCGGCGCTTTCGGCAGGCCGGCGAGCATCGCGGCCTGGGCGATGCTGATGTCCTTGAGGGGCTTGCCGAAATAGGCTTCCGAGGCGGCCGCGAAGCCATAGGCGCGATTGCCCAGATAGATCTGGTTGAGGTAGATCTCGAAAATCTGGTCCTTGCTCAGCAGGTGCTCGAGCTTGAAAGTGAGCAGGACCTCGTAGATCTTGCGGGTCAGCGTCTTCTCGGAACTCAGATAGACGTTGCGCGCCACCTGCATGGTGATGGTGGAGGCGCCCTGGCTTTTCACCCGGTTCATGTTCGCGATCCCGGCGCGCAGCAAGCCCTTGTAGTCGACCCCGCCGTGATCGTAGAAGCGGGTGTCCTCGGCGGCCAGCACGGCGTCCTTCATCACTTTGGGAATGGTCGCGATGGGCGTCAGGTTGCGGCGCTCCTCGCCGAACTCGCCGATCAGGATGCCTTCGGAGGAGAACACCCGCAGCGGCAGCTTGGGCCGGTAGTCCGCCAGCTCGGAGATGTCCGGCAGATTGGGATAGGCCACGGCCAGGGCCACGGCGACCACGCAGATCATGGACACCACACCAGCCGCGGCGATGCCCAGTCCCCACATCACGAAGCGCAGAAGCCAGGTCAGCCAGGCAGGGCGCTGAGGAAGCGAGGGAGTCTTGGCGGGCCCGTTGGGGCGAGTTTTTTCGGGCATGAAGCGAGGGTGAAGTCAGCCGCAATTATAAAAAGCGAGCCCCTCCGGCGGCTCATTGAAGCCAGATAAAACCCAAGTACTCGCATTTGTGACGTAAGTTGTGAATCGGCGCTGTTACGTTCCCTTTTGACAACGCTTGATGCGACAGTTGGGGCCAAGGCGCTTGGTTGGCGCTACACGTCCTGATAGCATGCAACCACACGCAAATATTTCCAATCGTTACAAACACAACGGGATATAACTTGGCTGCCTTGGGATCGCTGTTTAGCCGTCAACCCGCGCCGTTGCTCGGGTTGGACGTCAGCTCCTCCAGTGTCAAGCTGGTCGAGCTCGGCCGCGACGCCAGCGGCAAGTTGATTCTGGAACGTTGCGCGATCGAGCCACTGGAGCGCGGCTGGATCACCGATGGCAACGTCGAGAAATTCGATGAAGTGGCCGAGGCAGTTCGCCGTGCCGTGCGCAAAAGCGGCAGCCGGACCAAGAACGCCGCCCTGGCCCTGCCACCCTCGGCTGTCATCACGAAGAAGATTGTCCTGCCTGGGGGCATGAGCGAGCAGGAGCTCGAGATCCAGGTCGAGTCCGAGGCCAATCAATACATCCCCTTCTCGCTCGACGAGGTCAGCCTGGACTTCTGCGTCATCGGCCAGAGCGCCAGCGCGGCGGGCGATGTCGAGGTCCTGATCGCCGCCTCGCGCAAGGAAAAGGTCCAGGACCGCCAGGGCTTGGCCGAAGCGGCTGGCCTGAAGGCCGTGATTCTGGATGTCGAATCCTATGCCTCGCGACTGGCGACGGCGCGGCTGATCGAGCAGCTGCCCGGCCAGGGCCGCGACGCGGTGGTGGCCCTGTTTGAAGTGGGCGCCTTCACCACCAGCATGCAGGTGCTGCGCAACCAGGAAGTGCTCTACGACCGTGACCAGGCCTTCGGTGGCGCCCAGCTCACGCAGCTGATCGTGCGGCAGTACGGCTTTTCCGCCGAGGAGGCGGAGACCAAGAAGCGCAGCGGCGACCTGCCCGACGACTACGGCTCGGGCGTGCTCAAGCCCTTCGTGGCGAGCATCGCGCAGGAAATCGCGCGCGCGCTCCAGTTCTTCTTCACCAGTACGCCGCACAACCGCGTCGACTACGTGCTGCTGGCGGGCGGCTCGGCCGCGCTGCCCGGCCTTACCAGTGCCGTGACGCGTCAGACCTCCTTCGCCTGCTCGCTGGTCAATCCCTTCGACGGCATGGAGATCGGCAGCGGCATCCGCGAGAAGAAGGTCCGGCGCGAGGCGCCCTCATACCTGACCTCGTGCGGGCTTGCCATGCGGAGGTTCCTGCAGTGATCCTGATCAACCTGCTCCCGCACCGGGAAGCTGCACGCAAGCGCCGGCGCGAAACCTTCTATGCCACCCTCGGTGCCTCGGCCGTGGCGGGCTTCCTGATCGCGGGCGGCGCCTTTCTTTGGTACCAGGCCCAGATCTCCAGCCAGCAGGGCAAGAACAGCTTCCTCCAGGCTGAGATCAAGAAACTCGAGGCCGAGATCAAGGAAATTTCTACGTTGCAGGCCGAAATCGCCGCCCTGCGCGCCCGCCAGCAGGCCGTCGAGGACCTGCAGGGAGACCGCAACATGCCCGTGCACCTGCTCAACGAGCTCGTGCGGCAGCTGCCCGATGGCGTCTACCTGACGAGCATGAAGCAGGAAAACCAGACCGTCACGCTTCTCGGCCAGGCGCAGTCCAACGAGCGGGTCTCGGAACTGCTGCGCAACCTGGGCAACAACAGCCCTTGGCTGGTCAAGCCGGAGCTGATCGAAATTACTTCCGGCAATGTCAGCCTGAGCGCGCGCGACCAGCGTCGCGTGGCGAACTTCACGATGCGCATCGGGCTCAAGCGGCCTACGGATGCGCAGAAGGCTGCGACCGGCGCAGGCGCGGCGACATCGGCCGCAGGCAAAGGCTGAGCGTCATCATGGCAACCCAACGCGCATCCTCCAACATCGACATCGGCGCCGCCCTGCAGCGCTTCGGCGACCAGTTTCGGGGGCTGAATCCGAACGATCCCTCGGTCTGGCCGCCGGTGCCGCGCTACGCGCTGTGCGTGGTGGTCACTGCTCTGGTCCTGGTGGCCCTGTGGTTCGTCTGGCTCACCAATTCGAACGACGAGCTCGAGGCCGAGCGGGCCAAGGAAGTCGCGCTCAGGGCCGACTACCAGAAGAAGGTGGGGCAGGCCGCCAATCTCGAGTTGCTCAAGAAGCAGCGCGAGCAGGTGCAGCAGTACGTGACGTTGCTCGAAAAGCAACTGCCGAGCAAGGCCGAGATGGATGCCTTGCTCTCCGATATCAACCAGGCCGGCCTCGGCCGCAGTCTGCAGTTCGAGCTGTTCCGCCCGGGCCAGATCATCGTGAAGGACTACTACGCGGAGCTGCCGATCGCCGTGCGCGTCACCGGGCGCTACCACGACATGGGTGCCTTCGCCGCAGACGTCGCCAATCTCTCGCGCATCGTGACCTTGAACAATCTGGCCGTCACGCCCGGTAAAGACGGCGTCCTGACGATGGACGCCACCGCGCGGACCTTCCGCTATCTGGACGAGGAAGAGCAGGCGGCGCAGAAGCGCGCCGCGGCGGGAGCACAAAAGAAATGAGCAGGCTTGCCTTTGTGCTGTGCATCGGTGCAGCGGCCGTCGGCCTGAGCGGCTGCATCGGCTCTGAACAGGATGAACTCCAGCAGTGGATGGCCGAGCAGCGGGCGCAGGTGCGCCCCACCGTGCCGCCCATCACGGAACCCAAGAAGTTCACGCCCCAGGCCTACACCGAAGGCAGTGCGTTCGAGCCCTTCAACATGCAGAAGCTCACGCAGGCCCTGCGCCGTGATTCGGCCCAGCCGAGCACTTCGGGCCTCATCGCGCCGGAGTTGGCACGCCGCAAGGAGGCGCTGGAGGCTTTCCCGCTCGATTCGATGGCGATGGTGGGCAGCATGAACCGCAATGGACAGCCGGTGGCCCTGGTCACCGTCGACAAGCTTCTCTACCAGGTTCGGGTGGGGAGCTATCTGGGACTCAACTACGGGCGCATCACCCGTATCAGCGAAACCGAACTCGCCTTGCGTGAAATCGTGCAGGACGCCGCCGGTGAATGGATCGAACGCGTGGCGACGCTGCAGTTGCAAGAGAGGTCGAAATGAAACCCAAGAATTCAAGGTTCGCGCAGTGGCTGCGCGTGGTCAGCGTCAGCCTGCTCGCGCTCGGCGCGGTCGCGGCGGCACATGCGCAGAACGCAATCGAGTCGGTCACTACCTCGATGCAATCGGGTGCCGAAGTCATCCGGATCGACCTGACTCAACCGCTGGTCGCGGCGCCCACGGGCTTCGCCATCCAGACGCCGGCGCGCATCGCGCTCGACTTCCCGGGCGTGACGAATGCCATCGGCCGCTCGGCGATCGACGTCAACCAAGGCAACCTGCGCTCCATCAATGTGGTGCAGGCCGGTGAGCGTACGCGCCTGGTGCTGAACCTCAAGCAGGCCACGGCGTACAAGGCCGAGATCCAGGGCAAGTCGCTCCTGGTTTCGCTGGAGCCCGTCCCCGGTGCCGCGCTCGTCGCCTCGACGCCGCAGGCCTTCGCCGAGAACCGCAACCGCGACACCCTGCCGCTGCGCGACGTCGATTTCCGCCTGGGCTCGGACAACACCGGCCGTGTAGTGGTCGACCTGGCCAACAACCAGGTGGGTGTCGACATCCGGCAACAAGGCCGCAATCTGGTGGTGGAATTCACCAAGTCGACCTTGCCCGAAGGCCTGCGCCGCCGCCTCGACGTCTCGGACTTCGGCACCCCCGTGCAGACCGTGACGACCCAGCAGGCCGGCGACCGCGTGCGCATGACCATCGAGCCCAAGGGCGACTGGGAGCACAGCGCCTACCAGAGCGAGAACCAGTTCGTGGTCGAGGTGCGCCCGCGCAAGGTCGACCCGACCAAGCTGACCCAGGGCGTGGGCTACACCGGCGAGAAGCTGTCGCTGAACTTCCAGAACATCGAGATCCGCTCCCTGCTGCAGGTGATCGCCGATTTCACCAACTTCAACATCGTGACCTCGGATTCGGTCACCGGCGCGTTGACCCTTCGCCTGAAGGACGTGCCTTGGGACCAGGCCCTGGACATCATCATGCAGGCCAAGAACCTGGGCATGCGCAAGAACGGCAGCGTGCTGTGGATCGCGCCCAAGGACGAGATCAACGCCAAGGAAAAGCTCGAGTTCGAGGCGCAAGCCGCGATCCAGAACCTGGAGCCGGTGCGCACCCAGTCCTTCCAGCTGAACTACACCAAAGCGGTCACGATCGCGCAGGGCCTCACGGGCACCGGCCAGGCCAGCGGCGGCGGCTCGGGCACCACCACCCGCATCCTGAGCTCGCGCGGCAGCGTGATCGCCGAATCGCGCACCAACCAGCTCTTCGTGTCGGACATCCCCTCCCGCCTCCAACAGGTCGCCGAGCTGATCCAGAAACTCGACGTGCCGGTGCGCCAGGTGCTGATCGAGGCGCGTATCGTCGAGGCCTCGGACACCTTCGGCAAAAACCTGGGCGTGCGTTTGGGCGGCGGCGTCGCCGGCGGCTCGGTGGGCTCCAACAACGGCCGCCCGGTGTTCGGCAACATCGGCGCGATCCCCGTCGTGACGGCGGCCACCGCGACCACCCCGGCCAGCGCGCTCACGACCTTCACGAACTCGAATTTCGTGAACCTGCCCTCGACCGGCGTGGCCGGCAACGGCAACGCGCCGGGAACCTTCGCCATCTCGCTCTTCAACTCCAGCTTCTCGCGCATGCTGAACCTGGAAATCTCGGCCCTCGAAGCCGACGGCAAGGGCAAGGTGGTGTCCAGCCCCCGCGTGGTGACGGCAGACCAGACCAAGGCGCTGATCGAGCAGGGCACGGAACTGCCCTACCAGGTCGCCACCTCCAGCGGTGCCACCTCGATCGCCTTCCGCAAGGCCAACCTCAAGCTCGAAGTCACGCCGCAGATCACGCCCGAGGGCAATATCATCCTGACGCTGGACGTCAACAAGGACACGGTCGGCCAGGCGACGACCGCCGGCTTCGCGATCAACACCAAGCACGTGCAGACCGAAGTGCTGGTCGAGAACGGCGGAACCGTGGTTATCGGTGGTATCTTCGAGCTCACCGAAACCAGCGACGAATCGCGCGTGCCGGTGCTGGGTGAAGTGCCCTATGTCGGGGCGCTGTTCCGCACACGCAATCGCGTTGCCAACAAGACCGAAATGCTCGTCTTTATCACCCCAAAGATGATTACCGACCGTAACGCCGCGCGCTGAAACGCGCGGGCGTTCGCAGCACCGCGTGGCGGTCGCACTCGTCGGTCTGCCCGGCGCCGGAAAGTCCGCAGTGGGCCGGCGCCTGGCGCAGCGGCTCCAGCTTCCCTTCATCGACAGCGATGACCTGATCGAGCGGCGCATCGGCTGTTCCATCCGCGACTACTTCGAGCGCGAGGGAGAGCAGAGCTTCCGCGACCTCGAGCAGACCGTGATCACCGAGCTCGCGGCGTCGGCCCAGGGCATCGTGTCGACCGGCGGCGGTTCCGTGCTGCGCGAGGCCAACCGGGTCCAGCTGCGTACGAACTTCCACGTGATCTACCTGCATTCCTCGCCCGAGGACCTGTTCAGGCGCCTTCGCCACGATGTCAAGCGGCCGCTGCTGCAGGTGGCCGATCCGCTGGGCCGTCTGCACGAGCTCTACACCGCCCGCGATCCGCTTTACCGCGAGGCCGCCCACGACGTGGTCGAGACCGGCCGCCCTTCGGTCGCGATGCTGGTGAACATCATCGTGATGCAGCTGGAGCTGGCCGGCCTCATACCCCCCGGCTCCCACAGCGATCCGCCGGGCTGAGCCGGGGCCTGGGCGCCGTGCGCCTAAACTCGGAGCCATGCGAGTGTCCGCCTCCCCCGAATGCGTCGAGATCCACCTCGGCGAGCGCAGCTATCCGATCCTGATCGGCAGCGAGCTGCTCGGCGACCCAACTCATTTCGATGCCGTGCCCGCAGCCGCCACGGCCCTGATCGTCACCAACACCACCGTGGCGCCGCTCTATGGAGAGGCCCTGCACCGGACGCTGGCCGGCCGCTTCCGGGCCGTGCATCTGCTGGAACTGCCGGACGGCGAGACGCACAAGGACTGGCCAACGCTGAACCTGATCTTCGACGCCTTGCTGAGTCATGGCTGTGACCGCAAGACGGTGCTCTTCGCCCTCGGTGGCGGGGTGGTGGGCGACATGACCGGATTCGCCGCCGCCAGCTACATGCGCGGCGTGCCCTTCGTCCAGGTGCCCACCACGCTGCTCGCGCAGGTCGATTCGTCCGTGGGCGGCAAGACGGCGATCAATCATCCGCTCGGCAAGAACATGATCGGCGCCTTCTACCAGCCGCGCCTCGTGCTGTGCGACCTCTCCACGCTGACCACGCTGCCGCCGCGCGAGCTCAGCGCGGGCCTGGCCGAGATCATCAAGTACGGCCCGATCTACGACATGGCATTTTTCGACTGGATCGAGGCGAACGTCGAAGCGCTGGTCGCCCGGGACCCGGGGGCGCTGGCCCATGCGGTCCGGCGCAGCTGCGAGATCAAGGCCGCGGTCGTGGGGCAGGACGAGCGCGAGACCGGCTTGCGGGCGATCCTGAACTTCGGCCACACCTTCGGCCACGCCATCGAGGCCGGCATGGGCTACGGCCGCTGGCTGCACGGCGAAGCGGTCGGATGCGGCATGGTCCTGGCCGCCCATCTGTCGCAACGCCTCGGCGGCGTCGATGCGGCCTTCGTCCAGCGGCTGTCGACGCTGGTCGAGCGTGCGGGCCTGCCGGTGACCGCCCCCGCGCTCGGCGCCGAGCGCTACCTCGAGCTGATGCGCATCGACAAGAAATCGGAAGCCGGCGAGATCCGATTCGTGGTGATCGACAAGCCCGGCTCGGCCGTCATGCGCAGCGCCCCCGACGCCATCGTGCGCGAGGTGCTGGCGCAGTGCTGTGCGGACTGAATCCGGCAGCAGGGCGATGAGCCTGGCACGCTACGCCAGCCATCCGGCGCAGTCCCGCGGCCGGCGCCATGTCGAGGCGCCGGCTCCCACGCGCGACGTCTTCCAGCGCGATCGCGACCGCATCGTTCATTCCACGGCTTTCCGGCGGCTCGTCTACAAGACCCAGGTTTTCCTCAACCACGAGGGCGATCTGTTCCGCACCCGCCTCACGCATTCCCTCGAAGTGGCCCAGCTCGGCCGCTCCATTGCGCGCTCGTTGCGCCTCAACGAGGACTTGGTGGAAGCCATCGCGCTGGCCCACGACCTGGGCCACACGCCCTTCGGCCATGCGGGGCAGGACGCGCTGGATGCCTGCATGGCGGAACACGGCGGCTTCGAGCACAACCTGCAGAGCCTGCGGGTGGTGGATGCGCTCGAGCATCGCTATCCGCAGTACGACGGGCTCAACCTGAGCTTCGAGACGCGCGAGGGCATCCTCAAGCATTGCTCGCGCGCCAATGCCGAGCGCCTGGAGGCAGCCGAGCCGGGCGGGGTAGCGCGGCGTTTCCGCGATCGCACCCAGCCGAGCCTCGAGGCACAGCTGTGCAACCTCGCCGACGAGATCGCCTACAACGCGCATGACATCGACGATGGCGTGCGCTCGGGGCTCATCGGCCTCGAACGGCTGGGCGAGGTCGCGCTGTTCAGCCGCTACCTGCGCGAGACGCTCGACGAGCATCCGCAGCTGCAGGGCCGGCGCGTGCTCTACGAAGCCATCCGCCGCATGCTGAGCGCTCAGGTTTACGACGTGATCGACGCCACGCACAGCGCGCTCGAGGCGACAGCGCCCGCCGATGTGGATGCGGTGCGCCGTGCCGTGCCGCTGGTGCTCTTCAGCGAGACCATGCGCGCCCAGTCCACCGAGCTGAAGCAGTTTCTCTTCCGCAACCTCTACCGGCATCCGCGCGTCATGCAGACCACGAGCCGGGCGAAGGAGGTGGTGCGCGAGCTGTTCGCGGCCTACATCGACGATGCGCAGCAGATGCCGGCGTCCTACGCGCAACGCGACGATCGCCACCGCGCGGTGGCCGACTACATCGCCGGCATGACGGACCGCTTCGCGATCCGCGAGCACGAACGCATCACGGGACGGCCGTGGAGCGAATGAGCGCCATGTCTTCGCGTGCACGCATCCCAGGCGCCGCGCTGGCCGTGGTGCTGGCCGGCGTGGCCGCGGCCCTGCACCTGGGCAAGCTGCCGCCGGCAGTGCCGGCGCTGCAGGCGACGCTGGGCATCGACCTGGTCGAAGCAGGCTTCCTGCTGTCGCTGGTGCAGGTCGCGGGCATGTGCCTGGGCATCGTGTTCGGCCTGATGGCCGACGCCATCGGCTTGCGGCGCAGCATGCTGGCGGGCCTTGCCGTGGTGACCGTTGCGAGCGTGCTCGGCGGCCTGGTCGGGAGCACGGCCGATGCCGGCCCGGGCGCCGTTCGCTGGCTGTTCGTCCTGCGCGCGCTCGAAGGCCTGGGCTTCCTGCTGGCGGTGATGCCCGGGCCCGGGCTGATCCGTTCGCTCGCGCCGCCGAGCGCAGAGAAGAAGGCGCTCGGCCTCTGGGGCGCCTACATGCCCCTGGGCGTGGCGCTGGCGCTCCTGCTCGGCCCGGCCTTGATCGCCTGGGGCGGTTGGCCGGGCTGGTGGTGGGTGTTGTCCCTGGTCTCGGCTGCCGCGGCGCTGTGGGTGCTGCTCGTTGTGCCGGCGGACAGGCGGCCGCCCGTTGCGCCGGGAGCCCCTTCGTCTTCGCGCTGGTCGGCGCGCCTGTTCGACACGGCCCGCTCCGGCGGCCCCTGGACGCTGGCATCGGCCTTCGCCGTCTACTCCTCGCAATGGATGGCCGTGATCGGTTTTCTGCCCGCGATCTATGCCGACGCCGGCGTGCCGGCCGCCTGGAGCGCGGCGTTGACCGCGCTCGCCGCCGCGATGAACATCGTCGGCAACGTCAGCGGCGGCCGCTTCCTGCAGCACGGCGTCGCGCCCGAGCGCCTGCTGCGCTGGGGCTTCGTCGCGATGGCGCTGGGCAGCGTCGCGGCCTTTGCGCAGATCGGCCCGGCCGGGAGCGCCGCGAGCCTGCCGCCCGCGCTGCGCTACCTCGCCGTGTGCCTGTTCTCGCTGGCCGGCGGAATGATTCCGGCGACGCTCTTCATGCTTTCCATCCGGCTTGCGCCAAGTCCCTCGACGGTCTCGACGACCGTGGGGATGATGCAGCAGGCCTCCTCGCTCGGCCAGTTCATCGCCCCGCCGGTGGTCGCCTGGATCGCCCATCGGGCCGGGGGCTGGCAATGGACCTGGGTCGTGACCCTCGCCTGCTCCATGGCGGGCCTGGCACTGGCGGCGCGCGTGGCGCCCGCGAGATCCCGCACAGGGACTGCGACATGAACGACCATCCTCTCATCACTGCCGAGCAGGCACGGGCGGACACGCAGCGCTGGCTCGAGCGTGCCGTGATCGGCCTCAACCTCTGTCCCTTCGCCAAGGCCGTGCATGCACGAGGCCAGATCCACTATGCGCTGTACCTGCAGGACGAGGAGGGCGGCTTGATCGACGCCTTGCTCGACGAGGCGCGCGCGCTGGCGGCCTGCGGGGCTTCCGAGCGCGACACCACCCTCCTGATCGCCCCCAACACCTTGGCCGACTTCCTGGACTTCAACGATTTCACCGCCCGCGCCGAGCGCCGTCTGGCGCGCGCGGGCTTCGAGGGTCAGTTCCAGCTGGCCAGCTTCCATCCGCGTTTCCAGTTCGCCGGAGCCGAGCCCGAAGACATCACGAATGCGACCAATCGCGCCCCCTACCCAACGCTGCATCTGTTGCGCGAGGACAGCGTGAGCCGCGCCGTCGAGGCCTTTCCCGATGCGCACGCCATCTTCGGTCGCAACATGCAGATCCTGCAGCAGCTCGGCACCGAGGGCTGGTCGGCCCTGGACGTCGGGCCGGGCGGAGCGCCGCGATGAACGGCAAGGCCGTCGCCAAGGCCTCGAAGGCCGAAGCCGAACTGCAGGAGGTCCTGCGTCCGGGCCAGTCGATCGAGCTGCTGAAGGAGCTGCACATCCTCACGCGCGAAGGGCGGCTCAACCAGGACTCGCGCCGCAAGCTCAAGCAGGTCTACCACCTGTTCCAGTTCATCGAGAAGCTGCTGCTCGAGCTGCCGGAGGAGGGCGCGCACGCCAGCCTGGCCGACCACGGGGCAGGGAAGTCCTATCTCGGCTTCATCCTCTACGACCTGTTCTTCGGCCCACGCGGCGGGGGGCGGGTGTACGGCATCGAAACGCGGGCCGACCTGGTCGACAAGTCGCGCGCGCTGGCGAAGCGGCTGGGCTTCGACCGCATGGCCTTTCTCAACATCAGCGCGGCCGAATCCGCCGACGCGGCCGAGCTGCCGGCGCAGATCGACGTAGTGACCGCCTTGCATGCCTGCGACACCGCCACCGACGACGCCATCGCCTTCGGCCTCGCGAAGCAGGCGCGCTTCATGGTGCTGGTGCCCTGTTGCCAGGCCGAGGTCGCGGCCTGCCTGCGCCAGACCAAGGCGCTGTCGCTCTCGCGCACGCCCCTGGCCGAGCTCTGGCGCCATCCTCTGCACACGCGCGAGATCGGCAGCCAGCTCACCAACGTCTTGCGCTGCCTCTATCTGGAGGCCAACGGCTACCAGGTCACGGTCACGGAGCTGGTGGGTTGGGAGCACAGTCTGAAGAACGAGCTGATCATTGCGCGCCGTACCGGCCAGCGCAAAGCCAGCGCCGCGGCCCGGCTCCAGGAACTGCTGGCCCAGTTCGGGTTGGAGTCGCTGCTGGAGACGCGCTTCCGTCCGGGCTGATCCTCACCATGGCCCGCCTTCCACGTCTCACGCTGGCCGAGCAGCCGCACCACGTGATCCAGCGGGGCAACAACCGCCAGGCCATCTTCGTCGACAACGCCGACCGCGAGATGCTGCTGGCGCTGCTCGGCGAGAACGCGGCGCGCTTCGGCATCGCGCTGCATGCCTACGTGCTGATGGACAACCACTACCACCTGCTGGCCACGCCGGCGAGTGCGGACGGTCTCCCGCTGTGGATGCAGGCCGTGGGCCGGCGCTACGTGCGCTACTTCAACGACCGGCACGGGCGCACCGGCACCCTGTGGGAGGGGCGCTACAAGTCCACGCTGATCCAGACCGAGCGCTACCTGCTGACCTGCATGGCCTACATCGACCTCAACCCGGTGCGCGCCGGCATGGTCGCCGAGGCCCGCGACTATCCCTGGTCCAGCCATGCGCACTACGCCGGGCTGCGGCACGACAAGCTGCTGACGCCGCACCCGCTCTACTGGTCGCTGGGCAACACGCCCTTCGCCCGCGAGGCCGCCTACGCCGAGATGGTGCGTGGCGGCGTGGCGGGCGCCGACCAGACCCTGCTCACCGAGGCCACGCTGCACGGATGGGCGGCGGGCGATCGGGACTTCCTCGAGGCGCTGCAGAAGAACACGTCGCGACGGGTCCTGAAGGCGCGGCCCGGGCGTCCTCCCTCTGCCCGAGGCTGACACCGCTGAGCCTCGGATGCGAGACCCAAGGGTTGCCTTCCGTTCCTTCCAATATGTCCCTATTTTTTATCCGAGCCAAAGACTCAAGATTTAATGGGAATCTGACCCTAAATAAAACACTTGGCATTGTTTGTGCAACGCAATATCCTTCCCCTCCCTGCGAAAAACTGAAGGAGCGCGCCCATGACGACGGCTGCCGAGATCGAGCATCTCCAACAACACGGTCTTTATTCCGCCGCCGACGAGCACGATTCGTGCGGCGTCGGCTTCGTGGCCCACATCAAGGGCGAGAAGAGCCATTCGATCGTCCTGCAGGGCTTGAAGATTCTCGAGAATCTCGACCATCGCGGCGCAGTGGGCGCTGACAAGCTGATGGGCGATGGCGCCGGCATCCTGATCCAGCTGCCCGACGTCCTCTACCGCGACGAGATGGCCAAACAGGGCGTCACGCTCCCGCCGCCCGGCGAATACGGCGTCGGCATGGTCTTCCTGCCCAAGGAGCACGCATCGCGCGAAGCCTGCGAGCAGGAACTGGAGCGCGCCGTCAAGGCCGAAGGCCAGGTGCTGCTGGGCTGGCGCGACGTGCCGGTCAACCGCGAGATGCCGATGTCCCCGGCCGTGCGCAAGAAGGAGCCGCTGCTGCGCCAGATCTTCATCGGCCGCGGCAACGACGTCATCGTGCAGGACGCCCTGGAGCGCAAGCTCTACGTGATCCGCAAGACCGCCAGTGCCGCCATCCAGCGCCTGAAGCTCAAGCACAGCAAGGAGTACTACGTCCCCAGCATGTCGAGCCGCACCGTGGTCTACAAGGGCCTGCTGCTGGCCGACCAGGTCGGCACCTACTACCTCGACCTGCAGGACAAGCGCTGCATCTCGGCCCTGGGTCTGGTGCACCAGCGCTTCTCGACCAACACCTTCCCCGAGTGGCCGCTGGCCCACCCGTACCGCTACGTCGCCCACAACGGCGAGATCAACACCGTCAAGGGCAACTACAACTGGATGAAGGCGCGCGAGGGCGTGATGTCCTCGCCGGTGCTGGGCACCGACCTGCAGAAGCTCTACCCCATCAGCTTCGCCGACCAGTCCGACACCGCCACCTTCGACAACTGCCTCGAACTGCTCACCATGGCCGGCTACCCGATCAGCCAGGCCGTGATGATGATGATCCCCGAGCCCTGGGAGCAGCACGCGACCATGGACCCGCGCCGCCGCGCCTTCTACGAATACCACGCGGCCATGCTGGAGCCCTGGGACGGCCCGGCCTCGATCGTCTTCACCGACGGCCGCCAGATCGGCGCCACGCTGGACCGCAACGGCCTGCGCCCCTCGCGCTACTGCGTGACCGACGACGACCTGGTCATCATGGCCTCCGAGTCCGGCGTGCTGCCGGTCCCCGAGCAGAAGATCGTTCGCAAGTGGCGCCTGCAGCCGGGCAAGATGTTCCTCATCGACCTGGAGCAGGGGCGCATGATCGACGACGAGGAGGTCAAGGCCACCCTCGCCAACAGCAAGCCCTACAAGCAGTGGATCGAGAACCTGCGCATCAAGCTCGACAGCGTCGAGGCCGAGGCCGTGCAGCCGCCGCTGAGCCAGGTCGCGCTGCTCGACCGCCAGCAGGCCTTCGGCTACACGCAGGAAGACATCAAGTTCCTGATGAGCCCGATGGCCGCCGCCGGCGAGGAGGGCATCGGCTCCATGGGCAACGACAGCCCGCTGGCCGTGCTGTCCAACAAGAACAAGCCGCTCTACAACTACTTCAAGCAGCTGTTCGCGCAGGTCACGAACCCGCCCATCGACCCGATCCGCGAGGCGATCGTGATGTCGCTGGTGTCCTTCATCGGCCCGAAGCCGAACCTGCTGGACATCAACCAGGTCAACCCGCCGATGCGGCTGGAAGTGAGCCAGCCCATCCTCGACTTCGCCGACATGGCGAAGCTGCGCGACATCGGCACCTACACGCAGGGCAAGTTCAAGAGCTACACGCTGGACATCACCTACCCGCTCGCCTGGGGCGAGGAGGGCGTGGAAGCCAAGCTCGCCTCGCTGTGCGCCGAGGCGGTCGATGCCATCAAGGGCGGCCACAACATCCTGATCGTGAGCGACCGCGCGGTCAGCGCCACGCAGATCGCCATCCCCGCGCTGCTCGCGCTCTCGGCCATCCACCAGTACCTGGTGCGCGAGGGCCTGCGCACCACCGCCGGCCTGGTGGTCGAGACCGGTTCGGCGCGCGAGGTGCATCACTTCGGCGTGCTGGCCGGCTATGGCGCCGAGGCGGTCCATCCGTACCTCGCGCTGGAAACGCTGGCCGCCATGCACGAGGACCTTTCCGGTGACCTGAGCGCCGAGAAGGCGATCTACAACTACGTCAAGGCGATCGGCAAGGGTCTGTCCAAGATCATGTCGAAGATGGGTGTCAGCACCTATATGAGCTACTGCGGCGCCCAGCTCTTCGAGGCCATCGGCCTCAACAGCGACACGGTGGCCAAGTACTTCACCGGCACCGCCAGCCGGGTCGAAGGCATCGGCGTGTTCGAGATCGCGCAGGAAGCCATCCGCATGCACAAGGCGGCCTTCGGCGACGACCCGGTGCTCGCCCACATGCTGGACGCCGGCGGCGAATACGCCTGGCGCACCCGCGGCGAGGAGCACATGTGGACGCCGGACGCCATCGCCAAGCTGCAGCACAGCACGCGCGCCAACAACTTCAACACCTACAAGGAATACGCGCAGCTCATCAACGACCAGAACCGGCGCCACCTCACGCTGCGCGGCCTGTTCGAGTTCCGCATCGACCCGGCCAAGGCGATTCCTGTGGACGAGGTCGAGCCCGCGAGCGAGATCGTCAAGCGCTTCGCCACCGGCGCCATGTCGCTGGGATCGATCAGCACCGAGGCGCACTCGACGCTGGCGGTGGCGATGAACCGCATCGGCGGCAAGAGCAACACCGGCGAGGGCGGCGAGGACCCGGCGCGCTACCGCAACGAGCTCAAGGGCATCCCCATCAAGGTGGGCGACACGCTCAAGAGCGTGATCGGCGAGGCCAACGTCGAGGTCGACCTGCCGCTGGAAGACGGCGACTCCCTGCGCTCGAAGATCAAGCAGGTCGCCTCCGGCCGCTTCGGCGTCACGGCCGAATACCTCTCGTCGGCGGACCAGCTGCAGATCAAGATGGCGCAGGGCGCCAAGCCCGGCGAAGGCGGCCAGCTGCCCGGCGGCAAGGTCTCCAACTACATCGGCCAACTGCGCTACTCGGTGCCCGGCGTGGGCCTGATCTCGCCCCCGCCGCACCACGACATCTACTCCATCGAAGACCTGGCGCAGCTGATCCACGACCTGAAGAACGTCGCGCCGCATGCCAGCGTCAGCGTCAAGCTGGTGAGCGAGGTCGGCGTGGGCACCATCGCGGCGGGCGTGGCCAAGTGCAAGAGCGACCACGTCGTGATTGCCGGCCATGACGGCGGCACCGGCGCCTCGCCGTGGTCCTCGATCAAGCATGCGGGCAGCCCCTGGGAGATCGGTCTGGCCGAGACCCAGCAGACCCTGGTGCTCAACCGCCTGCGCGGCCGCATCCGCGTGCAGGCCGACGGCCAGATGAAGACCGGCCGCGACGTCGCGATCGGCGCGCTGCTGGGCGCCGACGAGTTCGGCTTCGCGACCGCGCCGCTGGTGGTCGAGGGCTGCATCATGATGCGCAAGTGCCATCTCAACACCTGCCCGGTCGGCGTCGCCACGCAGGACCCGGTGCTGCGCAAGAAGTTCTCGGGCAGGCCCGAGCACGTGGTGAACTACTTCTTCTTCGTCGCCGAGGAAGTGCGCCAGATCATGGCGCAGCTGGGCATCCGCAAGTTCGATGATCTGATCGGACGCGCCGACCTGCTCGACACCCGCAAGGGCATCGAGCACTGGAAGGCCCGCGGCCTGGACTTCAGCCGCCTGTTCGCGCAGCCGAACGTGCCGGCCGAGGTGCCGCGCTTCCACGTCGAGGCACAGGACCACGGCCTCGCGAAGAGCCTGGACAACAAGCTCATCGAGAAGTCGCGCCCCGCCATCGAGAAGGGCGAGAAGGTGCAGTTCATCGAGGTGGCGCGCAACGTCAACCGCTCGGTGGGCGCCATGCTCTCGGGCGCGCTGACCAAGGTGCATCCGCAGGGTCTGCCCGACGATTCGATCCGCATCCAGCTCGAGGGCACGGGCGGCCAATCCTTCGGTGCCTTCCTGGCGCGCGGCATCACGCTCTACCTGATCGGCGACGCCAACGACTACACCGGCAAGGGCCTCTCGGGCGGGCGAGTGGTGGTGCGCCCCAGCCTGGACTTCCGCGGCGAGGCCACGCGCAACACCATCGTCGGCAACACCGCGCTCTACGGCGCGACCACCGGCGAGGCCTTCTTGAGCGGCGTCGCGGGCGAGCGCTTCGCCGTGCGCCTGTCGGGCGCCACCGCCGTGGTCGAAGGCACGGGCGACCATGGCTGCGAGTACATGACCGGCGGCACGGTGGTGGTACTCGGCAAGACCGGGCGCAACTTCGCGGCCGGCATGAGCGGCGGCGTCGCCTTCGTCTACGACGAGGACGGCCAGTTCGCCTCGCGCTGCAACCTGGCGATGGTTTCGCTCGACAAGGTGCTGACCTCGGCCGAGCAGACTGCCAGCGTGCATCGCAAGATCTGGCACGAGGGCGAGACCGACGAGGCCAGGCTCAAGAAGCTGCTGGAGGACCACCACCGCTGGACCGGCAGCAAGCGCGCGCGCGAGCTGCTCGACACCTGGGCGGTGGCGCGCACGCGCTTCGTCAAGGTCTTCCCGAACGAGTACAAGCGCGCGCTGGCCGAGATCCACGACCGCAAGGTCGAGCTCACCAGCAGCGGCAACAACGCGCATGTGGGCCTCGAGCCGCACGCCATGACGAAGCCGGCGGTGGCCGCCTGAGCGCCGCTTGAACGAAGAAAAGAACCAGGACATCACGATGGGAAAGATCACCGGCTTCATGGAGCATGAGCGCATCGAGGAGGGCTACAAGCCCGTCGAGGAGCGCGTCAAGCATCACAAGGAATTCGTCATCGGCCTCGATGCGCAGCAGGCCAAGGTGCAAGGCGCGCGCTGCATGGACTGCGGCACGCCCTTCTGCAACAGCGGCTGCCCGGTCAACAACATCATTCCGGACTTCAACGACCTGGTCTACCGCAACGACTGGCAGAGCGCCTTCGCGGTGCTGGACTCGACCAACAACTTCCCCGAGTTCACCGGCCGCATCTGCCCCGCACCGTGCGAGGCGGCCTGCGTGCTCAACGTGAACGACGATCCTGTGGGCATCAAGTCCATCGAGCACGCGATCGTCAACCGCGCCTGGCAGGAAGAGTGGGTCGTCCCGCGTCCGGCCAAGCACAAGACCGGCAAGAAGGTTGCCGTGGTGGGCTCCGGCCCGGCCGGCATGGCGGCCGCACAGCAGCTCGCGCGCGTCGGCCACGACGTTACCCTGTTCGAGAAGAACGACCGCATCGGCGGCCTGCTGCGCTACGGCATCCCCGACTTCAAGATGGAGAAGACCCACATCGACCGCCGCGTCGAGCAGATGAAGGCCGAGGGCGTGGTGTTCCGCACCGGCGTGGTGGTCGGCGCCGCGAAGGACCCGCTGGGCAAGGGCTCCAAGGTCACCAACTGGGCCAAGGAAACGGTGACGCCCGAGCAGCTCGACAAGGAATTCGACGCCGTGGTGCTGACCGGCGGCGCCGAGCAGTCGCGCGACCTGCCGGTGCCGGGGCGCGATCTGGATGGCATCCATTTCGCGATGGAATTCCTGCCGCAGCAGAACAAGGTCAATGCGGGCGACAAGGTCAAGGGCCAGATCCGTGCCGACGGCAAGCACGTGATCGTGATCGGCGGGGGTGATACCGGCTCCGACTGCGTGGGCACCAGCAACCGCCATGGCGCCGCCAGCGTCACCCAGTTCGAGCTGATGCCGCAGCCGCCGGAAGAAGAAAACCGGCCGATGACCTGGCCCTACTGGCCCTACAAGCTGCGCACCAGCTCCAGCCACGAGGAGGGATGCGAGCGCGAGTTCGCGATCTCCACCAAGGAATTCATCGGCGAGAAGGGCAAGGTCACCGGCCTCAAGACCGTGCGCGTCGAGTGGAAGGACGGCAAGATGGTCGAGGTCCCCGGCACCGAGACGGTGCTGAAGGCCGACCTGGTGCTGCTGGCCATGGGCTTCGTGAGCCCGGTTGCCGGCGTGCTGGACGCTTTCGGCGTCGAAAAGGACGGCCGCGGCAACGCCAAGGCCGGCGTCGACTTCGTCGGTGGCTATGCGACCAACGTGCCCAAGGTGTTCGCCGCCGGTGACATCCGCCGCGGGCAGTCGCTGGTGGTCTGGGCGATCCGCGAAGGCCGCCAGGCGGCGCGCGCGGTCGACGAGTTCCTCATGGGCTACAGCGACCTGCCTCGTTGAATGCGCTGAATTAGGCGGAGATTAGCCCCCTACTTCGGTGGATGGGCACGTCCTGTGCTTCATTTATCATGGATGGCTACCGCGAGCCGGGGATGCCTCAGGCGCCCCGGCTTTTCTGTTGTCCATGAACCCACCCGAGTCCTCACTGGTTGAATTTCGCGATGTCCGCTTCGGCTACGGCGAGCGGGCGATCCTCGACGGCGTCTCCTTCACCGTGCCCCGCGGCAAGGTGACGGCGCTCATGGGTGCTTCCGGCGGCGGCAAGACCACCGTGCTGCGCCTCATCGGCGGCCAGGTGCGCGCGCAGCGCGGCGAGGTGCTGCTCGACGGCCAGGACATCGGCAAGCTGGGCAGCGACGCGCTCTATGCCGCGCGTCGCCGCATGGGCATGCTGTTCCAGTTCGGTGCCCTGTTCACCGACATGAGCGTGTTCGACAACGTCGCCTTCCCGCTGCGCGAGCACACCAAGCTGCCCGAGGCGCTGGTGCGCGACATCGTGCTCATGAAGCTCGACGCCGTCGGCCTGCGCGGCGCACGCCAGCTGATGCCCAGCGAGGTCTCCGGCGGCATGGCCCGGCGCGTGGCGTTGGCCCGGGCGATCGCCCTCGACCCCGACCTGGTCATGTACGACGAGCCCTTCGCCGGCCTCGACCCGATCTCGCTCGGCACCGCGGCGCGCCTGATCCGCCAGCTCAACGACACACTCGGCCTGACCAGCGTCGTGGTGTCGCACGATCTGGAAGAGACCTTCCGCATCGCCGACCACGTGGTCATCCTGGCCAACGGCGGCGTCGCCGCGCAGGGCCGGCCCGAAGAGGTGCGCGCGAGCGGCGATCCCCTGGTCCACCAGTTCGTCAATGCGCTGCCCGACGGGCCGGTGCATTTCCACTATCCGGGCGTCCCGGTGGAGCAGGACTTCGGCAACAACGCGCATGGGGAACGGGGATGACCTGGTATCGGCCCGCCGATCTGGGATTCGCCGCGCGCTCCAAGCTGAGCGATCTCGGCATGGGCGCGCGCCTGTTCCTGCGCCTCACGCTGCGCGGCGCGCGCAGCCTGCGCCGCTTCGGCCTGGTGCGCGACCAGATCCACTTTCTCGGCAATTACTCGCTGGCCATCATCGCGGTCTCCGGCCTCTTCGTCGGCTTCGTGCTCGGGCTGCAGGGCTATTACACGCTGCAGCGCTACGGCTCCTCCGAAGCGCTGGGCCTGCTGGTGGCACTGAGCCTGGTGCGCGAGCTCGGCCCCGTGGTCTCGGCCCTGCTCTTCGCGGGCCGCGCGGGCACCTCGCTGACCGCGGAGATCGGCCTCATGAAAGCCGGCGAGCAACTCAGCGCCATGGAGATGATGGCGGTCGACCCGGTGCAGCGCATCCTGGCGCCGCGCTTCTGGGCCGGCGTGATCACCATGCCGCTCTTGGCGGCCGTGTTCAGCGCGGTCGGCGTGATCGGCGGCTGGGTCGTCGGCGTGCTGATGCTGGGCGTCGACCCGGGCGCCTTCTGGGGCCAGATGCAGAGCGGCGTCGATGTCTGGCGCGACGTGGGCAACGGCGTGGTCAAGAGCATCGTCTTCGGCTTCACCGTCACCTTCATCGCACTGCTGCAGGGCTTCGAGGCCCAGCCGACGCCCGAGGGCGTGTCGCGCGCCACCACCCGCACGGTGGTCGTCGCCTCGCTCGCGGTGCTGGGGCTCGACTTCCTGCTCACCGCCATGATGTTCAGTATCTAGAAAAATGAAGGCACTCCATGCAACGTTCCAAGAATGACGTCTGGGTCGGCCTGTTCGTGCTCATCGGCGCGGCAGCGCTGCTGTTCCTCGCGCTGCAGTCCGCCAATCTGCTGAGCCTGAACTTCCAGAAGACCTACTCCGTCAGCGCGCGCTTCGACAACATCGGCGGACTCAAGCCGCAGACCGCCGTCAAGAGTGCGGGCGTGGTGGTCGGCCGTGTCGAATCGATCACGTTCGACGACAAGAATTTCCAGGCCAGCGTCACGCTCGCGTTGCAGAGCCGTTACAGTTTCCCCAAGGACAGCTCCCTCAAGATCCTGACCAGTGGCCTGCTCGGCGAGCAGTACATCGGGATCGAGGCGGGCGCCGAGGAGAAGAACCTTCAAGCCGGTGACACCATCACTGCGACGCAGTCGGCGGTCGTGCTGGAGAACCTGATCGGTCAGTTTCTCTACAGCAAGGCGGCTGACGGCAGCACGCCATCGGGCAGCAGCAACAAGAAATGAAACCACGATTCCCCCAAGATCTGCCGCGCACGCTGCGCGGCACGGCCTCGGCCATGCGCGGCCTGGGCGCCATTGCAGCGCTGGCGCTGGCCACCGGCTGCGCCTCCGGGCCCAAGACCAATCCGGCCGACCCGTTCGAACCTCTCAACCGCGGCGTCATGCGTTTCAACGACGTCGTGGACGACGCCGTGCTGGTGCCGGCTGCGACGGCCTATCGCCGAGCCTTGCCTTCCTTCGTGCGCACGGGGGTCAACAACTTCTTCGGCAACCTGTCCGATGTGTGGAGTTTTGCCAACAGCGTGATGCAGCTCAAGCTGGAGCACAGTGCCCAGACCTTCATGCGCGTGAACGTCAACACCGTCTTCGGGCTCGGCGGGCTGCTGGATGTCGCCACCGAAGCCGGCATCGACCGCCACTCCGAAGACTTCGGCCAGACCCTGGGGCGCTGGGGCGTGCCGAGCGGCCCGTACCTGGTGCTGCCGCTGCTGGGTTCTTCGACCGTGCGCGATACGGCCGCCCTGACCGTCGATCGGCAGGGCGACCTGCTCAACCAGATCCACGACGTCCCGTGGCGCAACTCGCTTTATTTTGTTCGCGTGATCGACGCGCGCTCGAACTTCCTGCGTGCGAGCCAGCTGCTCGACAACGCGGCGCTCGACAAATACACCTTCACGCGCGATGCCTACCTGCAGCGCCGGAAGAACGACGTGCATGACGGGGACCTGCCCAACGAGGGCAATTGACCGTCGGTCCGGCGCTTGCATCCCGTTGCGCGCTTTGCACGGGAGCGGGAACCCCGTTCACAGGCCTCAGCTCCAATTCGCAACGGGTCGCAAAGATCCGAAACTTTCAACAAGGGAAACATCGATGAATCAGATCCTGCAACGACGCTCCGTCGGACGCCTGATGCTGGCCGGCCTGCTGCTCGCGGGCGCCGCCGCCTTCGTGCGGCCGGTCCACGCCGCCGACGACGCGCCGGACGCGCTGGTCAAGCGGCTGTCGACCGACGTGCTCGAGACCATCAAGGCCGACAAGTCGATCAAGGCCGGTGACGTCAGCAAGATCATGGTCCTGGTCGACACCAAGATCATGCCGAACGTCAACTTCCAGCGCATGACCGCGTCCGCCGTCGGCCCGGCATGGCGCCAGGCCACGCCCGAGCAGCAGCAGCGCCTGCAGGAAGAGTTCAAGAAGCTGCTGGTGCGCACCTATGCCGGCGCGCTCGACCAGGTCAGCGACCAAAGCGTGGTCGTGCGTCCCTTCCGCGGCTCGCCCGACGACAAGGAAGTGCTGGTGCGCACGGAAGTCCGCGGCAGCGGCGACCCGGTGCAACTCGACTACCGGCTCGAGAAGACGCCCGGCGAGGCGGGTGGCTGGAAGATCTACAACCTCAACGTGCTGGGCGTGTGGCTGGTCGATACCTACCGCAGCCAGTTCGCGCAGGAGATCAACGCCAAGGGCATCGACGGCCTGATCGCTGCGCTGACGGAGCGCAACAAGCGCAACGGCAAGAGCTGAGCCAAGCCCGATGCTGGTCCTGCCGCCCAAGCTCACGCATGACGAAGCGCCGGCCTGTGTGCTCATGCTGCGCCAGGGGCTCGCGGGGCAGGCCGCCTCGTCGATGGTGGTCGATGCCAGCGCGCTCGCGCAGTTCGATTCGTCGGCCCTCGCGGTGCTGCTCGAATGCCGGCGCGAAGCCGGAGCGCTGGGCCGCGGCTTCGCGGTGAAGGGGCTGCCGCCGCGCCTGCGCAAACTCGCGTCGCTGTACGGCGTGGCAGGCCTTCTTCCCGCTGCGCCCTGATCCGGCGGGCCTTTATGGCGCCCGGAAGCGGAAAAATGGCAGGGCCCTAAAATCGCGGGCTCCCATGCCTGCGATCTCCTTCCAATCGGTCTCCAAGACCTATCCTGCCTCGCGCCAACAGCGTGCCCAGGGAAAACCTGGGCTGCGTGCCGTCGACGGGGTCACGTTCCAGATCGAGGAAGGCGAGTTCTTCGGTCTTCTGGGCCCCAACGGCGCCGGCAAGACCACGCTGATCAGCATGCTGGCCGGCCTGTCCAGGCCGAGCGCGGGCACCATCAGCGTCCACGGCTTCGACGTCCAGCGCGAATACGGGCAGGCACGCCGGGCGCTCGGCGTGGTGCCGCAGGAGCTGGTCTTCGATCCCTTCTTCAACGTGCGCGAATCGTTGCGCATCCAGTCGGGCTACTTCGGCATCAAGAACAACGACGCCTGGATCGACGAGCTCCTGAGCAGCCTGGGCCTGGCCGACAAGGCCGGCGCCAACATGCGCCAGCTCTCCGGTGGCATGAAGCGGCGCGTGCTGGTGGCGCAGGCGCTGGTGCACAAGCCACCGGTCATCGTGCTGGACGAGCCCACCGCGGGCGTCGACGTCGAACTGCGGCAGACCCTGTGGCAGTTCGTCGCCAAGCTCAACAAGCAGGGCAGCACCGTTCTCCTGACCACGCACTACCTGGAGGAGGCCGAGGCGCTGTGCAACCGCATCGCGATGCTCAAGCAGGGCCGCGTGATCGCGCTGGACCGCACCAGCGAGCTGCTGCGCTCGGCCGCCAGCAACGTGCTGCGATTCAAGACCGACGGCATGCTGCCCTGGGAGCTGGCCCAGCATGCGCGCATCACGGGGCGCATCGTGCAGCTGCCGGCGCAGAACGCACGCGAGGTCGAACAGTTGCTGGCCGCGATCCGCGAGGCCGGACTCGACGTGGAAGACGTCGAGATGCGCAAGGCTGATCTCGAGGACGTCTTCATCGACTTGATGGCCGGGGAGCAGACGCCCTTGGAGGTGGCCCGATGATGGTTCACGCATTGGGCTGGCGCGCGCTGCTCTACAAGGAAACGCTGCGCTTCTGGAAGGTCGGCTTCCAGACCGTGGGCGCACCGGTGCTCACCGCGCTGCTCTACCTGATGGTCTTCGGCCATGTGCTGGAAGGCCGCGTCACCGTCTACGGCTCGGTCAGCTATACCGCCTTCCTGGTGCCGGGCCTGGTGATGATGAGCGTGCTGCAGAACGCCTTCGCGAACAGCTCGTCCTCGATCATCCAGAGCAAGATCATGGGCAACCTGGTCTTCATCCTGCTCACGCCGCTGTCGCACTGGGGGTGGTTCCTGGCTTACGTCGGTTCCTCCGTGGTGCGCGGGCTGGTGGTGGGCTTGGGCGTGTTCGCGGTGACGGCCTTCTTTGCCGTGCCCGGCTTCGTCGCACCGCTGTGGATCGTGGTCTTCGCCTTCCTGGGCGCCGCCATACTCGGCACGCTGGGCCTGATCGCCGGGCTGTGGGCCGAGAAGTTCGACCAGATGGCCGTGTTCCAGAACTTCCTGATCATGCCCATGACCTTCCTCTCGGGCGTGTTCTATTCCATCCATTCGCTGCCGGCCTTCTGGCAGACGGTGAGCCACCTGAACCCCTTCTTCTACATGATCGACGGCTTCCGCTACGGCTTCTTCGGCGTCAGCGACATCTCGCCCTGGGTGAGCCTGGCCATCGTCGGCGGCGCCTGGCTGGTGGTGAGCGCGATCGCGATCCACCTGCTGCGCATCGGCTACAAGATCCGGGGCTGACCCCTTCCACGACATGACCGCCGAAGAGCTGCAATCCATCATCCAGGCCGGCCTCCCCTGCGAGCACATCACGCTCGAGGGCGATGGCCGCCACTGGTATGCCACCATCGTTTCCACCGAGTTCGAGGGCAAGCGCGCGATCCAGCGACACCAGCGCGTGTACGCCACCTTGGGTGCCAAAATGCACACGGACGAGGTGCATGCGCTTTCGATGAAGACCTACACGCCCGCGGAATGGGCAGCCCAAAACTCCTAGTTTTCTCGGACCTTTGATGGACAAACTCCTGATTCGCGGCGGGCGCCAGCTCCGCGGCGAAGTGCTCATTTCCGGCGCGAAGAACGCGGCCCTGCCGGAGCTGTGCGCGGCGCTCCTGAGCGACCGCCCGGTCACCCTGCACAACGTGCCGCGCCTCAACGACGTCACGACCATGCTCAAGCTGCTGCGCAACATGGGCGTGGCGGCCGAGCGCGACGACAACGGCACGGTGCGCCTCGATGCCGGCCCGCTGCACACGCCCGAGGCACCCTACGAGCTGGTGAAGACGATGCGGGCCTCGGTGCTCGCGCTGGGGCCGCTGCTGGCCCGCTTCGGCAAGGCCAGGGTCTCGCTGCCGGGCGGCTGCGCCATCGGCTCGCGCCCGGTCGACCAGCACATCAAGGGCCTGCAGGCCATGGGCGCCGAGATCGTCGTCGAGCACGGCTACATGGTGGCGAGCATCGGGGGCGGGCGCCGGCGCCTGCACGGCGCGCGCATCACCACCGACATGGTGACCGTCACCGGCACCGAGAACTTCCTGATGGCCGCCGCGCTCGCCGAGGGCGAGACCGTGCTCGAGAACGCCGCGCAGGAACCCGAGATCACCGACCTGGCCGAGATGCTGATCGAGATGGGCGCGAAGATCGAAGGCCACGGCACCAGCCGCATCCGCATCCAGGGCGTGGAGAAGCTCCAGGGCTGCAACCACCGCGTGGTGGCCGACCGCATCGAGGCCGGCACCTTTCTCTGCGCCGTGGCCGCCACCGGCGGCGAGGTGCTGCTGCGCCACGGCCGCGCCGACCACCTCGACGCCGTGATCGAGAAGCTGCGCGAGGCCGGCGTGGAAGTGGACGCAGTGGAAGAGGGCATCCGCGTGCGCAGCCAGGGCCGCCTGAAGGCGCAAAGCTTCCGCACCACCGAGTACCCGGGCTTCCCCACCGACATGCAGGCCCAGTTCATGGCGCTCAACGTGATCGCCGACGGCACCTCGACCGTGACCGAGACCATCTTCGAGAACCGCTTCATGCACGTGGACGAGATGCTGCGCCTGGGCGCCAAGATCCAGACCGACGGCAAGGTGGCGGTGATCGAGGGCGTGCATCAGCTCTCCGGCGCCACCGTCATGGCGACCGACCTGCGCGCCTCCGCCAGCCTGGTGATCGCCGGCCTGGTGGCCGAGGGCGAGACCCTGGTCGACCGCATCTACCACCTGGACCGCGGCTACGACCGCATGGAAAGCAAGCTGCGCGGCCTGGGCGCCGACATCGAGCGCGTGGCCGGCCCGGCGGAGTACCAGCCGTGATCACGCTCGCGCTGTCCAAGGGACGCATCTTCGACGAGACGCTGCCGCTGCTGGCGGCGGCCGGCATCGAGGTCAGCGAGGACCCCGAGAAATCGCGCAAGCTCATCCTCGCGACCTCCCGCCCCGAGGTGCGCGTGGTGCTGGTGCGCGCCTCGGACGTGCCCACCTACGTGCAGTACGGCGGCGCCGACCTGGGCGTGACCGGGGCGGACGTGCTGCTCGAGCACGGCAACCAGGGCTTGTACCAGCCGCTGGACCTGCGCATCGCCGCCTGTCGCCTGAGCGTGGCAGTGCGCGCCGACTACGACTACGCCTCGGCCGTGCGCCAGGGCTCGCGCATCAAGGTCGCGACCAAGTACGTCGGCCTGGCGCGCGAGTTCTTCGCCAGCAAGGGCGTGCACGTGGACCTGATCAAGCTCTACGGCAGCATGGAGCTGGCGCCGCTCACCGGCCTGGCCGATGCCATCGTCGACCTGGTGTCGACCGGCAACACGCTCAAGGCCAACCACCTGGTCGAGGTCGAGCGCATCATGGACATCAGCGCGCGCCTGGTGGTCAACCAGGCCGCGCTCAAGCTCAAGCAGGCGCCGATCCGGCACATCATCGACGCCTTTGCCGCCGCCATCCCCTCCGCCTGACATGAACGTGAAAGCCACTCCCGCCCGCCTGTCGACCGCCGCCGCCGGCTTCGAAGCCGATTTCCAGGCGCGGCTGCATTGGTCGGCCGACACCGACGCCGCGATCGAGCAGGTGGTGGCCGACATCCTGGCCGATGTGCGCCGGCGCGGCGATGCCGCGGTGCTCGAGTACACGCGGCGCTTCGATGGCCTGGAGGCCGGGTCGGTGCAGCAGCTGGAGCTGACGCAAGCGGACTTCAAGGCCGCCTTCGATTCGCTCCCTGCAGTGCAGCGGGACGCGTTGCGCATGGCGGCCGAGCGGATCCGCAGCTACCACGAGGCACAAAAGAAGGCCAGCGGCGAGAGCTGGAGCTACCGCGACGCCGACGGCACGCTGCTGGGCCAGAAGGTCACGCCGCTGGATCGCGTGGGCATCTATGTGCCGGGCGGCAAGGCGGCGTACCCGTCCAGCCTGTTGATGAACGCGATTCCCGCGCACGTGGCCGGCGTGGCCGAGATCATCATGGCCGTCCCGACGCCGGCCAAGGGAAGCGTCGCCACCGGGGGCTCGGGCAGCGAGGCATCCGCCAAGGGCGAGCGCAATGTTCTCGTGCTCGCCGCCGCCCACGTGGCCGGCGTGACGCGCGCCTTCACCATCGGCGGTGCGCAGGCCGTGGCCGCGCTGGCCTACGGCACCGCCACCCTCCCGGCCGTCGACAAGATCACCGGTCCCGGCAATGCCTACGTGGCGGCCGCCAAGCGCCGGGTGTTCGGCACCGTGGGCATCGACATGATCGCGGGCCCGAGCGAGATCCTGGTGCTGGCCGACGGCAGCACGCCGCCTGAGTGGGTTGCGATGGATCTCTTCAGCCAGGCCGAGCACGACGAGCTCGCGCAGAGCATCCTGCTGTGTCCCGACGCCGCCTACATCGAGCAGGTGCAGCAAGAGATCGACCGCCTGCTGCCCACGATGCCGCGTGCCGCGATCATCGCCGCCTCGCTCAATGGCCGTGGCGCGCTGATCCACACCAAGAGCATGGAAGAGGCCTGCGCCATCAGCAACCGCATCGCGCCCGAGCACCTGGAGGTCAGCAGCCGCGAGCCGCACCGCTGGGAGCCGCTGCTCAAGCATGCCGGCGCGATCTTCCTCGGCGCCTACACCAGCGAAAGCCTGGGCGACTACTGCGCAGGCCCCAATCACGTGCTGCCCACCAGCGGCACCGCGCGCTTCAGCTCGCCGCTGGGCGTCTACGACTTCCAGAAGCGATCCAGCCTGATCGAGGTCAGCGAGGCGGGTGCGCAGCCGCTGGGCCGGATCGCCGTGACCCTGGCTGAAGGGGAGGGCCTGCCGGCGCACGCCGAGGCCGCCCGCATGCGTCTGCGTTGAGGGGGGCGGGCATGGCGATCCCGACGCTCCGGTCCGTCCGCTGCCTGGTCCTCCTGGGCCTGGTGGCCGCCGGCGCCGCCTGCCAGGCCATGAGCATTCGCGAGCTGCGCTTGCTCGAAGCCAACGAGAAGGACGGCAAGATCTACGCCAACTACTACCTGGTCGGGGTGGTCGAGGGCCTGCGCGAAGCCAGCGAGGCCGAGCAGCGCGCCGGGCAGAAGCCGCTGTTCTGCGTCAACGGCCGCCGGCTCGAGCCTGCGATGGCGCGCATGCTCTACCAGACCGAACTGACACGCAACGCCGACAGCTACGAGGCCGACATGCCGGTGCAACTGGTGATCTCCGCCGCCCTGCGCAACAGCTACCGCTGTCCTTGAATCGAATGACTTCCGCTCCCGACGACACCACCCGCGCCCTCGGCCGCATCCGCGCCGACGTCCAGTCCATGCATGCCTACGCCGTGCAGGACGCGCGCGGCCTGCTCAAGCTCGACGCCATGGAGAACCCCCACGGCCTGCCGCCCGCGCTGCAGGCCGCGCTGGGCGAGCGCCTGGGTGCGCTGGCGCTGAACCGCTATCCCGGCCCGCGCAGCGCCGACCTGCAGCGCGCGCTGGCCGCCTACGCCGGCGTGCCGGAAGGCTTCGGCCTGATGCTCGGCAACGGCTCGGACGAGCTGATTTCGCTGCTCGCCATGGCCTGCGACCTTCCCGGGGCCGCCGTGCTCGCGCCCGAGCCCGGCTTCGTGATGTACGCGATGAGCGCCCGGCTGCAGGGCCTGCGCTTCGTCGGCGTGCCGCTCACGGCCGATTTCGAGCTCGACGAGGCCGCCATGCTCGCGGCCATCGCGCGCGAGAAGCCGGCCATCGTCTACCTGGCCTATCCCAACAACCCGACCGCCAACCTGTGGGACGACGCCGCGATCGAGAAGATCGTCCAGGCCCAGGGCGTCCAGGGCGGCCTGGTCGTGATCGACGAGGCCTACCAGCCCTTCGCGGCCCGCAGCTACATCGACCGCGTCGCGCGCCACGGCCATGTGCTGCTGATGCGCACCCTCAGCAAGTTCGGGCTGGCGGGCGTGCGCCTGGGCTACCTGGTCGGGCCCCAGGCGCTGATCGCCGAGGTGGACAAGGTTCGCCCGCCCTACAACATCAGCGTGCTGAACTGCGAGTGCGCGCTTTTCGCGCTCGAGCATGCCGAGGTGTTCGCGCAGCAGGCGGCCCAAATTCGCGCCGAGCGCGCCCGCATCGCCCGGGCGCTGGCCCGCCTCCCGGCGGTCAAGAGCTGGCCCAGCGACGCCAACATGATCCTGGTGCGCGTGCCGGATGCCGCCAGGACCTTCGAGGGCATGAAGGCGCGCGGAGTGCTGATCAAGAACGTTTCTAAAATGCACCCATTGCTCGCGAACTGCCTGCGCCTGACCGTCGGAACCGCCGACGAGAATGCCAGGATGCTCGCGGCCCTCGAAGCCTCGCTATGAATACCCCCTCGGCCCCCGAACCCGTCGTCTCCGCCGCTGCTGGCGCGCGGGCTGCTTCCGTCACGCGCAACACGGCCGAGACGAAGATCACGGTGTCGGTCAACCTCGACGGCAGCGGCCGCTCGAAGCTCTCGACCGGGATCGGCTTCTTCGACCACATGCTGGACCAGATCGCCCGCCACGGCCTGATCGACCTCGAGATCGACTGCCAGGGCGATTTGCACATCGACGGCCACCACACGGTCGAGGACGTGGGCATCACCCTGGGCCAGGCCGTCTCCAAGGCCGTCGGCGACAAGAAGGGCATCCGCCGCTACGGCCATGCCTACGTGCCGCTGGACGAAGCGCTCAGCCGCGTGGTGATCGACTTCTCCGGCCGGCCCGGCCTGGTGATGCACGTGCCCTTCACCAGCGGCATGATCGGCGGCTTCGACAGCCAGCTCACCTACGAGTTCTTCCAGGGCTTCGCCAACCACGCCTTCGTCACCCTGCACATCGACAACCTCAAGGGCGTCAATGCGCATCACCAGTGCGAGACCGTCTTCAAGGCCTTCGCGCGCGCGCTGCGGGCCGCGCTCGAGCTCGATCCGCGCTCGGCCGGCGTCATTCCTTCGACCAAGGGTTCCCTCTGAGCAGCAGCAAAAACACGGTCGCCGTCGTCGACTACGGCATGGGCAACCTGCGCTCCGTCTCGCAGGCGGTGCAGCATGCGGCCGACCAGGTCGGGGTGGAAGTCTTCGTGACCGCCGACCCCGAGGTGGTGCGCCGCGCCACCCGCGTGGTGCTGCCGGGCCAGGGCGCCATGCCCGACTGCATGCGCGAGCTGCGCGACTCCGGCCTGCAGGAATCGGTGCTGGAGGCGGCGGCTTCCAAGCCTCTTTTCGGGGTCTGCGTGGGCATGCAGATGCTGCTGTCGGCCAGCGACGAGGGCCCGACCGAGGGCCTCGGCCTGATCCCCGGCCGCGTGCTCAAGTTCGAGCTCGCCGGCCGCACCCAGCCCGACGGCAGCCGCTACAAGGTCCCCCAGATGGGCTGGAACCAGGTGCTGCAGACCCGGCCGCACCCGGTGTGGGCCGGGGTGCCGGACGGCAGCTACTTCTATTTCGTCCACAGCTTCTACGCCCGGCCGGCCGATGCCCTCCACAGCGCGGGCGAGGCGGAATACGGCGATCGCTTTACCGCCGCCATTGCACGCGATAATATTTTTGCGACCCAGTTCCACCCCGAGAAGAGCGCGGACCATGGGTTGCAGCTGTACCGAAACTTTCTCCACTGGAATCCCTGAAGCAGTTTTTTCGCTGCGCTTCATCGCTCGCGCCCTGCGCAAATCCCGCACCATGCTCCTTATTCCCGCGATTGACCTCAAGGATGGCCACTGCGTTCGCCTCAAGCAAGGCGACATGGCCCAGTCCACCATCTTCAGCGAAGACCCGGCCGCCATGGCGCGCCAGTGGATCGAGGCCGGTGCGCGGCGGCTGCACCTGGTCGACCTGAACGGCGCGTTCGCGGGCAAGCCGCAGAACCACGCCGCGATCAAGGCGATCCTGCGGGAGGTGGGCGACGACATCCCCGTGCAGTTGGGCGGCGGCATCCGCGACCTCGACACCATCGAGCGCTACATCGACGACGGCCTGCGCTACGTGATCATCGGCACCGCCGCGGTCAAGAACCCGGGCTTTTTGAAGGACGCCTGCAGTGCCTTCGGCGGCCACATCATCGTCGGCCTCGACGCGAAGGACGGCAAGGTCGCCACCGACGGCTGGAGCAAGCTCACCGGCCACGAGGTGGCCGACCTCGGCAAGAAGTTCGAGGACTACGGCGTCGAGTCGATCATCTACACCGACATCGGCCGCGACGGCATGCTCTCGGGCATCAACATCGATGCGACGGTGAAGCTGGCACAGGCACTCACCATCCCGGTCATCGCTTCCGGCGGGCTGTCTAACATGGCCGACATCGACAAGCTCTGCGCCGTCGAGGCCGATGGCATCGAGGGCGTGATCTGCGGGCGTGCGATCTATTCGGGCGACCTGGATTTCGCGGCCGCGCAAGCGCGAGCCGACGAGCTCGCCGAACAGTAGTCCTGCGAACAGGCGTCGCGCGCTTCGCCGGGCGCTCTACAGGGCACGCATCGCGTGCCCTTTGTTTTTCTGGCGCCCCTTTCTGCAGAGGCAGGTCTCGGATGGGCCGGCGTGCCGGACTGCGAATGAATTCTCGCTTTTTGTCGCTCCGGTCCGACTGCGCTGCCAGGAATTCCTAGCATTCCTCGGCCCCTCCGGGTTTCACGAACTGCGGCCTGAGCTTCCGGCGTGTGTACGGGGGCGCACGGCCCACGCTCAGGCGGCGTGCCCGCCACGTGCGCGCCGCGCGCGTGGGTCCCTGAACGACCCGTGAACTCCCCCCAATGAACAGAACGCATCGCAGCCTTTGGAACTCCGCACTAGGCGCCTGGGTTGCCGCCCCCGAGAACACCCGTGCGCGGGCAAGCGCAGCGGCATTGCGAGGGCTTCGGCGCTGACGGCCGCTATCTTGTGCGCGGGTATGCCTGCCGCCTATGCGTGTACTGCAGGCAGCACCGCCGAGCTGGCCGCCTGCATCACAGGCAACGACGCGGCCATCGATCTCACGGCCTCCATCACGTTGAGCGGGAATCTGCCGGTGCTGGAGCGCGACGTAACCATCAACGGCACGAGCCCCACCGGCCAGCGCTTCGCGCTTGATGGCGCCGGCCAGTTCCGAGGCTTCTTCATCGGCTCGGGCACCACCACCGTCAATGGCCTGACGATGCAGAACCTGCGGGCCCAAGGGGGGCACGGTGGGATGGGCTCGTCTTCAGGCGGCGGCGGCATGGGTGCGGGCGGCGCGGTGTTCGTGGTCACCGGAGCAGGAGTCAACCTGAACGACGTCGTCGTACTCCGCAACGGTGCGGTCGGTGGCGATGGTGGCAGCACGGTGCCCGGTGAAGGCAGCGGTGGCGGCGGGGGAATGGGTGGGAATGGTGGCACAGTCGTCGCGGGAGCCAATTTGGCAGGCCGTGGCGGCGGCGGATTGTTCGACGACGGAGGCGCCGGGTCGGATGCCACCTTCCTCGGTGGCAACGGCGGCGGGCCGAATGACGGCAAAGGTGGAGACGCGGTGAGTGGGCAGAATGGCGGCCCCTACACGGGTGGCGGAGGCGGAGGTGCGTTTTCAGGGGTGGTCTCTGACACCGATGGCGGAAACGGCGGCTTGGGCGGCGGCGGCGGTGGCGGCGGCACCGGAATCAGGTCATCCGAGGGAGGAAGCGGAGGATTTGGTGGTGGTGGCGGCGGTGGCGGTCCTGCCGCAAGGGGAGGGGCAGGCGGATTTGGCGGCGGCGGCGGCGGCGGCGACATCATTGAGGTAAGGGCCGGCGGTTTCGGGGGGGCAACTCTTCCAGCCGGCAAGGCGGCGGCGGCGCTGGCATGGGCGGTGCCGTTTTCGTCATGGACGGCGGCTCGCTCACGCTGGGTGGCAATAGCGAGGTGCGCGGAAACAGCGTGGTGGGTGGTGGCGGTGCTCGAGCCGGCTCGGCCTTCGGCACCGGCATCTTCATGCAGGGCACGACCAGCACGCTCACCTTCGTGCCCGGCACCGATGCCACCCAGACCTTCGACGACGCCATCGCCGACCAGACCGGCTCCGGCGGCGCCGGCGCCAATGCAGGCAGCATCGGCATTACCAAAGCAGGCCCTGGCCGCCTGGTCCTCTCGGGCGCCAACACCTACAGCGGCGGCACCACCGTCACCGGCGGCACGCTGTCGATCTCCTCAGACCAGAACCTCGGTGCGGCGTCGGGCCCGTTGACCCTCGACGGCGGCACATTGCAGACCACGGCGGCCGTCACGACGGCGCGTGCCATCACCATCGGCGGTGCCGGGGGCACCTTCCAGACGGACGCCAACGCCGACCTGACCTCCACCGGCGGCATCTCGGGAACGGGCAGCGTGACCAAGACCGGTGATTTCGGCGTCTTGATCCTCGCCGGCGCCAATACCTACACCGGCGCGACGACCGTCGCAGGCACGCTGCGAGCCGGAGCGGCGAATGCCTTCAGCGCCGCCAGCGCGGTCACGCTCGGCGGAGGCGCCACTCTGGACCTGAACAACTACGACCAGACCATCGGCAGCCTGGCGGGCTATGGCTTCGTGACCCTGGGCACCGGCACGCTGACGACCGGAAGGCTGGCAGATCGAGCCACAGGCGCAACTGGTGCACCAGCACGTCGAATTCGACGACGTCCACCTCGGGGCCACGCGCATGCACCAGGAGAGCGACGCGAGCTGGCTCGCCCGCGTGGGCGTGCGGGTGAAGGGCGACATAAGCACGAGTGCAGGCCGGCTGCAACCCTATGCGCGCGTGAACCTGTACCGCACCGGAGGTGGCGATGACGCCACGCGCTTCATCATCCCGGCCGCCATCACGACCATTGTCAGCAGCAACGGCAGCACCTCCGCCGAACTCGCCGCAGGCTTTACGCTGGGCCTGAGCGAATCGACCAGCCTCTACGGCGAGCTCGGCAAGCTGTGGGCGTCAGGCGGAGACAACCGCGTGAAGTCGCAGCTCAACGCCTCGGCGGGGCTGCGGGTGCGATGGTAGGTTGAAGGCGCGCTCGACGCGCTCGACTGGCGACACGTCAGCGTGACGTGGTCCCCCTCGGCGGTCGCACGCCAAAACCTAGAATGGGGCCATGTCTCTCCAAGAGCTCGATTTCCATGGCCAGCCCGCACTGCGCCTCGCCTTGCCCGAGGGCGGCGCCTTCACGGTAGCGCTGCACGGCGCCCATGTGCTGTCCTGGACCACGGCGGATGGCACCGAGCGCCTGTACCTCAGCCCGGAAGCGCGCTTCGACGGCCAGAGCGCGATCCGCGGCGGCGTGCCCCTCTGCTGGCCCCAGTTCAACCAGCGCGGACCGCTGCCCAAGCACGGTTTCGTGCGCAACGTCGCCTGGCGGGCCGACCCGGCCGGCGCCGCCGGCAAGCCCGACACCCTGGTGCTTGCGCTGCACGACGACGAGGCCACGCGCGCGATCTGGCCGCATGCCTTTCACGCCAAGCTGACGGTGACTCTGGCGCCGCATTCGCTGCGCATCGCGCTCACCATCGACAACACCGGGGGTGCGCCCTGGTCCTTCGCCGCCGCACTGCACAGCTACCTGCGCGTGGACGACATCGCTCAGGCGACGCTGGAAGGCCTGCAGGGCGCCAACCGCTGGGACGCGGTGCGCGACGACCGCCACGTCGACCTCGCCCCCGCGCTGCGCTTCGGCACCGAGTTCGACAGCGTCTACGCGGCGCCGGCCCGCCCGCTGCACCTGGTGCAGCCCTCCGGCACGCTCGAGATCGCGCAGAGCGCGAGCTGCACCGAAACGGTGGTCTGGAACCCCGGCCCCGAACTGAGCGCACAACTGGCGGACCTGCCCGACGACGGCTGGCGCCACATGCTCTGCGTCGAGGCCGCGCGCATCGACGAGCAGGTGCTGCTGGCGCCCGGCGGCAGCTGGCAGGGCTGGCAGCTGCTCACCGTCCTTTGAACTCCTTCCCGAGCTAACCCACATGCTTGCCAAGCGCATCATTCCCTGCCTCGACGTCACCGGCGGCCGCGTCGTCAAGGGCGTCAACTTCGTCGAACTGCGCGATGCCGGCGATCCGGTCGAGATCGCGGCGCGCTACAACGCCCAGGGCGCCGACGAGCTGACCTTCCTGGACATCACGGCCACCAGCGATGGCCGCGACCTGATCCTGCCCATCATCGAGGCCGTCGCCTCGCAGGTCTTCATCCCGCTGACGGTTGGCGGCGGCGTGCGCACCGTCGAGGATGTGCGCCGGCTGCTCAACGCGGGTGCCGACAAGACCAGCTTCAACTCGGCCGCCATCGCGAATCCGCAGGTCATCGAGGACGCCTCGCGCAAGTATGGCGCCCAGTGCATCGTGGTCGCGATCGACGCCAAGCGCCGTTCCGCCGAGGACGCGGCCCGGCTCGGCGAGGGCTGGGACGTCTACAGCCACGGTGGCCGCAAGAACACCGGCCTGGACGCGGTCCAGTGGGCCGTCGAGATGGCGCGACGCGGCGCCGGCGAGATCCTCCTGACCAGCATGGACCGCGACGGCACCAAGAGCGGCTTCGACCTCGCGCTGACCCGGGCGGTGAGCGACGCGGTGAGCGTGCCGGTGATCGCCTCGGGCGGCGTCGGCAACCTGGACCACCTGGCCGACGGCATCCAGACCGGCGGCGCCGACGCAGTGCTGGCGGCCAGCATCTTCCACTACGGCGAATACACCGTCGGCGAGGCCAAGGCCTGCATGGCGGCGCGCGGGATTCCCGTGCGGATGTGAAACAAACATCCCCGACAATGACCAAGATGAACTGGCTGGACGAAGTGAAGTGGGACGCGAACGGCCTGGTGCCGGTGATCGCGCAGGAACAGGGCAGCAAGGACGTGCTGATGTTCGCCTGGATGAATCGCGAGGCCCTGCAAAAGACGGCCGAGCTGGGCCGCGCCGTCTACTTCAGCCGCTCGCGCGGCAAGCTCTGGTTCAAGGGCGAGGAGTCGGGCCATGTGCAGACCGTGCACCAGATCCGCATGGACTGCGACAACGACGTCCTGCTGCTCGAGGTCACGCAGACCGGCCACGAGCCCGGCATCGCCTGCCACACCGGCCGCCACAGCTGCTTCTTCAGCAAGTACGAGAACGGCCGGTGGACCGTGACCGAACCGGTCCTGAAGGATCCCTCAACGATTTACCCTGTCTCGCCCCGATGAGCACAGACACTCAACGCCCGATGGAAGACGCACTGGCCCGTCTGGCCGCCGTGATCGAGAGCCGTCTGCCCGCCCATGGCGGCGACCCCGACAAGAGCTACGTCGCGCGCCTGCTGCACCGCGGCCCCGACGCCTTCCTCAAGAAGATCGGAGAGGAGGCCACCGAGGTGGTGATGGCCGCCAAGGATGCCGACCACGGCGGCGAACGCACGAAAATAGTGAACGAAGTGGCCGACCTCTGGTTCCACAGCATGGTGGCCCTGGCCCACTACGGCTTCTCGCCGCGCGACGTGGTCGCCGAGCTGGAGCGGCGCGCAGGCACCAGCGGCATCGAGGAAAAGGCCTTGCGCAAGGCGCAGGACCGCGAAGCTTCCAACGACTGAGTCCAACGATCGAGACTGAGAGGACGCCATGCCCAACGACATCGTGACCGTCGAGCCCGATTCGTCGCTCAAGACCTGGGGCTGGATCAGTTACATCCTGCATCTGGTCGTCGCCGTAGGCGCCGTGCTGCCCGGTACGCAAGCCTCCATCGCACTGCTGCTGATCGCGCTGGTGATCGACCTGGTCAAGCGCGACGATGCCGCCGGCACCTGGCAGGCCTCGCACTTCAGCTGGCGCATCCGCTCGGTGCTGTGGGCCGGCCTGGCCTACATCCTGACCTCCTGGCTCTGGCTGCTGTTGCTGCTGCCCGGCTGGATCGCCTGGGCGCTGATTTCACTGTGGTTCCTCTATCGCATCGTCAAGGGGATGGTGCGCATGAATGCGGGCCGTTCCATGGAGCCTTCGAATGTCCTCTGATCCGAACTGCATCTTCTGCAAAATCGCTGCGGGCCAGATCCCCTCGCGCAAGGTCTACGAGGACGACGAGCTGTTCGGCTTCCACGACATCGCGCCCTGGGCGCCGGTTCACTTCATGCTGGTGCCCAAGCGCCACATTCCCTCGATGGCCCAGGTTACGCCGGAAGATTCGGCGCTGCTCGGCCGAATCATGACGCTGGCCCCCAAGCTGGCCCTCGAGCAGGGCTGCCGGCCCTATCCTCAGGGCGGCTTTCGCATCGTGGTGAACACGGGCGCCGAGGGCGGGCAGGAGGTTCACCATCTCCATGTCCATGTCATGGGCGGACCCCGCCCCTGGCTCAAGGGTTGATATTCCGTTCTGCGCCGGGGGCTGCCTCTCGCGCCGACTAAAATCGAACATTCTTCAGGAGTAATCCATGGGTTCACTTTCCATCTGGCACTGGCTGATCGTGCTGCTCGTCGTCGTGATGATTTTCGGCACCAAGAAGCTGCGCAACATGGGCTCCGACCTGGGCGGCGCCGTCAAGGGCTTCAAGGACGGCATGAAGGACGGCTCGGCGCCCGAGACGCCCGCCACCCCGAACCCCCAGGTGAGCGCCAACAGCAGCAACGCCGACAAGTCGACCATCGACGTCGAAGCGCGCCAGAAGTCCTGAGCACGCTGCCTCCGTGATCGACCTCGGCATCTCGAAACTGGCGTTGATCGGCGCCGTCGCGCTGATCGTGATTGGGCCCGAAAAGCTGCCGCGGGTCGCGCGCACCGTCGGCACGCTGCTGGGCAAGGCCCAGCGCTACGTGAACGACGTCAAGGCCGAGGTCAACCGCTCGATGGACCTCGACGAATTGCGCAAGATGAAGGACACGGTCCAGGACGCCGCCCGCGACGTCGAGCACAGCATCCAGACCGGCGCCAGCGAGTTCGAGAAGCAGTTCTCCGAGGTCGGCCAGACCGGCTCCGAGCTGACCGAGCCGACCCCGAGCTACCCCGAGTACAAGCACCCCCGCAAGAAGTGGCGCCTGAAGCAGGGCGCCATGCCGCAGTGGTACAAGGCACGCAACGGCGTCCGCACCCGGGCGCTTTCGGGTGCGGCGCGCGTGGCGCGCTACCGCCCGCACAAGATCAACTGAGAGCCGTCCGCTCGTTCCGGCCGCGCGCAGCGCGCCCCCAACCTCGCCCGCAGCGCCCCACATGGCCGATTCCCCCGACAAGAACAAAGAAGACGAGCTGGCCGGCACCGAGCAGCCTTTCGTCGCGCACCTGATGGAGCTGCGCGACCGCCTGCTCTACTGCGTCTACGGGCTCGCGATCGCAGGCGTCCTGCTGGCGATCTGGCCCGGCCCGAGCGGCCTGATCGACCTGATCGCCGTGCCGATTCGCTCCCACATGCCGCCCGATGCCAAGCTGATCGCAGTGGGCGTGTTCTCGCCCTTCTTCGTGCCGCTGAAGGCGCTGATGATGGCGGCGGTGCTGCTGACCCTGCCCTGGCTCATGTACCAGGCCTGGATGTTCGTCGCGCCCGGCCTCTACAGCCACGAAAAGAAGTTCGCGCTGCCGCTCATCATCTTCGGCAGCTTCCTGGCCTATGCCGGCATCGCCTTCGTGCAGTTCTTCGTGCTCGACAAGATGTTCGGCTTCATCCAGAAATTCACGCCGGAGGCGGTAGCGGCAACGCCTGACATCGCGTCCTACGTCGAAGCCATCTTGTCGCTCTATCTTGCGTTCGGCGTGGCTTTCCAAGTGCCGATCGTCGTGATGCTGCTCGTTCGCTTCGAAATGGTCACCATCGAGAAGCTGAAGAGCTTCCGCGGCTACTTCATCGTGCTGGCCTTCGTGGTGGCGGCGGTGCTCACGCCGCCCGACGTGGTCTCGCAACTCGCGTTGGCGATCCCGATGTGCGTGCTCTACGAAGTCGGCATCGTCGCCGCGCGCTACTTCGTCAAGCACAGCAAGGCGCCCGACGAAAGCGAAAGCGCCGACTCGCCGCAGCCCTGAGCGGCGCCGACTACTCGGTCTGCGGCCCGCGGCGCACCGGGCTGCGGGGCCGAAGGCCCGGCGTGACGTCCAGCTCCATCTTGTCGCTGCCGCGCTGAAGCGCAAAGCGCGTGGCGTCGCCGGGCTTGAGCCCCGCGACCGCCGTCAGCAGCTCCTGCACGTTGCCGATCTGCTTCTCGCCGACGCCGGTGATCACGTCCCCGGGGCGAACGCCCGCCCGCGCGGCCGGGCCGTTCTGCAGCACGCCGGTGATGATCACGCCCTTGCGGGCCTTGACGCCGAAGGTCTCCGCCAGCTCCGGCGAGAGGTCGTTGGGCTCGACGCCGATCCAGCCGCGCGTGACCTTGCCTTCCTTGACGATGTCTTCCAGCACCTGCTTGGCGGTGGAGACCGGGATGGCGAAGCCGATGCCCATGCTGCCGCCCGAGCGCGAGTAGATCGCGGTGTTGATGCCCTCGAGGTTGCCGTTCACGTCGACCAGCGCGCCGCCCGAGTTGCCGGGGTTGATGGCCGCATCGGTCTGGATGAAGTTCTCGAAGGTGTTGATCCCCAGCTGGTTGCGCCCCAGCGCCGAGACGATGCCGCTGGTCACGGTCTGGCCGACGCCGAAGGGATTGCCGATGGCCAGCACCTGGTCGCCCACCTGCAGGTTGTCCGAGTTGCCCAGCACGACCACGGGCAGCTTGTCGAGCTCGATCTTGAGCACCGCGAGGTCGGTGTCGGGGTCGGTGCCGATCACCTTGCCGCGCGCGTGGCGGCTGTCGTTGAGCGTGACGTCGATCTCGTCGGCGCCCTCCACCACGTGGTTGTTGGTGAGGATGTAGCCGTCAGCGCTCACGATCACGCCGCTGCCCAACCCGATTTGCGGCTGGTCGCCCTGGTCGCCGAAGAAGAAGCGGAACCACGGGTCGTCGCTGCGGGGGCTGCGCCGCGCCGCCTTGCTGGTGTTGATGCTGACCACGGCCGGGGAGGCCTTCTTGGCCGCGGCGCTCAGGCTGCCGGGCGTGAGCGCCGACGGGTTGGACGCCGGCGCCTCGATCACCGACACCACGCCGCCCAGCGATGTGGCGCGCCGGCCGATCCATTCGGGCTTGAGCGTGGCGACGACGAAATAGGCCGCGAGCATCACGGTCACGGCTTGGGCGAACAGCAGCCAGGTGCGTTTCATGAAAAAGCAGGGAGAAAAAGGAGGGTTGCAGCGTTGCCGTGCAAAGCCGGCGTCGAGGAGTCGCATTGTCCCTCAACGTCCGGGCCGTTCCGGTGCGCCTGCGCGCGCAGGGGCTATTCCGGCTCCTGTCCATCTAGGGAAAACCCTGCCGATCGCCCACCCCTGGCCGCGCGCGGGTCCACAATGGCGCGATGAGCACCACCCGACACGAGCTGTTGCACGCCTTCGACCTGCTGCTCGCGCCCGAGCGCTTCAAGGACTACGGACCCAACGGCCTGCAGGTCGAGGGCCGCACCTCGGTGCGCAAGATCGTCTCCGGCGTGACCGCGAGCCGCGCGCTGATCGAGGCCGCCATCCATGCCGAAGCCGACGCGATCTTCGTCCACCACGGCCTGTTCTGGCGCGGCCAGGACGGCCGTGTGACCGGCTGGATGAAGCAGCGGCTGGGCCTGCTGCTCGGCGACGACGTGAGCCTGTTCGCCTACCACTTGCCGCTGGATGCCCATCCCGAGCTCGGCAACAACGCCCAGCTCGGGCTGAAGCTGGGGCTGGTTGCGCACGCGGGCTCGACCGGCCGCTTCGGCGAGCAGGAGATCGGCTTCCTCGGCGCGCCCGGCAACGGCGAGAGCTTCGACAACGCCCGTGCGCTGGCCGCGCACGTGGAGCAGGCGCTGGGCAAGAAGATCACGCTGGTCGACGTGCCGAAGGCGCGGCCCATCCGCAGCATCGCCTGGTGCACCGGCGGGGCGCAGGGCTATTTCGAGGCCGCGATCGCGGCCGGCGCGGACGCCTTCATCACCGGCGAGATCTCCGAGCCCCAGGCGCACTATGCGCGCGAGATGGGCGTGGCCTTCCTGGCCTGCGGCCATCATGCGACCGAGCGCTACGGCGCGCCCGCGGTGGCGGCCCATGTGGCCGCGCAGCTGGGCCTCGCCCACCAGTTCATCGACATCGACAACCCGGCGTGAAGAGCCAGGCCCTTGCCATCACCCTGGGCGATCCCGCGGGCATCGGCCCCGAGATCATCGCGCGTGCCTTTCGCGACGCGCCCGAGCTCACGCGAGGCTGCTTCGTGGCCGGCGACCTGGGGCTCGTGCGCCGGGCGGCGCAGGCGCTCGAGGCGCCGGGACGGCCCGCGCTACCGGTCGCGCTGATCGAGGCGCCGGCCGAGGCGCTGGCCGTGCCGCCGCACTGCATTCCCGTTCTGCAGGTCGTGGCCCCACCCGACGTGGCGATCGCGCCCGGTGCGATCAGTGCGATCGCCGGCCGCGTCGCCGGCGACTGCGTGGTCTGGGCGGCACGCGCCGCCCTGCGCGGCGAAGTGGCGGCCATCGTGACCGCGCCGCTGCACAAGGAGGCGCTGGCGGCAGCCGGCTATGCCTTCCCCGGCCACACCGAGCTGCTGCAGGCCGAGGCCGCGGCTCACCTGGGCCGGCCGCTGGCGGACGTGCCGGTGCGCATGATGCTGGCCAACGACGAGCTGCGCACCGTGCTCGTGAGCATCCACATGTCCTTGCGCGCGGCGATCGAGGCCGTCAGCTTCGAGGGCGTGCTGCAGACGCTGCGCATCACGCACGATTCGCTGTCGGCGCTGCTGGGGCGCGCGCCGAGGATCGGCGTCGCCGGCCTGAATCCGCATGCAGGGGAGGGCGGCCTGTTCGGCACGGAAGAGCGCGAGATCATCGCGCCGGCCATCGCGGCCGCACGCGCGCAGGGCATCGACGCCGATGGACCGCATGCGCCCGACACCGTCTTCATGCGCGCCCGCGCCACCGCGCAGCGCGCCGGCGAATTCGACGTGGTCGTCGCGATGTACCACGACCAGGGCCTGATCCCCGTCAAGTACCTGGGCGTGGAGAAGGGCGTGAACGTGACGCTGGGCTTGCCGCTGGTGCGCACCAGCCCCGATCACGGCACCGCCTTCGATATCGCAGGCAGCGGGCGGGCCGACGCGTCCAGCCTCATCGAGGCGATCCGGATGGCGCGCGCGCTGGTGGACTGACCTTCAGGAGCGCCTGAGGCCGTCGCGGATCTCGCGCAACAGCACGATCTCCTCGGGCGGCGCGGCCGGCGCCGGTGCTTCCTCGTGCCTTCTGCGCAGCTTGTTGATCTGCTTGACCATCAAGAAGATGATGAAGGCGAGGATTGCGAAATTGACCACGATGGTGATGAAGTTGCCGTAGGCCAGCACCGCCACGCCGGCCTTCTTGAGGTCGGCCAGGTTGTTGGCCACGCCCGGCGGTATCGTGCCCAGCACCACGTAGAGGTTCGAGAAGTCCAGCTTGCCGAACACCAGGCCCACGATCGGCATGATGATGTCGGTCACGATGGAGTCGACGATCTTGCCGAAGGCGGCGCCGATGATCACGCCAACCGCGAGGTCGACCACATTGCCCTTGACGGCGAACTCGCGAAATTCCTTTAGAAAACTCATCGGGCTACCTCGCGTGCTTGTTGTTGGTCCGGGGCAGTATAGAGGGGCCCGTGACTCGCGGCCACGCCTCGCGCTCGCGTTGAATCGGCTTGTGACGCTCCGCTACAATCGCCGGCTGACCCCCAAGCCCCCAGCGAAGAAGATTGAGGACCCCCATGAGTGACATCTCCGTCGGCCGCCAGCGGATCGACAGCAGCAAGCGGACGTGGTTGATCGCATCAGGCTGTGCCGGCGCAGTGGGCGGAGTGGCCACCGCCATCCCGTTCGTCAGCACCTTCCAGCCTTCTGAAAAAGCCAAGGCCGCCGGCGCACCCGTCGAGGTGGACATCGGTGGTCTTCAGCCCGGCGAGAAGATGACCGTCGAATGGCGCGGCAAGCCGGTGTGGATCCTCAAGCGCTCGCCGGCCCAGGTCGCCGAACTGGCCAAGCTGGACGACCAGCTCGCCGATCCGCAGTCCAAGCGCAACCCCGACGAGTTCACGCCCGAATACGCGCGCAACGGAGGCCGCTCGATCAAGCCCGAGGTCCTGGTGGTCGTGGGCATCTGCACCCACCTCGGCTGCTCGCCCATCGACAAGCTCCAGCCCGGCCCGCAGCCCTCGCTGCCCGACAACTGGGAAGGCGGCTTCCTCTGCCCCTGCCACGGCTCGACCTTCGACCTGGCTGGCCGCGTCTTCAAGAACAAGCCCGCACCCGACAACCTGCCGGTGCCGCCGCACATGTACCTCTCCGACACGCGCCTTCTGATCGGCGAAGACAAGAAGGCCTGAGGAGCAAAAGGAACATGGCTGAATTCAAGGAAATCTCGCCCAACGCCCCCGCCGGCGACAAGCTGCTGAACTGGGTCGACAACCGCTTCCCGCTGACCAAGCTCTGGAACGACCAGTGGGGCCAGTACTACGCGCCGAAGAACTTCAACTTCTGGTACATCTTCGGCTCGCTGGCGATGCTGGTCCTCGTGATCCAGATCGTGACCGGCATCTTCCTCGTGATGCACTACAAGCCCGACGCGGCGCAGGCCTTCGCCTCGGTCGAGTACATCATGCGCGACGTGCCCTGGGGCTGGCTGATCCGCTACATGCACTCGACGGGGGCCTCGGCCTTCTTCATCGTGGTGTACCTGCACATGTTCCGCGGCCTGATCTACGGCAGCTACCGCAAGCCGCGCGAGCTGATCTGGATCTTCGGCTGCGCCATCTTCCTGTGCCTGATGGCCGAAGCCTTCATGGGCTATCTGCTGCCCTGGGGCCAGATGAGCTACTGGGGCGCGCAGGTGATCGTCAACCTGTTCTCCGCCATCCCCTTCGTCGGGCCCGACCTGGCGCTCTTGATCCGCGGCGACTACGTGGTGAGCGACGCCACGCTCAACCGCTTCTTCAGCTTCCACGTGATCGCGGTGCCGTTGGTGCTGTTGGGCCTGGTGGTCGCGCACCTGATCGCGCTGCACGAGGTGGGCTCGAACAACCCGGACGGCATCGAGATCAAGGCCAAGCGCGGCCCTGACGGCTATCCGCTGGACGGCATTCCCTCGCACCCCTACTACACGGTGCACGACATCTTCGGCGTGGTGGTGTTCCTCACCATCTTCTCGGCCGTGATCTTCTTCGCGCCCGAGGCCGGCGGCTACTTCCTGGAGTACAACAACTTCATCCCGGCCGATTCGCTGAAGACGCCGAACCACATCGCGCCGGTCTGGTACTTCACGCCTTACTACTCGATGCTGCGCGCCATCACCAGCGAGATGATGTATGCGCTGATCGCCTGCGTGGTCGCAGGTGCTGCCTTCGGCGTCTGGAAGGCGCATCTCGCCGCGGTCTTCAAGGCCGTCATCGTGATCGTCGCCGTCGGCGTCGCCGCCATGATGCTGACGATCGACGCCAAGTTCTGGGGCGTGGTGGTGATGGGCGGCGCGGTCATCATCCTGTTCTTCCTGCCCTGGCTGGACCACAGCCCGGTGCGCTCGATCCGCTACCGTCCGACCTGGCACTGGTACCTGTACGGCCTGTTCGTCATCAACTTCGTGGTCCTCGCCTACCTCGGCGTCCAGCCGCCTTCGCCGACCGGCGAGCGCGTGTCGCAGGTCGGTACGCTCTTCTATTTCGGTTTCTTCCTGCTGATGCCGTGGTGGAGCCGCCTCGGCGAATTCAAGCCGGTGCCCGAGCGCGTGACCTTCCACGCGCACTGAGAGAGCCGGAGCACACAACAATGAAGAAACTGATCCTCACGTTGATCGCAGCGCTCGGCATCGTGGCCGGCGCGCATGCCGCCGAGGGCGGCATTGCCTGGGACAAGGCGCCGAACAAGACCAACGACCTGGCCGCCCTGCAAAACGGCGCCAAGCTGTTCGTCAACTACTGCCTCAACTGCCATTCAGCGGCGTTCATGCGCTACAACCGGCTGCAGGACATCGGCATCACCGAGCAGCAGATCAAGGACAACCTGCTGTTCACGACCGACAAGGTTGGCGAGACCATGAAAGCCAACCTCGACCCGGCCCAGGCCAAGGCCTGGTTCGGCGGCGTTCCGCCCGACCTCACGCTGGTCGCGCGCTCGCGCGCCGGCCACGGCGGTACCGGGGCGGACTATCTGTACACCTACCTGCGCACTTTCTACCGCGACGACACCAAGGCGACCGGCTGGAACAACCTGGTGTTCCCGAGCGTCGGCATGCCCCATGTGCTGTGGGAGCTGCAGGGCGACCGCCGCCCGGTCTTCGACAAGGTCGAAGCCCACGGCCACGCGACCGAAGTCTTCAAGGGCTGGGAGCAGGTCACGCCCGGCACCATGACGCCGCTTCAGTACGATCAGGCGATGGGCGACCTCGTGGCCTACCTGCAGTGGATGGCCGAGCCGGCGCAGAACACCCGCATCCGCGTTGGTGTCTGGGTCCTGCTGTTCCTGGTGTTGGCGCTGGTCTTCGTGTGGCGTCTCAACGCCTCGTACTGGAAAGACGTGAAGTAACAGAGGGAACGCGGCCGGCCTTTGCCGGCGCGCGTCCTTGCGGAGTGGGTTGCCGAGAGCTACCCACTCTTTTTAGTTTTTAGGAGCCTTAAGCCATGATGGTCTTGTATTCAGGAACGACCTGCCCCTTTTCCCATCGTTGCCGCTTCGTGCTGTTCGAAAAAGGCATGGACTTCGAGATTCGCGACGTCGATCTCTACAACAAGCCCGAGGACATCAGCGTGATGAACCCGTACGGCCAGGTGCCGATCCTGGTCGAGCGCGACCTGATCCTGTACGAGTCGAACATCATCAACGAGTACATCGACGAGCGCTTCCCGCATCCGCAGCTGATGCCCGGCGACCCGGTCGACCGCGCCCGCGTGCGCCTGTTCCTGCTCAACTTCGAGAAGGAACTGTTCGTGCACGTGTCCACCCTCGAGAACCGCAGCGCCAAGGGCAACGAGAAGGCGCTGGAAAAGGCCCGCTCGCACATCCGCGACCGCCTGACCCAGCTCGCGCCCGTGTTCCTCAAGAACAAATACATGCTTGGCGACAATTTCTCGATGCTGGATGTCGCCATTGCGCCGCTGCTCTGGCGCCTGGATTACTATGGCATCGACCTGAGCAAGAACGCCGCCCCGCTCCTGAAGTACGCCGAGCGCATCTTCTCGCGCCCCGCCTACATCGAGGCGCTGACGCCTTCCGAAAAGGTCATGCGCAAGTAAACGCCGAACGCTGTTGCCGCTTTTTTCATGATCAATGCGCTGGAGTCCTCTTCGACCCGCCCCTACCTGATCCGGGCGCTTTACGAGTGGTGCACGGACAACGGCTTCACCCCCTACGTGGCGGTGCAGGTCGACGACACCGTGCAGGTGCCGCGCGAGTACGTGAAGAACGGCGAGATCGTGCTGAACATCAGCTTCGATGCGACCAGCTCGCTCAAGCTGGGCAACGACTTCATCGAGTTCAAGGCCCGCTTCGCCGGCACCGCGCGCGAGATCAGCGTGCCGGTGGGCCGCGTGATCGCGATCTATGCGCGCGAGAACGGCCAGGGTATGGCCTTTCCCGCGCCAGCGCCTTCCACGGCGCCGGCCGATGCGGGCAGCACGTCCGGCGGTGCGGCAGCGCCCGCGGCGCGCCTGCCGCTGCGCGATGCCTCCCGCGGCGCGGAAGCCGATCCCGGCAAGGTGGTGCACCTGATCAGCGGCGAAGGCGCGACGGAGGACAGCACGGCAACCACCGCGTCCACGCCGCCCGACCCCGAGGATCCGCCCCGCCCGCCGGGCGGCGGCGGCTCGCGTCCTTCGCTCAAGCGCATCAAGTAGCCGCAGGAGCAGGGGAGCGGCGCGTGCAGGGGCGCCGTTAGAATCAACGCCCATTCCCGTGCCGCTTTAGCTCAGTTGGTAGAGCAACCGCCTTGTAAGCGGTAGGTCGTCAGTTCGATTCCGACAAGCGGCACCATCGACCATCTCCCCCCATCCCGGCAAGGCGGCGCGCGACATCGGCGCGCTGGTAGCCTGTCGCCATGGATTCCCTGATCGCCGCCTCCGCGCGTGCCCTCGCTGCCGGCGACGCGCTCGGCGCCCTCAAGCGTGTCGCCCTGCGCGAGGACCCTCCGGCGCTGGCCCTGCGCGGCATTGCCATGGCCCAGCTCGGCGAGCATCCGAGAGCGCGCGAGCTCCTGCGGCGCGCCGCCCGCGGCTTCGGCACCCATGAGGAACTGGCGCGCGCCCGCTGTCTCGTTGCCGAGGCCGAGGTGGCGCTGGCCATGCGCGACCTCGGCGGCTCGCCGCGCTCGCTGGCGGCCGCGGCGGCCACGCTCGAGGCGCGCGGCGATCGCGCCAACGCGCTGCAGGCACGACTGATCGCGGCGCGCCGGCTACTGCTGCTCGGCCGTCTCGACGAGGCCGCGGTCGCGCTGGCGCGCCTCGACGCGCGCGGCCTGCCGCCGTCGCTGGCGGCGGTGGCCGAGTTGAGCGCGGCCGAGCTGGCGCTGCGCTCGCTGCGCACCGGCCCGGCCCAGGCGGCGCTCGCCCGCGCGCAAGAGGCGGCCGATCGCGCAGGCGTGCCGGCGCTCCTGGCCGAGGTGGCGGAGGCGGGCGCGGTGCTCGGTCGTCCCGCCGCCCGGCGCCTCTTCGCCGGCGGCGAGCAGGCGCTGCGGCTCGATGAGGTGGCCGCGCTCCTGGGCTCCGGCGCGCTGGTGGTCGACGCCTGCCGGCGCGGCCTGGGTGCCGACCCCGAATGGCGGCAGCTGGCGCGGCGGCCCGTGCTGTTCGCGTTGGCGCGCGCGCTTGCCGAGGCGTGGCCCGGGGATGTGGATCGGGAAGCCCTGATTGCCTGCGTATTCCGCACCCAGTACCCCGACGAGACGCATCGGGCGCGCCTGCGGGTCGAGATCGGCCGCCTGCGCGCACTCGTCACGGGGCTGGCCCTCATCGAGGCCACCGCGCGCGGCTTCGCCCTCAGGCCGCGCGACGAGCGCGCCGTCGTCGTGCTCGCACCGCCCATCGACGGCGAGCAGGCTTCGCTGGTGGCGCTGCTCTCGGATGGCGCGGCCTGGTCGACTTCGGCCCTGGCCTTGGCCTTGGGGGCCAGCCAGCGCACCGTCCAGCGCGCGCTGGTCGAGCTCGAGTCGGAGGGGCGCGTGCGCTCCATCGGTCGGGCCCGGGCCCAGCGCTGGCTGGCACCGCCGCTCGCCGGATTCACGACGATCTTGTTACTCCCTGCTGCGCTGCCGATTGAATAGAGTTGTCTCCAGGCGCCGATCCCGAGGCGCACCACAAGGAGCAGCGATGAGCAGCAAGACAAGCAAGGGCAGGCCCGAGGCCGCGGTGCAAGCGGCCGAGATCGTCCGCGAGTACGGTCCCTTTCCCGGGGTCGACCAGGTGGCCGGCGTGACCCATGATGGCCAGCGCGTCTGGGCCGCCACCGGCGCGAGGCTGATCGCCTTCGACCCCGAAAGCGGCGAGACCACGCGCACCCTGGCCTGCGCCGGCGACGCCGGCACCGCCTTCGACGGCAAGCACCTTTACCAGATCGCCGAGTCGCGCATCGACAAGATCGATCCGGCCACCGGCGAAGTGGTGGCGTCGATCCCGGCGCCGGGTAGCGGGAGCGACTCGGGCCTCACCTGGGCCGAGGGCAGCCTGTGGGTGGGGCAGTACCGCGACCGCAAGATCCACCAGATCGACCCCACGACCGGTGCCGTGATTCGCACCATCGAGTCCAACCGCTTCGTCACCGGCGTGACCTGGGTCGATGGCGAGCTGTGGCATGGAACGTGGGAAGGGGACGAGAGCGACATCCGCCGCATCGACCCGGCCAGCGGCGCCGTGCTCGAGCGGCTGGAGATGCCGCGCGGCGCCGGCGTCAGCGGGCTCGAGTCCGACGGGGCCGATCTCTTCTATGCCGGCGGCGGCGCGAGCGGAAAGGTCCGCGCCGTGCGGCGCCCCAGAAGCGCGTCGAACCACGACAGGAGCCCGTCATGAACACAGTGAACCGTCCCGTCGTGTCGAAGGCGCAATGGATTGAGCAGCGCAAGACCCTGCTGGCGCGCGAAAAGGAGCTGACGCGTCTGCGCGACCAGATCGCCCGCGAACGTCGCGCGCTGCCGTGGGAACGCGTCGAGACGGATGACGTCTTCGAAGCCCCCGAGGGCCGGCGCACGCTGGGCGAGCTGTTCGGAGACCGCCGGCAGCTGCTGGTGCAGCACTTCATGCTCGCGCCGGGGTGGGAGCAGGGTTGTCCGAGCTGCTCGTTCATGGCCGACCACACCGACGGCATGAACGTGCACCTGGCGCATCGCGACGTCAGCTTCGTGGCCATCTCGCGCGCGCCGCTGGCAGAGATCGAGCGCTTTCGCCGGCGCATGGGCTGGCGGTTCAAGTGGGTGTCCTCGCATGGCACCGACTTCAACTACGACTTCGGTGTCAGCTTCACGCCGCAGGAGGTGGCGCGGGGCAAGCTCCACTACAACTACGGCGAGTGGCCGATGGCGTCGGAGGAATGGCCCGGCATCAGCGTGTTCTACAAGGACGACGCGGGCGAGATCTTCCACACCTACTCGACCTACGGGCGCGGCGTGGAAGTGATGATGGGCACGTACGCCATGCTGGACCTCACGCCCAAGGGCCGCGACGAGGGCGACGGACCCTACAAGATGGATTGGGTGCGCCACCACGATCGCTACGAGCCGGAACCGGCGGCGAAGCCGGCCGCCCATTCATGCTGCGTACACGATTGAAGGACGCCCAACCTGAGCCGGAGCACATGGCATGGCAAGCCTTTGGCCATGGCTGGCAGTCGCAGGAGCCGGCGCCCTCCACGGGCTGAATCCTGCCACCGGCTGGATGTTCGCTGCCGCCTGGGGCGTGCGTTCGCGCGATCGGGCGCAAGCGCTGCGGGCGCTGGTGCCGATCGCGCTCGGGCATGCCGCGTCGGTCGCGCTGGTGGCCGCCGCGGTCGCCTTCGGCCTGTCGATGGATCGCGTGGTGCTGCAAGCCGTGGCGGGCGGGCTGCTGATCGTTGCCGCGCTGCTTCACCTGTCGGGCCACACACCCCAGAGGGCCCGCGCGCCGGCAGGACATGCCGGACTGGCGCTCTGGTCCTTCATGATGTCCACCGCGCACGGTGCCGGCTTGATGCTGGTGCCGGCGCTGATCCCGCTCTGCCTGGGCGACGCGTCGGCCGGGGAGGGCGGCGCATCGGGTTCGCTGGTCCTGGCGTGCGCGGCCGTCGGCGTCCACACCGCCGCGATGCTCGCCGTCACCGGCGTGATCGCTATCGGGGTTTGCCGCGGCTTCCTCAGGCGGTCATGGCGGGTGAGCCCGAATCCTGTCGCCAAGGCTGCTTTTCCAGTGCCCGAACCGCGTGCAGCACAGGAAGTGCCGCGAGCGCCGCAGTCAGATGCTTGAGGGTGTGACCCGAGATCAGCTCGTGCGTCGCCTCGAAGATCGCGTGGTCCGAAAGCTCGAACAGCTTGGCCAGGCCGTAGAAGAGCATCACCCAACCCGGCTTGAACCCGATGCCGCTGCCCATCGGCTTGGCAAGCGCCAGCGCCAGGAGCAGCACCATGCCGCCGAACTGGACCAGGGCCCATGGCAGCACGTTGCCGGTCTCGTGAAAGACGCCCACCGCCAGCAAGCCGCCGGCCAAAGTGAACCAGGCGGCCGGCCAGCCGGCGCGCGCGCTCACGCGGTCGCAGACCGCAACGCCCACGATGCCGGCGAACGCGATGGCCATGCCGGCACGATCCGCGGCCAGCCGCAAACTGTCAGGGTGCAGGTGATAGAAGGCCGACCCCGCGGCGGTGAGGATCAGGCCTGCGAAGAACAGCCAGGCGCAGTCGAGTGCGTTGTCGTTTGCCTGCCTTGTCCCTGCGGGCGGCGGCACGGCGTCCTGGGCGGCCTCCCGTGTCCGGTCCAGCCGGCGCAGCTGGAGCAGGCCCCAGATGCCGATCGCCGCGAAGGCCAGATTGCTCAGCACGTCCATCGCGTTCGGCAGCCCGTACCAGGCACGGTCGTCGGCAAAGGGCGCGGCAGCCCGTTCAGGGGTGGGCAGGGCAGGTCCGACAAAGGCGGCCGCCAGCAGCAAGGCGAACAAAACCAGCAGTGCGCATTCGCGATGCGAGAGGGACGGACGACGCAGCATGGTGGAACTCACGCCGCCTTCGGCTCCGGGAGGATGGCCGTCAGGGCGAAGTCGACGAGATGGAGCCAGGTCGCCTCGAGGCCCATGATGTTGTGGTGGTCGGAGCCGGTGATCGTCTGCACGCTGATGGGCGTCGGCCAGGCCGCGATGAGCTTCTGCGAGCGCTCCGGCAGCACGACATCGTCCCGCTCGGCCAGGAGAACCTGGGTTTTCGCCGCGACCTCCTTGCTGTGCGCCAGGGAGTTGAACTGGTGCCGCAGCAACAGGGAAAGCGGAACCAGCGGAAAGCGCCGCTTCGCCACCTCCAGCATCGAGTCGTAGGGCGTGACCAGCTGCAGGCTCGCGACCTCTTGCCGCGCCACCAGCTGGATGGCCACGCCGGTGCCCAGGCTCCGGCCGACGACGTGCAGGCGGGCGTGCGGGAGGGCCCGGCGCAAGTGATTGGCGAACTGGCTCGCGTCCTGCACGGAGGCGAGCTCGGAGGGGTGCCCCTCGGAGTCGGCTACCCCGCGGTAGTTGATCGCGGCAAAGCCGAAGCCTTCCGGAAGCCAGTGCAACGCCTGCGCCGTGGCGCGGACGTCCTCGCCGCGGCCCGCGAAGTAGATGAACAGGTCCCGCAGCGCCTCCTCGCCATGCGGGTGGTAGACGTACCCCCGGACCATCCCGCCCGGCACGGTGTGCGAGTACGTGGAGAAATCGTCGGACAGGTGGACGACGGGGTGCTTGCGGGCGTTGAACAGGATGTGGCCTTGGCGTGCCGCCAGGAGGGCCCAGTAGGCCGCAATGCTGCCGATGGCAGCTGCCGAAGCCGATAGTGCAATGCGAGAGACTCTGGATGACAAGGTTCTGCTTCTCAATGGCGGGTGTGGACTTTCAGGCGCAGGGTCACGTCAGGCCACCCCCTGGACTTCAATCGCGCCTGCAGCGCAGGCACCAGCTGCCGCAGCTTGGCCGCCGCGGCGCTGCCCCGCACCAGCAGGCACCAGCTGTCGCCTTCCACCGGCCCCGCCTGGACCGCCGCGCGCATCTCGGGCGGGATCAGTTCCTGGATCGCCTGGAGCCGTTCGGAGGCGTCGCGCGCGCGCGCCATCAGGCTCGCGAGCGTGGGCGAATCCTGGGCGGCCTGCTGCAAGGTGACGGGGTGCAAACGACGGTTCATGACAAGGTAGTGAAATGGCAACGCGGCTAAAATGCCCGGTTTGCCGGCATTCGTGCCGGCGGGGCGCGTGCCATTTGGCGTGTTGATTTTGCGCCAGGCGCGCCCACCTGCTTTCACTATCTTAGGAATTTCGGTCGCGGACCCGCATGCCATGGGGTCGCTGTCGACCCGCTCGCATGGCCACCAACTTCCTGACCCAGATCTTCGGCAGTCGCAACGACCGGCTCCTCAAGCAGTATCGCAAGACGGTCGAGCGCATCAACGCGCTCGAGGCGGACTTCGAAAAGCTCAGCGACGAGGCGCTGCAGGCCAAGACGCAGGAATTCAAGGACCGCGTGACGCGCGGCGAGTCGCTGGACGACCTGCTGCCCGAAGCCTTCGCTGTCGTGCGCGAGGGCTCCAAGCGCGTGATGAAGATGCGCCACTTCGACGTGCAGCTGCTCGGCGGCATGGCGCTGCACTACGGCAAGATCTCCGAGATGCGCACCGGCGAGGGCAAGACGCTGACTGCCACGCTCCCCGTGTACCTGAATGCGCTGACCGGCAAGGGCGTGCACGTGGTGACGGTGAACGACTACCTCGCCAACCGCGACGCGCGCTGGATGGGCCGCCTCTACAACTTCCTCGGGCTCACGGTCGGCATCAACCTGCCGCAGATGCCGCGCGAGGAGAAGCAGCAGGCCTACGGCAGCGACATCACCTACGGCACCAACAACGAGTACGGCTTCGACTACCTGCGCGACAACATGGTCTACGAGACGCAGGACCGGGTGCAGCGCGGGCTGAACTACGCCATCGTCGACGAGGTGGACTCGATCCTGATCGACGAGGCGCGCACCCCGCTGATCATCAGCGGCCAGGCCGAAGACCACACCGATCTCTATCTGGCGATCAACAAGGTCGTGCCGCTGCTCACCCGGCAGGAGGGCGAGGCCGACCCGCGCACCGGCGAGGGCGTCACCAAGCCGGGCGACTTCACGGTCGACGAGAAGACCCACCAGGTGTTCCTGACCGAAGACGGCCACGAGAAGGCGGAGCAGGTGCTCTCCGAGTTCAAGCTGCTGCCCGACGGTGCCTCGCTCTACGATCCGGCCAACATCACGCTGATGCATCACCTCAATGCCGCGCTGCGGGCGCGGCATCTCTACCACCGCGACCAGCACTACGTGGTGCAGCAGGGCGAGGTCGTGATCGTCGACGAATTCACCGGCCGGCTGATGACGGGCCGGCGCTGGAGCGACGGCCTGCACCAGGCCGTGGAAGCCAAGGAAGGCGTGGAGATCCAGGCCGAGAACCAGACCCTCGCCTCGATCACCTTCCAGAACTACTTTCGCCTCTACGCCAAGCTCGCCGGCATGACCGGCACGGCCGACACCGAGGCCTACGAGTTCCAGGAGATCTACGGCCTGGAGACCGTGATCATCCCGCCCAACCGTCCGAGCAAGCGCGATGACCAGCTCGACCGCGTCTACAAGACCACGCGCGAGAAGTACGAAGCCGCCATCCAGGACATCCGCGAGTGCTACGAGCGCGGCCAGCCGGTGCTGGTGGGCACCTCCTCGATCGAGAACTCCGAGATCATCGACGGCCTGCTCGCCAAGGCCGGCCTGCCGCACCAGGTGCTCAACGCCAAGCAGCACGCGCGCGAAGCCGAAATCGTGGCGCAGGCGGGGCGCACCAAGATGATCACCATCGCGACCAACATGGCGGGTCGCGGCACCGACATCGTGCTCGGCGGCAATGTCGAAAAGGTGATCGAAACGGTCGAGGCGAACGAGGAACTCGACCCCTCGGCGAAGGCCGCCGAGATCGCGCGCCTGCGCACCGAATGGGACAAGGACCACGAGTTCGTCAAGTCGGTCGGCGGCCTGCGCATCATCGCCACCGAGCGCCACGAGTCGCGGCGCATCGACAACCAGCTGCGCGGCCGCTCGGGCCGCCAGGGCGACCCCGGCTCCTCGCGCTTCTACCTGAGCCTGGACGATCCGCTGATGCGCATCTTCGCGGGCGACCGCGTCAAGGCCATCATGGACCGCCTCAAGATGCCGGACGGCGAGGCGATCGAGGCCGGCATCGTCACCCGCAGCATCGAGAGCGCGCAGCGCAAGGTCGAGGCGCGCAACTTCGACATCCGCAAGCAGCTGCTCGAGTACGACGACGTGTCGAACGACCAGCGCAAGGTGATCTACCAGCAGCGCAATGACATCCTCGACGCCGGCGACCTCACGGCGCAGATCGAGGCCCTGCGCGAGGGCTGCTTCACCGACCTCGTCCGCCAGTACGTGCCGGCCGAGTCGGTCGAGGAGCAGTGGGATTTGGCGGGCCTCGAGAAGACCCTGTCCAGCGAATGGACCATCGACCTCCCGCTGCAGAAGGAAGTGGAGGCCGCCACCGCCATGACCGACGAGGACGTGGTCGAGAAGGTGATCGCTGCCGCCAACGAGGCCTTCAACGCCAAGGTGGCGCTGATCGGCCAGGAGAACTTCACGCAGTTCGAGCGCATGGTGCTGCTGCAGAGCATCGACACGCACTGGCGCGAGCACCTGGCCTCGCTGGACTACCTGCGCCAGGGCATCCACCTGCGCGGCTATGCGCAGAAGCAGCCCAAGCAGGAATACAAGCGCGAGGCCTTCGAGCTCTTCGGCCAGCTGCTCGATTCGGTGAAGAACGAAGTCACGCGCCAGCTGATGACGGTGCGCGTGCAGTCCACCGAGCAGCTGGAGCAGGCCGCCGAGGCGATGGAAAGCCGTGGCGAGAACCTGGCCAACATCACCTACAGCGCCCCGACCGAGACCGGTGAGGTCGAAGTCCGCGTCGACGAGGAAAGCCAGCGCCGCCTGGCGGCGATCGCCACCGGCCATGCTGCCGGCGCCGCCGCCTTCGCGCGCGTGGGGCGCAACGATCCCTGTCCCTGCGGCAGCGGCAAGAAATTCAAGCATTGCCACGGCAAGCTGACCTGACGCACCCAGGCTTACGACCTCGCAGAGAAAGAAAGCGCCAACGCCATGCCCGTGAATCTCTCCGCTCCCGATCCCGCCGCGCTGCACGCGGTGCCCGGCGTCCGCATCGGCGTGGCCGAGGCGGGCGTGCGCAAGGCCAACCGCAAGGACCTGACCGTGGTGCTGATCGACGAGGGCGCCGCGGTCGGTGGCGTCTTCACGCAGAACCGCTTCTGCGCCGCGCCGGTGCAGGTCTGTCGCGAGCACCTGCAGAAGGACTTCGGCATCCGCGCAATGCTGATCAACACCGGCAACGCGAACGCCGGCACCGGCGAGGACGGGCTGGCACGCACGCGCGCCACCTGCATCGCGCTGGCCCGCAAGCTCAACGTGGCGCCGGAGCAGATCCTGCCCTTCTCGACCGGCGTGATCATGGAGCCGCTGCCCATCGACCGCATCGAGGCCGGCCTGCCGGCCGCGCTGGCCGATGCGCAACCCGCCCACTGGGCGCGCGCGGCCGAGGGCATCATGACCACCGACACCGTGCCCAAGGCCTTCAGCCGGCAGCTGCAGATCGGCGGCGCGACCGTCACCGTGACCGGCATCAGCAAGGGCGCCGGCATGATCCGTCCCAACATGGCGACCATGCTGGGCTTCATGGCGACGGACGCGAAGATCGCGCCGGCCTTGATCCAGCCCTTGGCCAAGGCGCTGGCCGAGGCCTCCTTCAACCGCGTGACCATCGACGGCGACACCTCGACCAACGACTCCTTCGTGGTGATCGCGACGCAGCAGGCCGCGCATGCCACCATCGACTCGCTGGACTCGGCCGAGGGCCGTGCGCTGGTCGAGGCGATGCAGGCGGTCGCGCGCCTGCTGGCCCAGGCCATCGTGCGCGACGGCGAGGGGGCGACCAAGTTCATCACCGTGCGCGTGGAGGGCGGCCGCGACGCTGCCGAATGCCGGCAGGTGGCCTATGCCGTCGCGCATTCGCCGCTGGTCAAGACGGCGTTCTACGCGAGCGACCCGAACCTCGGCCGCATCCTGGCGGCCGTCGGTTATGCCGGGATCTCCGACCTGGATCAGACGGGCATCGATCTCTACCTCGACGACGTGCATGTGGCCGTCAAGGGCGGGCGCAATCCGTCCTACCGCGAGGAAGACGGCCAGCGCGTGATGAAGCAGAGCGAGATCACCGTGCGCATCGCGCTCGGCCGCGGCGAAGCCGCCGACACCGTGTGGACCTGCGACCTGAGCCACGACTACGTCTCGATCAACGCCGACTACAGGTCATGAATGAGAAGTTTGAAAAGCTGATCGAGCGGGCCGAGCAGTTGATCGGCCGCATCGAATCCATCCTTCCCCAGCCGCTGTCCGCCCCCGCCGACTGGAACGCCTCGATCGCCTGGCGCTACCGCCGCCGCAGCTCGGGCCATGGCACGCTGGAGCCGGTGCGCCACATGGCGCCCATGCCGCTCGATGCGCTGAAGGAAATCGACGTCCAGAAGGAAAAGATCGAGCGCAACACCCGCCAGTTCGTGGAGGGCAAGCCGGCCAACAACGTGCTGCTGACCGGTGCCCGCGGCACCGGCAAGTCTTCCCTGATCCGCGCCTGCCTGCACGCCTATGCACCGCAGGGGCTGCGCCTGATCGAGGTCGACAAGGCCGAGCTCACGGACCTGCCCGACATCGTCGAGGTGGTGTCGCAGCGGCCCGAGAAGTTCATCGTCTTCAGCGACGACCTGAGCTTCGACGAGGGCGAGCCGGGCTACAAGGCGCTCAAATCCATCCTCGACGGCTCGGTGGCCGCGGCCACGCCCAACGTGCTGATCTATGCGACCAGCAACCGGCGCCACCTGCTGCCCGAGTACATGAAGGACAACCTCAGCTACACCCACACCGAGGACGGCGAGGTCCATCCGGGCGAGGTGATCGAGGAGAAGATCTCGCTGTCGGAGCGTTTCGGCCTCTGGGTGAGCTTCTATCCCTTCAGCCAGAACGAGTACCTGGCGATCGTCGCGCAGTGGCTGTCTTCCTTCGGCGCCGATGCCAAGACCATCGAAGGCGCGCGTGCCGAGGCGCTGGTCTGGGCGCTGGAGCGCGGCTCGCGCAGCGGCCGCGTGGCCTACCAGTTCGCGCGCGACTACGCCGGGCGGCACTGAGCACGGCCATGGCGGACGCGCGCAAGCACACCGAGGTGGCGGTCGGCATCCTGATCCGCGAGCAAGACGAGGCGCTGCTGCTGTCGACCCGCCCCGAAGGCAAGCCCTATGCCGGCTACTGGGAATTCCCGGGCGGCAAGATCGAGAGCGGCGAATCGATCGAGCAGGCGCTGCGGCGCGAACTGCACGAGGAGCTCGGCATCACCATCGATGCCGCCGAGGTCTGGAAGACCACCGAGCACGACTACCCGCACGCACTGGTGCGCCTGCACTGGTGCAAGGTGCGCGCCTGGCAGGGCGAATTCGAGATGCGCGAAGGCCAGGCGATGCGCTGGCAGCAACTGCCGCTGTCGGTGACGCCGGTGCTGCCGGGTGCGCTGCCGGTGCTCGACTGGCTTGCGCAGGAGCGCGGCCTGCCCGGGGCCGCCTACTGAAGCTTGGGGTCGCCGAAGGCCTCGTCGTCGGGCGGGGCGTCCGCCGGCATGCGGAATTCCTCGGTGGCCCAGGCGCCGAGGTCGATGCCCTTGCAGCGCGCGCCGCAGAAGGGGCGGTAGGGGTTGCTCGGTCCGTAGACGCTGTCCTTGCCGCAGGCCGGGCAGCGGACGATGCGCTCGCCCGAAGGGGTCTTCTTGCTCGTCGCCATGGCTGGCCTCAGGCGCAGAGGGTGAGCTCGAAGGGCGTGTCCTCCGTGCTCTGGTGCAGGCGGTCGTCGGCCTCGTGCCGCATCAGCCGCACCGACACCATGAGCCGGTTGCCGCTGATCTCGGGGATGAGCCCCAGCCGCGGATCGATGCGCAGCCTCAGCAGCTGGAAGCTGCGGCCTTGCGGCAGGTTCTGCTGGAACTGGCCGTTCGTCGCGATCACCTTGTAGGGCACGTCGGTGTCGCGCAGCAGCTTCAGCAGCAGGTAGATCGATTCGGCCAGCGGCGCGAGCGTGGAGGACCAGCGTTCCAGGTCGGCCCGGCGCTCGTGGGCCTGGCGGTGCTGCCAGGCGTAGTAGGCGGGCAGGTCGAACTCGCAGGTGCCGCCGGGAATGCTGGCGCGGCTGCGGATGCTCATGAGCCACTCGTTCTCGGTCAGCGCCTGGCCGGCCTTGCCGGCAATCGAGTTGAGCGTCGCGAAGTTGGTTTCGAGCTTGCCGACTACCTGGTCCAGCACGGCCTCGGAAATCGCGGGGTTGCCGCGATAGCTGTTGAAGACGTTCTTGTGCTTGTCCAGGTCGCGCATCACGTCGGCCTTCAGGTCGGCGCGTGCGGCCACGTCCATGATCTCGAAGATCGTCACCAGCGCGTAGTGGTGGGACAGGGCCGAGTCGGCAGGGACCAGTTCACCGAGGCGGCGGAACAGGTGCTCCAGCCGCAGGTAGGTCCGGATGCGCTCGTTGAAGGGGTATTCGTAGAGGATCACGTGTCTGTGGGTTTCCCGTCGCGGGATGATAAGCCTCTCACGGCGCCTTCGTCTGTGGGACGGGCAGCACTTCGCGCACCACGCCCAGCATGTACTCGCCCAGCGCCAGCTGTCCGTGCATCGACAGGTGGGTGTCGTTCGAGAAATAGAAGTCCTGCATCTGGTGGCCCTTCTCGCGCGCGAAGGCGTAGAGGTCGGGCCCGAGCTTCGCCTCGCGGAAGCCATGCACGAAGTCCTTCGAGAAGTCGGGTCGGAGGAAGACGGTGGTCTTGTTGGGGATCACCATCCACAGCTGCGGGATGGTCTGGTGCTGCGCCGCAAAGTTCTTGATCCGGTCCAAGGTGCCCGTGGTCAGCGGGCCGTTGCCCTCGTCGTCGACGAAGACCGGCAACTTGTTGCACTCGCGGTGGGAGAAGTACTTGCAGCCGTCCGGCAGGGGCCGGACCCAGGTGTTCTTGTTGAACAGGAGATCGACGGCCGAGTTCCTCGCGCGCCAGGAGTTGTAGTAGGCGGCCGGGCCGGTGTCGAAGCGTGCGCTCCAGTTCGGCAGGGCGTCGGGGCCCGGAAGCTCGGCGGGCTTCACGAAAGGCTCGAGCTGGGACGAGAAGGGCTTGATGACCTTCTCGCAGGTCTGGCCGCTCACCGTCCGCTCGTCGAGCAGGCGCTCCACGCTTTCGAAGATGATCAACTTCCCCTTGAAGCCCGCGCGCTGGATCCACTGGTCGAAATCCTTGCACATCACCGTGCCGTATTGGCCCCAGTAGGTGGTGGCCACGCGGTAGCCGGCCTTCGCCAGCGAGGCCTGCCAGTAGAGGGTCATCGAAAAACTGTCGCCGATGACCAGGATGTCGGCCTGGTCGACCGGCGCGGACTTCAGGTACGCCGGGTCGACCGTGGGGGCCGGCTTGGTCCAGCCGAAATCCTCTTCCGCCAGGTGGCCGATGCGGGTCAGGTCGCCATAGGGCGGGAGACTGGTGAGCGAGACGAGCCACATCACGAACACGGCCACGTAGCCGGTGACGAAGATGCGAAGCCAGACTTTTGCGAGCGTCATGTGCAAACAGGCCTGATCAGAACTGGAAGTACAGGAAGGGGCTGTAGCCACCCAGCTTCGACACCGCCCAGGCGAACATCAGGAAGCTGCCGGCGGCAATCAGCACGGTCGAGCCCAGGGCCAGCACCCGGCTGCCCGCCACGGCCTGCGGATGGGGCACCCAGCGCTCGAGCGAGATGGTGGGCGGGAAGGCCAGGCAGATCAGCACGCCGATCAGCATCGTCCTGAAGAACTCGGACTTGCGGTAGGGCACCAGGCCCATCTCGCTGAAGGCAGTGGGCGGCGCTCCGTGCAAGCCCAGCATGCCCTTGTAGACCGCCGCCGCCGTGTGCAGGCCGTCGGCGCGGAAGACCACCCAGGCAATCATCACGCAGAGGAAGGTGAGCAGCCAGCCGAACACGCGTGCGATGGGCCCCGCCGGAACGTTGCGCCGCACCTTGGCGTTCCAGAGGTGGTTGACCATCAGGTAGGCACCGTGCAGCGCGCCCCAGATCACGAAGGTCCAGGCGGCGCCGTGCCAGAGCCCGCCCAGCAGCATGGTGAGGAACAGGTTCAGGTAGCGCCGGGCTTCGCCCTTGCGGTTGCCGCCCAGCGGCACGTAGAGGTAGTCGCGCAGAAAGGTCGACAGCGAGATGTGCCAGCGGCGCCAGAACTCGATGATGTTGGTCGACTTGTAGGGCGAGCGGAAGTTGAGCGGCAACTGCACGCCCAGGCACATCGACAGGCCGACCGCCATGTCCGAATAGCCCGAGAAGTCGAAGTAGATCTGCAGCGTGTAGGCGAGCACCCCGAACCACGCCGTGTAGAGCGTGGGCGTCAGGCCGTTGTGCGCGCCGTTGAACATCAGGTCGGAGTACTGGCCCATCGGGTCGGCGATCAGCAGCTTCTTGGCCAGGCCGAAGCTGAAGATCGCCAGGCCCAGCGCCACCTTGCGCGGGTCGGCCTTGTAGGTCTCCGGGTTGGCGAACTGCGGCATCATCTGCGCGTGGTGCAGTACCGGGCCCGCGATCAGGTGCGGGAAGTAGGTGACGAAGAGCGCGTAATGCACAAAGCTGCGCTCGTGCACCTTGCCCTGCCAGCAGTCGACCAGGAAGGCGATCTGCGTGAAGGTGTAGAAGGAAATCCCGATCGGCAGCGCGATGTGCAGCATCGGGATGGGTGAGAAGCCGCCCGCCGCCAGCCCCTCGTTGACGTTCGACACGAAGAAGTTCGCGTACTTGAAGACCGCCAGCACGCCGAGGTTGACCACCAGGGCGACGATCAGCAGGCGCTTGCGCTGGGCGTCGTCGCGGCCCGGCCCGGGCGTGAGGCGCAGCCCGAACCAGTAGTTGATGCAGATCGAGGCGATCAGGAGCGGCATCGCCTTGACGCTCCACCAGCCGTAGAAAAAGAGCGAGGCGAGGGCCAGGAAACCGGCCGCCGCGCGCGCGTTGCGTTGACCGATCAGGAAGAAGCCGAACAGGACGATCGGAAAAAAGACAAAGAGAAACGCGTGCGAATTGAAAAGCATCTCGGAGGGGCGTGCGCGCTGGCCTCGCGCGCCGCCTTCTTCTGTTCGGTGGGGGATCCGCCCGCCGGGGCAGCAAACCCCGCATTATCGCTGGGCAGCGGGGTGCCAGGACAGAGCGCGAACTTCCAGCGCGAGTTCCTCGAGCGAGAGCGTTTCGTTGAAGATCACCGCGTCGGCGGCCGCGCGCCGCGCGCTGCGCGGCGCCTGCTGGGCGATGACGGCGCGCACCGCCTCCGGGGTCCAGCCCGAGCGGGCGATCACGCGCTGCAGCTGGGTCTCTTCGGTGGCATCGACCACCAGCACGCGGTCGACCAGCGCGCGCCAGCGCCTCGATTCGACCAGCAGGGGCACGTCGAAGACGATCAGGCCCGGGCCGGCAGCGGCCGCCTGGGCCTCGCACTCGGCGCCGATCGCGGGGTGAAGAATGGCCTCGAGCCGCTGCTTGGCCGCGGGGTCGGCGAACGCCAGCTCACGCATTCGCGCGCGGTCCATGCTGCCGTCCGCGGCGACGACCGAGGGACCGAAGGCGGCTGCTATCGCCGGCATCGCGGCGCCTTGCGGCTGGGTGATGGCGCGCGCGATGGCGTCGGTGTCGATCAGCGTGGCGCCGTCCGCGACCAGGATGGACGCGACCGTGCTTTTGCCGCTGCCGATGCCGCCGGTCAGGCCGATGCGTCGCATGGCGGCGGCCCTCTCAGGACGTCAGCGCACCCAGGGGAAAGGCGAAGGGGATCCATTGCCGCACAGTATCGGGCCCGGCGACGAGACACACGAGTCCGGCGCCCGCCAGGAAGGGGCCGAAGGAGATCGGAACGTCCTTGTGGGCCAGCTTGCCGATCAGCAGCAGCAGGCTGCCGAGGATGGCGCCCACCAGGGACGACACCAGCACGATGGCAATGAGGTAGTCGGCACCCAGCCAGGCGCCCAAGGCCGCCAGCAGCTTGAAGTCGCCATAGCCCATGCCCTCCTTGCCGGTGGCGAGGCGGTAGGCGTGGTAGACGAGCCACAGGCTCAGGTAGCCGAACACGGCGCCCCAGACCGCGGACGCCAGCGGCACGCGTGTCAGGCCTGCCGCCGCGCCGATGAGGCCCAGCCAGAGCAGGGCATAGTTGAGCGAGTCGGGCAGGTACTGCGTGTCCAAGTCGATCAGGAACTGGCAGACCAGGAGCGCGGCGAAGGCGGCCCACAGTGCCGCGGTCGGCGACAGGCCGTGGCGCCAGGCGCACAGCGCGAACAGCGCCCCCATGACCAGTTCCACCAGCGGGTAGCGCGGGCTGATCGATGCCTTGCAGGCGCTGCAGCGTCCGCGCAGGAAGAGATAGCTGAGCACCGGCACGTTCTCGTACCAGCGGATCGCGTGGCCGCAGTGTCCGCAGCGCGAGGCCGGACGCGCCAGGCTGAACTGGGGCAGGGCGTCGACGGCCTTGGCCGCTTCGCCGGCGGCTGCCTCGAGCTGGGGCGGCGTGTTCGTCTTCGGGCCGAACACCAGGCTCCACAGCGAAGGCACGCCATCGACCTTCATCAGGTTGCCCACGGCCTCGCCCAGCCACTGCCGGTACATCATGATCGGCGTGCGGTAGATCACCACGTTGAGGAAACTGCCGACGAGCAGCCCCAGCACGCCGGCCAGCGCGGCGTCGACCCCCTGCGACGGCAGCATCAGACGACCTGGCCGAGCTTGAAGATGGGCAGGTACATCGAGACCACGATGCCGCCGATGATCACGCCGAGGAACACGATGATGATCGGCTCCATCAGGCTCGACAGGCCCGCGACCATGTCATCGACCTCCGACTCGTAGAAGTCGGCGGCCTTGCCCAGCATGTGGTCGATGGAGCCGGACTCCTCGCCGATGGCGGTCATCTGCAGCACCATCGAGGGGAAGAGGTTGGCGTTGGTCATGGCCATGGTCAGGCTGGTGCCGGTCGAGACCTCCTGCTGGATCTTGACCGTGGCATCGCCATACACCGTGTTGCCCGAGGCGCCGCCCACCGAGTCGAGCGCCTCGACCAGCGGCACGCCGGCGGCGAACATGGTGGCCAGCGTGCGGGTCCAGCGCGCGACGCATGACTTGTCGATCAGCACGCCGAAGATCGGAACGCGCAGCAGCAGGCGGTCCATGAAGCGCTGGACCTTCTCGTTGCGCTTCCAGGCCTGGAAGAAGAAGTAGAGGCCGCCGCCGATCACGCCGAAGATCAACCACCAGTAGGCGACGAAGAACTCGCTCATCGCCATGACGAAGAGCGTCGGCGCCGGCAGGTCGGCGCCGAAGGAGGTGAACACCTGCTTGAAGGCCGGGATGACGAAGATCATGATGATTGCCACCACCACGAAAGCCACCACGACCACCGAGGTCGGGTACATCAGCGCCGACTTGATCTTCGACTTGATGGCTTCCGTCTTCTCCATGTAGGTGGCCAGGCGGTCGAGCAGCTCTTCCAGGATACCCGCGGCCTCCCCGGCTTCCACCAGGTTGCAGTAGAGGCTGTCGAAGTACCTGGGGAACTTGCGGAAGGCGGAAGACAGCGAGGTGCCGGTCTCCACGTCGCTGCGGACGTCGTTGAGCAGCTTGGCCACGCTCGGGTTGGCGTTGCCGCGGCCCACGATGTCGAAGGCCTGCAGCAGTGGGACGCCCGCCTTCATCATGGTGGCCAGCTGGCGCGTGAAGATGGCGATGTCCTTGGGCTTGATGGCCTTGCCGGAGCGCATGCGCCGCTTCTTGATCTTCGAGGCCAGCACGCCCTGGCGCCGCAGCGCGGCCTGGACCTGGTTCTCGCCGGCGGCGCGGATCTCTCCGCGCACCACCTTGCCGTTGCGGTCCTTGCCTTCCCATTCGAAGACGAATTCCTTGAGCGTTGCCCGGGATGCTGCTGCCGTTGCCATTCGATGTCCGCTTCTCTATTCGTTGGTGACCGCGAGCACTTCTTCGAGCGAAGTCAGGCCCTGCATGACCTTCCGGAGTCCGGACTGGCGCAGGGAGCGCACGCCCTCGGCTTCGGACTGCTTGGCGATATCGAGCGCGCTTCCGTCGCGCAGGATGATCTGCTGGATTTCCTCGGAGATCGGCATCACCTGGTAGATGCCGACGCGGCCCTTGTAGCCGCCGTTGCAGGCCGAGCAGCCGACGGGCTTGTAGGGCTTCCAGGTGCCGTCGATCTCGCGGTCCTTGAAGCCGGCTTCGAGCAGCGCTTCCTTGGGCACCTCGGTCGGCGCCTTGCACACGGTGCACAGGCGGCGCGCCAGCCGCTGCGCGGTGATCAGGATCACGCTGGAGGCGATGTTGAAGGGCGCGATGCCCATGTTGCGCATCCGCGTCAGCGTGGTCGGGGCGTCGTTGGTGTGCAGGGTGGAGAGCACCAGGTGGCCGGTCTGCGCGGCCTTGATCGAGATGTCGGCGGTTTCCAGGTCGCGGATTTCGCCGACCATGATGATGTCCGGATCCTGGCGCAGGAAGGCGCGCAGCGCGGTCGCGAAGGTCAGGCCCGCCTTGTCGTTGACGTTGACCTGGTTGACGCCGGGCAGGTTGATTTCGGATGGATCCTCGGCCGTGGCGATGTTGACGCCCGGCTTGTTCAGCAGGTTCAGGCAGGTGTAGAGCGACACCGTCTTGCCCGAGCCCGTCGGCCCGGTGACCAGCACCATGCCGTAGGGGCGGCCGATGGCCTGCAGCAGCCGCTCCTTCTCGTCGGGGTCGTAGCCCAGGGCGTCGATGCCCAGGCGTGCGCTGCTCGGGTCGAGGATACGCACCACGATCTTCTCGCCGAACAGCGTGGGCAGGGTGCTGACGCGGAAGTCGATCACCCGGTCGGGGCCGATCTTGAGCTTCATGCGGCCGTCCTGCGGCACGCGCTTCTCGGAGATGTCCAGGCGCGAGATCACCTTGATGCGCGAGGCCAGCTTGTCCTTGATGACGGTGGGCGGCGTCGCGATCTCGCGCAGCTCGCCGTCGACCCGGAAGCGCACCCGGTACTGGTGCTCGTAGGGCTCGAAGTGGATGTCCGATGCGCGCATGCTGAAGGCGTCGAGCAGCATCTTGTGCAGGAAGCGCACGACCGGTGCGTCCTCGACCTCGGCGACCGCCGCTTCGCTCGCGTCGGCGCTTTCGGCGATCGAGGAGTCGTCGAACTCGAACTCGGCGCCGACGATGCTGTCGATGGTTTCGGCGGCACTGGCCGCCGCCGCCTCGATCATGCGGGAGAGCTTGTCGTACTCGGCGACGACCCAGTCCACGCCCATTTGCGAGGCGAACTTTATTTTTTCCGCCGCCTGCTGATCGGAGGGGTCGGCTGTTGCAACAATGAGACGATTGTTCCGCTTGCTCAGCACCACGACCCGATAGGCCTGGCACAGCTTCGAGTCCAGCAGGTCCTTGGGCAGGCGCTGCTGATCGATCGCATCGAGGTCGAGCAGGGGGGCGCCGAAGGCGCTCGACAGGGTGTGCGCGAGATCGGCCGCCGAGACGGCGCCGGTGCCGGTCAGCTCGGCAATAAAGCTGCTGCGCCCACTGAGCGACTTCTGGTAGATCTCCTCCGCGGTCTTCGCCGGCAGCTTGCCGGCGGAGATCAAGGCGCGCGCCAGGCCGGGCAGGGCGATGGACGAGCTTTCTTTGATGAGAGGTTCAGCGGCAGCCATTCAGTGGAATGTAACAAGACGTGAAAAAGTGCGTCACGATCATCGCCGATCACCCAGGGGCTGTAAACCGCGCCGCCGGCCCAGGGTGCGGAGCATTTTGCACTTGCAGCCGGAAAGACGCGTCGAAATGAATGCCTTCGGGTGAATGGCTCCTGCTGAAAAATTCCCGACTTTCAGCGCTCGAAACGAGGCGCCAGTTTAGGCCTAAACCGGGCTGCCGCTTCGTCGTTCGAGGCGATTGCTTGCGCCCCCGCTATCTTGCCGGCTGCACTTTCACACGCTCGTTCGGGAGCTCCCCGAACATCTCCGGCGCATACAAGGCCTCGACCCGGCTGGGCGGCAACGCGAACTCGCCCACGTTGTTCAGCCGCACCGTGTACTCCATCTTGACCACGCCCTTGGGGAGGTACTCGTAGTAGCTGCGGAAGGCCTCGAAACTGCGCTCCTCGAAGGCCGGCCAGCCGCTGCCCGAGCGCTTCTCGCCCTGGGTCGCGATCTGCGAATCGCGGCCCAGCCCGCTGCCCAGGATGGTGGCGCCGCCCGGGATCGGGTCGGTGATCGCGACCCAGGTCATGTCGGCGCTGGCGTTGACCTCCAGGCTCACGCGCAGCACGTCGCCCCGCGTGTAGACGCCCTGGACGGCCTGCTCGAGCGGCGCGACGGTCTTCTTGATCGCATAACCGGCCGCGAAAGGCGCCTTCAGCTGGACCGCCGCGATGGACTGCAGGGTGAGCCACGGCCTGCCGCTGCCGCTCTGCGTGACCAGCAGCGTGTCGCGCGCGGCCGGGGCCGCCGCCGGCCAGGGCAGGAACATGCTGTTGTTGCGCAGGTTGCCGGGCGCGGCGGGCGCGCCGAAGGCGTTGCGCTGGTTCGGCGCGCCGGCCGGGTCGCTGGCCTTGATGCGCTCGACCTTGCTCCAGTCCACCTGGGCCTTGGTGCCGCCCAGGTTGGCCGCGGTGAGGCCCGCGACCGGCGCGCTCTCGAACTGCTTCGAGAACTTCTCGAGCGCCAGGCCGCCCCAGAGGTTGGCGGTGGTGGTGTGCCAGGCGCCGTTCTGCTGGCGGCCGATGAAGCCGACGGCGAGCCGGCCGATGTCGTCCTTCCACGCCGGGTCGTCCAGCACGGTGAGCAGCAGGCGCGCGGTGTTGACGTCGCCATTGGCCATCAGCCACCACCAGTAGTCGTCGCGCTCGGTGCTGAAGACCAGCTTGGTGCCCTGGTAGCTCAGGCGCGCCTTCAGCACGTTGTTCGCCTCCTCGAGCCGCTGCTGGCGCTGCGGCACGTCGGGCACGCGCTTGAGGATGTTGATCCAGTCGAGCACCGCGCCGGTCGGCCACTGGTTGGGCGCGATGGCGATGCTGCCGGTCATGCGGCCCTGCACCTTGCCGTAGCGCGAGAGCGCTTCCAGGGCGGCGAGCTTGCGCACGTCCAGGTCCTTGCGCGGGCTCCAGAACTCGCGCTGGATGCGGCCTTCGACGAAGGCGATCAGGCCCTGTTCCATCGGCGCCCGCGCAGCGTCGGGCAGGGCAAAGGCCGCATCGAGCGCGGCCGCCTCGTGCGTGGCGGCCAGCAGGTAGGCGGTCAGGATGTCGCTGCCGCGGTTGGCCTCGCCGTCGCGCGGCGGGAAGTAGTTGGCCAGGCCGTCGCTATCGAGGTAGCTGGGCAGCTGTCCGATCACGGTCTGCCAGGCCTTGCCGTCGCGCAGGCCGATGGACTTGCTGGTCTTCTGTTCCAGGCAGGCGTAAGGGTAGTTGGCGAACCAGTCGCGAACGCCGGTCAGGCCCTCGGCCAGCCGCGGCTGCAGCGAGAGCTTGAGCCCGCCGCGGCCGGGCAGGGCGTCCGCCGGCGGCGCGACGTCCAGGGTAAAGGGGCCGTCCAGCTGCACCAGCGTGGCCTGCTGCACCGTGAGCGGCACGGCCGGCACGATGCGCTGGCGCACCTTGAGCGCGTCGCGCGCGCCGCCGATCTGGTCCTTGGCCTCGATCTCCCACAGGAGGGCCTCGGCACGTGTCTGCGCCAGCTGGGCCGGAGCGGTCACCATCCAGGCCAGCTCGCGGGCCTCGCCGGCCGGGATGTCGACCGTCTGGGGCTCCAGCTTCAACAGCGTGGCGCGCGGCGCCGCCTCTACCTTCATCGCCTTCTGCGTGGTGTTGCGCAGGGTGACCTGGGCGCGGAACTGGTCGTCCTCGCGCACCAGCGGCGGCAGGCCGCTGACGATCTGCAGATCCTGCGTGGCCTGGATCGAGGCCTGGCCGGTGCCGAACAGGCCCGTGCCGGCATCCGCCACCGCGACGATTTTGAAGGTGGTCAGCGCATCGTTGAGCGGCACGGTCACAGTCGCCTGGCCATTCGCATCGAGCACCACGGCCGGATTCCAGAGGAGCAGGGTGTCGAGCAGCTCGCGCGTCTGGCCCTTGCCACCTCCGCCGCCGGCCGGCACCGCCTTGCGGCCGTAGTGCCGGCGGCCCACGATCTCCATCTGCGCGGTGGAGGTGGAGACGCCCCAGCTGCGCCGCTGCAGCATGGCCTCGAGCAGCTTCCAGCTGTCGTTGGGCATCAGCTCCAGCAGGGCCTGGTCGACCGCCGCCAGCGCCACCTCGGCGCCCGCGGCGGGCTTGCCATCCGGCAGCTTGGCCGAGATCGTGACCAGCGCCTTGCCGCGCACCGGGTAGCTGGGCTTGTCGCTCGCCACCTTCACGTCGAGCTGGTGGGCCTGCGTGCCGACGCGGATCTCGGCCAGCCCGAGCCGGAAGGCCGGCTTGCTGAGGTCGACCAGCGCGGTCGGCGCCACGTACTCCTTGCCCTCGTGCCAGAAGGCGGTCCACCACTCGCGCGGCGCCTTGAAGCCCCAGGTGAAGAAGCTGTACCACGGCACCTCGCGCAGCCGCCCGCGCAGCGCGAGCACGCTCACGTAGGCGTTGGGTCCCCACTCGGGCTTGACCTGCAGCGTGACCGTCGGGTCCTTGCCGTCCAGCCGCACGACCTGCGTCTCGATCACGCCCTCGCGCTCGACCGACACCAGCGCGGTCGCGAAGCGGAAGGGGCTGCGCACCTGGAAGCGGGCGGTTTCGCCGGGCTGGTAGTTCTTCTTCTCGGGCAGCACGTCGATGCGGTCGTGGTCCTCGCCGCCGAACCACAGCTCGCCCTGCCGGGTGACGTAGACGGAGCTCGCGGCGCGGCTGTCGCGCCCGTCCTTGTCGGTGGCGCTGGCGATCAGCTCGACCTGGCCGGACTCCTTGAGCTCGGCCTCGCACAGCAGCAGGCCGCGCGCATCGCTCTTGCCGCTGCAGACCGTGCCGATCTCCTTCACCTCGGTCTTGTTGTCGTAGGTGTAGAAGCCGCCCACCATGCGCTTGCGGCTGGTGGTGGTGATGCGCGCGATGGCGCGCACGTTGAGCGTCACGCCTTCCTGCGGCTTGCCGGCGAGGTCCAGGGCCAGGGCCTGGAACTTCAGCTTCTGGCCGGTCGAGACCCAGCCCTCGGTCTTGATGCCGGCGATCACGGCCGCGGGCCACAGCGCCTGCACGCTGCGCAGCGTCTGCACCTCGCCGTTGGGATCGGCGTAGGTGGCTTCGAGCAGCAGCTCGCGCGGCGTCGCCTTGGCCAGCGGGATCTTCTCGATGGTGAGCTTGCCCGCGCCGTCCTTGTCGAGCGTGAGCGGCAGCTTGTCGGCCACCACGCGCAGCTCCTGCGAGGCCGAATCGGCCTCCTCGGCGTCGGCCGCGGCCGTCTCGTCCTTGCGCGGCGGCGCGAAGCTGAAGCTGTCGAAGTCGGCGAAGGTGAGGCTCTTGGCCCGCACCGCCGCCGACACGCGCACCGGCAGGTGGGCGGCGCCGCCGCCGGCCACGTAGTTGATCTGCACGTCGGTGGGCAGCGAGGTCGCGGCCACCAGCGGCTTCTTCTCGGCCGGCGCGATGCGGCCCTCGAGCACCGGCAGGCGGAACTCCTCGACGCGGAACTGGCCGGTGCCGAAGCTGCGCTGGCCGCCGTCCTCGCCGTCGCCGGCGCTGCCGTCCTTGCCGTTGCGCAGCTCGACCTGGTAGAGGCCGAGCTTGGCTGATGGCGGGATCGCGAAGGTGTTCTCGCCGCTCTGGCCGCCGGTCGCGGTCTTGCGCCATTGGAGCGGCTGGGTGTACTGCTGTCCGCTGCCCACGTGCGTCACGATCAGCGTGTCGGGCAGCGTCTTCGGCAGCCCGAACCCTTCGCGGGTCTGGGTGCGGATCAGGTGCTTCATCGACACCGTCTCGCCGGCGCGCAGCAGCGTGCGATCGAACACGGTGTGGGCCACGCGGTCGGGCTCGGCCTCCAGGCTGGTCGGCACGTTGAAGCGCCAGGGCTCGATGCCGCGCTGCCAGTCGCTCCAGGTGAAGGCGAGGTCTTCCACGCCGGCCTCGTCCTTGGCGCGGGCGCTGACGAACCAGGCGTCGCCGCTGTAGTCCTCCTCGCTGGAACAGCTCGGCGGGCTGGACGAGATGCCCGTCAGCTGCACCAGGCCGCGCGCATCGGTGGTGCCGGCCGCGACCTCCTTGCCGTTGCAGTCCGAAACGCGCACGGCGGCGTTGGGCACCACCTTGCCCTTGTCCAGCGTCGTGACCCAGGCGAGCGCGTTCTCGCGGCCCAGCTTGAAATGCACCGCCATGTTGGTGGCCAGCGCCGTGGTGCGCACATACATCGTGCGGCCGGCGCCGTAGCGCTCGTCGAGCAGCGTGTCGCCCAGCTTCTGCGAGGCGATCTCCAGCACGTGGAAGCCCGGCGTGAGCGGGATGCCGATCACCTCGAAGGGCCGTGGGTCGCCGCCTTCGGCCTTGGGCATGTCGAGGGTCTTCACGCCCGACTGGCCGCCGAGCAGCGAGACCATGCGGGTCTGGACGTTGTCGCGGTCGTCCTTGTCGATCACCTTGGGCAGCGCGCCCTTGACGTCGCGCGCCGCCTGCGTGCGCGAGAGGGTGTAGTTGCTGTCGTAGCGCCGCACCTTGCGGAACCAGGCGATGATGTCCGCGTCGGTCTTCGGATTCATGTCGCTGACCTTGCCGGGCGTCAGCGCCTGCACCTGCAGCGCCGGCTCGACGCGTCGCACCGTGACCGGCATCAGCGCGGTGCCGCCGGGCTCGGCCAGGCGCTCGACCACGCCGAAGGGCGAGGCCGCGAACTTGGCCAGCGGCGGCATCGCGCCGGTCGCGACCTTCAGCGGGAAGCTGTCGGGCGAGGCCTGGGCGCGGCCCGAGGCATCCTCGAACCTGGCCGGCAGCGTGAGGATGAAGGGCGTCTGCTCGGCGAAGGGCGGCGGGAAGCTCACCGAATCGACCACCGCGTCCTCGTCCTTGGACGTGTTCTCGTCGTCGAACTTGGGCTTGAGCGTCTTGCCCCCGCCTTGCAGGGTGATCTGCGCCGCCAGCTTGCGCGCCACCGGCGCGTTGAACTGCAGCACCATCGGCTTGAGCGGCAGGCAGGCCGACTGCGCGTTCTCGCGCTCGCAGCTGAAGGAGACCGCGAAGGGCTCGCGCACCTCGAAGTTCAGGCGCCGCTCGGCCGCGTTGGCCACGCCGGAGGGTGTGGCCACGCCCTTGCCGTAGACCAGCTGCAGGCGCCCGCCCGGGCTCAGCCGGCGATTGCACTGCAGCGTGACGAAGCGCAGCGGCGTCTTCTCGGCCTCCTTGTCGCGGCCGAAGGCCTTGAGCAGGGCCTGCCGTTGCGCACCCTCGACCAGGCGCACCGGGATGCGCTCGCCCACGCCGTCGGCCTGGCACCAGATGTTGTCGCGCACGCTCTCCAGCGTGGCCGGGCCGTTGAGCTCCAGCATGAACTGCTGCTCTTCGTCGATCTTGCCGTAGCTGGGCTGCCAGTTGCGCACGAAGGGGCCGCCGCTCGAGAACTGGTAGCGCTCCGGCCCCGTCAGGTCCGCCCCCGAGGCCGACTTGAAGCCTGCGATCCGCGTGACCGTGCAGCGCACGCCCGGCGGCAGGTCGTTCTCGAAGTCCCAGACCCACTGCTTCTCGCCGGTCCACCGGCCCGTGCCCTTGCCGGCCTGCGCGTCGCTGCAGCTGACGGCGAGCGGGGCGGGCGCCTTGGGATCGCCGAAGTTGACGGCCGCCTGGTCGAACTTCGCGACCACTTGCCGGATCCGGGCCACTTCACCCTGCGGCGTGAGGCTGGCGATCTGCAGCGCATGGGCACCGAGGCTGCAAAGGGTGAGGGCGGCGGCCGCAAAGGTCCGCGTCATTGTTCTCGTTTTCAAGGGCTTCTCCTTCGGGTGCGCAGGGTAGCGCAACTCTGGAGCGCCACAGGCGTCCACTATGATCGATCGATATGAAACTGCTGTTCAGCCACCCCGCAGGCAACCAGAACGTGCGCGCCATGCTCGACGGGCTGGAGGCCGCCGGAATGCTCGCGCGTTTCACGACCACCCTGGCGGTCGAGCCGGACAACGTGGCCCTGAAACTGGTGCCCCAGGGCCTGAGCCGCGACCTGCTGCGGCGGCGCTTCAACATCCCGCGCGAGAAGATCCTTCAGCACCCCTGGCGCGAGCTGGCGCGGGCCGTCTGCTCCCGGGCCGGCTGGAACTACTGGCTGCGCCACGAGCAGGGCTTCGCCTCCATCGACGGCGTGCTGCAGGACTTCGACCGCTTCAGCGCCCGCGCCCTGCCAAGGCTGCACCGGCGCCTCGGCCTCGGCGCGGTCTACACCTACGAGGACTCCGCGCTCGACACCTTCCGGGCTGCCAAGGACCTGGGCCTGAAATGCGTGTACGACCTGCCCATCTCCTACTGGGAGGTCGGCCGCAAGTTGATGGAAGAAGAGGTCCAGCGCCTGCCGGCCTGGGCCCATGCACTGGGCGGCGGCATGGCCGATTCGCCGGCCAAGCTGGAGCGCAAGGCGCGCGAGCTGGAGCTGGCCGACCTGGTGGTGGTGCCCAGCCGCTTCGTGGCCGACTCCCTGCCCGCCTGGGCCGGGCAGAAGACCCGGGTGCTGTCGCCCTTCGGCTCGCCGCTGCCGGCGATCGCGCCCGCGCGCAAGGGGGTCGACCCGTCGAAGCCGCTGCGCGTGCTCTTCGTGGGCTCGATGGGGCAGCGCAAGGGCCTGGGCGACCTGTTCCAGGCCATGCATCTGCTCAAGGGCGAGAACATCGAGCTGGTCGTGATGGGCTCGCTGCTGAACGAGCCCGCCTTCTACCGCGGCCAGTACGCCGACTTCACCCTCGAGAAGGGGCGCCCCCACGCCGAGGTGCTGGCCCTGATGCGCAGCTGCGACGTGTTCTGCCTGCCCTCGCTCTACGAAGGCCGGGCGCTGGTGATGCAGGAGGCGATGAGCCAGGGCCTGCCGATCGTGATCACGCCCAACACCGGCGGCGACGACCTCGTGATCGAGGGCAAGACCGGCTTCCTGGTGCCGATCCGCTCGCCCGAGAAGATCGCCGAGAAGCTCGCCTGGTTCAACCAGAACCGGCAGGAACTCCCGGCCATGAGCGAGGCGGCCGTGCAGCATGCGGCCAGCTACACCTGGAAGAAGTACAGCGAGGTCGTGATCGACGCCATCCGCAAGCTGGCGTAGCACCGAAAGCGGCCCCGCCGCCTACGCCGGGTGCCGAGCCCCCATGAAGCGCTACTGGGAAATCGACGCACTGCGCGGGCTGATGCTCGTGCTGATGACCTTCACCCACCTGCCCACGCGGTTCACCGATCCGCTCGGTCAGCCCTTCGGCTTCGTCTCGGCAGCCGAAGGCTTCGTGCTGCTCTCGGCCTTCGTCGCCGGCCTGGTCTACACCCGCATCAGCGACAGCCGCGGCGTCGACGCGATGCGCCGGGCCTTCTGGCAGCGCGCGCTCAAGGTCTACCTGGCGCAGGCGGCGACGCTGCTGTTTCTCTTCACCATCATCACGCGGGTGGGGCTGCGCATCGATCAGCCGGCCGTGAAGAACCTGCTGTCCTTCTACCTCGCGCATCCGCTCGAGGGCTTCGGCTACTCGCTGCTGCTGGTGTACGAGCCGGCGCTGCTCGACATCCTGCCGATGTATATCTTCTTCATGCTGATGAGCCCCTGGGTGCTCGCCTTCGCACTGCGCCACGGCTGGACCGGCGTGATGGTGGCCAGCGCGGCGCTGTGGGGCCTGGCCCAGTTCGGCTTCAGCGAATGGCTGTACGGGCTGGCGGTGCATCACCTGCACCTGCCCGTGCCCTTCCGCGAGATGGGCGCCTTCAATGCCTTCGCCTGGCAGTTCCTGTGGTTCGCCGGGCTGTGGATGGGCGCCAGCCGGCATGCGCCCAATGCCGAGCCCTTCCGCTTCCCTGCGTTGCTGGTGGCGCTCGCGGTGGGGGCGGCGCTCTACGGGCTCTGGTGGCGGCACCATGGCATCAATGGCCAGGCGCCCTTCGGCGGCGACGAGGAGATGAACCTGCTGTTCGACAAATGGCAGCTCGGGCCGCTGCGCATCTTCAACCTGGTGGTGCTGGGCATCGTCACCGTGCGCTTCGGGCCGGCGCTCATGCGGCGCCTGCCGCGCCTGCACGCGCTGGAGGCCATGGGCTCGGCTTCGCTGCCGGTGTTCTGCGCGCACCTGGTCGCGGTGCTGCTGGTGCTGGCGTTCTACGGCGACAACCAGACCGCGCGGCCCTGGTGGGGCGACGTGCTGCTGCTGGCCGTGGTGTTCGCGGGCCTCTATGGCGTGGCCCGAGTGGCGCTGTGGTGGGGCGAGCGGCGGCGCAGCCGGGACGCCTACCGCGACGCCGGCGCGATCGACAGCTCGGCCTGATCCACGGGCCGCGCCAGCTGCGCGCCGATGACCGAGCGCCACAGCCGGTAGCCTTCGTCGTTGAGATGCAACTGGTCGCCGCGGAACAGTTCGGCCCGCGGGCGCCCGTCCGCGCCCATCATGGGCGTGAAGACATCGATGTAGTCGCTGTTCGGCAGGCGCCGCAGATAGGCGGCAATGATGTCGTTGGTCTCGCGCATCCGCGGCAGCAGCTTCTCGCGCGAGGGGCTGGGCTTGATCGAGATGTAGCTGATGCGCGCCTCGGGCAGCTCCGCGCGCACGGTGTTGGCGAACTGGGCGAAGCTCTCCAGGATCTGGATCGGCGTGCGGCCCTCGGCCAGGTCGTTGTCGCCGGCGTAGACCAGCACATGGCGCGGCTTGTAGCGCAGCACCAGCTCGCGCGCGAAGAAGCTGGAGTCGGCCATGGTCGAGCCGCCGAAGCCGCGGTTGATGACCACCGGCAGTTGCGGGAAGTCCTGCGCGAGGCGGGTCCAGAAGCGGATGGTGGAACTGCCGACGAAGACCACGCCGCCCTCGCTGGGCCATTGCTGGCGGTCGGCGGCATCGAAGGCCGAGAGCTCGCTGCGCCAGCGTGTCTGCGCTGCCAGGTAGGCGGGGGAGGGGGTCTCGGCAGCGCTGGTGGACTGGGCCTGCGAGGCGCACGCTGCGAGCAACAGCGCGATCGGCAGGAGGGCCCGGCGAGCCGCCCTGACGGCGGGAGCAACGTTCATCACAAGCATGAAATTCGAGAGAAGACCTTCGGCCGCATCATGCGGTCGAGTCCTCGCCGATGCGTCGCAGGATGTTAACGGTCCTTAAAGGGTCTTCTCGATCAGCGCGCCCTTGAAGAGCACCGGCCCGGTCGGCCCGCGCTCGCTGGGCACGCCGCCCCTGGGCTCGAGGCTGATGGCCAGCGCCGGCACCGAACGCACGTCGGCTTCCTGTGCCGTCAGCCTGAGCGCAGGGTCGCGGCCCAGGACGCCCAGCGAACGCGGCGCGCCGCCGGGCGGCAGCGCCCACAGCTGCAGCGACTTGTCCTCGCCCTCGCGGTAGTCGCCGACGCGCTGCAGCACCAGCTGGCGCTTCTTCGGGTCGAAGGTCACCAGCATCGAGGCGGCGGCCTGCTCGTCCGACAGCACGGCCACGTACTGCACGGCCGGCGCATTGCGCAGTTGCTCGCTCAGGTTGAGGCCGACGAAAGCGGCCACCACGGTGGCGAGCGCGCCGGCCGCTGCGGCGCTGCGCCACAGCGCGAGGCTGCGCAGCCAGCCGCTGCGCGCGGGCGTTTCGGCCGGCGTGGGCGGCGTGGTGCGCTGGCGTGCGATGGCTTCCTGCTCCTGCTCGGCCGCGATCAGGTTGCGGATGCGGGTCCACACGGCCGCATCCGGCACCACCGGCGACTGCAGCTCGGCCATGCTGGCGAGCCGGCTCTGCCAGACCAGCGCTGCGGCCCGCACCGGCGCCTGCTCGCGCGCCAGGGCTTCGAAGCGCCTGCGCGCACCGCCGCGCAGGGTGCCCAGCGCGTGGCTCGCGGCCAGCAGCTCCAGCAGTTCGGGATGGGCGGAAAGGTTCATGGCGAAGCGAGTCCCTTGGTGCTGCGCACTGCGGTATTCGACTTGGGAGCGGCCCGGCGTCTCATGCCAACTGCTGCATGCAGATGCGCAGCTTCTCCAGCCCACGCCGGATCCAGGTCTTGACCGTGCCCAGCGGCAGCTTGAGCTGCTCGGCCAGCTCGCCGTGGCTGAGCTCGCGCAGGTAGGCCAGGCTCAGCACCTCGCGCTGCCGGCCCTCGAGCCGGCTCAGGCACTGGTGCAGAGCTTGGGCCTGCTCGCTGGCGTCTGCGGTGTCCATCGGGTTCGCGGCATCGGACTCGAAGGTCTCGGCCATCACATCGTCGAATTCCTGGGTGAGCTGGGCGCGGTCGGTGGTGCGGCGCCGCAGGAAGTCGAGCGAGCGGCTGCGCACGATCAGCCCCAGCCAGGCCATCGGCGGGCTCAGCGTGCTGCGGTAGTCGCCGGCGACGCGCCAGATGGTGAGGAAGGATTCCTGCAGCACGTCTTCGGCCCATTCGCGCTGGCGCACCACCCGCATCGCCAGGCCGAAGAGCTTGGGCGAGGTGCGCTCGTAAAGCAGGCGCAGGGCGGTTTCGTCCCGGCGGCCGACGCGGTCGATCAGTGCCATCAGTTCGGCGTCGGGGCTGGCTTCGGGCATGCGCGGATTGTGGAGCATCGGTCGTCACACAGGCGATACGGCGCAAGGCCGCCGGCGGATTCAGGCGCTGCCGATCGCTGAATCCGATCGCGCCCCCGCCGCGTACCGGGGATGGAGGCCGCCAGTCCGCCAACAACAGCGCCCGCCAACAACCTCAGCATCCGAATCGACACGAAAGGAACAGACCATGACCTTGCGCAACCTCGGCCTCCTCACGGCCGCCGCCAGCCTCGCCGCCTGCTCCGGCATGGGCATGAACAAGCCGATGGCGTACTCCCAGGCCAGCCTCCCCGATGCCGTCAAGGTGCCTGCCGGCCACCAGGTCGCAATGGAGACGGTCGGCGCCGGCGACATCACCTACGAATGCCGCGCCAAGGCCAACGCCCCCGGGCAGCACGAATGGGTCTTCGTCGGCCCCGACGCTCGCCTCATGGACCGCGGCGGCAAGCAGGTCGGCAAGTACTACGGCCCGCCGGCCACCTGGGAGAGCATGGACGGTTCCAAGCTCACCGGCACCCAGGTCGCGGTCGCGCCCAATGGCAGCGCCAACATCCCCTACCAGCTGGTGAAGGCCAACCCGGCCATGGGCAGCGGCGCGATGCAGGGCGTGAGCTACATCCAGCGCGTGGCCACCCAGGGCGGGACGGCGCCGGCCATGGCCTGCGGCGCAGACTCGATGGGCCGGAAACAGGTGGTGAAGTACCAGGCCGACTACATCTTTTATCGCGCGATGTGAGCGGTCCTGCACGGCGGCGGCGCTGTGCGTGGCCGTTGTGCAACAACTTGAAACATATACTGGGCGCTCCCTCGTTGGAGCGTCCATGCAAGAGCCCGGAAGTCCCTCGCCACGCCCGTTCTGGCATCGCCTGAACACCTTCTTCGCCTTCCCTTTCCAGCTGCAGCCGCTCGGCTATGCGCTGCTGCTCGCGGCTTCCAGCCTGCTCATCCATCTGTTCTTCTTCCTGCCGCAGGGGCTGATCCTGCTGCTGCTCGAGCTGGGCATTGTGCTCGCGGCCAGCCGCTACGGCTTCAAGGTGATGGCGCTCGGCGCGCGCGGCATCGTGCGGGCCGCCGATTTTCCACGCACGCTGGACGAGGAGTGGACGAATCTGCCCTGGAAGCTGTTCGCGCTGCTGGTGCTGCAGGGCATGGTGGGCGGCCTCGTCGGCGCCTTGAATCCGGTACTCGGCTACATCGCGCTCTTCGTGCTCTCGTTCACGCTGCCGGCCACGACCATGGTGCTGGTGCAGTCGGGCAGCTTCTGGCAGGCGCTGAACCCGGGCCTGGTGTGGGAGACCCTGCGAGCCATCGGCTGGCCCTACGTGCTGCTGTGCTTCTTCCTGTTCCTGCTGAATTCCGGCGCGCAGCTGGCCGTGGTCATGCTGCTGCCCGTCTTCAAGGGCTGGATCGCGCTGCCGCTCTTCAATTTCGTGATGATCTATTTCGGCTGGGTCATGGCCAGCCTGCTGGGCTACGTGATGTACCAGAACCATGCGGCGCTCGGCATCGACCTGCTGCCCGGTGCCGGTGCCGACGAGCGTGCGATGGACACCCGCACCCCGGCCCAGATCGCGCAGCAGCAGACCGATGCGCTGGTGGCGCAGATGGTGACCGACGGCGACGTGGCCGGCGCGCTGGCGCTGGCCTACGAGGAGCAGCGCACCAAGCCGGACGACCTGGCCGCGCAGCGGCGCTACCACCGCGTGCTGCTGCTGGCGCCCGACAAGACGGCCACCCTGCTGGACCATGGGCGGCGGCTGATCGGCATGCTCGCCGCGCGCGATCTCCCGTCGGAGGCGCTGAAGGTCTACAAGGCCTGCGGCGAGAAGGACGCCGGCTTCGTGCTCGACGATCCGGTGACGACCATCGCGTTGGCACGCGCCGAATGGCGCAACGGCGAGGCGAAGGCCGCGCTCGCGCTGTTGACCGGCTTCGACAAGCGCTTCCGCGGGCATGCGGCGATTCCGCAGGCCTACGAGCTGGCGGCGCGGGTGCTGGTGCAGGGGCTGAACCGGCGCGACATGGCGCGGCCGATCCTGAAGACGCTCGAGCGGCGCTATCCGGACAGCGAGCAGACGCAGGAAGTGCGCTGGCTGATGCGCGAGGTGCCGCAAGGCTGAGTCTCACTCCCTCCCCTTCCGGGGGAGGGCAGGGGTGGGGGCACCGGGCGGTGGCAAGGCGCGTTGGCTTGGATGCGCCGCGTGCCGTCACCCCAACCCTCTCCCGCAAGCGGGAGAGGGAGCAAGTCATCCTCAGGCCTTCTGAAGCATCCGCGTCACCATCGCCTCCGGCGCCAGCCGCAGCAGGTGCGGCAGCCAGCCCAACGCCTGGTCGCGCCGCCCGGCCTGCAGCAGGCCGTTGGCGCACAGCGCCACGGTTTCGGCCAGCTCCGGATGTTCCGGCGCCGTCTTCATCAGCGCCTGGCACAGGCGCTCCGCATCGGCGAACTGCTGCGCGCGCGTGAAGCGGCGCGCCAGCCGCACCATGTCCTCGGGTCGCAGGCGCGCACCGGGCTTGGCGTGGTCGAGGTAGGCCTTGTAGCTCGCATGCTGCAGTTCCAGCGTGGCGGGGTCCTGCGGTCGGAGCTGGAAGATGCGGTGCGCCGCGCGATGAAAGTCCTCCCCGGCGGGCCAGAGCTTGGCGGTGTTGAACCAGGCGCGCAGCGTGTCCGCGTCCCCGGGGCGCTGCTTCGCGGCGGCGCGCCATTGAGCGCAGGCCTGCTCGAACTTCATCTCGCCGGCCAGGCGCCGCGCCGCGGCCACATGCTGCTCGAATGGGTCCGGTGCCTGCTCGACCGGCGCTTCGGGCAGGCGCACCCGGCGCCACCGCATCGCGATCGCCATCAGCAGCGCGCCGGTCAGCAGCCCGCCCAGGTGCGCCATGTAGGCGATGCCCTTGCCGCCGACGAGATGCTGCAGCAGCTCGTTGGCGATCCAGGCCGGCAGCAGGATCAGCGCCGGCGCCGTGACGTAGTTGAAGTAGAAGAAGAGCTGGTAAAAAAAGCGGATGCGCCGGAGGCGATACATCACCGCGTACATGCCCATCAGCGCCGACACCGCGCCCGAGGCGCCCAGCCCGTAGCCGCCCTGGCCCGCATAGGCCCAGGCCGCCAGCGCCGAGGCGCCGGCCGCGCCCAGCAGGTAGAAGCCCAGGTAGAGGCCGCGGCCCAGCGCGAGCTCGACCGAGAAGCCGAACAGGAAGAGGAAAAGCATGTTGCCCAGCAGGTGGCCGGTGCTGCCGTGCAGGAAGGCCGACGTGAGCCAGGTCCAGGGCCTGGATTCGGCGTCCGGGTTGTGGTCCTGCGCCCAGCGGGTGGTGAAGGGCGCCGGCAGCTGCGCCTCATAGCGCTGTCGCTCGCGCTTCCAGTCCGCGTACTTCGGGTGGGCGGGCTCGATGATCTGGTCGGCGTGCAGCTTGCGCAGGAAGGCCTGCTCCTGCTGCAGGCCTTCGAGCAGCTCGCCGTAGCGCTCGCGTGCCAGCAGCCGCCGGGCCACGGCCGCGCGCGGCGAGCCGGTCTCCTGCAGCCAGGCCACGAAGGGCGGCAGCTCCAGCTTCGGCAGGCCGCTCTGCAGGTAGAACTGCGCGGCCCGCTCCTGCGCCGCGTCTTCCGCGCGCTGCGGTCCCCAGAAGACCAGCATGTTCACCAGGATGAGCAGCACCGTCACCCAGGGCGGGTTGCGCCAGCTCGGCCGGCTCTCGAGAGGGATCGCGTAGAACACGCTGCCGGACGCTAAGGCAACGTGCTCAGCGGCTGTTGCGCCCGATGCCCTGGTAGATGACGCCGGCTTCCTTCATCACGCCGGGCTCATAGAGGTTGCGGCCGTCGAAGATCACCGGCGACTTCATCAGCGCCTTGAGCCGCTCCAGGTTGGGGCTGCGGTAGGCCTTCCACTCCGTGACGATGATCAGCGCGTCCGCGTCGGCCAGCACCTCCATCGGGTCCTTGGCCGAGGAGAAGCTGATGCGCTCCAGCAGCGCCGGCGCATCGGCGAAGTCCAGCTGCAGCACGCGCCGGGTCTCGTCGACCGCGATCGGGTCGTGCGCCACCACGCGCGCGCCGGCGCGCAGCAGCGCACCCAGCACCACGCGGCTCGGGGCCTCGCGCATGTCGTCGGTGTTGGGCTTGAAGGCCAGGCCCCACAGCGCGAAGCTGCGGTCGCTGAGGTCGGGGCCGAAGCGGTCGAGCACCTTCTGCGTCAGCACGCGCTTCTGCTCGTCGTTGACCGCCTCGACCGACTCCAGCACCCGCAACGCCTGCCCGTTGTCGCGCGCGATGCGCGTGAGCGCCTGGATGTCCTTGGGGAAGCAGCTGCCGCCGTAGCCCGTGCCCGCGTAGAGAAAGCTGTAGCCGATGCGCGGGTCGGAGCCGATGCCCTGGCGCACTGCCTCGATGTCGGCGCCTACGCGGTCGGCGAGGTTGGCCAGCTCGTTCATGAAGCTGATGCGGGTGGCGAGCATCGCATTGGCCGCGTACTTGGTGAACTCGGCAGAGCGCACGTCCATCACGCGGGTGCGCTCGTGGTTGCGGTTGAAGGGCGCGTAGAGCTTGCGCATCGCGGCCAGCGCCTCGCGGCCGTCCTCGTCGTCGCTGTAGCCGATGACGATGCGGTCGGGCCGCATGAAGTCCTCGATCGCTGCGCCTTCCTTGAGGAACTCGGGGTTGCTCACCACCGAGAAGCGCAGGTCGGAGCGGCCGCGCTTGTCGAGCTCTTCCTGGATGACGGCAGCGACCTTGTCGGCCGTGCCCACCGGCACCGTCGACTTGTCGACCACGACCTTGAACCCGTTCATGTACTTGCCGATGTTGCGCGCCGCCGCCAGCACGTACTGCAGGTCGGCGCTGCCGTCCTCGTCGGGTGGGGTGCCGACGGCGATGAACTGCACGTCGCCGTGCGCCACCGAGGCCTCGATGTCGGTCGAGAAGGCGAGGCGCTTCGCCGCCATGTTCGACTCGACCAGGTCGCCCAGGCCCGGCTCGTAGATCGGGATGCCGCCCGCGTTGAGGGTGTCGATCTTGCGCGCATCGACGTCCACGCACAGCATGTTGTTGCCGATGTCGGCGAGACAGGCGCCGGTGACGAGCCCGACATAGCCGGTACCGATGATGGTGACGTTCATGCGTTGTTCAATCTGCGGTGGTTTCGGACAGCGCCTTGTCGAAGTAGGCGATGGTCTTCTTCAGGCCTTCCTCGAGCTGGGTCTTCGGCGCCCAGCCGTCGAGCTCCTGCTGGGCCAGGGTGATGTCGGGGCGGCGCTGCTTGGGGTCGTCCGCCGGCAGCGGCATGCGCATCAGCTGGCTCTTGGAGCCGGTCAGCTCGATCACCTTGTTGGCAAGCTCCAGCATCGAGAACTCGCCCGGGTTGCCGATGTTGATCGGGCCGGGCACCTCGTCGCCCGTGCCCATCATGCGCAGCATCGCCTCCACCAGGTCGTCCACGTAGCAGAAGCTGCGCGTCTGCTGGCCATCGCCGTAGATGGTGATGTCCTCGCCCTTGAGCGCCTGCACGATGAAGTTGGACACCACGCGCCCGTCGTTCATGTGCATGCGCGGACCGTAGGTGTTGAAGATGCGCACGACCTTGATGCGCAGCTTGTGCTGGCGGTGGTAGTCGAAGAACAGCGTCTCTGCGCAGCGCTTGCCCTCGTCGTAGCAGCTGCGGATGCCGATCGGGTTGACGCGGCCCCAGTAGGCCTCGACCTGCGGATGGATCTCAGGGTCGCCGTAGACCTCGCTGGTGGAAGCCTGCAGGATCTTGGCGCGCACCCGTTTGGCCAGGCCCAGCATGTTGATGGCGCCATGCACGCTGGTCTTGGTGGTTTGAACCGGGTCGTGCTGGTAGTGGATGGGCGAGGCCGGGCAGGCCAGGTTGAAGATCTCGTCCACCTCCACGTAGAGCGGGAAGGTCACGTCGTGCCGCATCAGCTCGAAGCGCGGGTGGCCCAGCAGGTGCTCGATGTTGCGCTTGGTGCCGGTGAAGAAATTGTCCACGCACAGGACGTCGTGGCCGTGCTCGATGAGCCGGTCGCACAGATGGCTGCCGAGGAAGCCGGCGCCGCCGGTGACCAGGACCTTCTTGGAAGCGTTGTATTGCCGCATGTTGCGAGTTCACTCCATAGGGGGGATCGGATTGATGGCCTTGGCCTTGGCCTTCAGTTCAGGCGCCGGGCGCTGTGCGGATCGTTGCTCGTACATCTTCGCGTCGACCAGCATGCGGAACCACAATGCCTGGAAAAAAGCGAAGTAGAAGCCGGTGGTGCCGTCCAGGAAGCCGAGCCGGAAGACGTAGCGGTAGACGAAATAGCTGAGCGAGCGCAGGCCGGTCGGAAGCCGATAGTAGAGCTCCTTGATGAAGCGCGTGCGCTCGCGCGCGTCGCCCATCAGCCGCGGCTGGAGCACGTTGTCGGCGGCCATGCGCGGACCCAGCTTCTCCTTGGCCTCGGCGTCGCTCCAGCGGTTGTGGCTGTTGATCCAGTCGGTGAGCCGCGCCGAATTCTTGTCGTGCATGAAGCCCTGCAGGCGGCCCGGCGTGGCGCTGCTGATGAAGTGCTGGTCGTAGAGCCGCGCCTCGCAGCGCCCGGCGCCCGAGCGGAACAGCCGCAGGTGCCAGGGGTTGACGCCGGAGAAGCGCAGCATCTTGCCCATGAAGTAGTCGCGCCGGCGCAGCATGTAGGCGTCGAAGCGCGGCGTGCCGGCGAGCAGGGCGCGAATTTCGCCCACCGCCTGTTCGTCCAGCACCTCGTCGGCATCCAGGTGCAGCTGCCAGCCGTAGGCGCCCTCGACCTGCGAGATCGCCCAGTTGCGCTGGTCGCTGTAGTTGGAGAAGGGCCGCTGCACCACGGTGCAGCCCAGTTCCTCGAGGATGGCGACGGTGCTGTCCGACGAATGCGAGTCGACCGCAAAGACCTTGGGGCTCACCTTCTTCGCCTGCGACACGGTCTCCCGGATGATCGAGGCGGAATTGAAGGTCAGGATAACGACGACGCAGGGGGGTTGTTCCATGGATTCGGTCGGCTGGCGTGCTTCGGCAACACAGGTTGCCGGGCAGTTTGCTGCAATGCAATGCCAAACTTTAGCACTACAGTTTTACAACTGGCCACAAAACTGACGGCGTAGAGGCCCACCATAGGTCGTATTTGCTGGGGAAAGCGCTATTCAATCGATAGCGCCTGAGCAAGTACCAGCAAGGCTTTCAGCAGCTGTTCGGGGTAAACCCCAAATAATTCTCAACCGAGCCTGGCGCGATGGCGGGCGATCTGCTTGCGCACCTGGGCCGGGGCCGTTCCGCCCAGAATGTTGCGCGCATGCAGCGAACCCCGCAGGCTCAGCACGTCGTAAACGTCTTTCTCGATCTTCGGATGGAAGGTCTGCAGCACCGACAGCGGCAGCTCCGACAGGTCGACCTTGTGCGAGATCGCGGCCTTGACCGCGTGCGCCACGGTCTCGTGCGCGTCGCGGAAGGGCAGGCCCTTCTTCACCAGGTAGTCGGCCAGGTCGGTGGCGGTCGCGTAGCCGCGCAGCGCGGCGTTCTCCATCGCCTCGGGCTTGACCGTGATGCCGCCCACCATCTCGGCAAAGATGCGCAGCGTGTCCTTGAGCGTGTCGACGGTGTCGAACAGCGGCTCCTTGTCCTCCTGGTTGTCCTTGTTGTAGGCCAGCGGCTGGCCCTTCATGAGCGTGATCAGGCCCATCAGGTGGCCCACCACGCGGCCGGTCTTGCCGCGCGCGAGCTCGGGCACGTCCGGGTTCTTCTTCTGCGGCATGATCGAACTGCCCGTGCAGAAGCGGTCGGCGATGTCGATGAAGCCGAAGGCCTGGCTGGTCCAGAGCACCAGCTCCTCGCTGAGCCGGCTGATGTGCACCATCGCGAGCGAGGCAGCGGCGCTGAATTCGATCGCGAAGTCGCGGTCGCTCACCGCGTCCAGGCTGTTCTCGCACACCCCGTCCATGCCCAGCGTGCGCGCCACCAGCTCGCGGTCCAGCGGGTAGCTGGTGCCGGCCAGCGCCGCGGCACCCAGCGGCAGGCGGTTGACGCGGCCGCGCACGTCGGCCATGCGCTCGGCATCGCGCGAGAACATCTCGACGTAGGCCAGCATGTGGTGGCCGAAGCTCACCGGCTGCGCCACCTGCAGGTGCGTGAAGCCCGGCAGGATCACCTCGGCGTTCTTCTCGGCGATGGCCACCAGCGACTTCTGCAGGTCGACCAGCAGCCCGCCGATCAGGTCGATCTCGCCGCGCAGCCAGAGCCGCACGTCGGTGGCCACCTGGTCGTTGCGGCTGCGGCCGGTGTGCAGGCGCTTGCCGGCATCGCCGACCAGCTGGGTGAGGCGGGCCTCGATGTTCAGGTGCACGTCCTCGAGATCGAGCTTCCAGTCGAAGGCGCCGGACTCGATCTCGCCGCGGATCTGCGCCATGCCGCGCTCGATGGCGGCGTGGTCCTCGGCGCCGATGACGCCCTGCGCCGCCAGCATGCCCGCATGCGCGAGCGAGCCTTGAATGTCGGCCTGCCACAGCCGCTTGTCGAAGAAGACGCTCGCGGTGTAGCGCTTCACCAGGTCGCTCATCGGTTCGGAGAACAGGGCGGACCAGGCTTCGGATTTCTTGTCGAGTTGGTTGTGGGTCATGGGGTGAACCGGTTGGGAGGCAATAATGGGTTTGCACCCGATTTGCTTGATGCGCAGCCCATCGATTTTATCGACCACCCCCCAGGCGCCGTCCCCGGCACGGGCCCGCGCGCCGGCGCGTGCCGGTGCCGCGCTCTTCGATGCCTGCCAGATCGGCGTGGTGCTGCGCACCGTGATGTTCGTCGAGTCAGTGGTGGCGGTCGTCACGCTGTTCCAGGCGCCCACACCGGCCGAGTGGCTGATGCTGCTGGCCACCGTGACCGGCGGCGCCTTGCCGGCCACGCTGCTGTGGCTGCTCGCGGCCTGCTGGCTCAAGAAGCTGCTGGGCCGCCTGCCGCGCGCCGGACAGTACGGCGCCGGCATCCTCCTGGGGGCGCTGTCCGCGCTCTACGGCTGCGGACTGCTGCGGCTGACGGGCGTGCTTGCCAGCGCGCCCTGGATCGCGAGCGCCCTGGCCGGGGCGATGTTCGCGTCGCTGGTGATGGCCGCGCTGGTGCTGCGCGCGCGCGGGCAGACGCCGGCGGCCACCACGGCGCGGCTGGAAGAGCTGCAGTCGCGCATCCGCCCGCACTTTCTCTTCAACACGCTGAACAGCGCCATCGCGCTGGTGCGCGAGGAGCCAGCCAAGGCCGAAGCCATGCTGGAAGACCTGAGCGAGCTGTTCCGGCACGCCCTCGCCGATGCGGGCGAATCGGTCACCCTGGCCGACGAGATCGCGCTGGCCGAGCGCTACCTGGCGATCGAGCAGGTGCGCTTCGGCGACCGGCTGCGCATCCGCTGGGACATCGACCCCGCGGCCAACGGTGCGCGCCTGCCGCCCTTGCTGCTGCAGCCGCTGGTCGAGAACGCGGTCAAGCATGGCGTCGAGCCCAGCCCGGAGGGCGCGAAGATCCGCATCCGCACCGAGCGCCGCGGCAGCATGGCGGTGATCGAGGTGGTCAACAGCCTGCCGCCGCTGCGCTGGGCCGACGAGCCCCTGCCGCGCGGCCACGGCATCGCCCTGGCCAACGTGCGCGACCGGCTGCGGCTGCTGCACGACGTGCAGGCGCAGTTCAGCGCCGGCATGGACCAGAAGGCCTACCGCGTGCGCATCGCCATTCCTGTTGGAACTTGAGGAGTCCATGAATCTTCTGCGCACCCTGATCGTCGACGACGAAACGCTGGCCCGGTCGCGGTTGCGCACGCTGCTGGCCGAGTGCCACGCGCCGGGGGCCGAGGTGGTGGCCGAGGCCTCCAACGGCGCCGACGCCCAGGCGCAACTGCTCACGGTCGACCTCGACCTGGTGCTGCTCGACATCCACATGCCCGGCATCGACGGCATCGAGCTGGCGCGCAGCCTGCGCCAGCGCGCCGGTGCGCCGGCGGTGGTGTTCGTCACCGCCCACGCGACCCATGCCGTGACGGCCTTCGAGCTCGAGGCGGTCGACTACCTGACCAAGCCGGTGCGGGCCGAGCGGCTGCAGCAGGCGCTGCAGAAGGCCGAGCGCTCGCTGCGGGAGCGGCGCGGCCCGCTGGCCGACGTGCAGCAGGAGGTGCTGCTGATCCAGGACCGCGGCCGCACCGAGCGGGTGCTGCTGTCCGAGGTGGTCTATCTCAAGTCGGAGTTCAAGTACCTCACGGTGCGCACCGCGGCGCGCAGCCATATCTACGATGGGTCGCTGGCCGAGTTCGAGGAGCGCTATCCGGCGCGCTTCGTGCGCGTGCACCGCAATGCGCTGGTGGCGCGCCAGGCGATCCGCGCGCTCGAGAAGTACGACGACGGCGAGGACGCCGAGGGCTGGGCCTTGCGGCTCGACGGCATTCCGGAGCCGGTGGTGGTGTCGCGGCGCCAGCTGGCGGCGGTGCGCGAGGTGCTGAAGGATCCGCGATGAACAACGACGCCGAGCAGAACAAGGTCGAGCGGCTCCAGGCTCCCCCGGAGCCTGAGCCTGAGCCTGAGCCCGAGCCCGAGCCCGAGCCGAAGCCGAGGCAGGAGCCGACGCTGGAGCCGGAGCCGTCCGAGGCCGAGGCCGAGCCGGAGCGCGTGCTGCTGCACATGCCGGTCGACGTGCGCAGCGCCGCGCTGGTCGTGCTCAGCGTGCTTGCCGTGGTGTTCACGCTGCACTGGGCCAAGGCGGTGTTCGTTCCGTTGATGCTGAGCCTGCTCCTGACCTACGCGCTCGACCCGCTGGTCGGTCTGCTCGAACGCTGGAGGATCTCCCGCTGGATCGGCGCCGCCGTGATCCTGCTCGGGCTCGGCGGCGGCCTGGGCTGGACCGGCTATTCGCTTTCCGGCAGCGCCTCCGAGTTGCTCGATACGCTGCCTGTCGCGGCCCAGAAGCTGCGCCTGGCCATGCGCAGCGGCAGAAGCACGGACCCCAGCGCGCTCGACACGGTGCAGAAGGCTGCCGCCCAACTCGAACAGGCGGCCGAGGAGAATTCAGCCAAGGTCGCGGCGCGCAAGGGCGTGGCGCGTGTGGTCATCGAGCGGCCGAGCTTCAACGTGCGCGAGTACCTCTGGAGCGGCACGGTGGGCTTGATCGCCGCCATCGGGCAGCTCACGCTGGTCGCCTTCCTGACCTATTTCGCGCTTGGCTCGGGCGATACCTTCCGCCGCAAGCTGGTGAAGATCACCGGACCCAGCTTGCAGAAGAAAAAAATCACCGTGCATGTGCTCGACGACATCACGCAGCACATCGAGCGCTACCTGCTGGTGCAGATTCTCACCAGTGCCATGGTCGGCCTTGCCACCGGCCTCGCGTTCTGGGCGCTCGACGTCGACAACGCCGCGGTCTGGGGCATCGTGGCGGCGGTGACCAATCTCATCCCCTACATCGGCTCGGTGATCGTGATGGCGGCGGCCGGCCTGGTGACGTTTCTCCAGTTCAACAGCGTCCAGATGGCCCTGCTGGTCGGCGGCGTCTCGCTGCTGATCCACACCCTCGTGGGCAACCTGCTGGTGCCCTGGCTCACCAGCCGCACCAGCCGCATGAACCCGGTGGCGGTGTTCGTGGGCGTGATCTTCTGGGGCTGGCTCTGGGGCATCTGGGGGTTGCTCTTGGGCATCCCGATCATGATGGTCGTGAAGGCTGTCTGCGATCGGGTGGAGGATCTGCAGCCGATTGGGGAACTGCTGGGCGATTAGTTGGCAGGCGAACGCGGCACGCCGACGTTTCGGCTGTATCGACGTGATGTGCGGGCGCCTACCTGCAAGCCATGAGCATGACCCGCTGGACGGGTTGGCCTGGGTCGCCAAGGGCGCGCGTAAGGCGGCGCAGCTGCATCGATGGCCAGCGAGCCGGCGCACATCATCGTGACCGAGATCACCATCGAGGTCTTGCGGCCCTTGCGGTTGGCGATGCGGCCGAACAGCCAGCCGCAGATCGGCCGCATCAGGAAGCCGCAGCGTGCCGTCGCGCTGTCGGCCGAGGACTTACCCGCGCCTCGGCTCGGGTCTAGAAGGTGCCCGGCAGCAGGATGCTCGAATCCACCTCGTCGATCTGCGTGCGCCCGCAGAAGGCCATCGTGATGTCGAGTTCCTTCTGGATGATCTGCAGCGCCCGCGTCACCCCGGCCTCGCCGAAGGCGCCCAGGGCGTAGAGGAAGCTGCGCCCGATCAGCGTGCCGCGCGCTCCGAGCGCACGCGCCTTCAGCACGTCCTGGCCGCTGCGGATGCCGCCGTCCATCCAGACCTCGATCTCGGTGCCCACCGCTTCGGCGATCGCCGGCAGCGCCTCGATGGAGGAGGGCGCGCCGTCGAGCTGGCGCCCGCCGTGGTTCGACACGATCAGCGCATCGGCGCCGCTGGAAGCCGCCAGGCGCGCGTCTTCCACGTCCATGATGCCCTTGAGGATCAGCGGCCCGCCCCAGAGCTTCTTGATCCATTCCACATCGGCCCAGCTCAGCGCCGGATCGAATTGCTCGGCCGTCCAGGAGGACAGCGAGGACAGGTCCCCCACCCCCTTGGCATGGCCCACGATGTTGCCGAAGCTGCGCCGCTTCGTGCCCAGCATGCCCAGGCACCAGCGCGGCTTGGTCGCGAGGTTGATCAGGTTCTTCAGCGTGGGCTTGGGCGGCGCCGTCAGCCCGTTCTTGATGTCCTTGTGCCGCTGGCCCAGGATCTGCAGGTCCAGCGTGAGCTGCAGCGCCGAGACGTTGGCGGCCTTGGCGCGCTCGATCAGCCGCTCGATGAAGTCGCGGTCGCGCATCACGTAGAGCTGGAACCAGAAGGGATGGCGGTCGGTGCTTTCGGCGATGTCTTCCAGCGAGCAGATGCTCATGGTCGACAGCGTGAAGGGAATGCCGAAGGCCTTGGCCGCGCGCGCGCCCAGGATCTCGCCGTCGGCGTGCTGCATGCCCGTGAGGCCGGTGGGCGCGATGGCCACCGGCATCGCGACTTCCTGGCCGATCATGGTGCTCCTCGTCGAGCGGCCTTCCATGTTGACGGCCACGCGCTGGCGCAGCTTGATCTTGCGGAAGTCGGCCTCGTTCGCGCGGTAGGTGCCCTCCGTCCAGGCGCCGGAGTCGGCGTAGTCGTAGAACATGCGCGGCACGCGCGACTGGGCGATCACTCGCAGGTCTTCGATGCAGGTGATCTGGGAAAGGTCGGGCACTCGGGGTCTCCTTCTTTGGGGTGCGCTGGGTGCCCGATTATCGCGGCGCACCAAGTCGGCACGCCTGTTGCTTGCCTCTGGCACATGGACTGGGCGACTCGTCCTTCCCCTACTTCCAACAGGAGCATCCGCATGAATCGCAACGACGTCACCGAGAAGATCGTCACCGCCAAGGTGGCCAAGGGCATCCAGTGGGCCGAGGTCGCCGAGCAGGTCGGCCTCTCGAAGGAGTGGACCACGGCCGCCTGCCTCGGCCAGATGACGCTCGACGAGAAGCAGGCCGCCATCGTCGGCGAGATCTTCGGCCTCACGGCCGAGGAGCAGAAGTGGCTGCAGGTGGTGCCCTACAAGGGCTCGCTGCCCTCGGCGGTGCCCACCGATCCGCTGATCTACCGCTGGTACGAGATCGTGAACGTCTACGGCACCACCATCAAGGAGCTGATCCACGAGGAATTCGGCGACGGGATCATGAGCGCGATCGACTTCAGCATGGACATCCAGCGGCAGGCCGATCCGAAGGGCGATCGGGTGAACGTGGTGCTGTCCGGCAAGTTCCTGCCCTACAAGACCTACTGAACCGGGCAGGGAGCGGCGCATAGGGTGCTCCCCGGTTTGACTCGGCGCAAGTCTTGCTATCCTGCCCCGGGGCTCGTTGGGGGCCTGCGGCGGGCCTCGAACGGCGGAGGTGCAACGCAGCAGAAATTCTTGACAGCCGGATTGCTGGGATGCGCACCATGAAACTCGACAAGGCCCTCGTCCTCGCTCTCGCGGCCTGCGCCGCCGCTGTCGCAGGCGCCGAGCCCGCCATCGTCTACGACATGGGCGGCAAGTTCGACAAGTCCTTCAACGAGGCGGCCTACCGCGGCGCCGAGATGTGGAAGAAGGAGAGCGGCAAGCCTTATCTCGACTTCGAGATCGCCAACGAGGCACAGCGCGAGCAGGCCATGCGGCGCATGGCGGGACGCGGCGCCAACCCGGTGATCGGCATCGGCTTCTCGCAGGGCAGCAGCCTGGAGAAAGTGGCCAAGGAATTCCCCAAGCTCAACTTCGCGATCATCGATTCGGTGGTCAAGCTGCCCAATGTCGAATCGATCGTGTTCAAGGAGCACGAGGGCAGCTTCCTCGTCGGCATGATGGCGGCGCTGGCCAGCAAGAGCGGCAAGGTCGGCTTCGTGGGCGGCATGGACATCCCGCTGATCCGCAAGTTCCAGTGCGGCTACGAGCAGGGCGCGAAGTACGCCAACCCGAAGGTCGAGGTGAGCTCGGTCATGACCGGCACGACGCCGGCCGCCTGGAGCGACCCGACGCGCGGCAGCGAGCTGGCCAAGGCGCAGTTTGCCAAGGGCGTCGACGTGGTCTTCGCCGCCGCCGGGGGCACGGGCTCGGGGGTCTATCAGGCGGCCAAGGACGCGGGCAAGCTGGCCATCGGCGTCGACAGCAACCAGAACCACATGCAGCCCGGCACCATGCTGACCTCGATGGTCAAGCGCGTCGACGTGGCGGTGTACAACGCGGCGAAGAAGCCGACACCGGGCGTCACCGCGCTGGGTTTGAAAGAAGGCGGAGTCGACTACGCGCTGGACGAGCACAACGCCAAGCTCGTGAGCGCCGACATGAAGGCCAAGGTCGACGCCGCCAAGGCCGACATCATTGCCGGCAAGATCAAGGTGGTCGACTACATGGCCGACAACAACTGCAAGCTTTGAGCGAGACCCTCGCGCCCGCGGTGCGCATGACGCGCATCGACAAGCGCTTCGGTGCGGTCCACGCCAATCGCGAAGTCACGCTCACCGTGCCGGCCGGCACCGTGCATGGCGTGGTCGGCGAGAACGGCGCCGGCAAGAGCACGCTGATGTCGATCCTCTACGGCTTCTACCAGGCCGACAGCGGCGAGATCGAGATCGAAGGCAAGCCCGTGCAGATCCGCGGCTCGAACGACGCCATTGCCCTGGGCATCGGCATGGTGCACCAGCACTTCATGCTGGTCGAACCCTTTACCGCGCTCGACAACATCCTGCTCGGCGCCGAGCCGCACTGGCGGCTGCCGAGGGCCCGCGCGCAGGTGCGCACGCGCCTGGAGGCGCTGATGCAGGGCAGCGGCCTGCAGGTGCGGCTGGACCTGCCGGTCGAGCAGTTGCCGGTGGGGGAGCGGCAGCGGCTGGAGATCCTCAAGACGCTCTTTCGCGGCGCGCGCATCCTGATCCTCGACGAGCCCACGGCGGTGCTCACGCCGCAAGAGACCGAGCAGCTCTTCGACACGCTGCGCGCCCTGCGCGCGCGCGGCACCACGGTGCTGCTGATCACGCACAAGCTCAAGGAGATCATGGCGCTGTGCGACGCCGTGACGGTGATGCGCGCGGGTGCCGTGGTGCTGGACTGCGCCATCGCCGACACCAGCGTCGACGCGCTCGCGCAGGCCATGGTCGGGCGCCGCGTGCAGACGGGGCGCGTCGCCGGTGCCGCGCAGGCGGCGGGCGGAGCCCCGCTGCTCGACGCGCGCGGCCTGAGCTGGCGCGACGCGCAAGGCACGCCGCGCCTGGCCGATGTCTCGCTGCAGCTGCGCGCGGGCGAGATCGTCGGCATCGCGGGCGTCTCGGGCAACGGCCAGAGCGAGCTGCTGGAGGTGCTGTCGGGCATGCTGGTGCCGCAGGCCGGCACGCTGGCGTTGGGCTCGCAATCCTTCACGCCGCAGCATTGGCTCGACCCCGAAGCCGCGCGCGAGGCCGGCCTTGCCCACGTGCCGGAAGACCGTCACCGGCGCGGCCTGGTGCTGCCCTTCGCGGCCTGGGAATCGGCCGTGCTCGGCTACCAGCGCCGGCCGCGCTACAACCGCCACGGCTGGATGCGGCAAGCGGCCATGCAGGCCGACACCGCGCAGATGATGGACGAGTACGACGTGCGTCCGCGCAACGCGCGCCTTGGCAGCGCGAAGTTCTCCGGCGGCAACCAGCAGAAGCTGGTGCTGGCGCGCGAGGCCGCGCCCAAGCCGCGCGTGCTGCTGGTGGGCCAGCCGACGCGCGGGGTCGACATCGGCGCCATCGAGTTCATCCACGGCCGCCTGCGGGCCATGGCCGCCGGCGGCGGCGCCGTGCTGGTCGTGTCCTCCGAGCTCGACGAGATCCTGGCGCTGGCCGACCGCGTGCTCGTGATGGCGGGCGGCCGCATCGTCGGCGAGCGCCCGGTCGCGCTGTGCGACGAGACCACGCTGGGCCGCCTCATGTGCGGCGCCGGGGACGAGGCGGCCGCGGCATGAGACGCCGGGCCGCTCCCAAGTCGAATAGCACCGCAGCGCATGGCGCGGAGGTTGCCTGGTGACCCCGTCCGCCGCCGAGCTGCCGCGCTGGATCGACCTCCTGGTCCTGCCGCTGGTCAACCTTGCATTGGCGCTGCTGGCCTGCGGCATCGTGGTCGCCGTGGTTGGCTACGACCCCTGGCAGGCGCTCGCGCTGCTGGTGGAGGGCGCCTTCGGCAGCCGCATGGGCCTGAGCTACACGCTGTATTACGCGACCACCTTCGTCTTCACCGGCCTGGCGGTCGCGGTCGCCTTCCATGCGGGCCTGTTCAACATCGGCGGCGAAGGCCAGGCCATGATGGGCGGCCTGGGCACCGCGCTGGCGGCCCTGGCCTTCGCCGAGCACCTGCCGGGCTGGGCCATGGTGCCGCTGATGATCGGCGCCGCCATGCTGTTCGGCATGGCCTGGGCCGCGGTGCCGGCGGCGCTGCAGGCCTGGCGCGGCAGCCATGTGGTGATCACCACCATCATGTTCAACTTCATCGCCTCGGCGCTCTTGGCCTACCTGCTGGTCGACGTGCTCAAGGAGCCCGGCAACATGACGGTGGAGAGCCGCGCCTTCGCGCCCTCGGCGCGCGTGCCCGGCATGCACGAGGCGCTCGTCGCCCTCGGCATCGAATGGCCGGCCTCGCCGCTCAACCTGAGCGTGCTGCTGGCCCTGGCCGGCGCCGTGGCGGTGTACCTGCTGCTGTGGCGCTCGCAGGCGGGCTACGCCATCCGCGCGGTCGGCCATGCGCCGGAGGCGGCGCACTACGGCGGCATGCGGCCGCGGGTGCAGATCATGGTGTCGATGGCGCTGTCGGGCGCGCTGGCCGGGCTGGTGGGCATCAACGAGATCGCGGGCGTGCACGGCCGGCTGCTGCTGGAGTACGTGGTGGGCGCGGGCTTCGCCGGCATCGCAGTCTCGCTGATCGGGCGCAACCACCCCCTGGGCATCGTGCTGGCGGCGCTGCTGTTCGGCGCGTTGTACCAGGGTGGCTCGGAGCTGGCCTTCGAGATCCCCGGCTTCAGCCGCGACATGGTGTTCACGCTGCAGGGGCTGATCGTGCTGTTCTCCGGCGCGCTGTCGCAGGTGGCCGCGCCGACGCTGGCGCGGCTGTGGCGCGCGACGCGCCGGGCGCCGCGCGCCGCCGCAGCGCAGGGGAGCAGCGATGGATGAAGTCGCGCTCGGCACGCTGCTCGCCTCGACCCTGCGCGTGGCGACGCCGCTGATCCTGTGCGCGCTGGCCGGCACGCTGGCCGAGCGCTCGGGCGTGATCGATCTCGGCCTCGAAGGCAAGATGCTTTCCTGCGCCTTCGCGGCCGGCAGCGTCGCCGCGCTGAGCGGCTCGCTGGCGCTGGCGCTGGCGGTGTCGCTCCTCGTCGGCGTGGCGCTGTCGCTGCTGCAGGGCTTCGGCTGCGTGACCCATCGCGGCGACCAGGTGGTGATGGGCATGGCCATCACCATGACGGCCGCGGGCCTGACGGTGGTGCTGGGCATCGCGTGGTTCCAGCAGGGCGGCCAGACGCCCCCGCTGCCCGACGCGGTACGCCTCGCGCCGTGGGGGGCGGGCGCCGGCGAGGCGCTGCGCGCGCTGCCATGGGTGGGCACGGTGCTGGGGCTGGGCCTGTTCGGTCACAACGTGCTGGTGTACCTGGCCATCGCCCTGGTGCCGGCCGTGTGGTGGCTGCTGTTCCGCACGCGCTTCGGCCTGCGCCTGCGCGCCACCGGCGAGAACCCGGCCATGGTCGATGCGGCGGGCGTCTCCATCACCGCGCTGCGCTACCGCGCGCTGATGCTCAACGGCGTACTGTGCTCGCTGGCCGGCAGCTACCTGGTGCTGGCGCAGAATCCCGCATTCATGCCGCACATGACGGCCGGCCGCGGCTACATGGCGCTGGCCGCCATGATCTTCGGCAAGTGGCATCCGGTCGGCGCCTTCCTGGCCTGCCTGCTGTTCGGCTTTCTGGATGCGGTGTCGATCCGGCTGCAAGGCGTCGCGTTGCCGCTGGTCGGCGCCGTGCCGGTGCAGGCGATCCAGGCCTTGCCCTACGTGCTGACGGTGGTGCTGCTGGCCGGCTTCGTCGGCAAGGCACGCGCGCCCAAGGCGCTGGGCATCCCGTACGTGAAGGAGCGATGACGTGACCGTTTCGCAGACCTCGATGGCGCAGTTGATCGATGCGGCCCGCGCCGCCCGCGAGCGCGCCTATGCGCCTTATTCGAAGTTCGCCGTGGGTGCCGCGCTGCTGGATGAACACGGCCGTGTCCACGCGGGCTGCAACATCGAGAACGCGGCCTACCCGCAGGGCCAGTGCGCCGAGGCATCGGCGCTCGCGCACCTGGTGCTGGCCGGTGGCACGCGGGTGCTGGCGGCGGTGGTGGTCGGCGTGGCCGATGCGCCCGTCACCCCGTGCGGCGGCTGCCGCCAGAAGCTGCGCGAGTTCGCGGATGAGGACACGTCGGTGTGGTGTGCCGACCTGCGCGAGGTGCGTGGCCGCTATACCCTGGGCGAGCTGCTGCCTGCGAGCTTCGGCCCCGCGCATCTTCCGCATCTTCCAAGACCATGAGCCCGCAAGAAATCATTCGCGACGCCAGCCTCGCCCTGGCCTGCCTGGACCTGACCAGCCTCAACGACAACGACGATGCGGCGGCCATCGATGCCCTGTGTGCCAAGGCGCAAGGCCCGGCGGGCCCGCCGGCCGCGCTGTGCGTGTGGCCGCGCTTCGTGGCGCAGGCCAGGTCCGCGCTGCCGGCATCGATCCGGGTCGCGGCCGTGGCCAACTTTCCGGACGGCGCGCTCGACACTGCGCGCGCCTTGCGCGAGACGCAGGCCATCCTCGATGCCGGCGGCGACGAGGTGGATCTGGTGCTGCCCTGGCGCGCGCTCGCCGCGGGCGATGCGGCCGGCCCTGCGGCGCTGGTCGCGGCCGTGCGCGCGGCATGCGCGGGCAAGACGCTCAAGCTCATCATCGAATCCGGCGAGCTGCCATCGCCCGACCTGATCCGCCGGGCCTGCAGCATCGGGCTCGACGCCGGGGTCGACTTCCTCAAGACCAGCACCGGCAAGACGAGCACGGGCGCCACGCCCGAGGCCGCGCGCCTGATGCTCGAAACCATCGCCGGCCATGCGCGGCGGGACGCGGTGGGCTTCAAGGCCTCGGGCGGCGTGCGCACGGTGGCCGATGCGGCGGTCTACATCGCGCTGGTGCGCGAGCTGCTGGGCGAGCCGGCCCTCACGCCGGAGCGCCTGCGCTTCGGCGCCAGCAGCTTGCTGGCCGACATCGAAGCGGTGCTGTTGCGGCAGGGCCGCGCCGGCAAGCCAGCCGCGCCAGGGGACTATTGAGATGCTGCTGCCGGCCGAGGTCATCCGCGCCAAGCGCGACCGCCATGCGCTCGCGCCGGCGCAGATCGAGGCCTTCGTGCGCGGCCTGACCGACGGCAGCTGGAGCGAGGGCCAGGCGGCAGCGCTGGCGATGGCGATCCTGCTCAACGGCATGGATCCCGGCGAATGCGTGGCCCTGACCCACGCCATGACGCATTCCGGCGAAGTGCTGCGTTGGCCCGACATGCCGGGCCCCGTGCTCGACAAGCATTCCACCGGCGGCGTGGGCGACAAGGTGAGCCTGATGCTGGCGCCGATCGTCGCGGCCTGCGGCGGCGTGGTGCCGATGATCTCCGGCCGCGGCCTGGGCCATACCGGCGGCACGCTGGACAAGCTCGAATCGCTGCCCGGCTACGGCGTCGAGCCGTCGCGCGAGACGCTGCTCGCGGTGCTGCGCGATGCCGGCTGCGCCATCGTCGGCGCCGGCCCCACGCTGGCGCCCGCCGACAAGCGGCTCTATGCCATTCGCGATGTGACGGCGACGGTCGAGTCGGTGCCCTTGATCACCGCCAGCATCCTCTCCAAGAAGCTCGCGGCCGGCCTGCAGGGGCTGGTGCTCGACGTCAAGGTCGGCAACGGCGCCTTCATGCCGGGGCTCGACGAGGCACGCGCGCTGGCCCGCAGCCTGGTGGCAGTGGCATCTGGTGCCGGCCTGCCGGCGCAGGCGCTGATCACCGACATGAACCAGGTGCTGGGCCACAGCGCGGGCAATGCGGTCGAAGTGCGGGAAGCGATCGATTTCCTGAGCGGCATCGAGCGCGAGCCGCGGCTGCTCGAAGTGACCCTGGCACTGGCGGCGCGGCTGCTGTGCCTCGGCGGCCTCGCGGCCGGCATGCCCGAGGCCCGGGCGCAGGCCCTGCGTGCGCTGGACAGCGGCGCGGCTGCCGAGCGCTTCGCGCGCATGGTGGCGGGGCTGGGCGGGGCGGGCGACCTGCGGCGGGCCACGCAGCAACTGCCGGCGGCGCCCGTGCAATGCGATGTGCCGGCACCGCAGGACGGCGTGCTGGCGACGACGGATGTGCGCGCCATCGGCCTGGCCATCGTTGCGCTGGGCGGCGGCCGGCGCCGCGCCGGAGACCGCATCGATCCGCGGGTCGGGCTCACGCAGGTATTGCCGCTGGGCAGCAGCGTCCGGAAGGGCCAGCCGCTGGCGCGTGTGCACGCCGCCAGCCAGGCCGATGCCGAGGCGGCTGTCGCTGCGCTGCAGGCCGCCATGCACATCGACGAGAACACGCGAGGGCCCGCGGCGCTTCCTGCGCCCGGCCCAGTGATCTGCGAAGAGATCATGCCTGCGCCATCGCCGCGTTCCGTCTGATCCAACCCTCACCCCCTGCGGCCGCATGGGGCTGCCGGAAGTAAGTCCGCCTGACCCATGTGCGGGCCGGCGCTGCCTATGCCAACAGCACCCGCGCGTCCACCTTCTCGATATCGGTGTGCCCACAGAAGGCCATCGTGAGGTCCAGTTCGCGATGGATGATCTGCAGGGCCCGCGTCACCCCGGCCTCGCCCATCGCACCCAGCCCGTAGAGCATCGAGCGGCCGACGTAGACGCCCCTGGCGCCGAGGGCACGCGCTTTCAGCACGTCCTGCCCGCTGCGGATGCCGCCGTCCATGTGCACCTCGATCCGGTGGCCCACGGCCTCGGCGATCGCGGGCAGCGCCGAGATGGAGGAGGGCGCGCCGTCGAGCTGGCGGCCGCCGTGGTTGGAGACGATCAGCGCATCGGCGCCCGAATTCACGGCCAGCCGCGCGTCCTCCACGTCCTGGATGCCCTTGAGGATCAGCCTGCCGCCCCAGCGTTTGCGGATCCAGTCGATGTCCGCCCAGGAGAGGGTGGGATCGAACTGCCTGTTGGTCCACTCCGACAGCGAGCGCATGGTCTCGATGCCCTTCACATGCCCGAACACGTTGCCGAAGTTGCGGCGCTTCGTGCCCAGCATGCCCAGGCACCAGCGCGGCTTGCTGGCCATGTTCGCGAGGTTGGCCAGGCTCAGCTTCGGCGGCACCGACAGGCCGTTGCGCAGGTCCTTGTGGCGCTGGCCGATGATCTGCAGGTCGAGCGTGAGCACCAGGGCCGAGCAGTTCGCGGCCTTGGCGCGGTCGATCAGGCGCGCCATGAAGTCGCGGTCGCGCATCACGTAGAGCTGAAACCAGAAGGGCCGGCTCGTGGCCGCCGCGATGTCCTCGATGGAGCAGATGCTCATGGTCGAGAGCGTGAAGGGGACGCCGAACTTCTCCGCCGCCCTGGCCGCGAGGATCTCGCCGTCGGCATGCTGCATGCCTGTCATGCCGGTGGGCGCGATGGCCACCGGCATCGCGACCTCGATGCCGGCCATCGTCGTGCGCGTGCTGCGCTGCTCGATGTTCACCGCCACGCGCTGGCGCAGCCGGAGCCGGTCGAAGTCGGCGGCGTTCGCTCGGTACGTGCCCTCGGTCCAGGAACCGGAGTCCACGTAGTCGTAGAACATGCGCGGCACGCGCTTCTTCGCGAGGACGCGCAGGTCCTCGATATTGGTGATGACGCTCACTGGGCCGAGATCTTCTGCTCGCTGATCAGCTTGCCCCAGCGCGCCGATTCCTGCGCCATCGCCGTGGCCAGCGCGGCGGAAGGCATGAAGTCGGGCACCGCGCCCTGCAGCGCCGCTGCCTGCGGGAGGTCCGGCGCGCTCATGGCGCTGCGCGCCGCCTCGCCCAGCTTGTCGACGATGGCATCGGGCGTGCCGGCGGGTGCCAGCAGGAAGAGGCGCGGCGCCACGTCGATGCCGGGCACCGCGGTCGAAAGGGCGGCTACGCTTTCGGCGCCCGGCAGCTTGTCGTTGCTCATCATCGCCAGCGCGCGCAGCTTGCCGGCCTTGGCCTGCGCCAGGCCGGCGGTCGCGCTGACCACGCCCAGCGGCACCTGGCCGCTGATCACGTCGGGCACGATCTGCGCCGCGCCGCGGTAGGGGATGTGCAGCGCGAAGGTGCCCGACTGGCCCTTCATCATCTCGAAGCCCAGGTGCTGCACCGTGCCCACGCCCGAGGTGGCAAAGGAATAGAAGCCGGGCCTGGCCTTCAGCGCCGCCACCAGCTCGCGTGGATTGGTGGCAGGGAAGTCGTTGCCGGCCACGATCAGCAGCGGCGACTTGAACAGGCCCGCCACCGGCACGAAGCTCTTGACCGGGTCGAACGTGAGCTTGGCCTGCATGTACTTCGCAATCAACGTCGAGCTGTCGCCCAGCAGCAGCGTGTAGCCGTCGGGCGCGGCCTTGGCCACCGCGTCGCCGGCGATCACGCCCGCGGCGCCGGCGCGGTTCTCCACCACCACCTGCTGGCCCAGCAGGGCCGACAGGCGCGGCGCGATGAGCCGCGCCATCGCATCGACGCCGCCGCCGGCGGAGTAGCCCACCAGCAGGCGGATCGGGCGGTCGGGATAGGCGCCTTGTGCCGAGGCGAGACCTGCGTGACCGGCCAGCAGGGTGGCGGCCAGTGCGAGCAGCGCGCGGCGGTGAGGAGTGAATGGCTTCATCGTCTTGTCTCCGGAATCTGGTTGTCGTGGACGGGCTCTCAGGCCTTGCCGACGCCGCGCGAGCCGGGGCGCTTGGCCAGCTCGGCCACACGCTCGCGGTTGGGCTCGAAGCCCAGGCCCGGCTTCTCGGGCAGCGCCAGCACGCCCTGGCTCGGCACCGGCAGGTCGTCGAAGACCAGCTTGCAGCAGTCCACCGCCACCGAGTGGTATTCCACCAGCGAGCCGTTGGCCAGCCCCGCATGCAGGTGCATGTTGTGGTGCGGCCAGGCCCCGCCGTTGGCGAAGCGCGCGTTGAAGGCCGAGGCCATGCCGGCGATGCGCAGGCATTGCGTAAAGCCGCCGGTGATGCAGGCATTGGGCTGCACCACGTCCACCGCCTGCGCCACCAGCATGTCGCGGAAGCGGCTGGCCTGGCCTTCGTTCTGCCCCGCGGCCAGCGGGATCGAGGTCTTGTGGCGCAGCTTCACCAGGTTGGGGATGTCGTTCTGCGACACCGGCTCCTCGAAGAAGCTGATGCCGTATTCCTCGATGCGCTGCGCCAGCGAGAGCGCATGGAAGTAGTCGAGGCTGCAATTGGCGTCGATGTAGAGCTGCACCTCGGGCCCCACCGCCTCGCGCACGGCGCGGATGCGCTGCACGTCCTCGGCGATCAGCGCGTCCAGCGGGCGCGGCTCGTCGCGCCGCGCTAGGCCATGGTGGCCCACCGTCATCTTCAGGCGCTTGAAGCCGCGCTCGACCCAGCTCTGCGCCGCCGCGGCCAGCTCGTCGCGCTCGAAGAAGGCGAAGCCGAAGGTGGCGTACACCGGCACCTCGGCGCGCGCGCCGCCCAGCAGGCGCCAGCAGGGCTGGCCCAGCGCCTTGCCCTTCAGGTCCCACAGCGCCAGGTCCAGCGCGGCGATGGCATGGCTCGCATAGCCCGACTGGCCGCGCGGCGTGAGCAGCCAGTAGAGCCGCTCCCAGATCTGCTCGTGGCGCAGCGGGTCCATGCCGACGAGCGCATGGGCGGCGATGTCGTTGACCACCGAGGCGATCACTTCCTCTTCGGTGATCGCGGTCATGCCGGTGCCGACCAGGCCTTCGTCGGTTTCGACGTCGACCAGGCACAGCGAGAGCGAGGTGGTCTTGCTGCGGCCCGCGGCCTCCACCGAAACCGGCAGGTGCAGGGGCGTGGCCGCGACGCGGGTGATCTTCATGGGGGCGTGTCTCCAGGGTTGGGCGCAGTGTAGGAAGGCCGTCCCGGCGCTCACAAGCATCCTGCGCGAAGCCTGCTTTCGCGAAACACGAAATCAAGGGTTTGCCCGGAGCGGGCGGTCAGCGCAGCAGGAAGCCGATCAGCGTCAGCGTGGCCGGCGTGGGCTCGACGCCGCTGCGCAGCGCGATGCGGTGCGTGCGCGCGGCCCAGGCATCCGTGAGCGGCACCGCGGCCAGCGGCAGGCTGGCGAGTTGCGGGCCTATCGCCTGCAGCGGCAGCACGGCCACGCCCAGGCCGCCCGCGACCATGCGGCAGACGGCGTCGAAGCTGCGCATCTGCATGCGGATCTTGAGCGCCTTGCCGGCCTGCGAGGCCGAGCGCATGAGCCGGCTGGAGAGCGCGGTGCCGTCGTGCAGCGCGATGAACTGCTCGTCCAGCGCCTGCTCCAGCGCCAGCGGCGCGGCGCCGGCCAGCGCATGGCCGGCCGGGACCACCAGCACCAGCGTGTCGGAGAAGCAATCGGTCAGGGTGATGCCGTGCGGTGCATGCGCCATGTCCACGATGCCGAGGTCGGCACGCCCTTCGAGCAGCAGCAGCGGGATGTCCAGGCTGCCGTGCTCCACCACATCGATGCGGATCAGCGGATGCTCGCGCGCCATGCGGTCGAGCTTGGCCGGCAGCACTTCCAGCATGGCCGAGGTGTTGGCCGCCAGGCGCACGTGGCCTTGCAGGCCCTTGGCGTAATCGTGCAGGTCGACCGACAGCCGGTCCATGTCGACCAGGATCTCGCGGCCGCGCCGCACCAGCATCTGGCCGGCGGGCGTGAGCCGCACGCCGCGCGAGGAGCGCTCGAAGACGCGCAGGCCCAGCGCCTCCTCCAGCGCGGTGATGCGCGCGCTGGCGGCTGCCACCGCGAGCTGCAGGCGGTCGCCGGCGGCGCTGATGGAGCCGAGCTCCGCCGCCGCGACGATCACGCGCAGCGTGGCGAGGTCAAGCGGCTCGTTCAAGCGCGGACTCGGGCGCGAACAGGCGGCCGTGGCCGGGCGAGGCGGGGTCGAGCCCGCCGGTGCGCATCAGGTCCCAGAAGCCGGCGGGCGAGCTCGAGGTGACCGGAATGCCGAGCTGGCGCTCCAGCGGCACGTGCAGGTCCAGCGTCAGCAGGCCGCCGCAGGAGATCAGCAGGCCCTGGGCCGAGCGGTCGGCAGCCACGGTGCGCTCGGCCAGCGCCATCAGCGTTTCTGCCGGCACCTGGCCGACCGCTTCGACGCCGGTGATGGAGAGGCCCTCGATGTGCGTCACCGTGATGCCGCAGCTCGCCAGGTAGTCCATCAGCCGCTGGTTGAGGGTGTCGATGTACGCGGTGGCCACTGCGACGCGCCGGATGCCGAGGGCGCGCAGGCTGTCGACGATCGCGTGGCTCATGGTGGTGCAGGGCAGGCCGGTGGCTTCCTGCATGCGCTCGCGCAGCGCGTCGGTGAATGCCAGGCCGCGGTAGAAGCTCAGCGAGGTGCCCATCAGCGAGACGGCTTCGGCACCGGCGTCGCGCAGCTCGGCCGCGAGCGCGAGGATGCGGTCCACCACGGTGTCGAAGCCTTCGGGCGAGATGCCCGGGATGCCGAGGCCGCGCGCGATAAAGCGCACGTCGCGCCCGCCGTAGAGCGCCTGTCCGTCGATCGGAACGAGGCCTGCGGCCGGCGGCACGATGAGGCCCAGGGTGCTTGTCTTCATGTCGATGTCTCCGGATGAATGCTCGAGTTGGCCCGAGCGCCGGATTGTGCGGCAAGCGGCAGCGGCCCCCGGGGGGCCTCGACTTCAGCCCTGCAGATGCAGCGCCATGGCGGGATCGCTGACGCCCGGCTTGCCGGTCTCGACGCGGCCGGCGAAGCGGCGCTCGAAGTTCCTGGAGGTGACGGTGAAGTCGTACCAGTCGCCGCTCTTCCTGAGGTTCCAGTGCTGCGTCTCGGTCTCGCCGGGCTTGATCTTCTTCATCGTCCACGGGCCATCGTCGCGGTAGGCGTTGGACGTGATCGTCACGCTGCCGGTTTCCTTGCCGCTGTTGCGTACCCTCAGGTGGAGATCGCCGCTGTGCGCCTGGTAGCCGACCTGGATCTCGGGCTGGAAGTCCGCGGTGTCGTGGAACAGCGCATCTCCCTTGAAGCTGCGCACGAAGCCGTTGGGGCCGTAGACCCAGAGCTCGTACTTGCCGCTGTCGGAGAGGCCCGTGTTCCAGGTGTCGGTGAGCGTCTTGCCGGCCTCCACGGTGTAGCGGCGCGGGATGCGGTCCAGGTGCAGCTTGTCGTAGACGTGGAAGACGGCGCCCTGCTTGCCGCTGTTGGCGAACACCAGCGAGAGCATGCCGCGCGACTCCACCCGCGCGCTGGTGTGCAGCTCGTAAGGGAGTGCTCGCGACGGGCGCACGCCGGTCTCCTGGAACAGCGGCTGCGGCGTGGCGGGCGCAGTGGTGATGGGAGCCGTGGGCAGCAGCCTCTGCGCCGCATTGATCGCGGGGAAGTTGCTCGTGTCGGGCAGTTTGGGGAAGACCGGGTCGTTCGGGTTTTCGAAGTCGAAGCAGGAGGTGAGGTCGCCGCAGACTGCGCGGTGCCACGGACTGATGGCGTCCACCGTGATGCCGAAACGCTTCTCCAGGAATCTGCCCACGGAGGTGTGGTCGAACACCTGCGAATCGACCCAGCCGCCCTTGCTCCACGGCGACACCACGTACATCGGCACGCGCGAACTCAGGCCCCACGGGCGACTCTTGCCGCTGGTGGTGTCGTTAGCGCTCAGGTAGTTGCCCACGGAGGCGTCGAAATACTCGCCGTCCAGCGCCACGGTGGACTTGCCCATCAGGTTGCCATTGACGTCATACGACGGCACCGCCGGCATCGGCAGATGGTCGAAGAAGCCGTCGTTCTCGTCGAAGGTCACGAAAAGGACGGTCTTGCTCCAGACTTTCGGATTGGACGTCAGCGCGTCCAGCACGTCCGAGATGAAGTCGGCGGCGCCGGCAGTGCCTTCGCTGCTGCCGGGATGCTCGGCCAGGGCCTGCGTGGGCAGCACCCACGAGACCTGCGGCAGGGTGTCGTTGATCACGTCCTGCTTGAGCTGGGCGAGGAAATTGACAGCGCCGTCAGCCGACGCGGGGCCGCCCGTCAGGCCGTGCTCATAGATCGGCGAAGCCGGCTGCGCAGTGCGGAAACTCTGGAAGGCCAGGCATCCGTGCATGGCGCCCGTCCAGTTGTTGTTCATGTTCTGGTAGATGTGCCAGCTGATGCCCGCCTTCTGCAGGACGTCCGGCAACGTGTCCCATTTGAAGGCGGTGTTGACGTACTTGTAGTTGTAGGCACCGGTTCCGGGGTCGACCTGACCCGATCCGTCTGCCTGCTGTGCCCTGCCCGCGACCCAGTTGGACGGGTTGGGCCAGCAGCGCGAGTTGACAGGCTCGCCATCGGCATGCGTGCTGTTGATGCCCTGCTTGCGCAGTTCCGGGTTGAAATTGGAGCCGGACCAGAAGACGATGCGGTTCGGGTCGGTGCCGGTGAGGACGGAACAGTGATAGCCGTCGCAGACCGTGAAGGCATCGGCCAGCGCGAACTGGAACGGAAGATCCTCGCGCAGGAAGTAGCCCATCGTCGCCTGGTTCTTGAACTGAATCCAGCGATCCATCTTTCCCTGGTTCCACGCGGCCTGCTGATCGGGAAAATTGTGCGGCGTGCCGGATCCGATCAGCGCCCTGCCGATCTTGGAATTGCGGCGAAAGGGCTGGATCTCCGCGCCGCCGGTGGGGTTGGGTTGGAAATACACCGGCTTGCCATTCGCCAGCGGAATCGGGAAGCGGTCGCCGAAGCCGCGCACGCCGCGCATGGTGCCGAAGTAGTGGTCGAAGCTGCGGTTCTCCTGCATCAGGATGACGATGTGCTGGACGTCCTCGATGCTGCGGTGCTTGTTGTGCGCCTCGACGGCCAGCGCGCGGCGGATCGAGGGCGGCAGCACGGTGAGCGCGGTCGCGGCACCCAGGGTGCCTGCAGTCTTGCGGAGGAAGTCGCGTCGTGGGGGAATGTTCGTGGTCATGGATTCAGCTCGATGAGGAGGGGCGAGAAGGGGATGGAAGGGTCAGGGCGCCCAGCTCGTGGATGTCGATGAGGCCTGGTCGTCCGCCCCGCCGTCGGCCTTCTGCGCCGCCGTTGTCTGGCTGCTTGCCGCTGGCGCGCCCAGCGAACCGCCATCGGAGCCGCCGCCGCAGGCTGCGAGGCTGAGCAGGAGCGCGGCGGCGCAAAGACCGCGGATGAAAAGTGGAGGTGTCATGGTGGGATTCCTTGGTTGCACTCGAAGAGCTTAGGAATCGGAGATGACAAGAAAATGAAGTTCGCTCAATGAATGAGCTGATAGAACTTGAGATTCGTTCAATTCAAGGGGGAGGGTGTGCCCCGGCGCGCAGACGCCCCGGCGGCGCTGCGGCGCAGGCGCTTCGCTTCAGTAGCGCTTGAGAGAGAGCACGTCGAAGGTCTGGCGCAGCGTCCGGACCGAGCGCTCGTAGTCCGAGAGCGCGAGGCAGGCGATCAGCGCATCGATGATGGCCAGCTGCGCGAGACGGCTGGTCATGGCCTCGGTGCGGAAGCTGGTCTCGCGCGCCATGGTGAAGAGCAGCACATCGCAGAAAGCCTGGATCGGCGACTTGCCGAGGTTCGTGATGCAGATGGTCGTGGCGCCCGCTTCCTTGGCCAGGCGCGTGGCCGTCACCGTCTCGTGCGTGCTGCCGGAATGCGAGATCGTCAGCACCGCCACGTCGCGGCCGGTGAGCGAGGCGCTGATCGCCTGCACGTGCGAGTCGACCACCACCTTGGCGTCGAGCCCGATGCGCAGCATGCGGTAGTGCGCGTCCTCGGCGATGGTGGCGGCGCTGCCGATGCCGTAGATCTCGACGCGTTTCGCCTTCTTGATCAGCCGCACCGCCTTCTCCATCGCCTTGACGTCCAGCGCGGCCTGGGTGTCGTGCAGGGTCTGCACGTTGCTCTGGAAGATCTTGCGGATGGTGGCTTCGGCCTTGTCGCCGGGCTCCAGGTCCTCATGGATGAACTGAACCGGCTGCACGATCTCCTGCGCCAGCGTGATCTTGATCTGCTGGAAGCCGGTGGCGCCGAGGTTCTTGCAGAAGCCGACGATGCTGCCTTCGCTCGAGCCCGTGCGCTCTGCCACCTCGCTGACCGACATATGGACCACGTCCTGCGGGTGCGTGACGATGAACTCGGCGATGCGCCGGCCGACCGGTCCGAGCGAGGGCCAGAGCGTTTCGATGCGCGCCAGCACGGCCGAGATCTGGCCGTGCGGCGCTTCGGTCCTGGCCGGTTTTCGGGAAGGCTGCTGCTTCATGGGCGCAGAGCTTACTTGGCCGCTGCGCTCTTTACGCCGGCGCCGCGCACCTCGAGCTTGACCTGGTCCACCACGCGGCCGCGCGCGTCGAGCAGCTCCACCACGTGCCGGCCGGGCCACGGCAGCCACTGGGCGCTGGCACCGCGCGCGAAGGGCTTGCCGTCGATGCGCCATGCGAGGCCGCGGCCTTGCGCCTCGAAGCGCACGCGCTGATGGCGTGGGGGGATGTCGGGGTCCAGCGCGATGATGGTGCCGTGCGTCGGCGCGGTGATGCGCGGCGCCGGCTCGGCATCGGCCGCGGCGGCCGGCAGCTCGAAGCGGGCCTGCTCGGTGCCGGCGATGAACCATTCGTCGCGCGCCGCCTCGAGCCCGTCGCCGAAGCGCACGTGTGCGCGCACCACGCCCGTCGGCGGCGCTGGCGGGCGGCTGGCTTCGCGGCGGTGCAGGAAGCCCATCAGCTCGGCCCACACGGGCGCGGCCCCGCTGGTGCCGCTGACATCCCACATCGGCGAGCCGCTCGCGTTGCCCACCCACACGCCCACGGTGTAGCGCTCGGACCAGCCTACGGCCCAGTTGTCGCGCATGTCCTTGCTGGTGCCGGTCTTCACCGCGCTCCAGAAGCGCGTGCCGAGCACGCTGTCGAGGCCGAAGGTGGGGGCGCGCGCGTTGGCGTCGCTGAGGATGTCGCCAACGATGAAGGCGGCGCGCGAATCGATCGCTGCGGTATTGCTCCTTCCCCCTCCGGGGGAAGGCTGGGATGGGGGCACGCGCCGCACCAAGATCCGCGTTTCCCCGAACCTCCCCCCATTTGCCAACGTCCGGTACCCGTTCGCCAACCCCAGCAGCGACACCTCCGCGCTCCCCAGCGCCAGGCTGTAGCCGTAATAGTCCCCGTTCTGCGCCAGCCCCAGCCCCGCCGCGCGCAACTGCCGCGCGAACGCCTCAGGCGACACCATCACCAGTGTGCGCACCGCCGGCACGTTGAGCGAGGCCGCGAGCGCGGTGCGTACCGAGACATGGCCCTTGAACTGCCGGTCGTAGTTCTGCGGGATGTAGAGGCCGCTGGCGGTGCTGATCTGGGCCGAGGAATCGTCGAGCAGCGAGGCCGCGGTAAGCCGTCGCTCGGCGATCGCCTGCGCATAGAGCAAGGGCTTGAGCGTGGAGCCCGGCTGGCGCTGCGCGAGCACGCCGTCGACCTCGGCTGCGCGGCTCAGCGTGCCGGAGGAGCCGATCCAGGCCAGCACCTCGCCGCTGGCGTTGTCGAGCACCACGGCCGCGCCGTCCTCGACATTGCGGCCGCGCAGCTCCTTCAGGTGGCGCTGCAGGGTCGTGAGCGCAAAGCGTTGCAGCGGCGCCCGCAGCGTGGTGCGGATGTCTGCGCTTTGCTCCCTCTCCCTCCGGGAGAGGGGTGGGGTGAGGCCATTGGCGCTCGATAGCGCCTCGGCTTCTTTCAAAGCCCGCCGCGCCAGGTGCGGAGCGATGCCTTCGCTCGCCTCGAAGGCCCTGCGCTGCAGAGCCGCGCTCGCGAACATGTCCAGCGCCTCGCAAGCCATCCTGGTGTCTGCCTCCATGGCGCGCATCACCTCGCAAGCGCGTTGCGCGACCAGCGCCGGCTTCGCGTTGGGCGCGCGCACCAGCGCGGCCGCCACCGCCGCCTCGCGCGCATCCAGCCCGTGCGGCGCTTTGCCGAAGAGCGTGCGCGACAACGCATCGATGCCGACGAGCTCACCGCGGAAGGGCACGGTGTTGAGGTAGGCCTCGAGGATCTGGTCCTTGCGCCACTGGCGCTCGAGCTGCTGCGCCGCCACGGTCTGCCCCAGCTTCTGCGCCAGGTCGCGCCCGCCGCTGCCGCGGCGCAGCTCGTCATCGAGCAGGCCGGCGAGCTGCATGGTGATCGTGGAGGCGCCGCGCGTGCGCGTGTTCCACAGATTGCCCCAGGCGGCGGCCGAGACCGCGCGCCAGTCGACGCCGCTGTGCTCGTAGAAGCGCTTGTCTTCGCTGAGCAGCATGGCGGTGCGCAGGGCCGGCGAGACCTCGGCCAGCGCGACCCACCGGCCGCGACGCACGCGGCTGTCGGTGCGCACGCGCTGCAGCAACTCGCCGTCGCGGTCGAGCACCTGGATGTCGGAGGGGCGGAAGTCGCGCTTCACCTCCTCGAAGGCCGGCAGTGCCCGCGCCGGGCCGGCCAGGGCGGCAAGCAGGCTCAGCGCGAGGAGGGCGTTTCGGGTGCGCGGCATGGGGCCGCTAGCTTGCCACAGGCGGCAGCGATGCCGAGGTCGCGGCGGTTCATCGACGTTGGGTTGCCGGGGACAGACATGCGGCGCGCAAAAAGATGCGTTCCGGGCATGCGAATGCGGTCCGGGCCTACTTTCGAACGGGCGCGCGTGCCGGTTGGCGGCGGCTCCCGCGCCGGGCATTGTGCAAGCACATCGTGTTACCCAAGGAGAACGTATGAAAACACTCGTTGCCCTGCTGATTGTCGCTTCCGCCGCCCTGGCCGGCTGCGTGGCGGTGCCCTACGACAGCGGCCGGCCGCCGCCGCGCGCCGGCTACGCGGACCGCGACCGCGATCGCGACGGCGTGCCCAACCGCTACGACCGCGACCGCGACAACGACGGCGTTCCGAATCGCTACGACAGCCGCCCGAACAATCCCAACCGCTATTGAACGTGGGCGCCCTGCGCGCTATTCCTGGGGCGGAAACTCCGGATGGCGCGGCAGGTCGTCGGCGAAATGCACCCAGGGCAGGCGCTTCGACTCCCAGTAGTGCAAGCTCGGTGCGACGCGCGCCGGATCGTCGAGGCTGCCGATGGTGATGTCGATGAGCCCCGGGATGTAGTCGGCCGTGAAGCTGATCTGCGTTCCGCAGCGGGCGCAGAAGCCGCGGCGCGCGCCCGGCGACGATTCATAGACGGTCGGTGCGCCCGCGGGAAAGACCACCTGCGATTCGGCATACATGGCCCAGGCCACGGCCGGTGCCGCATTTGCGCGGCGGCACATCGAGCAATGGCACAGTGCCGCCATCACGGCATCGCCGCTGATGCGGTAGCGGACCGCGCCGCACTGGCAACCGCCTTCCAAAACCGAGGGATTCGACACGGGTTGCTCCTTTGCTAGTCCAGGATGAGCTGCGTCTGCGTGACGACGGCGCAGAGCTTGCCTTCGGCAGAACGGACCGTGGTCTGCCACACCATCGTGGTCCGGCCCCGGTGCAGGGCGATGCTCTCGCCGGTGACCGTGGTGTCGACGCGCGCACTTCCGATGAACTTGGTGCTGGAGTCGGTGGTCGTCGTGCGCTTGCCCTGCGGCATGTTGATGACGGTGCCGATCGCGCCGAGGGTGTCGGCGAAGGCCATGTAGGCGCCGCCGTGCAGGACGCCGCCGGTGGTACAGAGGTCCGGGCGCACGTGCAGTTCGGCGACCACGCGCTCCGGCTCCAGCGTGAGGAGGCGAACGCCCATGAGACCGGGAAATACCGGATCCAGGATTTGCTGGACGGCTTCGACAGAGGGGGTGGTCATGGGGCGGCCTTCTTCGTGTTCATTCGGTGGCAGCGCTTCGACGCACGAGAAGCGCCTTGATCACTCATGCGTCTGCCTTGAGGGGCCTGTAGGGCTGCGTTCCGAATCGGTTCGCCGACTTGGCCCGCGCTCGCTCGGCTTCGATCTCGCGGTCGCGCGGATCGGCGGTGGTCACCAGCGAATCGATCAGCACCCGCGCCGCGCTCGCGACGTCTTCCACGGCGCGTTGGAAAGCCTCCTGGTTGAGCTTCGAGGGGCTGTTGAAGCCGCTGAGCTTGCGCACGAATTGCAGCGATGCGGACCGTATTTCCTCATCCGTCGCGGGCGGTTCAAAATTGAAGAGGGTCTTGATGTTTCGGCACATGGTCGCTCCATGGAAGGATGGATCGGCGGGGTCTGCGGCGAAGGCTAGAAGGATACGCAGCTTCGCGCCTTGACGCGCAGGACGGCTTCCTGCTGGAACTGCGCCTTGTATGCGGCCACGAGCGCCTGCACCGCCTTCTCGCTGGCCGCGTCGTCGGGATGGATGAGCTGAAGCACCTGCGAGGCCTCCTGGACGATCGCGCCGTCGGCGCCGCGCCATTGGCCGGAGGCGGGCGACACGGTCAGGCCTTGCGGGAACCGCGGCGTGACGGTGCTCTTCAGGAATTCGCTCCATTCCGCGGGCGTCACCACGCCGCCGCGCGGCTTGCCGGTGCCGAAGTACAGCGTGTCGTGGACGAGTGCCTGTTCTGCGTCTTCGCAGGCGCTCCGCTGCATGGGCGCGCAGCCGGCGAGCAAGGCGAGGAGGCTGGCGACAAGCGTGATGCGGACGATGCGCATGACACTCGCGGGGCCTTCAGACCGGCCGCAGCAGTTTGTCGAGGGCGCGCGTCTTCTCGCTGACGACAGGCGAAGGCGCAATCTTCTTTGGGGAGGAGACGTTCGTCATGCTGGGCGGGAGTCGTGGATTCGACGCATCGTAACTGCGCCTCCGCTGCCTTTGCCGATGTCCGCGCCGATGTGGCGGATTCAGCAATCAATCTGGTCGGGGTGAGAGGATTCGAACCTCCGGCCTCTACGTCCCGAACGTAGCGCTCTACCAGGCTAAGCTACACCCCGATGGTGGTTGCGAGAAAAAGATTCGACCTTTGTGGCCTCACTGACGTGAGGTATCAGGCGCGTCGCTCCAGCAACTGAGCCGCTAATTGTAGCAAACCCGCGGAGTGCGGATTCGCGGGGAAGCCGGCGAGTGCATCGATTGCGCGCTGCGCTTCGGCCGCGGCGGCCTCGCGCGTGGCGTCGAGCGCGCCGGTTTCGCGCACGATGGCGACGATCTGCGGCAGTTGCGTCGTGTCGCCGGCCTCGATGGCGGCGCGAATGAGATCGCGCTGTGCCGCCGTGCCCCGCTGCATGGCGAGGATCAGCGGCAGGGTGGTCTTGCCTTCGCGCAGGTCGTCGCCGACATTCTTGCCGGTCTCGTTGGCATCGCCGGCGTAGTCGAGCACGTCATCGATCACCTGGAACGCGGTGCCGAGGGCCTGGCCGTACGCGGCACAGGCTTCTTCCGTTTCCGGCGCGGCGCCGGCGAGCACCGCGGCCAGGCGGGTGCTGGCCTCGAACAGCTTGGCTGTCTTCGAGCGGATCACGCGGAGATAGGCCTCCTCGTCGAGCGAGGCGTCGTGCATGTTCATCAGCTGCAGCACCTCGCCCTCGGCGATCACGTTGGTGGCCTCGGCCAGGATCTCCATGACGCGGATGTCGTGGGCGTCCAGCATCATCTGGAAGGCCCGGGAATAGAGAAAGTCGCCGACCAGCACGCTGGCGGGGTTGCCGAAGGACTCGTTGGCGGTGGGGCGGCCGCGCCGCAGCGTGGATTCGTCGACCACGTCGTCGTGCAGCAGGGTCGCGGTATGGATGAACTCCACCACCGCAGCCAGGTTGAAGCGCTGTTCCCCGCGGTAGCCCAGGGCGCCTGCCATCAGCAGCAGCAGCGCCGGGCGCAGCCGCTTGCCGCCGGCCGAGATGATGTACTGCGACACCTGGCGCACCAGCGGGACGCCGGTGTCGAGGCGGCGGGCGATCACGAGATCGACCCCGGCCATGTCCTCGGCGATCAGGCTGAGCACGGCGGCGGCGGGGGAGTTATCGGCGGGGGGAACTGACAAGGCGAGGGCGCTCGTGCGCTGCTTTGGGGAGTACGGCCGGCCGGGGCCGGAACGCGCAGATTATAGGGAGCCGGGTGCCTCGGGCACGCCTGTGGGCCGGCGTCAACGGCGGAAAGCGCTTGCCGTGCTAGAATCTTGGGCTCTGCGGAATTCGCCGCGGAGCCATCTTCCTCAAGAGGTTTACATGTACGCGGTCATAAAAACCGGCGGCAAGCAGTATCGCGTTGCTTCCGGCGAGAAAATTAAAGTAGAACAGATTGCTGCGGACGTAGGCCAGGAAATCGTGATCGACCAAGTGCTCGCAGTCGGCGACGGCAGCGCTCTCAAGGTCGGTACGCCCCTGGTGTCCGGCGCAACGGTTACAGCCACCGTGCTGTCGCATGGCAAGCACGACAAGGTCCGCATCTTCAAGATGCGCCGTCGCAAGCACTATCAGAAACGTCAAGGCCATCGCCAGCAGTTCACCGAGCTGCAAATCGGCGCGATCGCCGGCTAAGGAGCTGACACCATGGCACAGAAAAAAGGCGGCGGCTCTACGCGAAACGGGCGCGATTCCAAGCCCAAGATGCTCGGCGTGAAGGCTTTCGGCGGCGAACTGATCAGCGCAGGCTCGATCATCGTGCGCCAGCGCGGCACCCAGTTCCACCCCGGCACCAACGTCGGCGTGGGCAAGGACCACACGCTGTTCGCCCTGGTGGACGGCCACGTGTCCTTCGGCACCAAGGGCGCGCTAAACAAGCAAACCGTCAACGTGACGCCGGCCTGAGCCCGTCACTTCGATCTGCTCGAAGCCCCGCTTTGCCGGGGCTTCTTCATTTGTAAACTGGACATCTCATGAAGTTCGTCGACGAAGCCTTCATCGACATCGCCGCCGGCGATGGCGGCAACGGCTGCGTGTCGTTCCGCCATGAGAAGTACAAGGAATTCGGCGGCCCCGACGGCGGCGACGGCGGCCGCGGCGGCCATGTCTTCGCGGTGGCCGACCCCAACCTCAACACGCTGGTGGACTTCCGCTTCTCGCGCCGCCACGAGGCCAGGCGCGGCCAGCACGGCATGGGCTCGGACATGTTCGGCGCGGCCGGCGACGACATCACGCTCAAGATGCCGGTGGGCACCATCATCAGCGACGTCGAGACCGGCGAGGTGCTGTTCGAACTGCTGACGCCGGGGGAGGTCACCGTCATCGCCAAGGGCGGCGACGGCGGCTTCGGCAACCTGCGCTTCAAGAGCGCCATCAACCGCGCGCCGCGCCAGAAGACGCCGGGCTGGCCTGGCGAGCGCAAGAGCCTCAAGCTGGAGCTCAAGGTGCTGGCCGATGTTGGGCTGCTGGGCATGCCCAATGCGGGCAAGTCCACTCTCATCAGCGCGGTCTCGAATGCGCGCCCGCGCATTGCCGACTACCCCTTCACCACGCTGCACCCGAACCTGGGCGTGGTGCGGGTGGGGCCGGAGCAGAGCTTCGTGATCGCCGACCTGCCGGGCCTGATCGAAGGCGCCTCCGAGGGCGCCGGCCTGGGTCACCAGTTCCTGCGCCATTTGCAGCGCACCCGCCTGCTGCTGCACGTGGTGGACCTTGCGCCTTTCGACGATACCGACCCGGTCGCGCAGGCCAAGGCCATCGTCGGCGAGCTCAAGAAGTACGACGCGGCGCTCTACGAGAAGCCGCGCTGGCTGGTGCTCAACAAGCTGGACATGATTCCAGTCGAGGAGCGGGCCGCGAAGGTGAAGGATTTCGTTAAGCGCCTGCGCTTCAAGGGTCCCGTGTTCGAGATCTCCGCGCTGACCCGTGAAGGCTGCGAGACGCTGGTGCAGTCGGTCTACCAGCATGTCAAGGCACAGCAGGTGGCGGAGCAGCCGCCCGCCGAGATTGATCCGCGTTTCGCCTGACAGGATTTCCACGCCGATGACTGCCTCTACCGTCCTGCGCGATGCCCGCCGCCTCGTGGTCAAGGTGGGTTCCAGCCTGGTCACCAACGAGGGCCGGGGCCTGGACGACCAAGCCATCGGTGAGTGGAGCCGCCAGCTCGCGGCCCTGGTGCGCGATGGCCGTGAGGTGGTGATGGTCTCCAGCGGCGCCATCGCCGAGGGCATGAAGCGCCTGGGCTGGCGCACGCGCCCGCACGAGGTTCACGAGCTGCAAGCCGCGGCAGCGGTCGGGCAGATGGGCCTGGCCCAGATCTACGAGACCAAGCTGCGCGAAAACGGTCTGGGCAGCGCCCAGGTGCTGCTCACGCACGCCGACCTGGCCGACCGGGAGCGCTACCTGAACGCTCGCTCCACGCTGGTGACCCTGCTCGCGCTCGGCGTGGTGCCGGTCATCAACGAGAACGACACGGTGGTCAACGACGAGATCAAGTTCGGCGACAACGACACCCTGGGCGCGCTGGTCGCCAACCTGGTGGAGGCCGATGCGCTGGTGATCCTGACCGACCAGAAGGGCCTCTACACCGCCGACCCGCGCAAGGACCCGGACGCGCGCTTCGTGCACGAGGCGGCCGCGGGCGATGCCGCGCTGGAGGCCATGGCCGGCGGCGCGGGCAGCAGCCTCGGCCGTGGCGGCATGATCACCAAGATCCTGGCCGCCAAGCGCGCCGCGGGCTCGGGCGCCTCGACCGTGATCGCCTGGGGCCGCGAGCCCGACGCCCTGTTGCGCCTGACGCGCGGCGAGTCCATTGGCACCCTGCTGGTGGCGCAGACTGCCAAGCATCAGGCGCGCAAGCGCTGGATGGCCGATCACCTGCAGCTGCGCGGCTCGGTCACGGTGGACGCCGGCGCCGCCGCCAAGGTGCGGGGCGAGGGCAAGAGCCTGCTGCCGATCGGCATGACCGCGGTCGAGGGTGAGTTCTCGCGTGGGGACGTGATCGCCGTACGGGACGCCGCAGGCATCGAGCTGGCCCGCGGGCTGGCCAACTACTCCAGCGCCGAGGCGCGGCTCCTGTGCCGCAAGCCCTCGGCCGAGTTCGAGCGCCTGCTGGGCTATGTGGCTGAGCCGGAGATGGTGCACCGGGACAACATGGTCCTGATGCCCGGCTGAAGTCTCACGGGAGCTCGCGCAGCGGGTTCTTCATCTGCTGGAGCATCTCACGCACCGAGGCGCGCGGCGCGTGGTCGCGGCAGACGCCCTGCCGCGACAGCTCCCTGGCATAGCGCGTGCGGTCGTCGATGCGCTTCCATTCCGCCGTCTTCACGACCTGCCAGGCCCCCTGGCTGTAGCGCGCGTACTGCCTGATCTCCTCCGAGGCGCAGCGGATCCCTTCGTAGAAGGCATTGGTGCCACCGCCGCCCGTCTTGCTGCTGGCCACCACGACATAGCGCACAACACCATCGCCCGTCACGCTGAGGGTGGCCGGGTCGATGCCGAACTTGAGCGTCGAGTAGGGCGGCATCTCGATCTGGATCAGCCGGCTTTCGCTGAAGGCAGGGGGCGGCGGCACTTCGGCCTCTTTCCATTCATCGGCCTGGGCGGTCACCTTGGGCGGCGGCGGCATCCCGGCCTGCGCCCAGTCCGGGTTGTCGGTGTCCCTGGGGGTCGAGCCGCAGGCGGCCAGGACGCCCGCCAGGACGAGCACAAGAGCCGGCTTAGCGCGGCGCATGAAGAGGGTCGTTGGTCGAAGACGGGTCGGATGCAGGATGAGGGGCATTGGGATTCGGATCGAAGCTCGCCCCGGGAGGCAATTCGAAGTGGGTTTCATGGCCTGCGCCGGGCGGATGGCGCTCGAACTCGCGAGCGCGCACGTTGCTGCGCAGGAATCGGTTGCGAAAGTCCTGCCGGGGCAGGTAGCGGGCCAGTTCGGTCAGCGCCATTTCATAGACGCCGCGCTTGAACTCGACCACCACGTCCAGCGGGACCCAGTAGTCGTGCCAGCGCCAGGCGTCGAATTCGGGGTGGTCGGTGGCGCGCAGGTTGAGGTCCCAGTCGTGGCCGATCAGCTGCAGCAAGTACCAGATCTGCTTCTGGCCCTTGTAGTGACCCCGTGCGTCACGGCGGATGAACCGGTCCGGCACCTCGTAGCGCAACCAGTCGCGGGTACGGGCCACGATGCGCACATGCTCCGGATGGAGTCCGACTTCTTCGTGCAGCTCCCGGAACATGGCCTGTTCGGGACTCTCGCCGCGATCGATGCCGCCTTGCGGGAACTGCCAGGAATGGGTCCGGATGCGCTTGCCCCAGAAAACCTGGTTCTTCTGGTTGAGCAGGATGATGCCGACGTTGGGCCTGAAGCCGTCGCGGTCGAGCATAATCAAACCCCAATTTTTTGAACTGAGTCGATTATGCATGCCGGGTCGCCCTCGGCAAAGCGACCGGTTCCGGGGCGCCGCCGGGCGTTCCTCCCCTACCTGGATTCCTTTTCTGCGCGACCGATGAAAGCTTCCCGATTCTTTATCTCCACCCTCAAGGAAGCGCCGGCTGACGCCGAAGTCGCGAGCCACCGGCTCATGATGCGCGCCGGCATGATCAAGAAGCTGGGCACCGGCATCTACACGTACATGCCCATGGGGTTGCGTGTGATCCGCAAGGTCGAGGCCATCGTGCGCGAGGAGATGAACCGCGCCGGCGCCGTCGAGCTCGCCATGCCGGTGGTCCAGCCGGCCGAGCTGTGGGAGGAGAGCGGCCGCTTCCAGGCTTACGGCCCCGAACTGCTGCGCATCAAGGACCGGCACGAGCGCGGCTTCGTCGTGCAGCCGACCAGCGAGGAGGTCGTCACCGACATCGCCCGCCAGGAGATCCGCAGCTACAAGCAGCTGCCCAAGAACCTCTACCAGATCCAGACCAAGTTCCGCGATGAGCGCCGTCCGCGCTTCGGCCTGATGCGTGGGCGCGAGTTCATCATGAAGGACGCCTACAGCTTCGACCGCGACCTCGAAAGCGCCAAGGCCAGCTACCAAGTCATGGCGGACGCTTACCGCAAGATCTTCGACCGTTTCGGCCTGCGCTACCGCGCGGTGGCCGCGGACAGCGGTGCGATCGGCGGCGACGTCAGCCAGGAATTCCAGGTGATCGCCGCCACCGGCGAGGACGCGATCGTCTACTGCCCCGGCAGCGATTACGCGGCCAACATGGAGAAGGCCGAGGCGCTGGCCCCTGCCGGCCCGCGGCCCGCGGCGACCCAGTCGCTGGCCAAGACCCCCACGCCGGGCAAGGCCACCTGCGAGGAGGTCGCCGAGTTGCTGGGCGTGCCGCTTTCGACCACCGTCAAGTCCCTGGTGCTGGCCACCGACAAGCTCGGCGCCGACGGCCACGTCGAGAGCTCTCAGGTCTGGCTGCTGCTGGTGCGCGGCGATCACGAGATGAACGAGATCAAGGTGAGCAAGGTGCCGGGCCTGGACCAGGGCTTCCGCTTCGCGACCAGCGCCGAGATCGACGAGCACTTCGGCTGCGAGCCCGGCTACCTCGGCCCGCTCGCCCTGAAGAAGCCCGTGAAGCTGGTGGCCGACCGCGAGGTGGCGGTGATGGCCGACTGGATCACCGGCGCCAACGAGGTCGACTTTCACATGACCGGCGTCAACTGGGGCCGCGACCTGCCCGAACCCGAGCTGGTGGCCGACCTGCGCAACGTCGTGGCCGGCGACCTCTCGCCCGACGGCAAGGGCGTGCTGGCGATCGAGCGCGGCATCGAGATCGGCCATGTGTTCGTGCTCGGCACGAAGTACAGCAAGCCGATGAACGCCACCTTCCTCGACGAGGCCGGCAAGCCGCAGTTTCTCGAGATGGGCTGCTACGGCATCGGCATCTCGCGCCTGCCGGCGGCCGCGATCGAGCAGAACAACGACGAGCGCGGGATCATCTGGCCCGACGCCATCGCACCCTTCACCGTGGTGCTGTGCCCGATCGGCATGGACCGCAGCGCGGAGGTCCAGCAGGCGGCCGAGGCACTCTACGGCGAGTTGCTGGCCGCCGGTGCCGATGTGCTGCTCGACGACCGCGGCGAGCGCCCCGGCGCCATGTTTGCCGACTGGGAGCTGATCGGCGTGCCGCACCGCGTGGTCATCTCCGACCGCGGCCTGAAGGACGGCCAGTTCGAGTACCAGCACCGCCGCGACACGGCGGCGACCAAGGTGCCCGTGGCCGAGGTCGCAGCCTTCATCAAGGGAAAACTGGCGGCATGAGCCTTTCCCGGCGCTCGTGCCTCCTGGCGGGCGCCGCCGCCGGAACGCTGCCGTTCTCGCTGCTGCCGCGCACGGCCCATGCCGGCGCTCAGATCGAGGAGCCGCTGATCGATTCGGTGCGTAACGCCCTGATCTCTGCCGTACGGAGCAGCGCCCCGCCAAAGCCCGAGTTCAGCAATACCGCCTCGCGCCTCGCCTTCCTGCGCTGGTTGGGTGAGATGAGCGAGCGGCTGAAGAAGAAGATTCCCGGGCATCAGGAACGCATCGAGTTTCTGCAAACCGTCTGGTACGAGAGCAGGCGTGCGGGTTTGGACGTCAGCCTGGTGCTGGGTCTCGTCCAGGTCGAAAGCAATTTCCGAAAGTTCGCCGTGTCGAGCGCGGGCGCGCGCGGCCTCATGCAAGTCATGCCCTTCTGGACCCGCGTGATCGGCGACGGCGATTCCTCCAAGCTGTTCCACATGCAGACCAACCTGCGCTTCGGCTGCGTGATACTGCGCCACTACCTCGATCGCGAGGCCGGCGACCTCTTCATGACGCTGGGCCGCTACAACGGCAGCCGCGGCCGCGCGCCGTATCCGAACGCGGTGTTCTCCAACCAGCGGCTCTGGGTCTTCAACGACCGGCGCGACGACAGCGGCTAGCTCGCCACGGCCGCGGGCGTGGCCACCACCGCGCCGCCGCGCGTGACCATCACCTGGTCGATGCGGTGGCTGTCCACGTCCATCACCTCGAAGGTGAAGCCGCCCCAGCTCACGGTGTCGGTGCGCTTGGGCACGCGGCGCAGCATCACCATCAGGAAGCCGGCGAGCGTCTCGTACTCGTCGGCATGCGGCAGCTCGTCGATGTCGAGGGCGCGCTGCACGTCCTGGATCGGCGTCACGCCGTCGATCAGCCATGAGTTTTCGTCGCGCCGGACGATCTGCTGCTCCTCGTCCTGCACGCCGACCAGGTCGCCCATGACCGTGCTCATCACGTCGTTGAGCGTGATCACGCCCACCACCAGCGCGTATTCGTTGACGATGATCGCGAAGTCCTCGTGCGCCTGCTGGAACTGCTCCAGCACCTCGGTGAGCGAGAGCCGGTCGGGGATGATCAGCGCCTTGTGCAGCGGCAGGCCCTGGCCGAAGGCCAGGGGCTGGCCGCTGAGCACGCGCTGGAACATGTCCTTGGCATCCACGTAGCCCAGCACGTGGTCGATGTCGCCCTCGCACACGGGGTAGGCCGAGAAGGGCTCGGCCACGATGCGGGCGCGCAGCACCGCCTCGGGGTCGTCCTTCTGGAACCAGGCGATGCGGTCGCGTGAGGTCATCACGCTGCTGACCAGGCGCGTGTCGAGCTCGAACACGTTGGCGATCACCTGCTGCTCGCGCACGGCCAGGATGCCGGCGCGGGCGCCGGCCTCGGTCATGGCGAGGATGTCGGCCGAGGTGATCTTGTCGTCGCGCTGCATGGGTATGCGCAGCAGCTTGAAGAGCAGGTCGGTGCACTGGGTGAACAGCCAGACCAGCGGCTTCAGTACGGTGATCAGCATCTGCATCGGCCCGACCATGCGCATCGCCAGGCGCTCCGGGTCGTTCATGCCCAGGCGCTTGGGGAACAGATCGGCGAACACCAGGAACACCGCGATGATGGTGACGAAGGAAGCCAGGAAGGCGGCGGTCTGCGCCGCCTGGACCGTGAACCAGAGTTCGAAGAACCGCGCGAAGTAGGGGCTGAGCGAGCCTTCGCCGACCACGCCACCCAGGATGGCCACCGCATTGAGCCCGATCTGGACCACCGTGAAGTAGTGGCCCGGATGCTCCTGGATGCGCAGCACGCGCTCGGCGCGCGCGTCGCCCTCGTCGGCCATCTGCCGCAGCCGCAGGCGGCGCGAGGCCGCCAGTGAGATCTCCGCCAGAGAGAAGAAGGCGCTGGTTGCGATCAGCAGGACGATGATGAGGAGGCTTTGGGTCAGCGTCATGGGTCGGTCGGGGAAGACCGACATGGTGCCATGAGCAGCACCCGGCGCCGCCTGCGCTACTGCACGAAGCCGATGCGGCTGCGGCCCGGGCCGGTGCGTGGCAAGTCCTCGACGTGCACCTCATCGCGCCCGGCCAGACGGGCATTGCCGAAGCCGGTCATCAGCGCGCGCCGCATCTCGCGTGGCGCCAGCGTGGCCAGTTGGTCGAGCACGTCGGCCGAAGGCTCCTCGACCAGGCGGCGGCCCCAGTCGTGACCCTCGCGAATCGAGGCATAGAGCTGGCGCGCGATCTGCCGCGCCGCATCGGGCGATGGGGCGTCGATCTCGAACACGTTCATCCGATTGAGGATCGGCTCGGGAATGCCGCGCACGTCGTTCGCCGTCGTCACCCAGATCACCTGGCTGGCATCGATCGGCACCTCGGCGAACTCGTCGACGAAGGCATGGGCGGTGTCGTGCTCCAGCAGGCTGTAGAGCGCGCCCAGCGGGTCGTACTGCACGTCGGCTCCGGCCTTGTCGATCTCGTCGATCACCATCACCGGATTCGCGTACTGGCCGTCGACCAGGGCCTCGAACACCTTGCCGGGCTTGGCGCCCTTCCACTGCGAGGAGGCGCCCGAGAGCAGCCAGCCAGCGGTCATCGAGCTCATCGGCACCAGCGACATGCCGGTGCCCAGAAGTTCGGCCAGCCGCTTGGCGAAATGGGTCTTGCCGATGCCGGGCGGGCCGAGCAGCAGCATGGGCGTGACCTCCAGGCCGTCGCGGCTGTCCTGCGCCAGCGCGACATGGCGCCGCACGTCGTCGAGCACGTCGGTGAAGTTGGGCAGCTCGGCGTAGAGGGCGGCCATTTCGGGCACGCCGCTGGGCTTGACCTGGAAGCGCTCGGGACCGCGCTCGAGCATGCGCTCGTAAGTGGTCCTCAGGTGTTCGTGGTCGCGTTCGGGGAGCTTGGCGAGCTTGCGCTCGACATCGTGCGTGCGGAACACACTGCGCAAGTGCGCCACCGGCAGCTGGAAGGACGACGTGGATGCTGGAACCAGGTCGCGGGATGGGCGGGAATCCATGGACACCTCCGATAGCACACACTTTGGCACAGCATAAGCCGTGCCCGGTGTCGGCGCTTGTCTATGTTTTCTCGCTTCGGAGGCTTTTGAAAAGCGGCCTAGACGCCGCCTTTCGGATGGGTCGGGTCGACCCAGAGCACCGACTCCGGCTTCTCGACCGGCTCGATGTCGAGGTTGACGGCCACCGCCTCGCCGTCGCTGCGGCACAGCACGCACTCGAGGGCCTCGGTCGGGCTGGCGTTGATTTCCTGGTGCGGGACGTAGGGCGGCACGTAGATGAAGTCGCCCGGCCCGGCCTCGGCGGTGAACTCGAGCTGCTCGCCCCAACGCATGCGGGCGTGCCCACGCACCACGTAGATCACGGATTCCAGGTGTCCGTGGTGATGGGCGCCGGTCTTCGCATCGGGGTGGATGGTCACCGTGCCGGCCCAGAGCTTCTGCGCGCCGACGCGCGCGAAGTTGATGGCCGCGGCGCGGTTCATGCCCGGCGTCTGCGCGGTGTTGGTGTCGAGCTGGGTGCCGGGGATCACCCGCACGCCGTCGTGCTTCCAGGCGGGGGTGTCGTGCGCGTGGCCGTGATCGGCATGATCGTGGATCACTGGAGTACCTTCGCCTTCGGCTACGGTGCGATCGCCTTCGGAGCGGCCGTGCGGCTCATGGCCGCGGGAGGGAAGATCACGCCGGACTGCCGTTCAGCATCTGCTGCAGCTCGCCGGATTCGTACATCTCCATCAGGATGTCCGAGCCCCCGACGAACTCGCCCTTGACGTAGAGCTGCGGGATGGTCGGCCAGTTGCTGTATTCCTTGATGCCCTGGCGGATGCCTTCGTCCTCGAGCACATTGACGGTCTTCAGTGTGCGGGTGTCGACGCCCACGGCCTTGAGGATCTGGATCGCGCGGCCCGAGAAGCCGCACATCGGGAAACTGGCGTTGCCCTTCATGAAGAGCACGAGATCGTTGGTCTTGACGAGATCGTCGATGCGCTGCTGGACTTCGGACATGGGCCTCTCCAAAAAATGAGTTGGGCGGATTATTTCACCGCGCGCCAGATCCCGCCCGAGCAGCGCGCGATGCCTGCCAGGTCGTCGCGGCTTTGCACCTCGGCGAAGCCGCGCCGCGCGAGCAGGGCGCGCACCGCCGCCGCCTGGTCGTAGCCGTGCTCGAGCAGCAGCCAGCCGCCCTCGCGCAGATGCGCGGGCGCGTCCTCGACGATGCGGCGGATGTCGTCCAGACCGTCCGCCCCCGACGCCAGCGCGCCCAGGGGCTCGTGGCGCAGGGCGGCGAGGTGCGGGTCGCCGGCGGCGACGTAGGGCGGGTTGGAAACCACCAGGTCCAGGTCCGCGTCGGCACCTTCCAGCCAGTCGGCCTCGGCGAACCGGACGGCCAGCCCCAGGCGCTGCGCGTTGGCGCGGGCCACGGCCAGGGCTGCGGCGCTGCGGTCGACTGCTGCAACCCGGGCATCGGGCCGGGCATGCTGGATCGCCAGCGCGATGGCGCCGCTGCCGGTACCCAGATCGAGCACCGTGGGTGCCGTGCGGCCCTGCAGGCATTGCAGTGCCCATTCGACCAGGGTCTCGGTGTCGGGCCGGGGCACCAGCACGCGGGCGTCGACCTGCAGGCCGAGGCCGTGGAATTCCTTCTCGCCCACCAGGTAGGCCACCGGCTCGCCGGCCACGCGGCGGGCGCACAGCCGGGCGAAAGCGGGCCAGACGGTGTCGGCCAGGATGTCGGTGTCGTGCGCCAGCAGCCAGGCGCGATCACTCGAGGGCCGGCCCAGTACGTGCAACAGCAGCAATTGGGCGTCGAGCCGCTCCACGCCCAGCGCGGCGGCCGCGGCCAGCATCTGCGCCGCGGTCGATGGCGAGCGGCCGTCCTCGGGCTTCATGCGGGAAGGCTGGCTTCCAGCTCGGCCAGCTGCTCGGCCTCGCGCGCCGCGCGCAGGGCCTTCAGCACCTCGCCCAGGTCGCCTTCCATGATTGTCTGCAGCTTGTAGAGCGTGAGGTTGATGCGGTGGTCGGTCAGCCGCCCCTGCGGGAAGTTGTACGTCCGGATGCGGTCGCTGCGGTCCCCACTGCCGATCAAGCCCTTGCGCAGCGCCGCATCCTTGGCGGCGCGCTCGCTGCGCTCCTTCTCCTGGATGCGGGCCGACAGCACCTGCAGCGCCTTGGCCTTGTTGCGGTGCTGGCTGCGGTCGTCCTGGCACTCAGCCACGATCCCGGTCGGGATGTGCGTGATGCGCACCGCCGAATCGGTCTTGTTGATGTGCTGGCCGCCGGCGCCGCTGGCGCGGTAGGTGTCGATGCGAAGGTCCGCCGGGTTGATCTGCACCGCCTGCGCCTCGTCCGGCTCGGCCAGCACGGCCACCGTGCAGGCGCTGGTATGGATGCGGCCCTGGGTCTCGGTCGCGGGCACGCGCTGCACCCGGTGGCCGCCGGACTCGAAGCGCAGCTGCCCGAAGACCTCGTTGCCGACCACGCGCACCACTACTTCCTTGAAGCCGCCCAGCTCGCTCTCGCTGGCGCTCACGATCTCGCAGCGCCAGCCGGCGCGCTCGGCATGGCGCGTGTACATGCGCAGCAGGTCGCCGGCGAAGAGCGCAGATTCGTCGCCGCCCGTGCCGGCGCGGATTTCGAGGAAGGCGTTGCGCGCGTCCTCCGGGTCCTTGGGCAGCAGCAGGCGCTGCAGCTCGTCCTCGAGCGAGGCCAGCTCGGCCTCGGCGCCGGCGATCTCTTCCCGGGCCATCTCGGCCATGTCCGGGTCGTCCAGCATCTCGCGCGCGGCCGCCAGGTCCGACTCGCGCTGCAGGTAGCGCTGGTAGCGGCCCGCCACCTGCGTCACCTCGGCATGCTCGCGGGAGATGCTTCGGTACTGCGTCATGTCGGACATGATGTCTTCGCGCGAGAGCAGGAAGTCCAGCTCGCCGAGGCGTTGCGCAAAGCGCTCGAGTTGTTGACGCAGGAAAGGTTTCACGGGGAGAACGGGAAATCGGGGAAGGGAGCCATGCCGCGATGCGGCAGGAGCGGGGAGGAGGGCAGCGCGCCCCGGGCGCCGCTAACGTTCTTTGCGCAGGAACAGCCGCGAGATAGCCTGCGCCGTGTGCTCGCGCGCCGTGGTGTCGCCGGCATGCAGCTCGGCCATGGCGCCGTGCAGCATCTTCTGCGTGAGCCCGCGGGACAGGGCCTCCAGCACCGCCTCGACCGGCTCGCCCTTGGCCAGCAGCTTGCGCGCGCGGGTCAGCTCCGTGGCTCGCCACTCGTCGGCCTGGGCATTGAGCTGCTGGATCAGCGGCACGCTGCCACGCTGGTCGAGCCAGTGCATGAAGCTGCGCACGCCGGCGTCGATGATCACCTCGGCCTCGGCCACCGCGGCCTGGCGGCTGGCATGGCCCTGCTGGACCACCTGGGCCAGGTCGTCGACGGTGTAGAGATAGATGTCTTCGAGCGCCTTGACCTCGGGCTCGATGTCGCGCGGCACGGCCAGGTCGACCATGAACATCGGGCGGTGCTTGCGCAGCTTGAGCGCGCGCTCCACCGCGCCCAGCCCGATCAGCGGCAGCGTGCTGGCGGTGCAGCTCACGACGATGTCGAATTCCGCCAGGCGCCCCGGCAGATCGGCCAGCCGCATCGCCTCGCCGCCGAAGCGAGAGGCCAGCTTCTCGCCGCGCTCCAGCGTGCGGTTGGCGATGACGATGGACTTGGGTTCCTTGGCCGCGAAGTGCGTCACGGCCAGGTCGATCATCTCGCCGGCGCCGACGAAGAGCACACGCGTCTGCTTCAGGTCCTCGAACAGCTGGGCCGCCAGCCGCACGGCGGCGGCGGCCATGCTGATGGAGTGGGCGCCGATCTCGGTGGCGGTGCGCACTTCCTTGGCGACCGCGAAGGAGCGCTGGAACAGCTGGTTCAGCGTGCTGCCGAGCGAGCCGGCGGTCTCGGCGACACGGACCGCGTCCTTCATCTGGCCCAGGATCTGGGCCTCGCCCAGCACCATCGAGTCGAGCCCGCTGGCAACCCGGAAGGCGTGGCGCGCCGCGTTGTCGTCGTGCAGGGTGTAGGCGTGGGAGCGGAGCAAGGCCGGCGCGACGCCGCCGCTCTGGGCCAGCCAGTCGACCGTGTGGTCGAGGGCCAGGTGGTCGGCGGCGCAGTAGATCTCGGTGCGGTTGCAGGTCGAGATGATGGCCGCCTCGACATCGGGATGCCGGTGGGCGCCGAAAGAGCTGCGCAGGCTGTGCAGCGTGGGCGCAATCTGGTCGATGGCGAACGCGAAGCGACCGCGCAGGTCGAGCGGCGCGGTCGTGTGGTTCAAGCCCAGGGCCCAGACTGACATAACCGGGGATTATAAAATCCGTGGCCGGCAGCAGTCCTCCGCTCCAGAGATGACCCCGGGCTGCCACTCCCTTGCCTCTCATGTCCGCGCTCGACCTGCTGATCCACCTGCTCAACTTCGCGGCGCCGGCCTTCTTCGTAGCCCTCGTTCTCGCCCTGCTGTTCCGCCTCGCCCTGCACAGGCGCAGCGCAGCGGTCAGCCTTTGGGTGCAAGTGGCGGTCACTTTCGCCGCCGGGCTGCTCGTGCTGGTGGCTGGCCTCGCCTGGTTCGGCCGCGACGGGCGCATGGCGACCTATGCCGCGCTGGTGGTGGTCTGCGGCAGCGCCCAGTGGTGGCTGCTGCGCGGCTGGCGCGGCTGAGAGGCGGAGGGCGAGGGCGCGCTCACGCGGTGAGCGGCGGCGTCGGTGGTGCCGGCGCGGGCGGCGCCGGCAGCTCGGTCTGCGACACCACCACGGTCGGCGCCGCCAGCGGCAGGCCCGCTTGCTTGAAGCGCTCGAGCATCGTGAACAGCACATCGCTGCGTACCCCGCCGGCCAGGCGCGGGCTCTGCACGAAGGCGATGGCCTGGAAGATCAGCATGCCGTTCTCGATGCCCTCGAGCGAGACCGAGGGCGCGGGCGCGACCAGCACGCCGCCATGGTCGGCGCAGGACGACAGCATCAGCTCGCGCGCCAGCTTGGCGTCGGTCGACAGAGGCATTGGCAGGCGGATCAGCAGGCGGCCCTCGGCGTTGGTGAGGGTCATGTTGCGCACGGTCTTGGTGATGAATTCCGAGTTCGGCACGATCAGCGTGGAGCGGTCGGCCAGCTGGATCTCGGTGGCGCGCACGTTGATGCGCCGCACGTCGCCCTCGGTCGTGCCCAGCACCACCCAGTCGCCGACCTTGACCGGCTGCTCGGCCAGCAGGATCAGCCCCGAGATGAAGTTCTGCACGATCGCCTGGAGGCCGAAGCCGATGCCCACCGACAGCGCGCTGGCCACCCAGGCGATGCGCTCGACGCCGATGCCCAGCGCCGACATCGCCACCGCGATCACCACGATGCCGCCCACGTAGCCGAGCAGCGTGGTGATCGAGCTCTGCATGCCGGGCTCGAGCGAAGTCTCCGGCAGGTAGCGCGCCCCCAGCCATTTCTTGAACACGCGCAGCGCAATGAAGCCGACGGCCAGCACCGCGACGGCGGTGAAGATCGCGCCCGGCACCAATTGGAACTCGCCGACCTTGACGCCGGTGCCGAACTGGCCGCTGCGCTGGAACACCTCGCCCGGGCTGGTGCCCAGCGGCGTGGCCAGCGCGATCAGCATGTAGAAGAAGAGCGCGACCCGCGCCAGGCCCGAGAGCGCCACCGCCGCCTGGTCCAGGGTGCGCGGCGCGAAGCCGAAACTCTTCTGCAGCTTCTGGCCGAGTCCGCTCTTCGAGGCCACCGTGGCCATGAACAGGTCGTCGGCGAACTTGAAGAGCAGGTAGAAGGCCGAGGCGACGATCCCGGTCCAGGTCAGCTGGTTGGCCAGGAAGCTGGCCAGCGCGACATAGCCGATGCCCACCAGCACCCAGATCACGATCGCCGCCAGCGCCACGGCACTCAGCAGGAAGCTGATCCACAGCGGGCGGTCGGGCTCGGCGGGCGGCGGCTCGGCCCCCTCCTTGGCGGCGGCATCGGCAGGGGCGGTGCCGGCGGGCTCGTGCAGGCGCAGCAGCATCGTGGCGATCAGCGCCGTCAGCGCCAGCGCGGTGACCACGTGGGTGGCGACCACCGCCGCGAAACTCGCGTCCACGATCGCGTTGATCTGGCTCGGCACCCAGACCAGCACCGCGATCAGGGCCGTGAGCCAGGGGAAGGGAGCGAGCCGCCGGGCCATCGTGTTGGGGATCGGCGGGAGCCGCCACGACGGCCGCCGGTTGGACAGCAGCGCCCGCCCGAGCCCGACCACGAAGGCGATGAAGATGATGGACTGCACCACCGCCTGGCCCAGCTTGCGGATCTGCGGCCCGAGGATCCCGTGGCGGTCGAGCGTGGCGAACACGCCCTGCGCCGCCAGCGCGATCAGCACCACGTTGACACCCACGACCGCGATCACCAGCAGCGAGCGGCGCAGCCGGCCGGACGGCAGCACGCGCGCGGCCAACCGCACCAGCCCGTGCTCGGCCGCCCAGTTGCCCAGGAGCGCGAGCAGCAATGCCGCGGCCAGGCTGGCCAGCACCGATATGCGGTGCGCCGGCTGCAGCGCGATGGCGACGCCGGCCCGCAGCTCGCCGCGCAGGCTCTCCAGGCGCTCCACGTCGGCCGGCCAGGCGTCGCTGATGTCGAACCAGAACTGGCGGCCCAGCGGCGAGGGCGCACGCTCGGTGAGCTGGGCCTCGAACAGCTTGCGGCGCTTGGCGAGCAGCTCGCTGCCGCGCTGCTGCGCGTCGACGGTGATGAGGCGCGCCAGCCGGATGTCGGCGTCGAGCGCGTTGCGTTCCTTCAGCAGGGCGGCGCGCTGGCCGGTGATATCGGGGTCTTCGGGCGGCGCGCCGGCGGCCGGCGGATTGCCCAGCTCGCCCAGGCGCGCGTTGAGATCGCTGAGCCGGGTGGTGCGAGAGGCGACGAACTTCTCCGCCTGGGTGCCGATCGCGTTGATGCGGGCGAGCAGTTCGCGCACCTCCGCGTTGCTCTCGACCGAGGTGGGAACGGCGTCGAGCCGGGTCCGCAGCTCGGCCACCGTCGCTTCCGGCGGCGCGGCGGCGCCCTGCGCGAAGACGGCGCTGCCGAGGACGGCGGCCAGCAGCAGGGCCGCGAGACGGGGCATCCAGCTCATGCACGGATCATAGAAGGGCGCTGCCGCGGGCCCGCGCGGCGCGGGATCAAGGAACCGGGCTGAAGCGGTCGACGCGGTCGGTAACGGCGCCGTCGGTGCCGAGCCCGGCCAGCCAGCGCGCCACCGATTCGTCGTTGACGGTGTAGCTCAGCGCGCGCATGCCGGCGGCATGCACCTGGGCCACGGTGGCGGTGTCCCACAGCGCATAGTTGCAGACGATCGCCGCGCAGTCCAGCCGGCGCGCGGTGTCGAGCCAGCCGTCCCACAACGTATCGAGCAGCAGTCCGCGCGGCAGGTCGGGCTGCGCCGAGCGCGCGCCCTCGAGGGATTCGGGCGAGAAGGAGGTGAGGAAGGGCGGCGCCAGGTCGGTGGCCGTCCAGAGCCTGCCCGCCAGCTGCGCGACCGCCTCGCCGGTGCGCCGCTCGACGCCGGGCGTGGGCTTGATCTCGATATCGAGCAGATGGCGATTGGCCAGGCAGAAGCGGATCAGCGCTTCGAGCGTGGGCAGCGGCTCGCCGGCGTAGCGGCGCGAGTGCCAGGCGCCGGCATCGAGCTGGGCGAGCGCGCTCCACGGCTGCTCGCCCGCGATGCCGTGGCCGTTGCTGGTGCGCTCGAGCGTGCTGTCGTGCAGCAGGAAGGGCACGCCGTCGGCGCTGAGCTTGGCATCGCACTCGAACATGCGATAGCCGTGATCGGCGCCCAGGCGAAATGCGGCGAGGGTGTTTTCCGGGGCCAGCCTGCCGGCGCCGCGATGCGCGATCCAGAAAGGGTAGGGCCAGGGCTTCATGCGGCGCGTTTGCCGGAACCGGCGTCGAACCAGTGCAGCTTGTCCTGCCGCGCCGCGATCTTCACCGTGTCACCGGCCACCGGCGCCGGCTGGCTTTCGTCGGCACGCACCACCAGCTGCTCGCCGCCGACGCGGCCGTAGATCAGCCGCTCGGCGCCCAGCAGCTCGACATACTCGACCTGCACCGACCAGCCGTCCGCGTCGAGCGTGAGGTGCTCCGGACGGATGCCGAGGATCATCCCGGGGCGCACGCCCGGCGCTTGCTTGAGCAGGTTCATCGGCGGCGAGCCGATGAAGCTGGCGACGAAGGTGGTGGCGGGGCGCGCATACACCTCCTCGGGCGTGCCGAACTGGTCCATCACGCCGGCATTCATCACGATGATGCGCTGCGCCAGCGTCATCGCCTCGACCTGGTCGTGGGTGACGAAGAGCGAGGTGATGCCCAGCTCGCGGTGCAGCTTCTGGATCTCCAGGCGGGTCTGGGCGCGCAGCTTGGCGTCCAGGTTGGACAGCGGCTCGTCGAACAGGAAGACCTGCGGCTGCCGCACGATCGCGCGGCCCATGGCCACGCGCTGGCGTTGGCCACCGGAGAGCTCGCGCGGCTTGCGCGCGAGCAGGTGGCCGAGCTCGAGGATCTTGGCGGCCTTGTCGACGCGCGTCTTGATCTCGTCCACCGGCACCTTGGCGATCTTCAGGCCGTAGGCCATGTTCTGGAACACGCTCATGTGCGGATACAGCGCGTAGTTCTGGAACACCATCGCGATGTCGCGCTCGGCCGGCTCGAGCTGGTTCACCACCCGCTTGCCGATCGCGATCTCGCCGGCGCTGACCTCCTCGAGGCCGGCCACCATGCGCAGCAGCGTGGACTTGCCGCAGCCCGAGGGGCCGACGATGACGATGAATTCGCGGTCCGCGATCTCGGCGCTGACGCCGTGGATCACCTGGTTGGCCTTGGCGCCGTGGCCGTAGCGCTTGATGACGTTGCGGAAGGAGAGAGCTGCCATGAGTTGTCTTATTTTTCGGTATCGACCAGGCCCTTGACGAACCATTTCTGCATGAGGATCACCACCAGGGCGGGCGGCAACATCGCCAGGATGGCGGTGGCCATCACGATGTTCCATTCGTTCTGCCCTTCGCCGCCGGCGATCATGCGCTTGATGCCGATCACCACCGGGTACATGTCCTCGCTGGTGGTGGCCAGCAGCGGCCAGAGGTACTGGTTCCAGCCGTAGATGAACTGGATCACGAACAGCGCCGCGATCGAGGTCTTCGACAGCGGCACCAGCACGTCCCAGAAGAAGCGCATCGGGCCGGCGCCGTCCATGCGGGCGGCCTCGACCAGCTCGTCGGGCACGGTGAGGAAGAACTGGCGGAACAGGAAGGTGGCCGTCGCCGAGGCGATCAGCGGGATGGTGAGGCCGGCGTAGGTGTTGAGCATGCCGAGGTCCGACACCACCTGGTAGGTGGGGCCGATACGCACTTCCACCGGCAGCATCAGCGTGATGAAGATGGCCCAGAAGCACAGGCTCTTGAAGGGGAAGCGGAAGTACACCACCGCGAAGGCCGACAGCAGCGAGATCGCGATCTTGCCGAAGGTGATGACCAGCGCCGAGACCAGGCTGACCCACATCATGCGTGCCACGGGCGCCGTCGAGCCGGCGCCGCTGGCGCGGCCGAAGAGGGCAGCCTTGTAGGTCTCCCAGAGATGGCCGCCGGGTATCAGCGACATCGGTGCCTGCAGCACCTCCTGCGCGGTGTGGCTGGAGGCCACGAAGGCGAGGTAAAGCGGGAAGGCCACGATCAGGACGCCGACGATCATGACGGCGTGGGCCAGGATGCCGAGGGTGGTTCTGCGTTCGACCATCAGTGCCCGCCCGGCCGCCCGAAGGGCACTGAGCGCCCCCTCGGGGGGCAGCGATACACGAAGTGATGAGCGTGGGGGTTCATCAGTAGTTCACCTTCTTTTCCACATAGCGGAACTGGATGACCGTGAGCACGATGACAATCGCCATCAGCACCACCGACTGCGCGGCCGAGCCGCCCAGGTCCATGGCCTTGAAGCCGTCGTAGTAGACCTTGTAGACCAGGATCGCCGTGTCCTTGCCGGGGCCGCCCTGCGTCGCCGCGTCGACGATCGCGAAGGTGTCGAAGAAGGCGTAGACCACGTTGATCACCAGCAGGAAGAAGGTGGTGGGCGACAGGAGCGGGAACTGCACCGTCCAGAAGCGGCGCCAGGGCCGTGCGCCGTCGATTGATGCGGCCTCGATCAGTGACTTGGGGATGGACTGCAGGCCGGCCAGGAAGAACAGGAAGTTGTAGGAGATCTGCTTCCACACCGAGGCCAGCACGATCAGCGTCATGGCATGGCCCGAATTGAGCAGGTGGTTCCATTCGAAGCCGAACTTGCCGAGCGCATAGGACACCACGCCCAGCGAGGGAGAGAACATGAAGACCCACAGCACGGCCGCCACGGCCGGCGCCACCGCATAGGGCAGGATCAGCAAGGTCTTGTAGACCATCGCGCCGCGCACCACCCGGTCCGCGAACACCGCCAGCAACAGCGAGAGGCTGATGCCGAAGAAGGCCACCAGCACCGAGAAAAGGGCAGTGGTCTTGAAGGACTCGATGTAGCCCGGGTCGTCGAAGAGTTGCCTGAAGTTCTGCAGCCCCACCCATTCGGTCGAGCTGCCGAAGGCGTCCTGCACCTGCAGCGACTGCATCAGCGCCTGGCTGGCCGGCCAGAAGAAGAACACCGTGATGACGATCAGCTGCGGCGCAAGCAGCGCCCAGGGCAGCCAGCCCGAGCGGAAGACGACGCGTTTTTCCATGAATCCCTCAGAAAAAGAAAGCCCGCCGGCTTCTGCGTACGGCGGGCGTCGAGTCTACTGCGGCCAAGCGGGCCGCAGGCTTCAGCTCTTGTTCGCCTTCTGGAAGCGCTCCAGGAGTTCGTCGCCGCGTTTGACGATCGAATCCAGTGCCTCCTTGGGCGCCTTCTTGCCCGACCAGACCTGTTCCAGCTCTTCGTCCTCGATGGCACGGATCTGCACGTAGTTGCCCAGGCGGATGCCGCGGCTCTTGTCGGTCACCTTGCGGATCATCTGCGTTACCGCCACGTCGGTGCCGGGGTTCTGCTTGTAGAAGCCCGACTTCTCGGTCAGCTGGTAGGCCGCGGTGGTGATCGGCAGGTAGCCGGTGCGCTTGTGGCTGGCGGACTGCACCTCTGGCGTCGAGATGAACTTGAAGAACTCGGCCACGCCCTTGTACTCGGCCGGCTTCTTGCCCGACATCACCCAGAGGCTGGCGCCGCCGATCACGGTGTTCTGCGGCGCGCCCGGCACGTCGGGGTAGTAGGGCAGGGGCGCCAGGCCGTAGGCGAACTTGGCGTTCTTGGCGACGTTGCCGTAGAAGCCCGAGGAGGTGTTGATCATCGCGCACTCGCCGGAGACGAAGCTCGCTTCGGGCACGTTGCCGCGGCCCTTGTAGACGAAGAGGCCCTGCTTGGCCATGTTCGACAGGTTCTCGATGTGGCGCACGTGCAGCGGTGAGTTGATCTTCATGCGCGCGTCCATGCCCGCCAGACCGTTGCTCTTGGTCGCGAACTCGACGTTGTGCCAGGCCGAGAAACTCTCGAGCTGGGTCCAGCCCTGCCAGGCGGTGGTGAAGGGACACTTGTGGCCGGCCGCTTTGAGCTTGGCGGCGGCGGCGACTACCTCGGGCCAGGTGGCCGGCGCCTTCTCGGTGTCGAGGCCGGCGGCCTTGAAGGCGTCCTTGTTGTAGTAGTAGACGGTGGTCGAGCTGTTGAAGGGGAAGCTCAGCATCTGGCCGTTGGGCGCGGTGTAGTAGCCGGCCACGGCGGAGATGTAGGCGCTCGGGTCGAACTTGGCGCCGGCGTCCTTCATGACCTGGCCCACCGGGATCACGGCGCCCTTGCTGGCCATCATGGTGGCGGTGCCCACTTCGAACACCTGCAGGATGTGCGGCGCATTGCCGGCCCGGAAGGCGGCGATCGAGGCCGTCATCGATTCGTCGTAGCTGCCCTTGTAGGTGGGCACGATCTTGTATTCCTTCTGGCTCTCGTTGAACTGCTTGGCCAGGTCGTTGACCCATTCGCCGTTGACGGCGGTCATGGAATGCCACCACTGGATTTCGGTCTGGGCCAGCGCCGGCAGGGCGAGCGTGGCGGCGAGCGCCGAGCCCACGGCGAGGGTCTTGAATCGCATGAAAGAGACTCCTGAGGAGGAAACAAAAGCGCGGATGCTAGGCCGTGCGTATGACACGACTGCGTCACATTTTGTCGCACTACGGCGGTGCGCCAGAAGACGGGGAAACCCTTTTTGCGTCTGGGCCGCGGGCTCGATGAGGGCTGCTTGCTGCGCTGCACCATGCTAGCATCGCCCTCCCTTTTTCAGGTGCTGCCTCCTCTTGAGTTGGCCGGGGCTTCCGCGACGCGTATGAGCAAGACCTCCCTAGACAAAAGCAAGATCAAGTTCCTTCTCCTCGAAGGCATTCACCCTTCGGCTGTCGAAGTGCTGCGCGCCGCCGGCTACACCAGCATCGAGACGCTGGCGGGCGCCCTGCCCGAGGAGGAGCTTCGCAAGCGCATCGCCGACGTGCATTTCCTCGGCATCCGCTCGCGCACCCAGCTGACGGCCGAGGTGTTCGCCGCAGCCCAGAAGCTGGTGGCGGTCGGGGCCTTCTGCATCGGCACCAACCAGATCGACCTCGAAGCCGCGCGCGAACATGGCGTGGCAGTCTTCAACGCCCCTTATTCCAATACGCGCTCGGTCGCCGAGCTGGTGCTGGCCGAGGCCATCCTGCTGCTGCGCGGCATCCCCGAGAAGAGCGCGGTGGCGCACCGCGGCGGCTGGCTCAAGTCGGCCGAGAACGCCTTCGAGATCCGCGGCAAGACCCTGGGCATCGTGGGCTACGGCTCGATCGGCGCGCAGCTGTCGGTGCTGGCCGAGGCGCTGGGCATGCAGGTGGCCTTCTTCGACGTGGTCACCAAGCTGCCGCTGGGCAACGCGCGCCAGGTGCGCACGCTCAACGAGCTGCTGCTGCAGAGCGACATCGTGAGCCTGCACGTGCCCGAGACGGCCGCCACGCAGTGGATGATCGGCGCGAAGGAGCTCGCGGCCATGCGGCCCGGCTCGATCCTGATCAATGCCTCGCGCGGCACCGTGGTCGACATCGAGGCGCTGGCCCAGGCACTCCGGCAGAAGAGGCTGCTGGGCGCCGCGATCGACGTGTTCCCGGTCGAGCCGCGCAGCAACAAGGACGAGTTCCAGTCGCCGCTGCGCGGGCTGGACAACGTGATCCTCACCCCGCACATCGGCGGCTCCACGATGGAGGCGCAGGCCAACATCGGGCTCGAAGTGGCCGAGAAGCTGGTCAAGTACAGCGACAACGGCACTTCCACCTCCTCGGTCAACTTCCCGGAGGTGGCGCTGCCCGCGCACCCGGGCAAGCACCGGCTGCTGCACATCCACCGCAACGTGCCCGGTGTGCTCTCGGAGATCAATCGCGTGTTCGCCGAGAACGAGATCAACATCGCCTCGCAGTACCTGCAGACCAACGAGAAAGTGGGCTACGTGGTGACGGACGTCGACGCTGCGTACTCCGACCTCGCGCTCGAGAAGCTGGCCCAGGTGCCGGGGACGATCCGCAGCCGGGTGCTGTTCTGAATGCCAGGCGCGGCATGCGCCCCTGACTTAAAATCGATGGCCCTGGTTCAGGGGCGCGCAGCGCCCGACCGAGGCCCACCCCGATGAATGCACCGACCGCGTTGACGGCGTTGTTGTCGCAGGCCGCAGAGCCCGCGCGATTGCGTGAGATCCCCTACAACTACACCAGCTTCTCCGACCGCGAGATCGTGATCCGCCTCTTGGGCGAGCGCGGCTGGGAGCTGCTGCAGACCCTGCGCTCCGAGCGCCGCACCGGCCGCTCCGCGCGCATGCTCTACGAGGTGCTGGGCGACATCTGGGTCGTGCAGCGCAACCCCTACCTGGTCGACGACCTGCTGGACAACCCGCGCCGGCGCGGCCAGCTGGTCGATGCGCTCAACCACCGCCTGTCCGAAGTGCAGAAGCGCCGCACCCCCGACGCCGCCGCGCAGCGCGACGCGCTGGTGGGCGAGCTCACGGCGCTCGTGGCGCAGGCGGTGCAGGCCTTCGACACCCTGTTCCGCGACGTCGCGGCGCTGCGGCGCAAGGCCACGCGCACCCTGGGCCGGCTCACGGCGCGGGACAACATCAAGTTCGACGGCCTCTCGCGCGTGTCGCACGTGACCGATGCGACCGACTGGCGGGTCGAGTACCCCTTCGTCGTGCTGACGCCCGACAGCGAGGCCGAGATGGCCGCGCTGGTCAAGGGCTGCATCGAGCTCGGGCTCACCATCATCCCGCGCGGCGGCGGCACCGGCTATACCGGTGGGGCGATCCCGCTGGCCTGGAACAGCGCCGTCATCAACACCGAGAAGCTGGAGGCGATGACCGAGGTCGAGATGGTGTCGCTGCCCGGCCTCGACCAGCCGGTGCCCACCGTCTGGACCGAGGCGGGCGTGGTCACCCAGCGCGTGGCCGACGCGGCCGAGCGCGCGGGCTTCGTGTTCGCGGTCGACCCCACCTCGGCCGAGGCCTCCTGCGTGGGCGGCAACGTCGCGATGAACGCGGGCGGCAAGAAGGCGGTGCTGTGGGGCACGGCGCTCGACAACCTGGCCTCCTGGCGCATGGTGACCCCGGAGGCCGAGTGGCTGGAGGTCACGCGCATCGGCCACAACCTGGGCAAGATCCACGACGCCGAGAGCGCGGTTTTCGATCTGCAGTACTTCGCGGCCGACGGCCGGACGAAGCTGCGCAGCGAGCGGCTCGAGATCCCGGGCAAGACCTTCCGCAAGGAGGGCCTGGGCAAGGACGTGACGGACAAGTTCCTCTCGGGCCTGCCGGGCATCCAGAAGGAGGGCTGCGACGGCCTGATCACCAGCTGCCGCTGGGTGGTGCACCGCATGCCGGCGCACACCCGCACGGTGTGCCTGGAGTTCTTCGGCAACGCCAAGGACGCGGTGCCCAGCATCGTCGAGATCAAGGACTTCATGTTCGCCGAGCAGAAGCGTTCGGGCGTGCTGCTCGCCGGTCTCGAGCACCTGGACGACCGCTACCTGAAGGCGGTTGGCTACGCGACCAAGTCCAAGAAGCACGGCGGCCTGCCGAAGATGGTGCTGTTCGGCGACATCGCCGGCGACGACGCCGACGCGGTGGCGCGCGTGACCTCCGAGGTGGTGCGCATCGCGAATTCGCGCAGCGGCGAGGGCTTTATCGCCATCAGCCCCGAGGCGCGCAAGAAGTTCTGGCTGGACCGCAAGCGCACGGCCGCCATCAGCCGCCACACCAACGCCTTCAAGATCAACGAGGACGTGGTGATCCCGCTGCCGCGCATGGCCGAATACACCGACGGCATCGAGCGCATCAACATCGAGCTGTCGCTGCAGAACAAGCTCCAGCTCGCCGACGAGCTGGAAGCCTTCTTCCTGCGCGGCCACCTGCCGCTGGGCAAGAGCGACGATGCCAGCGAGATCTCCTCGGCCGAGCTGCTGGAGGACCGCGTGGCGCAGGCCGTGGCGCTGGTGCGCGAGGTTCGCGCGCTGTGGCAGGGCTGGCTGGACCAGATCGACGCGCTGTTCCCGCAATTGCAGGACCATTCGCTGCGCGCGAGCTGGAAGACGCAGATCCGCGCGCCGCTCGCCGACATCTTCTCCGGCGCCGAGTTCGCGCCCATCCTGGCCGAGTGCAACGCGATCCACCAGCGCGTGCTCAAGGGCCGGGTCTGGGTGGCGCTGCACATGCACGCCGGCGACGGCAACGTGCACACCAACATCCCGGTCAACAGCGACAACTACGAGATGCTGCAGACCGCGCATGCGGCGGTGGCGCGGATCATGGTGCTCGCGCGCAGCCTGGACGGCGTGATCTCGGGCGAGCACGGCATCGGCATCACCAAGCTCGAGTTCCTGTCCGACGAAGAGCTGCAACCCTTTGCCGACTACAAGCAGCGCGTCGACCCCGAAGGGCGCTTCAACAAGGGCAAGCTGCTGCGGCCCTCGATGCATGCCGGGCCGGGGCTCTATGCCGACCTGACCAACGCCTACACGCCCAGCTTCGGGCTGATGGGGCACGAGTCGCTGATCATGCAGCAGAGCGACATCGGCGCCATTGCCGACAGCGTCAAGGACTGCCTGCGCTGCGGCAAGTGCAAGCCCGTGTGCGCCACCCACGTGCCGCGCGCCAACCTGCTCTACTCGCCGCGCAACAAGATCCTCGCGACCTCTCTGCTGGTCGAGGCCTTCCTCTACGAGGAGCAGACCCGGCGCGGCGTCAGCATCAAGCACTGGGAGGAGTTCGAGGACGTGGCCGACCACTGCACGGTCTGCCACAAGTGCCTGACGCCCTGTCCGGTCAACATCGACTTCGGCGACGTCTCCATGAACATGCGCAACCTGCTGCGCAAAATGGGCCAGAAGTCATTCCGCCCCGGCAATGCGGCGGCGATGCTGTTCCTCAACGCGACCAACCCGCAGACCATCAAGGCCATGCGCGTCGGCATGGTGGACATCGGCTTCAAGGCCCAGCGCCTGGCCAACGACCTGCTGCGCGGCCTGGCGAAGAAGCAGACCTCGGCGCCGCCGGCGACGCTGGGGCCGGCGCCGATCAAGGAGCAGGTGATCCACTTCGTCAACAAGAAGATGCCGGGCGGTCTGCCCAACAAGACCGCGCGCGCGCTGCTCGACATCGAGGATGCCGACTACGTGCCGATCATCCGCGACCCGAAGGCCACCACCCCCGAGACCGAGGCCGTGTTCTATTTCCCGGGCTGCGGCTCGGAACGCCTGTTCTCGCAGGTGGGGCTGGCCACGCAGGCGATGCTCTGGCACGCGGGCGTGCAGACCGTGCTGCCGCCGGGTTATCTCTGCTGCGGCTATCCGCAGCGCGGCAGCGGCCAATATGACCGGGCCGAGAAGATGATCACCGACAACCGCGTGCTCTTCCATCGGGTGGCCAACACGCTGAACTACCTGGACATCAAGACCGTGGTGGTGAGCTGCGGCACCTGCTACGACCAGCTACAGGGCTACCAGTTCGAGAAGATCTTCCCGGGCTGCCGGATCATCGACATCCACGAGTATTTGCTGGAGAAGGGCATCACGCTCGGTGACACGAACGGCGGCGCCTACCTCTACCACGACCCCTGCCACAGCCCGATGAAGCTGCAGGACCCGATGAAGACGGTGAAGGCGCTGGTCGGCGACCAGGTGCTCAAGAACGACCGCTGCTGCGGCGAGTCCGGCACGCTCGGCGTGACGCGGCCGGACATCTCGACGCAGATCCGCTTCCGCAAGGAAGAGGAGCTGCGCAAGGGCGAGGCCGCGCTGCGCAGCGGCGGCCTGGTCGCACCCAAGGACAACGTCAAGATCCTCACCAGCTGCCCGAGTTGCCTGCAGGGCCTGAGCCGCTACGGCAAGGACCTGGACAACGGCCTGCTGGAGGCCGACTACATCGTGGTCGAGATGGCCAACAAGATCCTTGGCAAGGACTGGATGCCCACGTACGTGGCGGCTGCCAACCACGGCGGGATCGAGCGGGTGCTGGTATGACGGCGGTGCGCGTGGCGGGCTGCCCGCTCTGCGAGGGGCCCGGCGGCCGCGTGGTGTTCGAGGCGCCGGCGTTTCGCGTCATCCATGCGGCCGAGGAGGGCTTTCCCGCCTTCTACCGCGTCGTCTGGAAAGACCATGTGGCCGAGTGGTCCGATCTGGCGCCGGAGGACCGCGCGCTGTGCATGGAGGCCGTCGCAGCCGTGGAGCAGAGCCTGCGCGAGGCGCTCGCGCCCGCCAAGATCAATCTTGCCGCGCTCGGCAACATGGTGCCGCACCTGCATTGGCACGTGATCGCACGCTTCGACTGGGACTCGCGCTTCCCTGCGCCGGTGTGGGCTGACGCACAGCGGGATCGCGACCCGCAACGCGAGGCCGCAATCGAGGTCAAACTGGAGGCGCTGGAGCGGGAAATGTCCCGGCGCCTGGCGACAAGGAGTTCCTGATGGCAGGTTTGCAAACGGGCGCGCCGACGCCCCAGTCGATCACCGTACACAACCAGTCGCGTGTGCTGGAAGTGGGCTTTTCCGATGGCGCCAGCTTCCGCATCCCCTTCGAGCTGATGCGCATCTACTCGCCCTCGGCCGAGGTGCAGGGCCATGGGCCGGGCCAGGAGGTGCTTCAGACCGGCAAGCGCAACGTCGATCTGCTGGACCTTCAGCCGGTCGGCAACTACGCGGTGCAACCCAGCTTCTCCGACGGCCACGACACCGGCATCTACTCCTGGGACCTGCTGTACGAGCTGGGCGCGAAGCAGGACGAACTGTGGGCCGAGTACGAGCGCCGCCTTGCCGCCGCCGGCGTCGACCGCGATGCGCCGATGGCCGAGAAGGGCGGCCACGCCTGCGGCAGCCACTGAAGAAGCCGGACTCCCTCGCCGCAAAAAGCAACGAATGCCCGGCGTCCTTGCAGGGGCGTCGGCTTGATGTGAACGCTTCCGGCCTAACATCAGCTGCATGAGCAGCACCCATTTCGGCTTCGAAACGGTCGAGGAAGGCGACAAGGCACGGCGCGTACGCGGCGTGTTCGACTCGGTCGCCAACCGCTACGACCTGATGAACGACCTGATGTCGGGTGGCCTGCACCGCGCCTGGAAGGCCTACACCGTGATGGTCGCCAACGTGGGCGAGGGCTCGAAGGTGCTGGACATCGCCGGCGGCACCGGCGACCTCGCACTCGCCTTCGCGAAGAAGGTCGGCGCCACCGGCGAGGTGATCCACACCGACATCAACGAGGCCATGCTGCGCACCGGCCGCGACCGGCTGCTCGATGCCGGCGTCGCGCTGCCCACGCTGGTCTGCGATGCCGAGAAACTCCCCTTCCCCGACAACCATTTCGACCTCGTGAGCGTCGCCTTCGGCCTGCGCAACATGACGCACAAGGACCTGGCGCTCAAGGAGATGAACCGCGTGCTCAAGCCGCGCGGCAAGCTGCTGGTGCTGGAGTTCTCGAAGGTCGCCAAGCCGCTGTCGAAGATCTACGACTGGTACTCCTTCAGCGTGCTCCCGCGCCTGGGCAAGGTCGTGGCGGGCGACGACGCGAGCTACCGCTACCTGGCCGAATCGATCCGGATGCATCCCTCGCAGGAGGAGCTCAAGACCCTCATGAAAGAGGGCGGTTTCGGACATGTGGACTATCACAACATGACGGGGGGCGTCGTCGCCCTGCATGTTGGAATCAAGTGTTGATGATCAGAAGAGATTTCTTTGCCGTTAGAGGAGACGTCATGAAAAGTTTGTTGTCCGTTATGTTGGTGTGTGCCCTGGCCGTCGGAAGCATGGATGCCGACGCACGCCGCCTGGGCGGCGGCAAGTCCGTCGGCAAGCAGTCGAGCAACGTGACGCAGCGCGAGGCCACGCCCACCGCGCCGGCCACGCCCGGTGCGCCCGCGCAGAGCAACGTGAGCAACGCGGCGGCCAAGCCTGCGACGGCAGCCGCACCGGCTGCAGCACCCAAGAAGCCCTGGGGCGCGATGCTCGGTGGCCTGGCCGCGGGCCTGGGCCTGGCCTGGCTCGCCCACTCGCTCGGCCTGGGTGCGGCCTTCGGCAACATCCTGCTGATCGTCCTGCTGGTGGTGGCGGCCGTGGTGGTGTGGCGCATCTTCGCGGCGCGTTCCCGTGCGGCCGGCGCTCAGCGCAGCGGCGGCTTCGCCTTCCAGGGGGCGGGGAGTCCTGCCAATCCTGCTTCGCCCGTGGAGTACAGCCCGAACAACGTCGGCAACGACGCGTCGGCCCGTCCCTGGGAGCGCAACACCGCGGCCTTCGACGCAAGCCCGGCGCAGCTCGAGCACCACACCGGCGGCTCGTCGATGGCGGGCGCGGCAGCGGCCGGCGGCGGCAGCCTGATCGGCTCGGCCCTGAGCGGCGCGCAGTCGTGGGGCATCCCGGCCGGCTTCGACGTCGACGGCTTCCTGGCCGCGGCCAAGCGCAACTTCGTGACCCTGCAGGACGCCTGGGATCGTGCCGACATCAACACCCTGCGTTCGATGATGACCGACGGCATGGTCGGCGAGATCCGCCAGCAGCTGGCCGAGCGCGAAAACCACACCGGCGGTCAGCCCAACAAGACCGAAGTCGTGATGCTCGACGCCAAGCTGCTCGGTATCGAGGAGCTGCCCGACGCCTACCTGGCGAGCGTGGAGTTCTCCGGCATGATCCGCGAGGACCTGTCCTCCGGCCCGAGCCCCTTCCGCGAAGTCTGGAACATGACCAAGCCGACCAGCGGCTCGAGCGGCTGGCTGGTGGCCGGGGTGCAGGCCCTGCAGTAGGCGCAGTACGCTTCGAAGCCGGTCGCAAGACCGGGATAATGGGGACATGGTTACACCATCGTCCCCTTTTTCTTTTCTTGACGATTTCATCAACCGCGTCGGCAGCCGCCTGCAGCCGCCGGACTGGGTGATTCATGAGGTCCAGCACCGCGCCGTGCTCTTCCTCAACCACGTGCTCCAGCAGGAGCCCGAAGCCCAGCAGCGCCTGGCGCGCCAGCAGGGCAGGGTGGTGGAGTTCGAATGGCGCTTCGTGACCATGAAGGTCGTCGCCACGCCGGCCGGCCTGCTCGACTTGGCGCCCGAGGGCGCGGTGCCCGAGCTCATGCTGGTGCTTGCCGAGACTTCGCCCTTCGGCCTGGCGCGGGCGGCCGTCCGCGGCGAGAAGCCGGCGGTGCGCATCGAGGGCGACGTGCAGCTGGCCGCCGAGGTCAACTGGCTGGTCGACCATGTGCGCTGGGACGTGGAGGACGACCTGGCGCGCCTGATCGGCGATGTGCCGGCCCACACCATCGCGAACAGCGCCAAGCGCGTGGTGGAGGGGTTGCGGCAGTTCGTCGGTGAGCGCGGCGGCAAGCCCGCGGGCTCCGCAGGCGCCGAATGAGGCGCTTCTACCGCGGCATCTTCATCGTCCTCGTCGCGCTGCGCTACGGGCTCGACGAGCTCGTGCTCAGCAGCTTCCAGAAGCCCTGGCTGCGCGTGGTGACGCGCATCGTGTCCTTCGGCCGCAAGCTCGATGCGCCCCGGGGCCAGCGGCTGCGCGAGGCACTGGAAAGCCTGGGGCCGATCTTCGTCAAGTTCGGCCAGGTGCTGTCGACGCGGCGCGACCTGCTGCCGCCCGACATCGCCGACGAGCTGGCCTGGCTGCAGGACCGCGTGCCGCCCTTCGACTCCAGGATCGCGATCGCGACCATCGAGCGCGCCTTCCGCCGGCCGGTGGGCGAGGTCTTCGTCGAGTTCGACGAGACGCCGGTGGCCAGCGCCTCGATCGCGCAGGTGCACTTCGCCACCCTGCGCGAGCCCGGCGGGCTGGTGCGGGAGGTTGCGGTCAAGGTGCTGCGGCCCGGCATGCGCGGCCTGATCGAGAAGGACCTGGAGCTGATGGCCATGATGGCCGCCTGGGTCGAGAACCTGTCGAGCGATGCCAAGCGCCTCAAGCCGCGCGAGGTGGTGGCCGAGTTCGACAAGTACCTGCACGACGAGCTCGACCTGGTGCGCGAGGCCGCCAATGCCGCGCAGCTGCGGCGCAACATGAGCAAACTCGACCTGGTGATGATCCCGGAGATGTTCTGGGACTTCTGCCATCCCGAGGTGATCGTGATGGAGCGCATGAAGGGCGTGCCCATCGCGCAGCTGGACCGCCTGCGCACCGCCGGCGTGGACATCCCGAAGCTGGCGCGCGACGGCGTCACCATCTTCTTCACGCAGGTGTTCCGGGACGGCTTCTTCCATGCCGACATGCACCCGGGCAACATCCAGATCAGCCTGGACCCGGCTACCTTCGGGCGCTACATCTCGCTGGACTTCGGCATCATCGGCACGCTGACCGAGTCCGACAAGGAATACCTGGCGCAGAACTTCGCGGCCTTCTTCCGGCGCGACTACAAGCGGGTCGCCGAGCTGCACCTGGAAAGCGGCTGGGTGCCGGAGGGCACCCGCATCGACGAGCTGGAGGCGGCGATCCGCACCGTCTGCGAGCCCTACTTCGACCGGCCGCTCAAGGAGATCTCGCTCGGCATGGTGCTGATGCGTCTGTTCCAGACCTCGCGCCGCTTCCACGTCGAGATCCAGCCGCAGCTGGTGCTGCTGCAGAAGACCCTGCTCAACATCGAAGGCCTGGGCCGCCAGCTCGACCCGGAGCTGGACCTATGGCACACCGCCAAGCCCTTCCTCGAGAAGTGGATGAGCGACCAGATCGGCCCGCGCAAGCTGCTGGAGCAGCTGCGCGCCGAGGCGCCGCGCTACGCCAAGCTGCTGCCGCAGCTGCCGCGCCTCCTGCACGATTACCTCGAAAATCGGCCGGCCGACCACCGCCGTGAACTGCTGGAGCTGCTGGCCGCTCAAAAGCGGACCAACCGGCTCCTACAGGCCATCATCTACGGTGGCATAGGTTTTGTATTGGGGTTGATCGCGATGCAGCTGCTGGTGCGGGTGCGTCTGTTCTGAATAGGAGGATTCCGCCGTGCTGCTGACCCTGGTCATCGTCTATCTGCTCATCACGATCGCCATCGGCCTGTATGCGGCCAGGCGGGTGAAGAACACCACCGACTTCGCGATCGCGGGGCGGCACCTGCCGCTCTACATGATCGTGACCACCACCTTCGCCACCTGGTTCGGCTCCGAGACGGTGCTGGGCATCCCGGCCAAGTTCATCGGCGGCGGGCTGAACGGCGTGGTCGAGGATCCGTTCGGCGCCGGCATGTGCCTGATCCTGGTCGGCCTGTTCTTTGCCGGCAAGCTCTATCGCATGACGCTGCTGACCATCAGCGACTACTACCGCGAGCGCTTCGGCCGCACCATCGAGATCGCCTGCTCGCTGATCATCATGCTGAGCTACCTGGGCTGGGTCTCGGCACAGGTCACGGCCCTGGGACTGGTGTTCAACCTGCTGTCGGGCGGCGTCATCAGCATCCCGATCGGCATGACGATCGGCGTGGTCTCCATCCTGGCCTACACCCTGTTCGGCGGCATGTGGTCGGTGGCCGTGACCGACTTCATCCAGATGATCATCCTGGTAGTGGGCCTCGCGGTGATCGCGGTGTTCGCCGGCAACATGGCCGGCGGCGCCGACAAGGTGATCGCCTTCGCGGCAAGCAAGGACCTGTTCCGCTTCTGGCCCGAGCCGACCTGGAAAGACATCGTCTTCTTCTTCGCCGCGGCCATCACCATGATGCTGGGCTCGATCCCGCAGCAGGACGTGTTCCAGCGCGTGATGTCGGCCAACAGCGTGAAGGCATCGACCCGCGGTCCGGTGATCGGCGGCATCTGCTACATCCTGTTCGCCTTTGTGCCCATGTTCCTGGTGGCGAGTGCGCTCCTGATCATCCCCGAGCAGACCGCCACCCTGCTTAAGGAGGACCCGCAGAAGGTCATGCCCACGCTGGTGCTGGAGAAGATGCCCTTCGTGATGCAGGTGTTCTTTTTCGGCGCGCTGCTGTCGGCCATCAAATCGACCGCCTCGGCCACGCTGCTGGCGCCCAGCGTCACCTTCACAGAGAACATCTGGCGCCAGTTCCGCCCGGCCGGCAGCGACCGCGAGAACCTGCTGACCATGCGCATCACGGTGCTGCTGTTCAGCGCCGCCGTGCTCGCCTACGCGATCCGCATGCAGGGCACCCCGATCTACGAGCTTGTCTCGGGCGCCTACCAGGTGCCGCTGGTGGGCGCCTTCGTGCCGCTGGTCTGCGGCCTGTACTGGCAGCGGGCGACCACGCAGGGCGCGGTGGCATCCGTGGTGCTCGGCATCGGGGTCTGGTTGTTGTTCCTGAACATGCCCTGGGGCGAGGAATTCCCGGCCCAGCTCGCCGGCGTGCTGGCCTCGTTCGTGGGCATGTTCGCGGGCTCGCTGGCGCCGCAGTGGGTGGCCAACCGGCGCACCCCGCACCGCCCGCTGGCGGTCGATCCTGTTTGAAAAGGTGTGAAGTACGCCTCCTGAGCCGGTCGTGGAGCCAGGAAGGGCGGGAGGCAACCCTTATGACACCCTCTATGCCAACCTATAATTAAAGGCTTTGCGAGCGGCCGCCGGCCGCTTTTTCCCCTCCCCTCCTCATGCCAATTTACGCCTACAAGTGCAGCGCCTGCGGCTTTGCCAAGGACGTGCTGCAAAAACTGTCCGATGCGCCGCTGACCGACTGCCCGCAGTGCGGCGCCGGCGCGTTCAGCAAGCAGGTCACCGCGGCCGGTTTCCAGCTGAAGGGCTCGGGCTGGTACGTCACCGATTTCCGGGACGGCGGGGGCAAGAAGGGCGCCGAGAAGGGCAGTGCCGACAAGGGTGATGCCGACAAGGGCACGAGCGCGCCGGCCGAAGCCGCTTCCGCCCCGACCGGCACCGCCGATGCGCCCGCGGCGGCTGCATCGCCCGCTGCGACCCCGGCGCCCGCGCCAGCGCCTGCGCCGACCGCTCCCAAGGGCGACTGAGCGACACCCCCACCCATGCTCGCTCTGCGCAAATGGTTGCTGTCCGGCCTGCTGGTCATCGTGCCGCTGGTCATCACGCTGGGCGTGCTGAACTGGATCATCGGCACGCTGGACCAGACGCTGTGGCTGCTGCCTGAGGACTGGCAGCAGTGGCTCAACGTGCACAAGGTGCGCGGCCTGGGCGTGCTGCTCACGCTGGCGATCCTGCTGGTCGTCGGCGCGACCGCCAGCAACTTCGTCGGCAAGCGCCTGCTGGGCTGGGGCGACGCGGTGGTGCGACGCATCCCGGTGGTGCGCTCGATCTATTCCAGCGTCAAGCAGGTGTCGGACACGCTGTTCTCCGAGAACGGCAATGCCTTCCGCACCGCGGTGCTGGTCCAATGGCCGCGCGACGGCGTCTGGACCATCGCCTTCGTGACCGGCGCGCCCGGCGGCGAGGTGCTCTCGGAACTGGGCGGCGGCGACTACCTCAGCGTTTACGTGCCCACCACGCCCAATCCCACGGGCGGCTACTTCGTGATGCTCAGGCGCAGTGACTGCATCGAACTCAGGATGAGCGTGGACGACGCGCTCAAGTACATCGTGTCGATGGGCGTGGTCGTTCCCGGCGGCCCCGCGACCATCGCGAACAGATAAAACATGCGCCCTCGACGGCGCCGGAATCCACTATGGCCATGCGTACTCACTATTGCGGTCTCGTGACCGAAGCCCTGCTGGGCCAAACCGTCACCCTGTCCGGCTGGGTCAACCGCCGCCGCGACCACGGGGGCGTGATCTTCATCGACCTGCGCGACCGCGAGGGCTACGTGCAGGTGGTGTGCGACCCCGACCGGGCTGCGACCTTCGCCACCGCCGAGGGCCTGCGCAACGAGTTCTGCGTGCAGGTCACGGGCCTCGTGCGCGCGCGCCCCGAGGGCACGGTCAACGAGAATCTCAAGAGCGGCAAGATCGAGGTGCTCAGCCACGAGCTGAAGGTGATCAACCCGTCGGTGACGCCCCCCTTCCAGCTCGACGACGACAACCTGTCGGAGACCACCCGTCTCACGCACCGCGTGCTGGACCTGCGCCGCCCGGCGATGCAGCGCAACATGATGCTGCGCTACAAGGTCACGATGGAGGTGCGCAAGTTCCTGGACGCCAACGGCTTCATCGACATCGAGACGCCGATGCTCGGCAAGTCCACGCCCGAGGGCGCGCGCGACTACCTGGTGCCCAGCCGCGTGCACGACGGCAGCTTCTTCGCGCTGCCGCAGTCGCCGCAGCTCTTCAAGCAGCTGTTGATGGTGGCCGGCTACGACCGCTACTACCAGATCGTCAAGTGCTTCCGTGACGAGGACCTGCGCGCCGATCGCCAGCCCGAGTTCACGCAGATCGACATCGAGACCTCCTTCATGGCCGAGGAGGAGATCCGCGAGATGTTCGAAGGCATGATCCGCAAGGTGTTCCGCGGTGCGGCGCAGGTCGAGCTGCCGCCCTTCCCGGTCATGAGCTATGCGGACGCGATGTTCAAGTACGGCTCCGACAAGCCCGACCTGCGCGTGAAGATGGAGTTCACGGAACTGACGGACGTGATGCGCAACGTCGAGTTCAAGGTTTTCGCGCAGGCGGCCGGTATGACGGGCGGCCGCGTGGTGGCGTTGCGCGTGCCCGGCGGCGGCGCCGAGGGTGGCCTGTCGCGCGGGGACATCGATGCCTACACCGAGTTCGTCAAGATCTACGGCGCCAAGGGCCTGGCCTACATCAAGGTCAACGACGCGGCGCAGGGGCGCGAGGGCCTGCAGAGCCCGATCGTGAAGAACCTCAACGACGCTTCGCTGGCCGAGATCATCGCGCGCACCGGCGCGCGCAACGGCGACATCCTGTTCTTCGGCGCCGACAAGGAAAAGGTCGTCAACGACGCCATCGGCGCGCTGCGCGTGAAGATCGGCCACAGCGCCTTCGGCCGCAAGAACGGCCTGTTCGAGGACCGCTGGGCGCCGCTGTGGGTGGTCGACTTTCCGATGTTCGAATTCGACGAGGAAGGCCAGCGCTGGTCGGCGGTGCACCACCCCTTCACCTCGCCCAAGGATGGCCATGAGGACCTCATGGACACCGCGCCCGAGAAGTGCATCGCCAAGGCCTACGACATGGTGCTCAACGGCATCGAGATGGGCGGCGGCTCGGTGCGTATCCACCGCGAGGAGGTGCAGAGCAAGGTGTTCCGCGCCCTCAAGATCAGCCCCGAGGATGCGCAGACCAAGTTCGGCTTCCTGCTGGACGCGCTGCAGTACGGCGCGCCGCCGCACGGCGGCATCGCAATCGGCCTGGACCGCCTGGTGATGCTGATGACCGGCGCCGAGTCCATCCGCGACGTGATCGCCTTCCCCAAGACCCAGCGCGCCCAGGACCTGCTGACGCAGGCGCCGAGCCCGGTCGACGAGAAGCAGCTGCGGGAGCTGCATATCCGGTTGCGCAATCAACAGCCTGCAGGTTGAGCTCACAGGGGGCGCAAGCATGAGCGGGCGGCCCTGGAAAATCCCCGAATCGGTGCTGGTCGTGATCCACACGCCGGCGCTCGAAGTGCTGCTGATCCGGCGTGCCGACGCCGAGGACTTCTGGCAGTCGGTCACCGGCAGCAAGGACGACGTCGACGAGCCGCTGGCGCTCACGGCGGCGCGCGAGGTGGCCGAGGAGACCGGCATCGACTGCGGCGAGGGCAGTGCGCTCGCGAGCCGGCTGCGCGACTGGCAGCTGCAGAACGTCTATGAGATCTACCCGCGCTGGCGGTCCCGCTATGCGCCGGGCGTCACCCACAACACCGAGCACCTGTTCGGCCTGTGCGTGCCCGAGCGCCTGACGCCGCGGCTGGACCCGCGCGAGCATACGGACTGGCGCTGGCTGCCCTACCACGAAGCCGCCGACGCCTGCTTTTCCCCTTCGAATGCCGAAGCGATCCTGCTGCTGCCAAAATTTGTGAAATGAACGCGCCCAGCTCTAGCTCTAGAAGCAACCTCCGGGTCGCCACCTACAACATCCACAAGGGTGTGCAAGGCATCGGGCCCGTTCGGCGTCTCGAGATCCACAACCTGGGCCACGCCATCGAGCAGCTCGATGCCGACATCATCTGCCTGCAGGAAGTGCGCAAGATGAACCGCCAGGCCGCGGCCCGCTTCAGGCACTGGCCCGAGCTGCCCCAGGCCGACTTCCTCGCCCCCGAGGGCTACACCGCGGTCTACGAGACCAACGCCATCACGCGCCACGGCGAGCACGGCAACGCGCTCCTGACCCGTTGGCCGGTGCTGCGCAAGACGCACCAGGACATCTCCGACCACCGTTTCGAGCAGCGCGGCCTGCTGCACGTGGCGATCGAGGTCGAAGGCCGGCCGGTGCATGCCATCGTGGTGCATCTGGGCCTGATGCGGGGCAGCCGCGTGCGCCAGGTCGCCTTGCTGCGCGAGTTCATCGAGCGCGAAATCCCGCCGGGCGAGGCCCTGGTGGTGGCCGGCGACTTCAACGACTGGGGCGCCCGCATGCGCTACGCGATGAACGCCATGGGCCTGCGCGACACCAGCGACCTGCGCGGGCCGCGCACGCTGACCTACCCCTCGCGCCTGCCCGTGACGCAGCTCGACTTCATCTACGGGCGGCAGGTCGAGGCGGTCGCCACCAACGTGCCGCGGGGTCCGATCTGGGCCAGGATGTCCGACCACCTGCCGCTGGTGGCGGACTTCCTGCTATCAAAACAATAGCTTTATGTTCAGGCAGCAAGCGCGCTGCAGGGATTCGCTGCTACTCATTCGCTGTTAGGATGCGCTGATGCTAAGGAAAATCGACACCGCCGAGCGTCCCGAGCCGGACACCGGAGACGAGGGCACGCCCGTCTCCGTGAAGATCCGCGAGCGCCTGCTGGCCGCGCGCAGGCGCTTCTATGCCAACGACAACATCGCCGAGTTCATCGAGCCCGGCGAGCTCGAGCGCCTGCTCGACGAGGTCGAGCACAAGATGAAGCACGTGCTCGACGCCCTGGTCATCGACCTCGAGAACGACCACAACACCGAGAACACCGCGCGCCGCGTCGCCAAGATGTACCTGAACGAGGTGTTCAAGGGCCGCTACGTGGCCCAGCCCTCGCTCACCGAGTTTCCCAACGCCGAGCACCTGAACGAACTCATGATCGTCGGCCCGATCACGGTGCGCAGCGCCTGCTCGCACCACTTCTGCCCGATCATCGGCAAGCTCTGGATCGGCGTGATGCCCAACGAGAAGACCAACGTGATCGGCCTGTCGAAGTACGCACGCCTGGCCGAATGGGTGATGAGCCGGCCCCAGATCCAGGAAGAGGCGGTGGTGCAGCTGGCCGACCTGATCCAGGAGCGCACCCAGCCCGACGGGCTGGCGCTGGTGGTCGAGGCCGAGCACTTCTGCATGCAGTGGCGCGGCGTCAAGGAGATGGACAGCAAGATGATCAATTCCGTGATGCGCGGCGTCTTCCTCAAGGATTCCAACCTGCGGCGCGAATTCCTCGCGCTGCTCCCGCGCCGGAGCTGACCACCATGCTCGTACGCCTGCTCTATGTCAGCCGCGCCGTCGACACCAGTCCCGGCGCGGTGGATGCGATCCTCGCCCAATCGCGCTCGCACAACACGGCCTGCGGCGTCACCGGCATCCTTTGCTACGGCGGCGGTGTGTTCCTGCAAGCCATCGAAGGCGGCCGCAATGCGATCAGCGAGCTCTACGGCCATATCCAGAGGGACCCGCGCCACAAGGACGTGGTGCTGCTGCACTACGAGGAAATCTCGGAGCGGCGCTTCGGCGGCTGGACCATGGGGCAGGTCAACCTGTCCAAGCTCAACGTCTCGACCCTGCTCAAGTACTCGGAAAAGCCGGAGCTCGATCCCTACTCGGTCTCGGGCAAGGTCTCGCTCGCATTGCTGGAAGAGCTGATGGCGACCGCCGCCATCGTCGGCCGCCACTGAGGGCTGCATTTCCCCGGTGCCCACCCTGCTGCTGGGCTGCGATTTTTCCTGTGCGCCGAGCGCGCGCAAGCCCATCGTGCTGGCGCTCGGCCATGGGACGGCGGGCGGCGTGGCGCTGTTGCGGCTCGAGCGCTTCGCCTCGCTGGAGGCGTGGTGCAGGTGGCTGGCCGACCAGCCCGCCTGGATCGGCGCTTTCGACTTTCCCTTCGGCCTGCCGCGCGAACTGGTCGCGCATCTCCGCTGGCCGATGCAGTGGCAGCCGTTGATCGCGCACTATGCCGGCCTCGATCGCGCCCTGATCCGCCAGACCTTCGCCGCCTTCTGCGCTGCGCGGCCGGTGGGCGGGAAATTCGCCCACCGCGCCACCGACGCGCCGGCCGGGTCCAGCCCGTCGATGAAGTGGGTCAATCCGCCGGTGGCCTTCATGCTGCATGCGGGCGTGCCGCGTCTGCTGGAGGCCGGCGCGGCCCTTCCTGGCCTGCATGTGCCTGCAAGCGCTGCAACGCGCATTGCGCTGGAGGGCTATCCGGGCCTGCTGGCGCGCGAGCTGATCGGGCGGCGCAGCTACAAGAGCGATGAGGCTGCGCTTCAGACAGCACCACGGCGCGAGGCGCGCGCCGAGCTGCTCGCCGCGCTCGAAGGCGGCGCCACGCGCCTGGGCCTCAGGCTGGCGCTGGGCGATGCCGAGCGCGAGATGCTGCTGGCCGACGCGCGCGGCGACTGCCTCGATGCGGCGCTCTGCCTGGTCCAGGCCGCCTGGGGCGCGGCCCGCCAAGCGAGCGCCGGTCCGGGCTACGGGCTGCCCGCGGCCATGGACCCGCTGGAAGGCTGGATCGTCACCGCCTGAAGTCCTACAGCAGATCAGGACGGCGCTGGCGCGCGGTAGCCGGGGTCGCTCGCTAGATTGGTCCGGCGGTCCGGAAGGACGCTCATTCAAGGAGTTTGTCATGACTACATCCATTTCCACTCGCAGCCGCCTCGCGCTGATGCTGGCGAGCGGCATCCTGGCGCTCGCCGCCTGCGACAAGGGAGGCAACCAGACGGCCGGCGAGAAACTGGATTCCGCCATCGCCAAGACCGAGCAGGCTGGCGACCAGGCCAAGGCCAACGCCGACCGCCTGGCCCGCGAAGCGAAGGACAAGGCCGCGTCGTCGAGCGCTTCCGCGGAGTCCACGATCAAGCGCGAGGCCCAGGACGCCAGCGCCGCGGCCAAGACCGCGGGTGCCACGGTGGCCGGTGCCGTCGACGACGCCACGATCACCGCCGCCGTATCGGCGGGGCTGGCGAAGGACCCGGATCTCAGCGCGACCAAGATCGACGTCGACACCAAGGGCGGCACCGTCATGCTCAAGGGCCCGGCGCCTAATGCGGCGGCCAAGACCCGGGCGACGGAGATCGCCAAGTCGGTGAAGGGCGTCGGCGCGGTCGACAACCAGCTCGAAGTGAAGACGATGTGAGACCCACGCTTTGGCGATCAGCAAAAAGCCCGGCAACGCCGGGCTTTTTCGTTGGCGACGCTTGCCCGCCGTGCTCAGTGGCCGAGCCAGTCCTTCAGCTCGTCGGCGTGCTCTTCTTCATCGCTCAGGATCTCCTCCAGCATGCGCCGCGTGGTCGGGTCCTTGTCGCCGATGAGCGAGATCATCTGTCGGTAGGTCTCTATCGCGATGCGTTCGGCCACCAGGTTGGCGCGCACCATCGCCTGCAGCTCCTTGGACTCGTCGTAGTCGGCGTGGCTGCGCTCGCGCAGCGTCTGCGGGTTGAAATCCGGGTCGCCACCCAGCTGCACGATGCGCTCGGCAATCTTGTCCGCATGGGCGGCCTCCTCGTTGGCGTGCACCAGGAATTCCTCGGCGATCGCCGGAGAGGCCTCGCCGCTGGCGGTGAAGTAGTGGCGCTTGTAGCGAAGCACACAGACCAGCTCGGTGGCCAGCGCGTCGTTGAGCAGCTTCACGACGTCGTCGCGCCAGGGCCCGTAGCCGGGCGTCACGGCGCCGTCGTCCAGGCTCTTGGAGGCCGCATCGATCTTGGCTTGGTCCAGCATCAGGCGCTGGGGCTTTTCGGCGGTTGCGTTCGTCATGGGGAATCCTTTCGTGGGGGGCTGTCCGGGTTCTTGTGCATCAGCGTGGTCACGAGATCGGCCACGTCGGATGTCTTGAGCACCGCGGCGAGCACTGCCGTGATGGACAGCAGGCGCCAGGGTCTGATCAGTACGATCAGCGCTCCAGCTCCGGCCGCGGCCGCCATGAGCTTGCCCGGCTGCTCGCGCGCATAGCGTTCGATCAGCGGGCGAGCGAGCTGGCCCGCCGCGTTGGCCGGGTGCCGGCGCCACCAGCGCTGCACCACGCTGCGCGCCACCGAGGCCCAGGCGATGCGGTCGATGACCGTTTCGCGCCGCGGGCTTCCGGCATCCGCCACGTCTACAGCCGCATCGTGGTCTGCGTGGCGCTCGCGGCCCTGCAACTGCTCGACCAGGGCGCGGCGCGAAACGGCCAATCGCTGTTGCGGGGTCAAGACTTCGTGCTCAGCTCGCACGGTTCTCTCCTGCGGCCCGGAGGGCATGAACGTCGGCATCGACCTGCGAGCGCAATTCGTCGAATCCGTGGAAAGCGACGGGTCGCGCGGCGACATACCCGGCGATCAATGCTATGACCGCCGAAACGCCGGGAACGGCGACCAGTACCCAATGAAAGCTGCCCTGGAGAACGCCCAGCATGACGGCCGTGCCCGTCAAGCCGAGGGCCAGCATCGCACTGACCGCCGCGAGCACGCCCGCGATGAGGCGTGCAATCAGCCCCCTGCTGGCCTCCGCCGTCTCCAACCTGACCAGCGCCGCATAGTTCGAGGCATGTTCGGCGATCAGTTCCGGATGCCTGAGCACCGTCGAAAAAATGGGATGGAGCATGGGTGCGGCAGGCGGCGGCAGGAACGGGGCGGCTCAGATCAATAGTCGTCCCGGCTGCGGCGGCTGGCGAGCACGATCAGCGCGGTGATGGCCGCGCCGGCGGCGGCGGCGATGAGCACCGAGCGCACCGGCTGGTCTGCGATGTACCGGCCGGTCACGTCGGCTGCCTGTTCCAGGCGTCGCTGGGCGCGGGCGCTGGTCGTCGAGGCGGCGTCGAGGCCGCGCTGCACCGCCTGCTGAACGCGGGCCGCGAGCTGTTCTACCGTGGGTTCCGCCTCGCGGCGCAGGTCGCGAACCTTCTCGCCGGCGGCATTCACCGCGTTCTGCGCATAGGCGCGGGTACTGTCGATGGCATCGCTGGCAGTTTGACGTGCCTCTTCAGCCAGCTGCGACGGGGTCTTGATCGTGCTCATGAAAAAAGTCCTTCCGGAAGAGAAATGGTGCGAGAGCCCGCTCATCGTAACGATGCTGTCATCGTCGCATCAAGCCCGCGATGAAACTGGCGAGTGCCAGCACGATGAAGATGACGAAGAGAATCTTCGCGATGCCCACGGCGCTGGCCGCGATGCCGCCGAAACCGAAGACGGCGGCGATCAGGGCGATGACCAGGAACACGACTGCGTAATACAACATGCTGGACTCCTTTTCGCGTGCCTCGTTGTTGTGGATCACGGCCCTGCGCACGGCGCGAAGAGCATGGGGAGGACATTAGATGAGCGCCCTGCGCGAACCTGTCAGCAGCCAAGGTCTGGGGGCGTAGGAGAGGGCCGAATCGCGGGCGCGCGCCGCGGCGAGGCCTGTCACTCAGGCCCGCTGCCGAGCCGGGGCAGGGGCGGCTGGCGCGGCGCCGGAGGAAGGCAGGCTGGCGCTCAGGCGTGTCCCTTGGCCCGGCGCGGACGAGACGGTCAGCCTGCCCTTGGCCGTCTCCACGCGATGGCGCATGCCCGCCAGGCCATGGGAGGAGACGCGCATGGCCTGGGCATCGAAGCCCTTGCCGTTGTCGCTCACCTCGACCACCACGTGGCTGCCGTAGTTCTTCATCACGATGCTGGCCTCGGTCGCCTGGGCGTACTTGCCGATGTTGGTCAGGCTCTCCTGCACCATGCGATAGACGGTGAGCTCATTGGCTTCGTCGAGCGCCACCGGCTCCAGCACCATCTCGATCTCGATGCCGGAGCGCTCGGCGAACTCGCGGCCCAGGATCTCGAGCGAAGCGATGAGCCCCAGGTTGGAAAGCGAGGAGGGCCTCAGGTCCTCGATGATGCGGCGCTTGAGCGCGATGCCGCTGTTGAGCAGCTCGTTCAGGTGCTGCAGCCGCTGTATCGCATCCGGCGAATCGACCAGGCGCGACTTCAGCCGCGCGACATCGAGCTTGGCCGCAGTCAGCAGCGAGCCCAGCTCGTCGTGCAGCTCGCGCGCAAGGAAGCCGCGCTCGGTCTCCCGCACCTCCTGCAGGTGGGTGGCGAGCTCGGCCAGCGTGGCGGTCCGCTCCCGAACCTCGTCCTCCAGCGCGTTGCGCTCGCGCTGCAGGGCCTCCTGCTGGCGCTCGCCGGCCGAGCGCAGCGCATGCGTCTGCCGCAGGTAAAGATAGAAGGCGGCCAGCCCGGCCAGCGCTACCAGCCCGATGCCGATACGCGCGAAGCTGAGCGACTTCGAGACCTGCGCCTGCCCCCGCATCAAGGCCTCGTTGCTGAGCTCGATCAGCTCGCCGGCCTGGTGCCGGATGGCTTCCATCTCCTCGCGGCCGACGTCGGTGGTGATCACGAACTTCCAGGCGTCGTCGTTGCCCTCCTGCCGCAGCCGCACGCTCATGTCGATCTCGGCGAGCTTGCGCGAGACGTGCTTGGCGAGCTGGGCCAGGCGCGCTGCCTCGGCGGGGCGCTGGGCGTAGAGCGACTGCAGGGCGGCCAGCTGGCCATCGACCTTCTTCACGGAGCTGTCGTAGGGCTCGCGATAGCGTGCTTCTCCCGTCAACAGGTAGCCGCGCTGGCCCGTTTCAGCATCGACAATGCTCTGCAGCAGCAAGTTGAGTGCGACCCGTATGCGCTGCGCCTCGCCGATCTCGGTCAGGGCCTGCGTAGACTGTCGGTAGCCCGCCTCGTTGATGCCCACGAGCGCGAGCGCCGCAAGCATCGCGAGCGTGAGGCCGGCGGCCATCTTCGGGAAAGCTAACCAGCGCATGGGGTCTCCGCGCGACGCGAACAGTACAAATTCAGGAATAATCGACGTGAACCAGGGGGCAGTTTGCTGCGACGCAAAAGGCCGCGACACGACAAAGAAGGTACCAGATGATCAAGATCGGAATTGTGGATGACCATGCCATCGTGCGCTCCGGCCTGCGGCAGTTCTTCTCGGAACATGTCGACTTGCGCGTGGTGGGGGAGGCTGCCAGCGGGCGCGAGGCGATCGAGCTCGTGCGCACCACCGAGCTGGACGTGCTGGTCATGGACCTGTCGATGCCCGGGCAAAGCGGCATCGACGCGCTGGCGATGATCCGCGCCAAGGCCCCGGATGTGGGCATCCTCATCCTCAGCGGCTACCCCGAGGAGCACTACGCGATGAACCTGATCCGGCAGGGCGCGAGCGGCTACCTCAACAAGGAATGCGATCCGATCGAGATCGTGAACGCGATCCGCACCATCTCTCTGGGCCGTCGGTACATCACGCCCGCCGTGGCCGAACTGCTGGCGCGGCAGCTCGACCGCAAGGACGACGCGGCCCCACACGAGCAGCTGTCGGAACGCGAGTTTCAGGTCTTCCTCAAGCTCGCCAAGGGAGAGACGGCGGGAGACATCGCCAAGACCCTGTCGCTCTCGGTCAAGACGGTCAGCACCTACCGCACGCGCCTCATGGAGAAGATGAACCTCTCCTCCAACAGCGACCTCACGTATTACGCGCTGAAAAACAAGCTGATCGATTGAGCGGCGCGAGGCGCCCTCGCTGAGTCGGGGGCGCCGCGCGAACGGGGCCATCGGCGCGACCGGGGCGGACGGCTTCAGTTCGAGCCCGAGGTCTGCCGAAGCGTCGAAGCCTGCTCGATGCAAAAGTCGATCAGTGCATCGATCTCGTTCGACTTGTCGAAGACCGCGTCCACGCCGAACTGGGCGCAGCGCTTGCGGATATCGGGGGTGGCGTAATTGCTGAGCACCACGATCTTCTGGTCGGGCCGGCGCGTACTCACGGCCTGCAGCACGCCCAGGCCACTGCCTTGCTTCAGGAACAGATCGACGATCGCCAGTTCCCACTGGTCGCTGTTCTCCGCCAGCCAGCGAACAGCCTCTGCCTCGGTCTCGGCAAAGCCGACGGCCGAGATGCACGTGAGTTCTTCCAGAGTGCCGACGAGGTTCTCGCGGATCGTGACGTTGTCTTCGACGATGTAGGTTTTCAATCTGGGGTCCATGGAGAACCGCGCGTCTGCCTGCAATGAAACTTCGCGACCTTAACGGATGACCGCGATGATAGCTATTGTTGTAAATGCTGGTGCGGTTGGTCAGGCGGCATGATGCCCGCTGCGGCGTGTTGCGTTTGTAGGCTTGTTCTTACGAATTCTGTGGGCTGAGAAGCTGTGAAGAACCGCCTCGCCTCATTCATTCGTCGGTTTCGACTGGCCGTAGGCTGCGCCTCACAGTGGCTGCGGTCGGGCGCCGACCCTGGCGCAACCGGGCGCCCCCTACGCTCACAGCATCGAGCCGTGGCGTTTTTTCCTTGCCCCGGCTTCAACTCCCGTCGCCGAGGTGCCGAGATGAAGATGATGTGGAATTACGGGGCCATTGGCCTGTTGACCCTGGCCGCCGCGGCGGTGGTGGCGACCGGCGAGCCCGCGAACGCGGAGCTGAAGCTGGTCGAGTCTGCCGCCGCTGCCGCGACCGTCGGTGCCACGGCTCTGTGTTTCCTCGTTTCACCCGCTTCCGTTACCGCGACGCCGGATCGAAAGACCACGGTGCCGTGACCTCGACGACCGCCCCTAAGCCGCGCTTGTCGATCTGGATGCGGATCGGCGCGGTCTTGCTGGGGCTGTTCGCGGCGCTCTTGCTGCTGCTGGCCCTGTTTCCGTGGGACGCCCTGCGCGAGCCGCTCAATCGCTACGTCAGCGAACGTACAGGGCGCAAGTTCGAGATCACCCGCCGCCTGGACGTCGACCTGGGCTGGCGCAGCGCGGCCGTGAAGCTCGATGGCGTCGAGTTCGCCAACCCGTCCTGGGCGCGCGAGCCATACCTGGTGCGGGCCGAGCGTGCGGCCTTCGACATCCGGCTGTGGCCCTTGCTCTCCGGGCGCGTCGTGATCCCTCACCTGGCCCTGACCTCCCCCACGCTCGGCCTGCAGATGGAGGAGGACGGCCGGCGCACCTGGGCGCTGGGCAAGAACACCTCGGACGAGGGCACGGTGCCGGTCATCGGCCTGATGGAAGTCGACCAGGGCACGCTCGACTTCCTGGCGGAGCATCTCGGCGTGGACCTGCACGCCGACTTCAGCTACGACAGCAGCCGCGGCGAGATGCCGCTGGACTTCCGGATCAAGGGGCGCTATCAGCGGCAGCCGCTGACGGCCCAGGGCCGGACCGGCAATGTGCTCCAGCTCAACGCGGCCGGCCAGCCGCCGTTCCCGCTGGAGATCGATGCGGCCGCCGGCCACACGCGGCTGAAGGCCAAGGGCACAGTGGCCGAGCTGGCCAGCCTGGACGGCATCGATGCCCGATTCGACCTCAAGGGCCAGAACCTGGGCGACCTGTACGGCTTGCTCGGGATCGCCTTGCCCCAGACTTCGCCCTATGCGCTGAGCGGCGAGCTGCGCAAGCGCGCCAGGCTGTGGGAAGCGGCGGGACTGAGGGGCAAGCTGGGCCTGTCCGACATCGGCGGCGACATGAAATTCGACCAGTCGCAGAAGATTCCGTCCCTCTCCGGCACCCTGCGTTCGCGCGTGATGGACATGGACGACCTCGGACCGCTGATCGGCCTGCCGCCGACCGAGCGCTCGGCCCAGGCGATCGAGGGCGTGGCGCCGCCGCCGAGCATCACCGAGGTCAAGCGGGCAAGGCGCGACTCCGGGCGGAAGGTGCTGCCCGACGCCACGCTGGACTTCGAGCGCCTGCGTGCCATGAACGCCGACGTGAAGTACACCGCCGAGCGCATCCGCAACGTGCGCGAGCTGCCGCTGGACAAGGGCAGCGTGCAGATCAAGCTGAAGGACGGCGTCCTGACACTCGACCCCCTCAACCTGGGTGTGGCCAGCGGGACGCTCGCTGGTGCGATACGCATCGACGGCGCGCAGAACCCGGCCGAAATCCGGGCGGCGCTGGAGGTCCGCGGGATGCAGCTGAGCCGGCTGATCCCGAAGATCGAAACCATGCACACCAGCTTCGGCAAGCTCGACGGGCGGATCAATCTCTCCGGGCACGGCAACTCGGTCGCAGGCTGGCTGGGCAATGCCTCCGGCGACGTCGCAGCGCTCACGGGCCGCGGGCAGTTCAGCAACCTGTTGCTGGAGTTCATGGGGCTGGACGGCGGCGAGATCATCAAGTTTCTTCTGCGCGGCGACAGGAACGTGGTGCTGCGCTGCGCCGCGATGGCTTTCGATGTCGACAAGGGCACCATGAACAGCCGCAGCGTCGTGCTGGACACCGAAGACACGGTCTTCAATGTGAGCGGCCAGGCCAGCCTGTCGAAGGAAACGCTGGATTTCGTCGTGCGGCCCCAGCCCAAGGACAAGAGCATCCTGTCGCTGCGTACGCCGCTGGTCATCGGCGGCACCTTTGCCGCACCCAAGGCAGGCCTGGAGGCCGGATCGCTGGCGACGCGCGGTGCCGCAGCGTTGGTGCTGGGAGCGCTGAACCCCTTGCTGGCGCTTGCCGCCACCGTCGAAACGGGGCCAGGCGTCGATGCCGACTGCCAGGAGGTGCTGGCGCAGGCCAAGCGGCCGGCCTCGCGCGAGGCGGCGGCCGGCGCGGCCAAGGCCAAGAAGCAGTAGCAGTAGCAGTAGCGAGAGGGCGAGAGAGTGATCAGCCCGCCGCCCGGCGGTGGCCGCAGACGCTGCAGCCCGGATCGCGCGCCACCCGCAGGGTATCGAAGGCCGTGCGTCGGCCGTCGAACATCAGCAGGCTGCCCGCCAGCGAGGGGCCGATGCCGGCCAGCAGCTTCAGGGCCTCGCTGGCCTCCAGCGTGCCGATGGTGCCGACCACCGGCGCGAACACGCCGAGCACGGCGCAGCGGGTCTCCTCGAAGTCGGCGTCGGGCGGGAACAGGCAGGCATAGCAGGGGGAGGCGGCATCGCGCGTGTCGTACACGCTCAGCTGGCCGTCGAAGCGGATGGCCGCACCGGCCACCAGGGGCTTGGCGTGGGCCACACAGGCACGATTCACCGAATGCCGGGTGGCGAAGTTGTCGCTGCAGTCGATCACCACGTCCGCCGTGGCCACCAGGCGGTCCAGCAGCGCCTCGTCGGCCCGCTGGACGTGGGTCTCGATGCGGATCTCCGGGTTGATGTCCCGCATCGCCGCGGCTGCCGATTCGACCTTGGCCTGGCCCACGCGGGCGGTGCTGTGGGCGATCTGGCGTTGGAGGTTGGTCAGGTCGACCTCGTCGTCGTCGACCAGCGTGATGCGGCCGACGCCGGCCGCCGCCAGGTAGAGCGCGACCGGCGAGCCCAACCCGCCGGCGCCGATCACCAGCGCATGGCCGGCGCTGACGCGCGCCTGGCCGTCGATGCCGAATTCCTCGAGGAGGATGTGGCGCGAGTAGCGCAGCAGGTCCTGGTCTTCCATGCGCCGCGCGGGCCGATGCCGGCGCTCCCCAGTCAGGGGAGCCTGGCCGGGATCAGTTTTCCTTCTTCTCTTCCTTGTTCTCGACGATCACCTGGGTCTTGCTCACCAGCACGGGCTGGCCCTTGAGCCGGTTCAGCGCCTGCACCAGCGGGAAGTCCTTCTCGTTGCCGAACTCGGGCACCTTGCGGTCCTGCGGCGGCTTCTTGGCTTCTTCCTCGAGGCGCTTGCGGGCCTCGTCGCGGGCCTTCTCGCGCTCCGGGTCCTTGGCCTCGGGGCCCTGGCCGCTTGCCAGGTGCTTCTCGAGGTCGGCCTCGCGCATGCGCAGCGCCGCGAAGGGGCTGCCCTCGGCGCTTTCGTCGATCAACACGTTGGGCACGATCCCCTTGGCCTGGATCGAGGTGCCGCTGGGCGTGTAGTAGCGTGCCGTCGTGATCTTGAGGCCGGTGTCCGGGCCGAGCGGGCGCACCGTCTGCACCGAGCCCTTGCCGAAGGTCTGGCTGCCCATCACGATGGCGCGCTTGTGGTCCTGCAGTGCACCGGCCACGATCTCGCTGGCGGAGGCCGAGCCTTCGTTCACCAGCACCACCAGCGGCACCGTCTTGAGCCCGGCGGGCAGGTTGCGCAAGGGGTCGCTGCCGGCGCGCCGCTGGTAGTACTCGGGCGCGGCCTTGTAGACCGACTTGCTCTCGGCCAGTTGGCCGTCGGTGGACACCACCGTGACGTTCTCGGGCAGGAAGGCAGCCGAAATGGCCACCGCCGCGTCGAGCAGACCGCCCGGGTCGTTGCGCAGGTCCAGCACCAGGCCCTTGAGGTTGGGTTCCTGCTTGTAGATCTCTTCGACCTTCTTGACGAAGTCGTCGACCGTGCGCTCCTGGAACTGCGACAGGCGGATCCAGCCGTAGCCCGGCTCCATCACCTTCCCGCGCACCGATTGCGTGCGGATCTCCTCGCGCGTGATGGTCACCGGGAAGGTGCGGTTCTCGTCCTTGCGGAAGATGGTCAGCAGCACCTTGGTGTTGGCTTCGCCCCGCATGCGCTTGACCGCCTCGTTGAGCGAGAGCCCGCGCACCGCGGTGTCGTCGATGCGGGTGATCATGTCGTTCGGCTTGAGGCCGGCGCGGAAGGCGGGCGAGCCTTCGATCGGCGACACCACCTTGATCAGGCCGTCCTCCTGGGAGATCTCGATACCCACGCCGACGAAGCGGCCGGTGGTGCCCTCTCGAAATTCCTTGAAGGACTTCTTGTCGAAGTACTGCGAATGCGGATCGAGCCCGGCGACCATGCCCGAGATCGCATCCGAGATGAGCTTCTTCTCGTCGACCGACTCGACGTAGTCGCTCTTCACCATGCCGAACACGGCGGCAAGCTGCTGCAGTTCTTCGAGTGGGAGCGGAGCCAGTGAACCTCGTGCAACAGTTTGCAACGAGACGGTGGTCAGCGCGCCGGCAACGGCGCCGGCTGCGACCCAGCCGGTGATCTTGAGTTTCTGGCCCATGTAAATGTCCTTGTCGCCTGTCAAACCAATATACACAGCTTGGAAGGTGGTTGTCTGCCGAAGTTCTGCGTACCCGAGGGCGGCGCTGCAGATTTCCCTGCCTTCAGGCCTTGCCTTGCGCGGCCACCGCAGCGGCGGCCTTCTCGGCAGCCGCGGCATCGCCGAGGTAGTAGTGCCGCAGCGGCTTGAGCTCGTCGTCGAGCTCGTAGACCAGCGGGATGCCGTTCGGGATGTTGAGGCCGACGATGTCGTCGTCGGAGATGCCGTCCAGGTACTTGACCAGCGCGCGGATCGAATTGCCGTGCGCCGACACCACCAGCCGCCGGCCGGCGCGGATCGCCGGTGCCATCGACTCGTTCCAGAAGGGCAGCACGCGCGCCACCGTGTCCTTGAGGCACTCGGTCAGCGGCACCTGCTCCGGCGCCAGCTTGGCGTAGCGCGGATCGCCGCGCTCGCTGCGCGGGTCGTTGGGCTCGAGCGGCGGCGGCGGCACGCTGTAGCTGCGGCGCCAGATCAGCACCTGCTCGTCACCGTACTTCTTGGCCGTCTCGGCCTTGTTGAGGCCCTGCAGCCCGCCGTAGTGGCGCTCGTTGAGGCGCCACGAGTGCACCACGGGCAGCCAGGTGCGGTCGAGCTCGTCGAGCGTGTGCCACAGCGTCCGGGTGGCGCGCTTGAGCACGCTGGTGTAGGCGACATCGAAGTCGTAGCCCTCGGCCTTGAGCAGCCGGCCGGCCTGCTTGGCCTGCTCGATGCCCAGGGGGGTGAGGTCGACGTCGGTCCAACCGGTGAAGCGGTTTTCGAGATTCCAGGTCGATTCGCCATGGCGAATCAGTACCAGTTTGTGCATGGGGGAGGCCTTTGGGAACGCTTGCCAAAACCCGACATTCTAAAATCTCGCGTTTGCCCAACCGAGGAACACCGTGAAATTCATCGTCGACAACTGGATGCTGATCCTGATTGCGCTCAGCTCCGGCGGCATGCTGGCCTGGCCATTGCTGCGCGGGGCCAACTCCGGATCGCTGACGGCGCAGGGCGCGGTGCAGCTGATCAACCGCGAGCGCGCCGTGGTGGTCGATGTGCGCGAGCCGGAGGAATTCGCCGCCGGCCACATGACCGGCGCCAAGAACGTGCCGCTCAACCAGCTCGAGGAAAAGCTCGCCGCCGCGGTCAAGAACAAGACGGTGCCGCTGCTGCTGGTGTGCGCCACCGGGTCTCGGGCCCAGCGCGCGGTCGCCGTGGCCAAGAAACTCGGCTACGAGCAAGCCCAAGCCGTGGCCGGCGGGCTGAAATCCTGGAAAGAGGCTAACCTGCCGGTTGAAAAGGCCTGAACTTCCCAGACATGAGCACGATGCAAGCCGTCAAGATGTACACCACCGCCGTCTGCCCCTACTGCATTCGCGCGAAGCAAATTCTCAAAGCCAAGGGCGTCGACCATATCGAGGAAATCCGCATCGACGGCGATCCGCAGGCCCGCATCACGATGATGAACATCACCCAGCGGCGCACCGTGCCGCAGATCTTCATCGGCGACACCCATGTGGGCGGCTGCGACGACCTGATCGCGCTCGACGGCCGCGGGGCCCTGATGCCGCTGCTGCAGGGCGCCTGAGAGGCTGCGCCGCGGGGCGATAATCGCCCCTCTCCCTTCCATCCCAACGCTCCAGCCCGCCCTCGGGACACCTTTCTCCCCGGCGGGCGTTGTTTTGACCTTCGAAAGTTCAGCCATGGCCGACCAGCAAGCCCAAGACCCCGTCTTCCAGATCCAGCGCGTCTACCTGAAAGACCTGTCGCTCGAGCAGCCGAACTCGCCGGCCATCCTGCTCGAGCAGGAGCAGCCCACCGTCGACATCCAGCTGGGCGTCGATGCCCAGCCCGTGACCGACGGCATCTTCGAGATCACCGTTTCGGCCACCGTGCAGACCAAGATCCAGGACCGCACCGTGTTCCTGGTCGAGGCCAAGCAGGCCGGCATCTTCGAGATCCGCAACCTGCCCGAAGAGCAGATGGGCCCGATCCTCGGCATCGCCTGCCCGCAGATCGTCTACCCCTACCTGCGCGGCAACGTGGCCGACGTGATCCAGCGCGGCGGCTTCCCGCCGGTGCACCTGGCCGAGATCAACTTCCAGGCCATGTTCGAGCAGCAGCAGGCCCAGGCGGCCGGCCAGGCCTCGCCGATCGTCACCCAGTAAGACACCAGAGCGCATCGCGCAGCCGCCGATGAAGATCTGCGTGCTCGGCGCCGGCGCCTGGGGAACGGCGCTGGCGGTCAATGCGGCGGGCCGCCACGCGGTCAGCCTCTGGGCGCGCGACGCGGCCCAGGTGCAGGCCATGACGGCGGCGCGGGAGAACGCGCGCTACCTGCCTGGTGTCGCGCTCCCGCCTTCCCTCGTCCTGCTGAGCGGCAATGCGCTCGCAGCGGTCGCCGAGGCGGAACTGGCGATCATCGCCACCCCCATGGCAGCGCTGCGCGAGCAACTACTGCTGTTGCGCGACGCGGCGTGCCCTGTGGCCTGGCTTTGCAAGGGCGTCGAGCCCGCCCTGGCGGGCGCCGACGGCCTGCTGGCCCACGAGGTCCAGGCCCAGGTGGCGCCCGGCCTGGTGGCCGGCGTGCTCAGCGGCCCCAGCTTCGCGCAGGAGGTCGCCCAGGGCCGGCCGACCGCGCTGGTCGCCGCCAGTTCCCATGCAGATCTGCGCGACGCGCTGGTCGATGCCTTCCACGGCCCCAGCCTGCGTGTCTATGCCAACGAGGACATCGTGGGCGTCGAGGTCGGCGGCGCCGTCAAGAACGTGCTCGCCATCGCCACCGGCCTGGCCGATGGCCTGGCCCTCGGCCTCAATGCGCGCGCCGCCCTGATCACGCGCGGCCTGGCCGAGATGACGCGCCTGGGCCTGGCCCTGGGCGCGCGGGCCGACACCTTCATGGGGCTCTCGGGCCTGGGCGACCTGGTGCTCACCGCCACCGGCGATCTCTCGCGCAACCGCAAGGTCGGCTTGCTGCTGGCCCAGGGGCAAACCCTGGCGCAGGCGGTCGATTCGCTCGGCCACGTGGCCGAGGGCGTCTATTGCGCGCGCACGGTCGTGCAGCGCGCGCGCCACCTGGGCGTCGAGATGCCCATCGCCGAGAGCGTCGTGGCCCTGCTCGATGGCCGCGTGCGGCCCGCCGAGGCGGTGGCCGAATTGATGAAACGCGAGCCGGGCACAGAGACCCCCTGAAGCCCCATCGCAGCGCTCGCAGACAGACAGAACAACACGCAATGGACGACAACTTCTTCGACTTTTCTCCGGCCCGGATCGCCGAGCTGGCCGCCGCCGATGCCGCGCGCGCCCTGCGCGAGGACGCGGGCGACGGCGACCTCACCGCCGCCCTGGTGGCCGCCGGCAGCCGTGCCACGGCCCGCGTGCTGCTGCGCGAACCCGCCGTGCTGTGCGGCGCACCCTGGGCAGAGGCCGTCGTGCGGCAGCTCGACCCGCAGGCGCGCATCGCGTGGCATGGCGACGAAGGCGCGCGTTGCGCGGCCGACCAGGTGGTGCTGGAGATCGAGGGCGACGCCCGCGCACTGCTGACCGCCGAGCGCACCGCGCTGAACTTCCTGCAACTGCTGAGCGCGGTGGCGACCCGCACCGCTGGCTACGTGGAGGCCGTGCGCGGCACGCGCGCCGCCATCGTCGACACCCGCAAGACCCTGCCCGGACTGCGCTTGGCGCAGAAGTACGCGGTGCGCACGGGCGGCGGCACCAACCACCGCATCGGCCTCTACGACGCCATCCTGATCAAGGAGAACCACATCGCCGCGGCCGGTGGCGTCAGCGCCGCGCTGCGAGCCGCCGCGCAGGCAGGCCGCAGGGCGAAGTTCGTCGAGATCGAGGTCGAGACCCTGGCCCAGCTCGACGAGGCCCTGGCCCAGGGCGCCCGCATGATCCTGCTGGACAACATGGACCTGGCCACCCTGCGCGAGGCCGTGCGGCGCAACGATGCGGCCGCAGACGCCCGCGCCGTGCTCGAGATCTCGGGCGGCGTCACGCTGGACAGCGTGCGCGCCCTCGCGGAGACGGGCGTCGACCGCATCTCGGTCGGCGCACTCACCAAGGACATCAAGGCGATCGATTTCTCGATGCGTTTCCAGGAAGCCTGAGCCATGACATCAGCGGTCATCAGCGTCGACTACGAGCAGCCTGTGATGCTGCAGCCGGTTTCCGGCGCCGTCTGCGACACGCGCCATGCCTGGGCCCGCGTGCCGCCCGAGCCCACGCCGGCCGAGCGCGAGGCGCTCAAGGCGCGCATCCGCCGCCTGCTGCGCGAGCGCAATGCGGTGATGGTCTCGCACTACTACGTGCATCCCGACCTGCAGGACCTGGCCGAGGAGACCGGCGGTCTCGTCAGCGACTCGCTCGAGATGGCGCGCTTCGGCCGCGACCACGCGGCGCAGACCCTGGTCGTCTCCGGCGTGCGCTTCATGGGCGAGACGGCCAAGATCCTGTCGCCCGAGAAGCGCGTGCTGATGCCCGACCCGGACGCCACCTGCTCGCTCGACCTCGGCTGCCCGGTCGACGCCTTCAGCGCCTTCTGCGACCAGCACCCGGACCGCACCGTGGTCGTCTACGCCAACACCAGCGCCGCCGTGAAGGCGCGCGCCGACTGGCTGGTCACCTCCAGCTGCGCGCTCGACGTGGTGCGCGCCCTGCACGCGCAAGGCCGCAAGATCCTGTGGGCGCCGGACCGCCACCTGGGCGACTACATCCGGCGCGAGACCGGCGCCGACATGCTGAGCTGGGACGGCGCCTGCATCGTGCATGACGAGTTCAAGTCGCTCGAGCTGGAACTGCTGATCGAGGCCCATCCCGGCGCCAAGGTCCTGGTACACCCCGAGTCGCCGGCGTCGGTGATCGCGCTGGCCGACGCCGTGGGCTCCACCTCGGGCATCCTCGCCGCCGCCAAGAGCATGGACGCGCGCGAGTTCATCGTCGCCACCGACACCGGCCTGCTGCACAAGCTGCGCACGCTCAACCCCGGCAAGACCTTCATCGAGGCGCCCACCGCCGGCAACGGCGCCACCTGCAAGAGCTGCGCACACTGCCCGTGGATGGCGATGAACGGGCTGGCCGACCTGGCCCGCGTGCTGGAGACGGGCGAGGGCGAGGTGCATGTCGATCCGGCATTGGGCCTGCGTGCGCGCGTGCCGATCGACCGCATGCTGGCCTTCACCGCAGGGCTCAAGAAGGGCCAGCCGGCCGGCAGCCTGGTGGCCGGCATCGGCGCGGCCTGATGGTGCCCGTCTCAGCGCTCATCGACTTTTCTTCTCCCGGCGAAACAGGCGACGCGCCCCGGCTGCGGCATGCCTTCGGGGCGCCGCGCGAGATCCTGCAGGCGCGCACGGCGTCCGAGGTCCGGCCGCTGCTGGACGCCGTGCAGGCGCAGGCGCGGCAAGGGCGCTGGTGCGTGGGCTATCTGCGCTACGAGGCGGCCGGCGCTTTCGATCCGGTCTTGGTGGTGCGCGATCCCGACGGACCGCTGGCCTGGTTCGGTGTCCACGACAGGCCGCTGCCCTGGCCCGCCGACGAGGGCGATGCGGCGCAGCCGGCGCTGGCGTGGGAGGAGGCGCTGTCCCGGCGCGAGTTCGACCTGGCGCTGGGGCAACTGCACGAGGCCATCGCCGCCGGCCAGCTCTACCAGGTCAACTACACCTCGACGCTGAGCGGCCGACTCGACGGGGCTGCGGGCGCCGACCCTCACGCCGCCGCGCGCGCCCTGTTTGCGGCACTCCAGCGCGCGCAGCCCGGCGGCTACGCGGCCTTCATCGACGATGGCGAGGAGCAGGTGCTGTCGGCATCGCCCGAGCTGTTCTTCGACTGGCGTGCAGGCCGGCTGCTCGCGCGCCCCATGAAGGGCACGGCCGCGCGCGGCGCGACCGCGCAGGAGGACGCCGAGGCCGCCGCCCGGCTGCGCCATTCGGCCAAGGAGCGCGCCGAGAACGTCATGATCGTCGACCTGCTGCGCAACGACATGTCGCGCGTCGCCGAGCCCTTCTCGGTGCGCGTGCCGCGCCTTTTCCATGCCGAGGCATTGCCGACCGTCTGGCAGATGACCTCTGATGTCGAGGCACGGACGCGGGCCGGCTGCACGCTGGCCGACGTGTTCGCGGCGCTCTTTCCTTGCGGATCGGTGACCGGCGCCCCCAAGGTCAGCGCCATGCGCATGATCCGGCAGCTCGAGCCCGGGCCCCGCGGCGTCTATTGCGGCGCCGTGGGCCTGGTTCGCCCCGGCGGCGATGCCACCTTCAACGTGCCGATCCGCACCGTCACGCTGCGCGGCGGCGCGGCCCGTTGCGGCATCGGCAGCGGCATCGTCGCTGAATCGCGCTCCGATGGCGAATGGCAGGAATGGCAGCACAAGCGCGCCTTCCTGGATCGCGCCAGCGCGCCCTTCGAACTGCTGGAGACGCTCGCGCTGGAAGACGGGCGGCTGCGCGACGCCCCGGCCCACCTGGCGCGTATGGCGGCCGCGGCGGCGCACTTCGGCTACCCCTGGCTGGAGCAGGCTGCGGCGCAGCGCCTGGAAAAACTGCGCCAGGCGCACCCGCTGGGCCACTGGCGCGTGCGTCTTCTGCTCGACCACAGCGGCCGCGTGCAAGCGCAGGCCCACGCGCAGGACGCCGCGCCGCCGCGCGTGCGCCTGCAACTGGCCGACCGGGCCTTCGGCGCCTCAGGCAGCGAGTTCGTGCGCTTCAAGACCACCCGCCGCGCGCACTACGAGGCCTTCGCGCCCACGCGCGAAGGCGTGTTCGACACCCTGCTGTGGAACGCGCGCGGCGAGCTGACGGAATGCACGCGCGGCAACGTGGCCTTGCGCATCGATGGCCGGTGGGTGACGCCGCCGCTGGCCTGCGGCCTGCTGGGCGGCATCGGGCGCGAGCGCTGGCTGCGCGAAGGCCGGCTCGCGGAGTCGGTGGTGCGTCTGCAGGATCTGCCGCGGGTGGAAGCGCTGGCTTTCGTGAACAGCCTGCGGGGCTGGATCGACGCGGAGCTCGACGCGCCGCCGATCGCCTGAGCCGGCGACGCCTGCTGTTCTGCCCTCGGGCCTCAGGCGCCGAGCTCGAGCAGGCACGCGTCGCCCAGCGCATCGCGCCAGACGCGCACCCGCGAAGGCGGCGGCTGCAGGTCGGCCAGCGCACGGGAGATGAACAGGCAGAGGTTCTCCAGCGTCGGGATGCCCAGGCCCGGTACGTCGTCGAGCAAATGATGGTCGAGCTGCGCGCGCACTGCCTGCAGGCGTTCGCGCAGCAGGCCGAGGTCGATGACCATGCCGGTGGCGGGATCGAGCGGGCCGCGGACCGAGACCTCCGCATGGTAGGTATGGCCGTGGATGCGGCGGCTGCCTTCGGACTCGATCTCGCGCCGCAGCGTGTGGGCGGCGTCGAAGAAGAAGCGTTGGCTGAGGGTGAGTTGCTGTGTGGGCATCGGATACAGGTGGGGGCGCTGCGCGCCGCCCCGGGGGTGAGCTTCAGCGGATGCCGGTCAGCTTGTGAGTTTGCAGGCTCAGCCGCCAGCCGGGCCGGCGCATGCAGGTGTCGATGCACAGCGCCGTGTGCTCGGACTGGGCCGGGCCGTCCATCGGCTGCAGGAAGCGGTGTGCAAACTGCCCTTGCGCCTCCAGTGCGTCGAGTTCGAGGCCGGGCTGCGGCCAGACGACCTTGAGCTCCTGCCCGCTGCGCTGGACCCAGGGCGCGCCGGCCTTCGGGCTGATGCACAGCCAGTCGATGCCCTCGGGCGCGGCGATGGTGCCGTTGCTCTCCACCGCGATCCGGAAGCGGCGCGCGTGCAGCGCGGCGATCAGGTCGGCGTCCACCTGCAGCAGCGGCTCGCCGCCGGTGAGCACCACCAGCCGGTGCTCGGCGTCCCCGGCCGGCCACTGCGCGGCGATGATGTCGGCGAGCGACCCGGCGCTCGCGAACTTGCCGCCCAGCGTGCCGTCCGTGCCCACGAAATCGGTGTCGCAGAAGCGGCAGACGGCGCTGTCGCGGTCCTGCTCGCGGCCGCTCCACAGGTTGCAGCCGGCAAAGCGGCAGAACACGGCGGGCATGCCGGCCTGCCCGCCTTCGCCTTGCAGGGTGTAGAAGATTTCCTTGACGCTGTAGCTCATCCGGAAGTCAGGCGTCGATTTCCAGGTTGTCGATCAGCCGCGTCTTGCCGAGCCGGGCCGCCGCGAGCGCCACCAATGGCTCGCCGGCCGCCGGTGCCTGCAGGTCGGCGCGGCGGCGCAGCACCATGTAGTCGGGTTGCCAGCCACGCGCTTCCAGCGCACGCATCGCACGCGCCTCGATCGCCGCGAGATCGCGCTCGCCCGAGCGCACCGCATCGGCCATGGCGCGCAAGGCCTTCGACAGCTGCACGGCCTCGGCCCGTTCCGCTTCGCCCAGGTAGCCGTTGCGCGAGGACAGCGCCAGGCCGTCCTCCGCGCGCCGCGTCTCGCTGCCGACGATCTCGATGGGCAGCGCGAACTGCCGCACCATGTGGCGGATCGTCATGAGCTGCTGGTAGTCCTTCTTGCCGAACATCGCAAAGCGCGGCTGCACGCAGCCGAAGAGCTTCATCACCACGGTGCACACGCCGACGAAGAAGCCGGGCCGGAAATGACCTTCGAGGATGTCGGCGAGCGCCGGATCGGGATGCACCTTGCAGGTCTGAGGCTCGGGGTAGAGCGTCTTCTCGTCGGGCGCGAACAGCAGGTCGCAGCCCACCGAGCGCAGCTTCTCGCAGTCGCTGTCCCAGGTGCGCGGGTAGGTGTCGAAGTCCTCGTGCGGCAGGAACTGCAGGCGGTTGACGAAGATGCTGGCCACCGTGACGTCGCCCAGCGGCTTGGCCTGCTGCACGAGCGCCAGGTGGCCTTCATGCAGGTTGCCCATCGTGGGGACGAAGGCGGGGCGGCTGTAGCGCCCGAGGAATTCGCGCAGTTCGGGAAGGGTGCGTGCGATGTGCATGGGAGGTTCCTACCAGGCGTGGAGCCGGTCGTCGGGAAAGCTGCCGTCCTTCACCGCGCGCACATAGGCCTCGATGGCCGGCGCGATGCCGTCGGCGCCTTGCATGAAGTTGCGCACGAACTTCGCCATCTTGCCGAGGTTCATGCCCAGCATGTCGTGCAGCACCAGCACCTGGCCGGCGGTGCCGCGGCCGGCACCGATGCCGATGGTGGCGCAATGCTCCAGCTCGCCGGTGAGCTGCGCCGCCAGCGCGGCCGGCACCATCTCCAGCACCAGCATCGCCGCGCCCGCATCCTGCAAGGCGTGGGCCTCGCGCTTGAGCCGGGCCGCGGCCTCGTCGCCCTTGCCCTGCACGCGGTAGCCGCCCAGCGCGTGCACCGTTTGCGGCGTGAGGCCCAGGTGAGCGCAGACCGGAATGCCGCGCTCGACCAGGAAGCGTACGGTGTCGGTGGTCCAGCCGCCGCCTTCCAGCTTGACCATGTGGGCGCCGGCTTGCATCAGCACCGAGGCGCTGCGCAGCGCTTGCTCGCGCGACTCGTGGTAGCTGCCGAAGGGCAGGTCGGCGATCAGCCAGGCCGTGCCCTGCACGCGGTGCAGTCCGCGGAACACGCTCTCGGTGTGGTAGCGCATGGTTTCCAGCGTCACGCCCACCGTGCTGTGCAGGCCCTGGCAGACCATGCCGAGCGAATCGCCGACCAGGATGCATTCGACGCCGGCCGCGTCGGCCATCGCGGCGAAGGTGGCGTCGTAGGCGGTCAGCATGGTGATCTTCTCGCCGCGCGCGTGCATGTCGGCCAGGCGCGGCAGGCTCAGCGGCTTGCGCTGGGCGGGCGCCGAGGCGGGCGGCAGGGTGCCGTAGGGCGTGGCCGCGTTGGCGGCAGGCGTGGATGGCATGGTCGGGCTTCTCCGTTATCGGCCGTAGGCCGGGTCGGGGGGTAGGACGCGGCAAGGCGCCGCGCGAGCGCGCTCAGGCGGGAAGGGCTTCGCCCGAGGCGGCCTGCACCGGGATATGCGCGCGCTCTTCCTTGATGCGGTTGGCTTCGTCCATGAACACCAGCTTCGGCTGGTGGCCGCGCACCTGGTCTTCCGGGACCAGCCCGAAGGCCGCGATGATGACCAGGTCGCCCACCGAAGCCCGGCGCGCGGCCGAGCCGTTGAGCGAGATGATGCCGCTGCCGCGCTGGCCGCGGATCGCGTAGGTCACGAAGCGCTCGCCGTTGTTGATGTTCCAGACGTGGATCTGCTCGTTCTCGGCCAGGTTGGCGGCTTCCAGCAGGTCTTCGTCGATGGCGCAGGAGCCCTCGTAGTGCAGTTCGCAATCGGTAACGGTTGCGCGATGGATCTTGGACTTGAGCAGGGTACGGAACATGGGGGATGAGGAGAAGAGGTGGGTGGGGAGGATCCCGCAGATGGCCAGGAGGCGGGGGGGTGGCGGGCAATGGCGGGAAAAAGCGACGAATGCTAGTGGAGAACCATTCAAAGAAAAATTCCGGCCAGGAACTTTGCGCTCGCCTGTGAAGCCGCCAGCTCAGCCTGCCGGAGGCACCAGGATGGTCGCCGCCGCGGGCGCGGCGAGCGAAGGGTAGTCGCGGCTGAAGTGCAGCCCGCGGCTCTCGCGCCGCGCCTGCGCCGAACGCACGATGAGCTCGGCCACCTGCACCAGGTTGCGCAGCTCGAGCAGGTCGCGCGTGACGTGGAAATGGGCGTAGAACTCCTGGATCTCGCGCTCCAGCAGCGCGATGCGGTGGGCCGCGCGCTCCAGCCGCTTGTTGGTGCGCACGATGCCCACGTAGTCCCACATGAAGCGGCGCAGCTCGTCCCAGTTGTGCGAGATGACCACCGTCTCGTCGGCGTCGGTGACGCGGCTGTCGTCCCAGGCCGGCAGCGCGGCATCGGCACGGGCCGGCGCTTCGGCGATCGCGCGCGCCGCGGCGCGCGCGAACACCATGCATTCCAGCAGCGAGTTGCTGGCCAGCCGGTTGGCGCCGTGCAGCCCGGTGCAGGCGGTCTCGCCGATGGCGTGCAGGCCCGGTACGTCGGTGCGGCCCGCGAGGTCGGTGAGCACGCCGCCGCAGGTGTAGTGTGCCGCCGGCACCACCGGGATCGGATCGTGCGTGATGTCGATGCCCAGCTCCGCGCAGCGCGCCAGGATGTTGGGGAAATGCTCGTGCAGGAAGGCCGGGCTCTGGTGCGAGATGTCCAGGTGGACGCAGTCCAGCCCGTGCTTCTTCATCTCGAAGTCGATGGCGCGCGCCACCACGTCGCGCGGGGCGAGCTCGGCGCGCTCGTCGTGAGCGGCCATGAAGCGGGTGCCCCCCGCCGAATCGGGCAGCTTGAGCAGGCCGCCTTCGCCCCGTACCGCCTCGCTGATCAGGAAGGACTTGGCATGCGGGTGGTACAGGCAGGTCGGATGGAACTGGATGAACTCCATGTTCGCCACCCGGCAGCCCGCGCGCCAGGCCGCGGCGATGCCGTCGCCGGTGGCCGTGTCGGGGTTGGTGGTGTAGAGGTAGACCTTGCCGGCGCCGCCGGTGGCCAGGATCGTGTGGGGCGCGCGGAAGGTGAGCACCTCGTCGGTGGCCTCGTCGAGCGCATAGAGGCCCAGGCAGGCCGGGTCCTTCAGGCCCAGCTTGTTGCCGGTGATCAGGTCCACCAGCGTGTGCTGCTCGAACAGCGTGACGTTGGGCGTGCGGCGCACGGTGTCGATCAGCGTGCGCTGCACGGCGGCGCCGGTGGCATCGGTGACATGGGCGATGCGGCGCTGGCTGTGGCCGCCCTCGCGCGTGAGATGCAGCTCGCCGTTTTCGAGCGAGAAGGGCACGCCGAGCTTGCGCAGCCAGGCGATCGCCTCGGGCGCATGCTCCACGACGAAGCGGGTGGCCGCCAGGTCGCAGAGGCCGGCACCGGCGACCAGCGTGTCGTCCACATGGGACTGCAGGCTGTCGTCCTCGCCGAGCACCGCGGCGATCCCGCCCTGCGCCCACTGGCTGGCGCCGTCGGCCAGCGCCCGCTTGGTGATCACCGCCACGCGGTGCGTGGGCGCGAGGTGCAGCGCGGCGCTGAGGCCGGCGAGCCCGCTGCCGACGATGAGAACGTCGAAATCGTGGGATGCCATGGGAGAGCGGAAGGTGGCGAACTCAGGCCGGCGCGTAGGCCAGCCGGACGTAGATGGGCGCGAAGGCCTCGGCCTGCGTGATGTCGATCAGCGTCTCTTTCGCCAGCTCGAGCATCGCGATGAAGGTGACGATCAACACCGGCGTGCCGCGGCTGACGTCGAACAGCTTCTCGAACTCGACGAACTGCCGGCCTTGCAGGTGGCGCAGCACGATGCTCATGTGCTCGCGCACGCTGAGCTCCTCGCGCGAGATCTTGTGGTGCTGCACGAGCTTGGCGCGGCGCAGGATGTCGGCCCAGGCGTCGCGCAGGTCGACCACGTTCACGTCGGGAAAGCGCGGCTTGAGCGATTGCTCGATGTAGACCTGCGCCTTCCAGAAATCGCGCCCGGCCTGCGGCATGGCGCTGAGCGAGGCGGCCTGCAGCTTGGCCTGTTCGTATTCGAGCAGGCGGCGCACCAGCTCGGCGCGCGGATCCTCGACCTCATCGCCCTCGGCCGTCTTCTTGGGCGGCAGGAGCATGCGCGACTTGATCTCGATCAACATCGCCGCCATCAGCAGGTACTCGGCCGCCAGCTCGAGATTGGTCTGGCGCACCTGGTCGACATAGGCCAGGTACTGGCGCGTCAGCCCCGCCATCGGGATGTCGAGGATGTTGAAGTTCTGCTTGCGGATCAGGTAGAGCAGCAGGTCCAGCGGCCCTTCGAAGGCCTCGAGAAAGACCTGCAGCGCCTCGGGCGGGATGTAGAGGTCGTTCGGCAGCGCGAACAGCGGCTCGCCGTAGAGCCGGGCCAGCGCGACCTGGTCGATCACCTCGGGCATGGCGGCGATCGGCCGCGCGTCCTCGTCCACGACGATCTCGGGCCCGGCGGCGCTGGCTTCCTCGCTCGCGCTCGCATCCCGGTGGGTTGCAACGGGCCGGATGGGCACTTACTTGACGCGCGTCTGGTAGACGTAGGGCTGCTGCGGCACCCGGGCTTCCCGGTACTCCTCGAGCGCGCCGCGGTCGAGATGCTTGTCCCACAGCAGGGCGCGGCCGGCGCGCTGCTCGGCTTCGAGCGTTGGCTTCTTCTGCTTCATCTCCTCGATGAAGCCGGTGATTTCCGAGGTGTAGTGGGGGCGGGCGAAGATGGACATGGCGTTTGGACCGGTGGACCGTTGGTGGCGAATTTTACCGGGGCCGAATCCCCGAAGGCCGGGCACGGGTGGATTCCTTCTTGTTGAGGCCGGAGCCTGGGGTCGCGTGGCTGCTCCGGCGAGGGCTCGGCCGTTGTCGGCCATCACGATCGCATCGGGCTCAACGACAGCCCGCCGATGAAGTCCTGGAACGCCTCGCATCCCCCGCGGGGCTGCGGCATGGATGCGCTCAAATCGACCGGCGGTGGCGGCTTGTTGTACTGCTTTGCGCAAAACTGAACGCATAGACTCGACCCCTGTTTGAACTGAAGGGGGTCGAATGGTGCAACGACGAATCGGGCGCAGGAGCGCGGTGGCCGCCTTGCTGGCCGCCGGGCTCTGGCTGGCGGGCTGCGATCCGAAGCGCATCAGCGAGCTGGAAGAGGGCGTCTCGACCGAAGCCGACGTGCGCGCGCGCTTCGGCGAGCCCGAGAACATCTGGGACTCGCCCGCCGGCCGCGTGTTCGAATACAACCGCCAGCCGCAGGGCCAGAAGAACTACATGATCACCATCGGGCCCGATGGCAAGATGGCCGCGCTGCGGCAGGTGCTGACACCCGCGAATTTCGCCAAGGTGCAGCCGGGCATGGCAATGGAAGACCTGCGCAAGCTGCTGGGCAAGCCGGCGCGGCGCACGCCCTATCCGCTCAAGAACGAGACCGCCTGGGAATGGCGCTGGGTACAGCCGCCGAACTCGCCGATGGTGTTCATCGCCACGTTGAACGACGATCAGCGGGTGGTGAGTGCGGGCTCCTCGCCCGATCGCAGCACCGAGGCGAACGCCAACTAATCGGCCGCTGCGGGCGCGCCCGTCCGCAGCTCTTCCACGAAGCCCGAGCGCTCCATCACCTCGAGCGGCTGCGCCTGCACCGACTCGAAGCGCAGCACGCCGCCACGCGCCAGCACCGCCCTGTGCACCTGGCGCAGGGCGTCCAGCCCGGTGGCGTCGAGCGAGATCAGGTGCATCGCATCGAGCACCACCGTCATGCCGCGCGGCGCCCGCTCGATGGCCTGCACCGTCGGGTCCAGCTTGGCGGCGGCGCCGAAGAAGAGGGCGCCGTAGAGCTTGAAGGTCAGCTCCGGCGGTTGCAGCGAGACCATTTCGATGCTGAAGAGCTGGCTCATGCGGCGCACGAACAGCGCACACGCCAGCACGATGCCCGCCTGCACCGCCACCGTGAGGTCGAACACCACAGTGAGGAAGAAGGTGCCCAGCATCAGCAGCCGGTAGTGGCGGCTGAAGCGGCGCAGCATGTAGGGCGAGAACTCGCGCCACTCGCCCATGTTCCAGCCCACGAAGACCAGGATGCCGGCCAGCACCGCCAGCGGCACATGCTGCGCGAGCGGTGCGGCCAGCAGCACCACCACCAGCAGCGTGATGGCGTGCACCATGCCCGCGACGGGCGAGTTTGCGCCGGCGCGCACATTGGTCACGGTGCGCGCGATGGTGCCGGTGGCCGGCATGCCGCCGAAGAAAGGCGTGACCAGGTTGGCGACGCCCTGCGCCATCAGCTCCTGGTTCGGATCGTGGCGCGGCTGGCCGCTGGCCTGGTCGGCCACGCGCGCGCACAGCAGCGACTCGATCGCGCCGAGCAGCGCGATGGTGAGGGTGGGCGTCACCAGCTGCTTGACCGTCTCCCAAGAAAACTCGGGCAGGGCAAAGCTCGCCACACCTTCGGGAATGCCGCCGAAGCGCGTGCCGATGGTTTCCACCGGCAGGTTGAAGCCCCAGGACACCAGCGTGAGCGTGACCAGCGCGACGATCGGCCCCGGCACGCGGGAGCCGGCGCGCACTGCGCGCAGCTCGGCCATCCTCCCCAGCACCAGATGCACCGCATAGCCGAAGCGCGTCTTGTCATGCAGCAGCTTCGGCCACACGAAGAGGCCGGCGAGGCAGGCCAGGCCGAGCCCGAAGGCATAGGGGTTGAAGGTGTCGAGGTGGAGGGCCAGCGTGTGCAGCTGCGAGAACATGTCGGCCGGCATCTTCGGAATCGCCAGGCCCAGCCAGTCCTTGATCTGGGAGATCAGGATCAGCATGGCGATGCCGTTGGTGAAGCCGATCACGATCGACACCGGCACATAGCGCACCAGGCTGCCGAGCCGGAACAGCCCCATCAGGAACAGCAGGACGCCGGCGCAGGCGGTGGCGATCAGCAGGTTGGCCACGCCGTAGCGCTCGACGATGCCGTAGACGATCACGATGAAGGCGCCGGCCGGCCCGCCGATCTGCACCGCGGAGCCGCCCAGGGCGGAGATCAGGAAGCCGGCGATGATCGCGGTCCAGATGCCGGCCTCGGGCTTGAGCCCGGAGGCGATCGCGAAGGCCATCGCCAGCGGCAGCGCGACGATGCCCACCGTGACCCCGGCGCCGAGGTCCTTGAGAAAGCGCTGTCTGTCGTAGCCCGCCAGCGCGTCGATCAATCGGGGGCGGAAGCGTGCGATCGGCAGGGGCGAACTCATGGCGCTATTGTGGACGCGCCTTCCAGTGGCCTGTTGTCGGAGGCGAGCCGGTCATTTGTCGTCGCCGGGCAGCACCGCATCGGCCGCGGCGCCCACCGCCTTGCCTGTGATGCGCGCAGTGCCGATCGCCGCATCGGCCGCCAGGCCCACGGCACCGGCGGTGACGCTCACCGCGGTGCCGGCAACCGTGACCACGGCGCAGCCGCTCAGCGGCAGGGCCAGGACGAGGGCGAGGGCGGCGGCCAGGGCGGTGCGTTTCATCATCGATGGATCCCGAATAGTGGCGGCGCGTCAGCGTACCCGCATCCCGGGCTTGGCGCCAGGCCCGGGCTCGAGCACGTAGATGCCGGGTTCGGCCTTCTCGTCGGCATGGCTGGCAGCCAGCACCATGCCTTCGGAAACGCCGAACTTCATCTTTCGCGGCGCCAGGTTGGCGACCAGCACGGTGAGCTTGCCCACCAGTTGCTCGGGTTCATAGGCCGAGGCAATGCCGGAGAACACGTTGCGCGTGCGGCCCTCGCCGGCGTCCAGCGTCAGGTGCAGCAGCTTGGTGGAGCCCTCGACCTTCTGGCAGGCCACGATCTGCGCGATGCGCAGGTCGATCTTGGCGAAGTCGTCGATGGTGATCGTGGGCGCGATGCCTTCGCCGCCCGGAAGGGCGGTGGCAGCGGCGGCTTCGGGCGCGGGCTCTGGCGGTTCGAACAGCTGGTCGATCTGCTTGACATCGACGCGCTGCATCAGGTGCCTGTACTCGGCGATCGCATGGCCTTCGCCGAGCAGCCGCGCCGCATCGGCGAACACCAGCGGCTCGCTGCGCAGGAAGCCCTCGACCTGCGCCGCCAGCGCGGGCAGCACCGGCTTCAGGTAGATGGTCATCAGGCGGAAGGCCTCGATGCAGGTGGTGCACACGTCGTGCAGGCGCGCCTCCATGTCGGCCTGCTTGGCCAGCTCCCAGGGTTTGTTCTGGTCCACGTACTCGTTGACCTTGTCGGCCAGCGCCATGATCTCGCGCAAGGCACGCGCGAAGTCGCGCCCGTCGTACAGCGCGGCCAGCGGCCGTGCCGCTTCCTGCAGCGTCGCCAGCAGCGTCGCACCATCGGCGCTCACGATGCCCAGCTTGCCGCCGAAGCGCTTGGCGATGAAGCCGGCCGCCCGGCTCGCGATGTTGATGTACTTGCCGATCAGGTCGGCGTTCACGCGGGCGATGAAGTCGTCGGGGTTGAAGTCGACGTCTTCCACCTTGGCATTGAGCTTGGCGGCGATGTAGTAGCGCAGCCACTCGGGGTTCATGCCGATCGAGAGGTACTTGAGCGGGTCGATGCCGGTGCCGCGGCTCTTGCTCATCTTCTCGCCCGAGACGGTGATGAAGCCGTGCACGTTCACCTGGCTGGGCGTCTTGCGCTCGCTGAACTGCAGCATCGCGGGCCAGAACAGCGTGTGGAAGTAGACGATGTCCTTGCCGATGAAGTGCACCTGCTCCACCGCGGGGTCGGCCACGAACTCGTCGAAGCTTTGCCGGGTCTGCGACGGCGCGTGCCAGTGCTGCGCGGCCTGGCCCTTGTCGAAATGATTCTTCAGGCTGGCGAGATAGCCGATGGGCGCGTCCAGCCAGACGTAGAAGTACTTGCCCGGCGCGTCCGGGATCTCGATGCCGAAGTACGGCGCCTCGCGCGAGATGTCCCAGTCGGCCATCCCGGCCTCGAACCATTCGCTGGCCTTCTTCGCCATCTCGGGCTGCAGCTTGCCGTCCTGCGTCCAGCCCTTGAGGAAGTCGACCACCTTCGGGTCGGAGAGCTTGAAGAAGAAGTGCTCGGAGCTGCGCAGCTCGGGCGCCGCGCCCGTCAGCGTGGAGTAGGGGCTGATCAGCTCGGTGGGCGCGTACACGCTGCTGCACACCTCGCAGGAGTCGCCGTACTGGTCCTTGGCGTGGCACACCGGGCATTCGCCCTTGATGTAGCGGTCGGGCAGGAACATGCCCTTGACCGGGTCGTAGAACTGCTCGATGGTGCGCGTGGCGATCATGCCGCCCGCCTTGAGCCGCTTGTAGATGCCCTGGGCCAGCTCGGTGTTCTCGGCGCTGTCGGTCGAATGCCAGTTGTCGAAGCGGATGTGGAAGCCGTCGAGGTATTCCTTGCGGCCGGCCGCAATCTCGCCGACGAATTCCTGCGGTGTCTTGCCGGCCTTCTCGGCCGCGATCATGATCGGCGCGCCGTGCGCGTCGTCGGCCCCCACGAAATGCACCATGTGGCCCTGCATGCGCTGGAACCGCACCCAGATGTCGGCCTGGATGTATTCCATGATGTGGCCGACGTGGAACTTGCCGTTGGCATACGGCAGGGCGGTGGTGACGAAGAGCTTGCGCTGGGACATCGAGGGGCGCTTTCTGGGGGATCGGAACGAAAGCCGCGGCCGTGCGGCCGGCGGGGAGGGGCATTTTAGGCGGCGCCCGGCGCTTACACTTTGGCCCCCCTTTCGAGTCGCTGCCATGACCTCCGCCCTGCCGATCCTGTCCGCCATCGAAACCCGCGTGCTCGGCGTGCTCGCCGAGAAACAGCGCACCGTGCCCGACAGCTACCCGCTGACGCTCAACACCCTGGTGGCCGGCTGCAACCAGAAGACCAGCCGCAACCCGCTGATGGAGCTGTCCGAGACCGATGCCCAGGCTGCGCTGGACAGCCTCAAGGGCTACAGCCTGGTCATGGAGTCGAGCGGCGGGCGCGTCTCGCGCTACGAGCACAACGTCGAACGCGTGCTGCGCGTGCCCTCCCAGTCCACCATCCTGCTGACCGTGCTGATGCTGCGCGGCCCGCAGACCGCCGGCGAGCTGCGCATCGCCAGCGAGCGCATGCACAACTTCGCCGACATCTCCTCGGTCGAGGCCTTCCTCGACGAGCTGGCCGAGCGGCCCGCCGGCGCGCTGGTCGTGAAGCTGGGTCGGCTGCCGGGGGCGCGCGAGAACCGCTGGATGCACCTGCTCTCCGGCCCGCCGTCGGAGCAGATGCTGGAGGCGGCGGCAGCGCCGGCGGGCCGCGGCGGCGATGCGTCGCTCGGCGAGGTGGCGGCCCTGAAGCTCAACGTCGCCCGGCTCGAGGCCGAGGTCGCGGCCCTCAAGGCGCTGACTGCCCGCATCTGTTCGGAGCTGGGCATCGCGGACCAGGCCTGAAGCCCCGCGCATGAAGCACGCGGTCTTCTTCCGCAACCTCAATCTGGGCCGACCGCGCTGCCCCACCCGGGTGCAGTTCGAAGCCGCCTTCCTGGGGGCCGGCGCCGAGTCGGCCGCCTCCTTCCTGACCAACGGCACGCTGGTCTTCGAGGCGCGCAACAAGACCCTGGCGCGCAAGGTGCTGGCCCAGGCCTCGCAGACGATGGCGGCCGAATGCGGCCTGCGCGAGCCGGGCTTCCTGCGCAGCGTCGATCGGTTGGCAGGGCTGGTCGCCCTCGACCCCTTCGCGCGCGTGGATCGGGAGAGCGTCTACGAGGTCTGCATCACCTTTCTGGACGCGAAGCATCCGGCACTGCCAGCGCTGCCGTTGGTCTCCAAGCGCGAGGACGTCGAACTGCTGAGCGCCACCGAGGACGAGGTCTTCAGCATCTCCCGCGTGGTCGGCAACACGCCGGGCAGCCCCAATGCTTTGCTGGAAAGGCTGCTGGAGACGCCGGCGAGCACGCGGGCCTGGAACACGGTGGTGCGGCTGGTCGACAAGCACGCCTGAAGCCGGCGCTTCGCTCAGCCGTCACTGGCCTCCGAAGCCAGCGCCTGCTCGACCACCTCGCGCGTCAGCGTCGGCGCGAAGGACTCGATGAAGGCATGCACATAGCCGCGCAGGTAGCTGCCGCGGCGCACCGCCAGCTTGGTGTGGTTGATGCCGAACAGCGGCCCGGCGTCGAGCGCGCGCAGCTGGGTGTCGCGCTCGGCCTCGTAGGCGATGCCGGCCACGATGCCCACGCCCATGCCCAGCTGCACGTAGGTCTTGATCACGTCGGCATCCATCGCGGTCAGCACGATGTGGGGCGCCAGGCCCTGCGACTCGAAGGCGTGGTCGATCCGGTTGCGGCCGGTGAAGCCGTTGTCGTAGGTGATCAGCGGATGCCGCGCGAGCGCCTCCAGCGTGAGCGGGCCGTCGAGCAGCGCATGCCCCGGCGGCACGATCACCGAATGCGTCCAGCGGTAGCAGGGCAGGGCCACCAGCTGGGCATAGTCGGCCAGCGCCTCGGTCGCGATGCCGACATCGGCATCGCCGTCCAGCAGCATCTGGGCGATCTGCTTGGGCGAGCCCTGGTGCAGGTGCAGCTTGACCTCGGGGAAGCGGCCGCGGAACTCCTGCACTGCCACCGGCAGCGCGTAGCGCGCCTGCGAATGCGTGGCCGCCACCGACAGCAGGCCGCTCTGCCGCGCGACGAATTCCTGGCCCGCCTGCCGCAGGTTGCTGCTCTCCAGCAGCATGCGTTCGATGATCGGCAACACATGGCCGCCGGGCTCGGTGAGCCCCGTGAGGCGCTTGCCGGCGCGCACGAAGAGCTCGATGCCCAGCTCTTCCTCGAGCTCGCGGATCTGCCGGCTCACGCCGGGCTGGGAGGTGTGGAGGGTGTGGGCGACCTCGGTGAGGTTGAATCCGCGGCGCACGGCTTCGCGCACCGAGCGCAGTTGTTGAAAATTCATGATGCTGCAACGGGAGTCGGCGCCCGAGAGGGCGTGGCGGGCCATTGTCACCAGCGGTATCGGATCGAGGAACGACCGAATTGTTGATTCCAAATAATCAACTCATCTTTGGAATCTTCATCAGTCCTCTTCAGCCTTGCGCGGAGAAGCCCAGGTCGAAGGTCCCGCGCACGTCCAGCGGCTGCTTGATGAGCCCGACCTGGCGGTAGAAGTCCGCCGTGCCCTGCTGGTCGGCGATCACCTTCGCATCGATGGGTACCCACTTCTGCTGGCGCCGCTCGAACTGCAGCTTCGCGGCATCGGGCGGGATGCCGATGATGCGGGCCAGCGTGGCCGAGAAGGCATCGACGTTTCGATAGGACCAGCGCTGCGCACGCACCACGCGCTGCAGGAAGTCCTGCAGCAGCGGCCGCTTGGCGGCGATGGCCGCGTCGGTGGCGGCGAGGTAGCTCAGGCCTGGCAGCAGGCCGCGGCCGCTGGCCAGCACGCGCGCGTGGCCGCTGGTCTCGGCCAGCGCGGTGTACGGTTCCCAGGTGGCCCAGGCATCGACCGAGCCCTGCGTCAGCGCGAGCTTGGCGTCGGCCGGCGCGAGGAAGCGCAGGTTCACGTCCTCGGGCTGGAGGCCGGCCGCGGTGATGGCCTTGAGCGTGATGTAGTGGCCGATCGAGCCACGGTTGGTGGCCACGCTCCTGCCCTTGAGATCGGCCGCGCTCTTCAGCGGCGAATCGGTGCGCACCAGCACGGCCGTGCCGTAGGAGTCGGAGCGGTTGGCGCCGATGGCCTTGACCTTGGTACCCGCGGCCAGCGCGAAGACCAGGGGCGCGTCGCCGATCGGGCCCGAGTCCACGGCCTGCGCATTGAGCGCCTCGGCCAGCGGCGCCGCGGCGGGGAACTCGGACCACTGGATGTCGTAGCCGAGGCCTTCGAGGCCGCCGGCCGCTTCGAGCAGCGCGCGCAGGCCGCCCTTCTGGTCGCCGGCCTTGAGCACGGGGCGCGACTGGGCGCGCAGCGCAGCGGCCGGCAGTGCCAGGCTCGCGGCACCGGCGAAGGCACCTGCGGCGAAGCGGCGACGCGAAAGCGCAGAAAAGTCGTTGGTCATGCGTGAAGTCCCTAGAGAAGAAGCTCGGGCTCGGCCTCGACCAGCCCTTCGTAGAGGCTCTCGAAGGCATGCAGCGCGCCCTCGGGCCCACCGATCTGGCCGAGGGTGTGGCGCGCGACGGCTTCGTCGATCGGCTGCGGCTGGCCGGCCGCCTCGGCGAGCAGCTGCGTGTGGCAGGCGTTGTCGAGCGCGATGTACCACCAGGCCGCGGCCTCGACCGTGGGGCCGGCGCTCAGGATGCCGTGGTTCTTGAGGATCGCACCCTTGCGATCGCCCAGCGCCCTGGCGATGCGCAGGCCCTCGCTCTCGTCCACCACCATCCCGGTGAAGTCGTCGAAGAGGGCGTGGTCTTCGTGGAACACGCAGCTGTCCTGCGTGAGCGTGTCGAGCTTGCGGCCGAGCGTGGACCAGGCCTTGCCGTAGGTCGAGTGCGTGTGCGCGGCGGCGATGATCTTCGGGTTGTATTCGTGGATCGCCGCGTGGATCGCGAAGGCCGCCTTGTTGAGCGGCCGCTCGCCGATCACGGTCTCGCCCCTGGCGTTGACCAGCAGCAGGTCCGAGACCTTGATGCGCGAGAAGTGCACGCCCAGCGGGTTGACCCAGAAGTGGTCCGTCAGCTCGGGGTCGCGTGCCGTGATGTGGCCCGCGAGCCCCTGCGCGAAGCCGAAGCGTGCGAACAGGCGGAAGGCGCCCGCCAGGCGCTCCTGGCGGTGGCGGCGCTCGGCCTCGATGCTGGTGCGCGGCGCGGGTGGGTCGAACCAGTATTTCTGCTGGGGATTCGGATTCAGCGGCAGCCGGGTATGCGGCGGCCGGTCGAGGGTGAGGACGGCACTCATTGGGATACCTTCGCCTTCGGCTGCGGTGCGAGCGCCTTCGGGCGGCCGGGCGGCACTCATGCGTTGTTTCTTCCTGGCACGGGGATGCATCGAAGGGATCAGGCGGCCTTGCGTTGCGCGGCGATCCGCTGCGTCACCAGCTCGCGCGTGCGCGGAATCAGCTCGCGGCCGTAATCGATCGCGTCCTCCAGCGGATCGAAGCCGCGGATCAGGAAGGTGGTCACGCCGAGCGCGTGGTAGTCCAGCAGCGCCTCGGCCACCTGTTCGGGCGTGCCCACCAGCGCCGTGCTGTTGGAGCGCCCGCCGGTCTCCTGCGCGATCGCGGTCCACAGTCGCTTGTCGAGGCGCGTGCCTTGCTCGGCCGCGGCCAGCAGGCGCCGCGCGCCTTCGCTCTGCAGCGGGCCGCCGCGGCTGTAGCCCTGCACCACGCGCAGGCGGCGGGTCTCGACCAGGATCGCGTCGGCGCGCGCCCAGGCCTTCTCTTCAGTGTCGGCCAGGATGGGGCGGAAGGAGACCGAGAAGCGCACGCTGCGGCCGTGCTTCGCCGCCTCCGCGCGCACGCGGCCGGTGAGCTCGCGCGCCTGGTCCAGCGACTCGCCCCACAGCGCATAGACATCGGCGTGCTTGCCGGCCACCGGGATCGCAGCCGCCGAGGCGCCGCCGAAATACACCGGCACGTGCGGCCGCCCGTTCTGTGTCTGCAGCGGCTTCACCTCCGAGAAGGCGCCCTGGAAACGGTAGTGCGCGCCCTCGTGGTCGAAAGGCTTGTCGTGGGTCCAGACCTTGCGCAGCACGTCCAGGTATTCGTCGGTGCGTGCATAGCGCTGGTCGTGGTCCAGCCAGTCGCCGTCGCGCTTCTGCTCATCGTCGGAGCCCCCCGAGATGTAGTGCACGGCCAGGCGCCCGCCGCTGAACTGGTCGAGCGAGGCGAACTGGCGTGCCGCCAGCGTGGGCGCCACGAAGCCGGGGCGGTGCGCCAGCATGAAGTGGATGCGCTCGGTGACGGAGGCCGCGTAGGCCACGGTCAGCGTGGCGTCGGGGCTCACCGAGTGGTGCGGCACCAGCACGCGGTCGAAGCCGGCCGCCTCGTGCGCCTGCGCGAAGGCGCGCACGTAGTCGCGGTCGATCGCGGGGCCGCGCGCGGGATGGATCTCCGAGACCTTCTGGGCCTGGATCATGCCGATGAATTCGATGTCGCTGTCGCTCATGGAGGCTTCCTTGCAAACGAAAAAAAGAAGAAGGGCTCAGGCGGGGTTGCCGCGCGCCAGTGCCGCGCCGAAGCTGCGGTCCCACAGCGGCGCCACCTCGGCCGGGCCGTCGAGCACGCCCAGCTTCAGGAAGGTGTCGGCCACCTCCTGGTGGCTGCGCAGCGCGGCGTTGGTGACGGGCCCCAGCGCGTAGTCGTTGCTGCGGCCGTTGAAGAGCTCGATCAGGTCGCCCACCGGCACCCGCGTTTCGGCCGACTGCGCCTTGGCGTAGGCCAGGTAGTTGCCGTTGGCCCAGGCATAGGCGCGCTGCAGGCGCAACAGGAAATCGGTGAGGGCGGCATGGCGCAGCGGGTCGTCCACTGCGCGCGGGTTGGCGTAGACGGGGAAGTTGCCCGAGAGGTAGCCCTTGCCGGTCTTGAGGATGCGCGCCCCGTACCGGGTGCGGGCCAGCTGGCCGTTGTAGCCGTAGATGGCCCAGGCATCGAGGTCGCCGCGCGCAAAGGCCGAGAGGCCATCGGCCGGACTCAGGTTGACCGCCTGGATGTCGTTGAAGGACAGGCCGACCTCGGCCAGCTGCTTGCTCAGGTAGTAGTGCGAGGTCGTCGCCCGCACGTAGCCCACGCGCCGGCCCTTGAAGTCGGCGATGCCGCGGATCGGCGCGTCCTTGCGCGCCAGCGTCGCCTGGTTGTTGAGGTCCTCGTGGATCACGGCGACGAAGCGCACCGGCGCCTTCTGCCGCGCCGCGAAGAGGGCCGGTATCTCGCTGCCCGAGCCGAGGTCCAGCGCATCGCCCTGGATCGCCTCGATGTGCAGCACGCCGTTGTTGAGTTCGCGCCAGTCGATGCGGTAGGGCGTCTTGCCTTCTCCCGAAGCCTCGATGAGCGGACGCCAGAGGCCCTTGTAGGTGCCGATGCGCAGCGTGAGGCCGGAGAGACCGGGGGGCGTCGCGGCCTTGGCCCGCGGGCCCGCGGCACCGAGGGCCGCGGCCGCGCCGGCGGCCTGCAGCCATTGCCGGCGCGACCAGCTTGCCGGGCCGCTTTCTGCTGTCGATGTCATGGCGTTCGCGCTTTCCTCGCTGGTTGGGGAGGGCCCGACGCTAAGGCGCGGCGCGCCGATTGCGAACGCAGGAATGCGAGTTTGGATATGCGGGATTCGTCCTTCCGTGTGTGCGGGGGCGGGCCTTAAGGTCCCGGCCCATGAGTTCGCATGCCCTGCGCCGCCTGCCGGCCGACCCCGACCCCGCCTCCGATACCGCGCTGCTCGCGCGCCTGGCCCGGCTGTTCGCCCAGAGCGCGGCCGATCACGACAAGAGCGGCGCCTTTCCGCGCGAGAACTTCATCGAGCTGCAGGCGCACGGCCTGATCGGCCTGGTCGCGCCCCGCGCGCAGGGCGGCGGCGGCGCCTCGCTGGCAGCGGCGCGGCGCGTGCTCGGGGCCGTGGCCTGGGGCGAGCCGGCGACGGCGCTGATCCTCGCCATGGGCTGGCTGCAGCAGCATGCGATCGGCCGCAGCGACAGCCGCTGGCCGGCGCATCTGCGCGATCGCGTGCTGCGCGACACGGTGCGCGAAGGCGCGCTGATCAACGCCCTGCGCGTGGAGCCGGGGCTGGGCTCGCCCGCGCGCGGTGGCTTGCCGGCCACCGTGGCGCGGCGCGAGGGCGGCGAATGGAAGCTCGACGGCCACAAGCTCTACACCACCGGCATCGAGGGCCTGACCTGGCTGGCCGTGTGGGCCCGCACCGACGATGAAGCGCCGCGCACCGGCTTCTTCCTGGTGCCGCGCAGCGCGGCCGGCATCCGCGTGGTGGCGAGCTGGGACCACCTGGGGCTGCGCGCCTCGGGCAGCCACGAGGTGTTGTTCGAGCAGGTCGCGATCCCGCTGGACCATGCGGTGGACCTGCGCGCGCCGGCCGAATGGGCGCCCGATGCCGGCAGCCAGACCGACATCGACGCCCATGCCACGCAGCAGGCCTGGATGGTGGTGCTGCTGGGCACGCTCTACGACGCGGTGGCGCGGGCCGCGCGCGACTGGCTGCTGGGCTTCCTGAACCGGCGCGCGCCGAGCTCGCTGGGCACTTCGCTCGCGGCCCTGCCGCGGGTGCAGGAGCATGTCGGCGAGATCGAGGCCCTGCTGCGCAGCAACCGCGTGCTGCTCGACGACGCAGCAGCCCAGGTCGACGCGGGGCGGGTGCCGGCGGCGAGCGACAGCGGCCTGCTGAAGTACAGCGTGACCGCGAATGCGATCCGCGCAGTCGAGCTCGCGCTGCAGCTCACCGGCAACCACGGGCTCGCGCGCCAGAACCCGCTGGAGCGGCACTACCGGGACGTGCTGTGCAGCCGCATCCACACGCCGCAGAACGACGCGATCCTGGTGGCTGCGGGCAAGGCGGCGCTGGGGAGTGCAGCATGAACGGGCGCCGTCTGTGCTTGAAGCAGAGTGCGGCCCTGGCGCTCGGAGGCTTCGTGAGCAGCCTTGCGCCGGCGCAGGGCCGGGTGCCGCTGAACACCTCGCTGGTGCTCGGCGACCAGGCCGGCGGCCTGCGTGCACTCTTCGAAGCCTCGCGCGCCCTCGAAGGCGCTCCCTTCGCCTACCGCTGGGCCAACTTCCAGGGCGCGGCGCCGCTGTTCGAGGCGCAGCGCAGCGCGGCCGTCGACACGGCGATCGCCGGGGACCTGCCGGTGCTGGCCGCCGCCGTCGGCAAGACGCCGCTGAAGATCGTCGCCACTCGCGTCGGCAAGCCCGAGTCGCTGGGCATCGTGGTGCAGCCGGACTCGCCGCTGCGCCGCGTCGCGGACCTGCGCGGGCAGAGCGTGGTCGTCTCCTCGGCGCGCGGCAGCATTTCGCAGTACCAGCTCTACGGCGCGCTCGAAGAGGCGGGCCTGAAGCGCGAGGAGGCCAACCTGCGCTTCGTACTGCCCACCGACGCCGCGGCCGCCTTCGCCTCGCGGCAGATCGACGCCTGGGCCATCTTCGACCCCTACTACGCGATCGCGCTGCAGCAGGGCGCGCGCATCCTGCGCGACGGCCGCGGCATCAACACCGCGCTGGCCTTCATCACCGCCAGCGAGCCCGCGCTGGCCGATGCCGGCAAGCGCGCGGCCATCGCCGATTTCCTGCAACGCCTGGGCCGCGCGGGCGAATGGGCCCAGGCCAACGCCGAGGCCTACGCCAAGGTCTATGCCGAGCTCACGCGGCTGCCGCTCGACACCGCGCGCACCATCACTGCCCGCGCCGCGGTGGCGGGAAGGCCGGTCAACGAGGCCGACATCGTCGCGCTGCAGGCCGTGGCGGACCGCTCGGCCCGCGACGGCATCCTGCCGCTGCGGGTGGATGTGCGTGCCATCACCGACACGCAGGTCTGGAGAGCGGCTGCATGAGCGCCGCACGGCCGCCCGAAGGCGCTCGCACCGCAGCCGAAGGCGAAGCTCCAAAGAGCCGGCTGGCGCCGCTGCGCGAGTTCGTGATCGATTTCGGCCATCTGCTCGACGCCCGTCCCGACGAGCCGCGCATCCTGGAGGAGGGCGGTGCACTGCTGCGCCGCCTGGTCGCCCTGGACAACTGGCTGCCCGATGCCTATGCCCGGCCGCATCCCGAGCGCTACCAGCAGTTCCTGCTGCATGCCGATTCGACCGAGCGCTTCTCGGTCGTCAGCTTCGTCTGGGGGCCGGGGCAGGCCACGCCGGTGCATGACCACACGGTGTGGGGCCTGATCGGCGTGCTGCGCGGCGCCGAGTACAGCCAGGCCTACCGCGAGCGCGACGGCGCGCTGCGTCCTGGGGGGGAACCGATGTGGCTGGCCCCGGGCGATGTGGAGGCCGTGTCGCCCGCCATCGGCGACGTGCACCGCGTGCACAACGCCTACGACGACCGGGTGTCGATCAGCATCCATGTCTACGGCGCCAACATCGGCGCGGTGCGGCGCCATACTTACCCGTCCGGCGGCGGGCGCAAGCCTTTCGTCTCCGGCTACTCGAACATGCAACTGCCCAACCTCTGGGACCGTTCCGCCGAACTTCTCGCTTCATGACCGACACGCTCTGCGCCGCCGCCGTGCGCGCTCACCTGCTCGCGGGCGACGAGATCGCCTTGCTCGATCTGCGCGAGGAAGACCCCTTCGCGCAAGCCCATCCGCTGTGGGCCGCCAACCTGCCGCTGGCGCGCCTCGCGCTCGACGCCTGGCGCCGCATTCCGCGGCGCGATACGCTGATCGTGCTCTACGGTGAGGACGAGGGCGCGGACCTGGCGCCGCTCGGGGCCGAGCGCCTGGCGGCGCTGGGCTACACGCGCGTCCACCGGCTCGAAGGCGGCCTGGAGGGCTGGCGGCAAGCCGGCGGCGAGCTGTTCCGCGACGTCAACGTGCCGAGCAAGGCCTTCGGCGAACTGGTCGAGCATGAGCGGCATACGCCTTCGCTGCCCGCCGAGGAGGTGAAGGCGCTGATCGACGCGAAGGCCAACGTGGTGGTGCTCGACGCGCGCCGCTTCGACGAGTACCAGACCATGAGCATTCCCGGCGCGACCAGCGTCCCCGGCGCCGAGCTGGTGCTGCGCGTGCGCGAGCTGGCGCCCGATCCGGCCACGCGCGTGATCGTCAACTGCGCGGGCCGCACACGCAGCATCATCGGCACCCAGTCGCTGGTGAACGCGGGCATTCCCAACCCGGTGGCGGCGCTGCGCAACGGGACCATCGGCTGGAAGCTGGCGGGGCAGGCGCTGGACCACGGGGCGTCCCGCCGTGCGCCCGAAGCCGGCGAGGCGAATCGCGTGAAGGCCCGCGCTGCTGCCGAAGCAGTGGCGCGCCGCGCCGGCGCGCAATGGGTCGACGCGGAGGGGCTCGTCAGGCTCGAGGTGCCGGGCCGCACGCTCTATCGCTTCGACGTGCGCACGCCCGAGGAATACGACGCCGGCCATCTGCCCGGCTTCGCGAGCGCGCCGGGCGGGCAGCTGGTGCAGGAGACCGATCACAGCGTGCCGGTGCGCGGCGCCCGCATCGTGCTGACGGACGACGATGGCGTTCGCGCGCCGATGACGGCTTCGTGGCTGGCGCAGATGGGCTGGGAGGTCTACGTGCTCGCGCCGCAGCCGGCGGCGGCCTACAGCGAGCGCGGTGCCGCGCCGGCACCGCAGCCCGCCACGCCGGCCACGGGTCGCTACCGCCGGCCCTACGAAGGCACCGATGCGCCGGCCGAGGCGATGCAGGCCTATTTGGACTGGGAGTTCGGGCTGGTCGCGCAGCTGGGGCGCGACGGAACCCATCGATTCAAGGTTGTCTAGCCGCGAGCTTATCATCCGCTCCTTTGAGCAATAATATCTGCTCAAAGGAGCGGATATGGCGACGACGAGCAAACCCGCCGGCACGGCGAAACCCAAGCGGCCAAGCCGGCTTCGGTACAGCAAAGCTGCCGAGCCAGTGCAGCCCCTGCACGTGCGCGAGAAGCAAATGAACGCCTATGTCTCCAAGAGCACTGGCGGCAGCAGGTACTTCGAAACGGTGTTCCGCTACGACCCGCTGGAGCGCATCGAGCTCGTCAAGGCTGGCGTGCCTGCGCAGGTGGCGCTGGCCGTGGCCAACGCCATGGGCATCAGCAAGGACAAGCTCTTCCAGACGCTGGGGCTGCCCCGGGCCACCATCGATCGCAAGCTGCGGGAGGGCAAGGCCCTGTCCAGCGACGAGTCCTCGCGCGTGCTGGGCATGGCCAGGCTGGTGGGCCAGGCGCAGGCCATGATCGAGGAGTCCGGCGACCCCACCGGATTCAATGCCGCCGAATGGGTGGCTCAATGGCTCGCCAGGCCCGTGGGCGCGCTGGGCGGACGCAAGCCCGGCGAGCTCATGGATACGGCCGAGGGCCAGGCCCTGGTGTCGAACCTGCTGAACCGCGCCGTCTCGGGCGCGTACTCCTGATGCGCATCTGGCGCATCGCTGCCGACACCCGCGAATACACCGCCGACGACCTGAGCGGCAAAGGCGCCGAGAAGACCGGTGGGCGCTGGAACCGGGAAGGCAGCCCGGTCGTCTACGGCTCCGGCTCGGTGGCGCTCGCGTGCCTGGAAACCGTGGTGCATCTGGCCTTGCCCGACTTTCCGCTGAACCGTTTCCTGGTCGCCATCGACGTGCCCGACAAGGTCTGGGCCGCGCGCGAGGAATGGCCGCCGCAAGCGCTGCCCGTGGGCTGGAGCGCGATCCCCGAGGGCAAGGTCTCCGTGGAGGCGGGCGACAAGTGGCTTTCCGGCCTGGGCTCGGCCTTGCTGCTGGTCCCCTCGGTGATCGTTCCGGAAGAGTTCAACATCCTCGTGAATCCGCGGCATCCGGACGCCGGCAGGATCGTGGCGACCAAGCTCAGGCCCTGGTTCTTCGATCAGCGCCTGGGTCGGTGATGCGTGCGTGGGGTCAAGCCGCAGCTCCAGGGCCTGTCCCCCGCGCCGCACTAGACTACCGGCCATCAGGAGCCCCCATGACCGTTACACCCCAGGCGCTCACCGAAGCGCTCAAGACCGTCCTCGACCCCAACACGGGCAAGGACTTCGTCAGCACCAAGGCGCTGAAGAACCTCCAGATCCACGAGGGCGATGTGTCCTTCGACGTCGAGCTCGGCTATCCCGCCAAGAGCCAGATGCCGGCGCTGCGCAAGGCGCTGGTGGCGGCGGCGAAGGCCGTGCCGGGGGTGGAGAACGTCTCGGCCAACATCGCGACCAAGGTGATCAGCCATGCGGTGCAGCGCGGCGTGCAGCTGATGCCCAACGTCAAGAACATCATCGCCGTGGCCTCGGGCAAGGGCGGCGTGGGCAAGAGCACCACCGCCGCCAACCTCGCGCTCGCGCTGGCGGCCGAGGGCGCCAGCGTCGGCCTGCTCGATGCCGACATCTACGGCCCCAGCCTGCCGATGATGCTGGGCATCTCGCGCCGGCCCGAGAGCGAGGACGGCAAGACCATGGAACCGCTGGAGAACCACGGCGTGCAGGTGATGTCCATCGGCTTCCTGGTCGACCAGGACGAGGCCATGATCTGGCGCGGCCCGATGGCCACCCAGGCGCTCGAGCAGCTCCTGCGCCAGACCAACTGGAAGGACCTCGACTACCTGGTCGTCGACCTGCCCCCCGGCACCGGCGACATCCAGCTCACGCTCTCGCAGCGCGTGCCGATGACCGGCGCGGTGATCGTGACCACGCCGCAGGACATCGCGCTGCTCGACGCCAGGAAGGGCATCAAGATGTTCGAGAAGGTGGGCGTGCCCATCCTCGGCATCGTCGAGAACATGGCGGTTCACGTGTGCTCCAACTGCGGCCACGTGGAGCACATCTTCGGCGCCGAGGGCGGCAAGAAGATGGCCGAGCAATACAACATGGCCTACCTGGGCGCGCTGCCGCTGGACATCAACATCCGGCTGCAGGCCGACAGCGGCAAGCCGACGGTGGTGGCCGATCCCGACGGCGAGGTGGCGGGTATCTACAAGGCCGTCGCGCGTCGCGTCGCCGTGGGGATCGCCGAGAAGGCCAAGGATTTCTCGGCCAAGTTCCCCACCATCACCGTCAGCAAGAACACTTGACGCTGCCTGCATGAACCTGCTCGCCTCGATGCGCTATCTGGTCGCGCTGAGCGAGCACCGCCATTTCGGCCGCGCCGCGCAGGCCTGCTACATCACGCAGCCGGCCTTGTCGAACGCGCTGCGGGCGCTGGAAGGCGAGTTCGGCGTGGTGATCGTCAAGCGCGGCCGCACCTACGCCGGCCTCACGCACGAGGGCGAGGCGGTGCTGGCCGCCGCGCACCGCATGCTGCACGAGAACGAGGTGCTGCAGCAGCTGCTCAAGAGCGAGGAGGCGCACCCGCGCGGCAGCCTGCGCATGGCTGCGGTGCCCACGGCGATCCCGATCCTCACGCGCTTCGCCGGGCGGTTGCAGGCGCGCCACCCGGGCATCGCGCCGACCGTGCTGTCGATGAGCTCGGTCGAGCTCGAGGCCGGGCTGGAGAGCCTGTCGCTGGACATCGCGCTCGGCTACACGGAGCGCATGCACGTGCGCGAAGTCAAGCTCACGGCCTGGCCGCAGAGCATCGAGCATTACTTCCTGGTGCGCCGCTCGGCCCATACGCAGGCGCTGCAAATCGGCGAGCCCGTCGGCTGGGCCGAGGCGGGGAGGCTGCCCTTGTGCCTGCTGACGCCCGAAATGCACAACCGTGCCATCCTCGACCAGGCCTTCGCGACGGCGGGCGTTTCAGTGGCGCCCGCCATAGAGACCAATTCGGTGCTGACCCTGGCCCTCAGCGTCGGCGCCGGAGAGGTGTGCGCGGTGCTGCCCGGCGCCATGGTCGATGCCATCCGCAGCCACGGCGGGCTGGAAGCGCTGCCGCTGGTGGCGCCGGAGGTGCGCACGCCCATCGGCTTCATGACCCAGACGGCCGTGCGGCCCTCGCGCGCCCTGGAGGCGGCGCTGGCGCTGATCCAGAGTCCCGAATGGCAGCAGGAAGTCGCGGCGCACAGCGGGTCGCTGCGTGGCAGCGCATCATTTATTTCTTGAATCGCCCGATGCGCGGATTCAATTTGCCGAAAGCGGCATGGCGCGCCACAGTCGGGCACGCACACCCAATCCGTCTCCACGGACAAGGCAATGAATCCTTCCAATACGATCGCGGCGATCCCCCTCGCCACCCCTGACCAGCTGCGCGAGCGCATCCGCCGCAAGAGCAAGCTCAAGGGCCGCCAGCCCGAGGCCGCAGCGCTCGACGAGGTGCGCGCGCTCATCGGCACCAGGCCCGACGGCGGCTTTCGGCGCGACCTGCTGATCGAGCACCTGCACCGGCTCAACGATGCCTGCCTGGGCCTGCACGACCGGCACCTGGTGGCGCTGGCCTCGCTGACGAACATCCCGATGGCCGAGGTCTACGAGGTCGCGACCTTCTATCACCACTTCGAGATCCTGCGCGGCGACGAGCAGGCGCCCGGCCTCACGGTGCGCGTGTGCGACGGCTTGGCCTGCGAGCTGGCGGGCGCGCAGGACCTGCTGGCGCGGTTGCCCGCGCTGCTGGGCGCAGCGGGCCGTGAGGACGTGCGCGTGATCGCAGCGCCCTGCATCGGCCGCTGCGAGCAGGCGCCGGCCGCGGCGGTGCACCAGCGCGCCGTGCCGATGGCGGATGCGGACAAGATCCTGCAGGCGCTGGAATCGGCACCGGCGCCGCGCGAGACCGGCCATTTCGTGCCCTCGGCCTTCACCGAGAAAAGCGTGACGCCGCCGCCCGATGCGGTGCAGACCCTGCCCGCCTTCACCGACTACGCGACCTACCGCGCCCACGGCGGCTACGCGCTTGCGGCCGCGCTGGTCAACGGCGAGCAGGACGCCCAGGCCGTGCTCCAGGCGATGGAGGACTCCGGCCTGCGCGGCCTCGGCGGCGCAGGCTTTCCGGCCGGGCGCAAGTGGCGCATCGTGCGCGAGCAGCCGGCGCCGCGGCTGATGGCGGTGAACATCGACGAGGGCGAGCCCGGCACCTTCAAGGACCGCGTCTACCTGGAGCGCGATCCGCACCGCTTCCTCGAGGGCGTGCTGGTCGCGGCGCAGGTGGTGGGCACCGAGGCCTGCTACATCTACCTGCGGGACGAATACCACGACTGCCGCGCGCTGCTGGAGGCCGAGCTCGCGAAACTCCGGGCCGATCCGCCCTGCGAACTGCCGCGCATCGAGCTGCGGCGCGGCGCCGGCGCCTACATCTGCGGCGAGGAGTCCGCGATGATCGAGAGCATCGAGGGCAAGCGCGGCGAACCCCGCATGCGCCCGCCCTACATCGCGCAGGTCGGCCTGTTCGGCCGGCCCACGCTGGAGCACAACTTCGAGACCCTCTACTGGGTGCGCGACATCGTCGAGAAGGGGCCTCAGTGGTTCAGCGGCTTCGGCCGCCAAGGGCGCAAGGGGCTGCGCAGCTTCAGCGTGAGCGGGCGGGTGAAGCAGCCCGGCGTCAAGCTCGCGCCTGCGGGCATCACGGTGCGGGAGCTGATCGACGAGTATTGCGGCGGCATGCTGGACGGCCACCAGCTTTATGCCTACCTGCCCGGCGGTGCGTCGGGCGGCATCCTGCCGGCGCGCATGGGCGACATCCCGCTGGACTTCGACACCCTGCAACCTCACGGCTGCTTCATCGGCTCGGCCGCGGTCATGGTGCTGAGCCAGCATGACCGGGCGCGCGACGCGGCGCGCAACGTGATGCGCTTCTTCGAGCACGAGAGCTGCGGCCAGTGCACGCCCTGCCGCGTGGGCACGGCCAAGGCGGCGGCGCTGATGGAGGCGCCGGTGTGGGACCAGGCCACGCTGGAAGACCTGGCGCAGGTGATGGGCGATGCGTCGATCTGCGGGCTGGGGCAGGCGGCGCCCAATCCGATCCGCTGCGTCCAGAAGTACTTTGCGCAGGAGATCGAATGAACGCGCCCGCCAAGCTGAACGAACTGATGCCGCAGACCGTGGAGTTCACGCTCGACGGGCGTGCGGTCGAGGCCTTCGAGGGCGAGAGCATCCTGCAGGCCGCGCAGCGGCATGGGGTGGAGATCCCGCGGCTTTGCTACAAGGAAGGGCTGCGGGCGGATGGCAACTGCCGCTCCTGCGTGGTCGAGGTGAAGGGCGAGCGCGTGCTGGCGCCGAGCTGCTGCCGCAATGTGACCGCCGGGATGGAGGTGCAGGCGACGAGCGAGCGGGCGTTGAAGAGCCAGCGGATGGTGGTGGAGATGCTGCTGTCCGATATGCCGGATGAGGGGTACAAGTGGAACGATGCGGGTGTGGCGGAGGGCACGCCGGTGGGCCAGCACGGCGAGCTCAGCGACTGGGCCCAGCGTCTTCAGGTGAAGGTCCGCCCCGCCCTCAAGGCCCTGCGCCGCGAGCAACCGCAGCCCGACCTCTCCCACCCCGCCATGGCCGTCAACCTCGACGCCTGCATCCAGTGCAACCGCTGCGTGCGCGCCTGCCGCGAGGAGCAGGTCAACGACGTCATCGGCTACGCCCTGCGCGGCGCCGACTCGAAGATCGTCTTCGATCTCGACGACCCCATGGGCGACAGCACCTGCGTGGCGTGCGGCGAATGCGTGCAGGCCTGCCCCACCGGCGCGCTGATGCCCAAGAGCCACATCGGCTCGCAGCAGGTCGACCGCAAGGTCGACTCGGTCTGCCCCTTCTGCGGCGTGGGCTGCCTGATCACCTACAACGTGAAGGATGAAAAGATCGTCAGCGTCGACGGCCGCGACGGCCCGGCCAACCATGGCCGGCTCTGCGTCAAGGGCCGCTTCGGCTTCGACTACGCGCACCATCCGCAGCGCCTGACCGTGCCGCTGATCCGCAAGCCCGGCGTGCCCAAGGGCTTCAGCGACGCGCCGCGTCCTGGCGACTGGCACGACACCTTCCGCGAAGCGACCTGGGAAGAAGCGCTCGCACTCGCGGCCGGCAAGCTCAAGGACCTGCGCGACACGCACGGCAACAAGGCCCTGGCCGGCTTTGGCTCCGCCAAGGGCAGCAACGAGGAGGCCTACCTGTTCCAGAAGCTGGTGCGCGTCGGCTTCGGCAGCAACAACGTCGACCACTGCACGCGGCTGTGCCATGCCTCCAGCGTGGCGGCCTTGCTCGAAGGCGTCGGCTCGGGCGCGGTGAGCAACCAGGTCAACGACGTGGAGCATGCCGAGCTGATCTTCGTCATCGGCTCCAACCCCACCGCCAACCATCCGGTGGCCGCCACCTGGATGAAGAACGCCGCCAAGCGCGGCGCGAAGATCGTGCTGGCCGATCCGCGCATCACCGACATCGGCCGGCACGCCTGGCGCACCCTGCAGTTCAAGGCCGACACCGACGTCGCCATGCTCAACGCGCTGATCCACGCGGTGATCGACGAGGGCCTGGTCGACGAAGCCTTCGTGCGCGATCGCGCCAGCAACTTCGAGGCGCTGCGCGAGAACGTCAAGGGCTACAGCCCCGAAGCCATGGCGCCGATCTGCGGCATCCCGGCCGAGACGCTGCGCGAGGTGGCACGGGCCTTCGCTACTGCGAAGGGCGCGATGGTGCTGTGGGGCATGGGCATCAGCCAGCATGTGCATGGCACCGACAACGCGCGCTGCCTGATCGCGCTGGTCACGGTCACCGGCCAGATCGGCAAGCCCGGCTCGGGCCTGCATCCGCTGCGCGGCCAGAACAACGTGCAGGGCGCGAGCGACGCGGGGCTGATCCCGATGATGTTCCCCAACTACCAGCGGGTGGACGAGCCCGGCGCGCATGCCTGGTTCGAGAACTTCTGGGGCGTGCCACTCGACGAGAAGCCCGGCTACACGGTGGTCGAGATCATGCACAAGGCGCTGGCCCCGGAGGACGATCCGCACAAGATCCGCGGCATGTACATCATGGGCGAGAACCCGGCGATGAGCGATCCGGACCTCAACCATGCGCGCCACGCGCTCGCGAGCCTGGAGCACCTGGTCGTGCAAGACATCTTCATGACCGAGACCGCCTGGCTGGCGGACGTGGTGCTGCCCGCCAGCGCCTGGCCCGAGAAGACCGGGACGGTGAGCAACACCGACCGCATGGTGCAGCTGGGCAAGCGCGCGTTGAATCCGCCGGGCGATGCGAAGCCCGACTTGTGGATCATTCAGCAGCTCGCCCAGCGCATGGGCCTGCCCTGGAACTACGAAGGCGAGGAATGCGGCGTGGCTGCCGTCTACGACGAAATGCGCCAGGCCATGCACGCCGCCATCAGCGGCATCAGCTGGGAGCGCCTCGAGCGCGAGTCCAGCGTGACCTATCCCTGCCTGAGCGCCGACGACCCGGGCCAGCCGACCGTCTTCATCGACAGCTTTCCGACTGCGGACGGCCGCGTGAAGCTGGTGCCCGCGGACATCATCCCGGCCGACGAGCGGCCCGATGCGCAGTACCCCTTCGTGCTGATCACCGGCCGCCAGCTGGAGCACTGGCACACGGGCAGCATGACGCGGCGCGCGACGGTGCTGGATGCGCTGGAGCCCATGGCCACGGCCTCGATGAACCAGGGCGATCTCGATGCGCTGGGCCTGCAGGCCGGCGACGTGATCACCATCCGATCGCGGCGCGGCGAAGTCGCCATCCACGTGCGGCGCGACGACGGCACGCCGAACGGCGCGGTCTTCGTGCCCTTCGCCTACTACGAGGCCGCCGCCAACCTGATGACCAACGCCGCGCTCGATCCGATGGGCAAGATTCCCGAGTTCAAGTACTGCGCCGTGCAGGTGCTGCCGGGCGGCACCCCCGTGGCGGCCGCGGGCTACGGAACGGGGGCGGTGAGCGCGCCCGCGCATTGAGGCCAGCGCGTCAAAGGTGTGACGTTTCTGGTCGCAGGATGCGACTTATGTCACGCTGAATGTCGCTTTCGCCAGGTCGGCGATTGACATTTCGCGGCGCATCCGCCTTCGGTCTCCAGTGCGAGCGCCGGCGGCTGCCCCATCGTGGCTGACGGGCATATATGTTGCTGATCGTTCCTTTTAGGCCAGCAAGGCCGATCGAATACAGCACATGCCGGACCACCAGAACGACAACGACAACGAGATTTCACTGGATCGCCGCCTTTTCTGCGCGGGCGCGGCGAGCCTCCTGGCGCTGGGCACCACAGGCTGCGGAGATGGCGGTGGAGGCTTTGGCGGCTTGAACGCCAGCGCGACCGGCACCACGGCGTCGACGACGGCGCCCACCACGGCGGCGGGCACCACGGCGGCCGCGTCCTCCGAGAACGTTGCGCCCGCCACATCCGCCCCCGCCGCTTCCGAGCCCACCTCGACATCGACTGCGCAGGGGCGGAAGTTCACGCATCCCGGCCTGCTGCACACCGACGCCGACTTCGAGCGCATGCGAACCAAGGTGGCGGCCGGCGCCCAGCCCTGGCTCAACGGCTGGAACGCGCTCACCGGCAGCAGCCGCGCCCAGCTGGGCCGCGCGCCCGTGCCGCTGGCCACCGTGGTGCGCGGCGGCGACGGCGAGAACCACCGCACCATGGTCGAGGACATGGAGCGCGCCTACCAGTTCGCGTTGCGCTGGAAGGTCTCCGGCAACACCGCGTATGCGGACCTCGCCGTGCAGTATCTGGACGCCTGGTCATCGACGATGACCACGCTCACCGGCAATGCCGACCGCTTCCTCGCCGCCGGCATCTACGGCTACCAGTGGGCCAACGCGGCCGAGATGATGCGCAGCTACGCAGGCTGGTCGGCCGAAGGCGTGGCCCGCTTCCAGAAGCTGTTGCTCGAGGTGTTCTATCCGCTGTGCCACAGCTTCCTGCTCAACCACAACGGCGCGAACATCACCAACTACTGGGCCAACTGGGATCTCTGCAACATCTGCGGCATCCTGGCCATCGGCGTCTTCTGCGATCGCACCGATCTCTACGACGAGGCCATCGCCTACTACAAGACCGGCCGCGGCAACGGCGCGGCGGCGCACAACGTCTACATGCTCCATCCCGGCTATCTGGGCCAGTGGCAGGAAAGCGGCCGGGACCAGGGCCACGCGACGCTCGGCATGGCGCTGACCGGACTGCTGTGCGAGATGGCGTGGAACCAGGGCGAGGACCTGTACGGGTACTGGAACAACCGCTTCCTGGCCGGCGCCGAGTACGTGGCCAAGTCGAACCTGCAGGACGGCAGCGGCCAGTACTACTCGCCGCCGTTCTCGACCTACGCCAACCGGCAGGGCACCTTCACCGTGGTGTCGACCGGCGGGCAGCCCAACCTGCGCCCAGCCTGGGAGTCGATCTACAACCACTACGTCAATCGCAAAGGCCTGGCAGCGCCCTGGGTGGCCGCCATCGCCGCCCAGATCCGCCCGGAGCGCAGCGAATGGGGCGGCGACCAGCCGAGCTTCGGCACGCTGACCTACAGCCGCGACGCGGCCGCCGCAGGCACGCCGCCGAGCGGCCTCACCGCCCATGTCACCGCCGGCCAAGTGCTGATGTCGTGGTGGGGCAGCGCGGGCGCGACGAGCTACAAGGTCAAGCGCGGCAGCTCGGCGAGCGGGCCTTTCGCCACCGTCGCCAGCGTCACCGACCCCCGCACCTACACCGACACGCCGGGCAACGGGGTCTGGTACTACGTCGTCACCGCGGTGAGCGCCAGCGGCGAGAGCAGCGTTTCCAACGTGGCGCGCGCGGCACTCCCCGCCGAGCTGCGCGTGCAGCTGCCGCTGGACGCGGCCAGCGGAACGGCGGCCACCGATGCCAGCGGCAACGCCCAGCACGGCAGGCTGCAGGGGGGCGCGAGCTGGGGCCCGGGCCGCAACGGTGGCGGCGCACTGGCGCTCGACGGCAGCAGCGGCCACCTCGCCCTTCCCACCGGCGTGCTCTCCGGCCTCGGCGACTTCACCATCGCGCTGTGGGTGTACTGGAACACCACCGCCACCAACACGCGCGTGTTCGACTTCGGCTCCAGCGACATCGCCTACCTCGCACTGCTGCCGCGCGACAGCGGCGGCTCGATGCGCTTCACCGTCACCGGCACCACCTGGTATGGCGAGCAGAACATCGTGGCGAGCGCCTTGCCCACCGGCCGCTGGGTGCATCTCGCGGTGACCCTGTCGGGCACCACCGGCACGTTGTACGTCGACGGCGTGGCCGCCGGCAGCAACAACGCGATCGCGCTGGCGCCGTGGCAGCTCGGCGACACCACGCAGAACTGGCTCGGCCGCTCGCAGTACGCGGCCGACCCCTGCTTCAACGGGCGCATGCAGGACCTGAGCATCTACAGCGGCGCATTGAGCGCCGCCGACATCGCGGCGCTTGCCGCCTGACGCGCGACCTGGCCGCGCGCCAACTTCTTCACGCGGCTGCGAACGGGGGCTGAACAAGAGTACTTTGATGCTTCTGTTTGCAGGCATGGACGCTGCACCGCGTCGCTAAGCTCGGTGACAGTTCAATGACTAGCAGGAAGAGGGAATGCCCAGACTCATCGTGTTGGCCCGCAACAGCAGCGTGCGGCAGATCAACATCGCCGGACCGTCCACGACCATCGGACGCGCCGTCGGCAACCGCGTGTGCATCGACAGCGACAAGGTGAGCCGTCAGCACGCGCTCATCGAATGGACGGGCGACCGCTACCTGCTCGCCGACCTCGGCAGCCGCAACGGCACCTACCTCAACGACGAGCGGGTGATCGGCACCCGGCCGCTCGGCAACGGCGATGCGATCACCGTGGGCGACTGCCAGCTGCGCTTTCTCTACAGCACCGCCGTGCTGCCGCCGGCCGAGGCGCTGCGCCTGGTGACCGTGCCGGGCGACCTGGACCAGCTCGATGCACAGCCGCGCCGGACATGGGTGCGCCCGCGCAAGCGCGAGTCGCTGTCCCTGCTGCCCTGAACGCAATAGCCGCAGCGGCATGTCCACGCGCCGCTTGAGCTATCGTCGAGCGCATGAACCCGCCCCCCAGCCCCATCGATGACGGCGTGCGCCCCTCGCTCGAGGTCGCGGTCGTGATGCGGCGCGAGCGGCTGCACGGGCCCTCGAGCCATTGGCAGCCCTGGCGCTGGACGCTCGAGGCGGTGATGCCCGACGAGCCGGGCTTCGGCAGCGCCCCCCGCCTGCTGCAGCAGGACGACGAGGTGCAGCGCTGGTTGCACCCGGGCTTCAAGGTCGAACTGTTTCGCGACGACACCGACGGTTATCGCCTCAACGCAACAACGCCGGCGCCCGGCTGGTTCGTGCTGTGGCGCCTCGAGGAAGAGGCGTCGGTGGCCGCGGAGCCGATCGCGCGGCCGGTGGTGGTCACGCTGAGCTACAGCGAGGCGGGCCGCTGGCTCGATGCGCAGGAGACGGTCGAGCAGGTGCCGGCGCCGCCCGAGGTGGTGGAATGGCTGCGCACCTGGGTCGACGAGCATTACGAGGCCGAGCCCAGGCGGCGGCAGCGGCCGCAGAGCTTCAAGCCGCTGGTGGATCGCTTCGGCAATGCGGCGAGTGTGTCGACGGAGAAGAAGCGCGGGCGGGGGGCGGGCGATGTCTGAAGGGTTCTTCGAGCGGTGGTCGCGGCGCAAGCGGCTGGTGAAGGGAGGGGAGGGGGTTCCGGAAGAGCCGGTCCTGCCGGTGAAGGCGCCTGTGGAGCCTGCGCCGGTTGCCGAGGCTGCGTGCCCCCACCCCAACCCCACGCGTCGCCGCGAGACGCGGCGCCCCTTCGACCCGTCCGAGCCTGCGCAGGCAGGCTCGGAGCCGCGGGTCTCAGCCCCGGAAGGGGAGGGAGAAATACCGCCGGCCCCGACGTTGGCGGATGCGGAATTGCTCACACCGGAATCGGACTTCAAACCCTTCCTCGCCAGCAACGTCGCGCCCGAAGTCAAGAACGCCGCGCTCAAGAAGCTGTTCGCCGATCCGCACTTCAACGTCATGGATGGTCTCGACACTTACATCGACGACTATTCCGTTTCGACCCCCGTGCCGGAGCGCGTGCTGCGCCAGATGGCCAGCGCGAAATTCATGAAGCTGTTCGACGAGCAGCCTGACAAAGACCCTGAGACCGACGCAAGCGCAGACGTGGCAGAGTCAGTCTCCACGGACCCCGTTCCCAGCCAACCGGTCGCCACCGATGCGCAGCCGGCCAGCCAAGAAACCGATGACCACCACGCTGATCTGCGACTGCAACAAGACGATGCCACTCGAGCCGAAGACCCTCGGCGCGGCGCTGGCTGAGACACTGCCCCTTCACTCCACCCTGTGCCGCCGCGAGGCGCCGGCCTTCCAGCGTGCGATCCAGTCCGGCGACGAGGTGATCGTGGCCTGCACGCAGGAGAAGCGCCTGTTCGGCGAGCTCGCACAGCAGACGCCCGGGGCCGAGTCGCCGATCCGCTTCGTCAACATCCGCGAGACCGGTGGCTGGAGCCGCGATGCGGCGAGCGCCAGCCCGAAGATCGCCGCGCTGCTCGCGCAGGCCCGGCTGCCGGAGCCCGAGCCGGTCGGCATCGTGAGCTACAAGAGCCAGGGCCGGCTGCTGGTCGTCGGCGCGCTGGACGAGGCGGAGCGCGTGGCCGCGCTGCTGGCCGACACGCTGCAGCTCACCATCTTCTCGCGCGGCCCCGGCAGCGCGGGCGGTGCGCAGGAGCGCCGCTGGCCCGTGGTCGCCGGCCGCATCGTTGCGCTCGCCGGCTGGCTCGGCGCCTTCCAGCTGCGCTGGACGCGCGACAACGCGATCGACCTCGATCTCTGCACCCGCTGCAACGCCTGCGTGGCGGCCTGCCCCGAGCAGGCCATCGGCCTGGACTACCAGATCGACAACGCGAAGTGCCAGTCGCACCGCGACTGCGAGCGGGTTTGTACGGTGGCCGGCGCCATCGACTTCGGCCGCCCCGCCGAGGCCCTCGAGGCCGGCTTCGACCTGGTGCTCGACCTGGGCGAGGTGCCGCTGATCGACTGGCACGCGCCGCCGCAGGGCTACTTTCACCTGCGCGGCGGCCTGGCGAACCCGCAGGCGCCTTCGACCTTGCTCCAACTGCGCGAGCTGGTCGGCGAGTTCGAGAAGCCGAAGTTCTTCGACTACCGGCAGAAGCTCTGCGCCCACAGCCGCAACGAGCAGGTGGGCTGCAAGGCCTGCATCGAGGTCTGCTCGGCCCATGCGGTGAGCAGCGACAAGGAGCGCCAGCGCATCGTCGTCAACCCGAACCTCTGCGTGGGTTGCGGCGCCTGCACCACCGTCTGCCCGACCGGCGCGCTGGCCTACGCCTACCCGCATGCGCCTGACCAGGGCACGAAGCTGCGCACGCTGCTCTCCACCTATGCCGTGGCGGGCGGGCGCGATGCGGTGCTGCTGCTGCATGGCCGCGAAGGCGGCCAGGCCCTGATCGAGCAGCTGGGCCGCGACGCGCGGCTCGGCCGTGCGCAGGGCGTGCCGGCCCAGGTCATCCCGGTCGGCCTCTGGCATGCGGCGAGCACCGGCATCGACCTGTGGCTGAGCGCCGTCGCCTTCGGCGCCTCGCAGGTGGCGGTGCTGGCGACCGGCGAGGAAGCGCCGGCCTACATCGAGGCGCTGCGCGAACAGATGGCGATCGCGCAGGCCGTGCTTGCGGGCCTGGGCTACGCCGGCACGCATTTCCGGTTGATCGAGGCGAGCCAACCCGCGGCGCTCGACAGCGCGCTGGCCGAGCTGCCCCGCATGCAGCCGCAGCGGCCGGCGGCGCCGGCGCGCTTCGCGGTCGGCGCCGAGAAGCGCAGCACGCTCGAGCTGGCGCTCGACCACCTGGTCGATGCCGCGCCTGTGATGAAGGCCGGCCGCGAGGCGCCGTTCGCCATCGCGTTGCCCGCGGCCTCCCCCTACGGCGCCATCGAGGTCGACAAGAACAAGTGCACGATGTGCCTGGCCTGCGTGAGCGCCTGCCCGGCGAGCGCCCTGCAGGACAACCCCAACGCGCCGCAGCTGCGCTTCGTCGAGAAGAACTGCGTGCAGTGCGGCCTGTGCGAAAGCACCTGCCCCGAGGACGCCATCTCGCTCGTGCCCCGGCTGCTCGTGGCGCCCGAGCGCAGCCAGCCGGTGGTCCTCAACGAGGCGAAGCCCTGGCGCTGCATCCGCTGCGACAAGCCCTTCGGCACCGAGAAGGCGATCGAGGCCATGCTCGGCAAGCTGGCCGGCCATGCGATGTTCCAGGGCGAGGCGCTCGAGCGCCTCAAGATGTGCAGCGACTGCCGGGTCATCGACCTGTACAGCGCCTCCAACGAAATGAAGATCACGCAGCTATGAGCCGCAGGGCCGTTCCCAAGGCGAATACCGGAGCGCTTGCGCGGAGGTTTTTTATGAGCCGCAGCGCCGTTCCCAAGGCGAATACCGGAGCGCTTTGCGCGGAGGTTTTTTGATGAGCGCCAGTTTCCCGGCCACTTCCGCCCTTGACGAAGAGCTCGCGCGTGCCGAGCTCTATGGCCTGCTCGCGCGACTCTGGTATGCGGCCCCCGATGCCGAGCTGCTCGCCGCCTTCCAGGTCGCGCCCACCGAGGCGCCGGCGGCCGGCGCCTTCCTGGAGGAGCCCTGGCGCCAGCTGGTCGGCGTGGCGCGCGGCCTCGACGCGGCCGCGGCGCGCGACGAGTACGACGCGCTCTTCGGCGGCATCGGCAAGCCCGAGGTCTACCTGTTCGGCTCGCACTACCTGAGCGGCTTTCTCAACGACAAGCCGCTGGCACGCCTGCGCGCCGACCTGGACCGGCTGGGCCTGGCGCGCGAGCAGGCTGTGCCGGAGACCGAGGACCACGTGGCCTGCCTGTTCGAGGTCATGCGCTACCTGATCGCCGGCGAGGACGTCGCGGTGGCCAACCTCACGCAGCAGCAGGCCTTCTTCGCCGCCCATGTGCAGCCCTGGCTGCCGGCGATGTGCGATGCGGTGGCGCAGCATCCGAAGGCGCATTTCTATGCCGCCCTGGCGGGGCTGACCCGGGCCTTCGCCGATGTCGAGGCCCAGGGCTTCGACATGCTGACCTAGCCCTGAGGGGCTTTTGATTGCCGACCTATTAGGGTCTGGACTAGTATCCAAAGATATGTAACTGGTTTCATATCCAGTTTTACCGAGCCACTCCTGGAGTCGATATGCAGGACAGCCAATCCGCCGGCACGAAGCCGGCATCCCGCCGGGGTTTCTTTTTGGGCGCCGCCTCGGTCGGCGCAGCCGCAGCAGCCGTCACGGTGCTGCCCAAGGTCGTCGAGGCGCCGGCCTCCGCCGCCACTCCCGCTCCCAAGCCGGCGCCCGAGAAGGGCGGCGGCTACACGCTGAGCGAACACGTCAAGCGCTACTACCAGACCACTTCGGCCTGAGAAGCTATGAATAAATCCGCCACGCCCGCTCATCCCGCCCAGGCGGCCCCGCTCTGCGTTGCAAATGCTCGCCGTAGCGCGAGCTACGGCTGCGCTTTGCGCCTTGATTGGAGCCGCCTGGACGGTCTGCTCGGGCGCGGCGGATTCATTCACAGCTTCTGAGGACACCACCACCATGCTGCTGACCCGCAAGTCGACCGCCGTCCCGCGCGACGGCGAACCGCTTCATTCTTCATCCGCCGCCTCGCCCTTCGTCCACAGCCTGCGGCGCGGCCTCGCGAACGCCTTGCCGACCATGGACCGGCGCGCCTTCCTGCGGCGCTCGGGGTTGGGGGTCGGCGTCGGCCTGGCCGCCGGCCAGCTCACGCTGATGCGCAAGACGCAGGCCGCCGAGGGCAAGCCGGCGGCCGTCGGCGCCGGCAAGATCGAGGTCCGGCGCACGGTCTGCACCCACTGCTCGGTCGGTTGCGCCTCCGACGCCGTGGTCGAGAACGGCGTCTGGGTCCGGCAGGAGCCGGTCTTCGACTCGCCGCTCAACCTCGGCGCGCACTGCGCCAAGGGCGCCGCGCTGCGCGAGCACGGCCATGGCGAATACCGGCTGCGCTACCCCATGAAGCTCATCGACGGCAAGTACCAGCGCATCGGCTGGGACCAGGCGCTCGACGAGATCACCGCCAGGCTCAAGGAGCTGCGCCAGGCCAGCGGGCCCGACTCGGTCTACTGGATCGGCTCCAGCAAGCACAACAACGAGCAGGCCTACCTGCTGCGCAAGTTCGTGAGCTTCTTCGGCAGCAACAACTGCGACCACCAGGCGCGCATCTGCCACTCGACCACGGTGGCGGGCGTGGCGAACACATGGGGCTACGGCGCCATGACCAATTCGTACAACGACATGCGCAACTCGAAGGTGGCGATGTACATCGGCTCCAACGCGGCCGAGGCGCATCCGGTGAGCATGCTGCACATGCTGCATGCGAAGGAAAACGGCTGCAAGATGATCGTGGTCGATCCGCGCTTCACGCGGACCGCGGCCAAGGCCGACGAGTACGTGCGCATCCGCTCGGGCTCCGACATCCCCTTCCTGTTCGGCATCCTGTACCACATCTTCAAGAACGGCTGGGAAGACAAGAAGTACATCAACGACCGCGTCTTCGGCATGGACGAGGTGCGCGCCGACGTGATGGCCAAGTGGACGCCCGACAAGGTCGAGGAGGCCTGCGGCGTCAAGGAGGCCCAGGTGCTGAAGGTCGCGACCTGGCTCAACGAGAACCGGCCCGGCACCGTCGTCTGGTGCATGGGCCAGACCCAGCACTCTATCGGCAACGCCATCGTGCGCGCCTCCTGCATCCTGCAGCTGGCGCTGGGCAACGTGGGCAAGTCGGGCGGCGGTACCAACATCTTCCGCGGCCATGACAACGTGCAGGGCGCCACCGACGTCGGGCCCAACCCCGACTCGCTGCCCGGCTACTACGGCATCGCCGAGGGCGCCTGGAAGCATTTCGCCACCGTCTGGGGCGTGGACTTCGAGTGGATCAAGAAGCAGTTTGCCTCGCCCGCGATGATGAGCAAACCGGGCATCACGGTCTCGCGCTGGATCGACGGCGTGCTCGAGAAGAACGAGCTGATCGACCAGGACGCCAACCTGCGCGGCGTCTTCTACTGGGGCCACGCCCCCAACTCGCAGACCCGCGGCCTCGAGATGAAGCGGGCCATGGACAAGCTGGACCTGCTGGTGGTGGTGGACCCGTACCCCTCGGCGACCGCGGCCATGGCCGCCATGCCGGGCCGGCCCGAGGACCTGAACCCCAAGCGCGCGGTCTACCTGCTGCCGGCCTGCACCCAGTTCGAGACCAGCGGCTCTGTCACCGCCTCGAACCGCTCGCTGCAATGGCGCGAGAAGGTCATCGAGCCGCTGTGGGAGAGCCGCAGCGACCACATGATCATGCAGCAGTTCGCCGATCGGCTGGGCTTCGGCAAGGAGCTCAGCAAGAACTACAAGATGCAGAAGGTCAAGGGCATGGACGAGCCCATCCCCGACGACATCCTGCGCGAGATCAACAACAGCTGCTGGACCATCGGCTACACCGGGCAAAGCCCCGAGCGGCTGCAGGCCCACATGCGCAACATGGGCGCTTTCGACGTGCGCACGCTGCGTGCCAAGTCGGGCAAGGACAAGGTCAACGGCTACGACCTCACGGGCGACTACTTCGGCCTGCCCTGGCCCTGCTACGGCACGCCCGCGCTCAAGCACCCGGGCAGCGCCAACCTCTACGACACCTCCAGGCACGTGATGGATGGCGGCGGCAACTTCCGCGCCAATTTCGGCGTGGAGCGCAACGGCAAGAACCTGCTGGCCGAGGACGGCTCGTGTTCGCTCGGCGCCGAGATCACCACCGGCTATCCGGAGTTCGACCACCTGCTGCTCAAGAAGCTCGGCTGGTGGGACGAGCTCACCGATGCCGAGAAGGCCAAGGCCGAGGGCAAGAACTGGAAGACCGACAACTCGGGCGGCATCATCCGCGTGACCATGAAGAACCACGGCTGCCACGTCTTCGGCAATGCCAAGGCGCGCGCGCTGGTGTGGAACTTCCCCGATGCCATCCCGCAGCATCGCGAGCCCCTGTACGGCACGCGGCCGGACCTGATGGCCAAGTACCCGACGCACGACGACAAGATGGCCTTCTGGCGCCTGCCCACCCTCTACAAGAGCGTGCAGCAGAAGAACATCGCGGACAAGGTGGCCGAGAAATTCCCCTACATCATGACTTCCGGCCGGCTGGTCGAGTACGAGGGCGGCGGCGAGGAAACCCGCTCCAACCCCTGGCTCGCCGAGCTGCAGCAGGAGATGTTCATCGAGATCAACCCCAAGGTCGCGGCCGAGAAGAACATCCGCAACGGCGAGCGCGCCTGGGTCCACACGCCCACCGGCGCCAAGCTCAACGTGCAGGCGCTGGTCACCGAGCGGGTGGGGCCCGACACGGTCTTCATGCCCTTCCACTTCTCCGGCCACTGGCAGGGGGCGGACATGCTGCCCTACTACCCGTCGGGCGCGGCGCCGGTGGTGCGCGGCGAGGCGATCAACACCTCGACCACCTATGGCTACGACAGCGTGACCATGATGCAAGAGACCAAGACGACGGTCTGCAACATCGAGAAAGCATAAAGGGAGCACCGCAATGGCAAGAATGAAATTCGTCTGCGATGCCGAGCGCTGCATCGAATGCAACGGCTGCGTCACCGCCTGCAAGAACGAGAACGAGGTGCCCTGGGGCGTGAACCGCCGCCGGGTGGTCACGCTCAACGACGGTGTGCCGGGTGAGAAGTCGATCTCGGTGGCCTGCATGCATTGCTCCGACGCGCCCTGCATGGCGGTGTGCCCCGTGCAATGCTTCTACCGCACGGAAGAGGGCGTGGTGCTGCACGACAAGGACGTGTGCATCGGCTGCGGCTACTGCTCCTACGCCTGCCCCTTCGGCGCCCCGCAATTCCCGGCCCAGGGCACCTTCGGCGCCCGCGGCAAGATGGACAAGTGCACCTTCTGCGCCGGCGGCCCCGAGGCCAACGGCTCGCAGGCCGAGTTCGAGAAGTACGGCCGCAACCGCCTGGCCGAGGGCAAGCTTCCGGCCTGCGCCGAGATGTGCTCGACCAAGGCGCTGCTCGCCGGCGACGGCGACGTGGTGGCCGACATCTTCCGCACCCGGGTGCTGCACCGCGGCAAGGGCGCCGAGGTCTGGGGCTGGGGCACGGCCTATGGCTCGAAGCAGGCCGGCACGCCGACCAACGGAGGCTCGAAGTGAGGCGCGCGGCCACCATCGCGGCGCTGCTGGCTGCGTCCGTGGCGCTGCTCGCGGCCTGCGGCGAGAAGCCGCAGACCAACGCCGAGGGCGTGAAGCTCGACGCCGCCCCCTGGAGCGGCACCGGCGACAAGGCCAACACTGGCACCACCTTCACCGCGGCCGGCTGGCAGCCGGGAGACAAGAAGGCCTGGGAGCAGCAGCTCAAGACGCGCGCGCAGAACGGCCAGAACGACTACACCCGTGACAACTGAGGCCGAAGGAGACTGCATGATCAAAGCCCTGCATGCGCTCGTCCTCGCAGGCGGCTTCGCCTGCAGCCTGGCCATGGCCCAGGCGCAGAATCCGGCCGCGGGCGGCGCGGTGACCGCTGCGCCGGCTGCACCCGCTGCTGCTGCACCCGCCGCTGCAGCGCCGGCGCCCGGCGGCATCCGGAGCCAGAACATCTTCGAGGTCAAGCCTGAAGCCAGCGCCGACCCCAACTACCTGAACCAGAGCAACGGCGAGCGCGCGAAAGTGCAGCCCGGCAACAACGCGCCGATGTGGCGCCAGGTCGGGCAGGGCGTCACCGGCTACAGCAGCCTGCCGCCCTCGCAGGCGCCCGAGGCCGGCAACCTGATCCAGCCCTTCGTGAAGTACCCCGGCTCGCGCTTCACCAACGCCGGCGAGGCCTGGCGCCAGGTGCGCAACGACTGGATCATTCCCTACGGCGCGGCGCTGCTCTTCGTGGTGCTGCTGGCGATCGCGATCTTCTACTTCACGCGCGGGCCGATCGGCCTGCACGGCACCGAGACCGGGCGCAAGATCGAGCGCTTTACGCCCTTCGAGCGAGCCACCCACTGGTCCAACGCGATCGCCTTCGTCACGCTGGCGGTGTCGGGCCTCGTCATGGCCTTCGGCAAGTTCTTCCTGCTGCCGGTGATCGGCGCGGCACTGTTCGGCTGGCTCACCTACGCGCTCAAGACGGTGCACAACATCGTCGGCCCGCTGTTCGTGGTCACGCTGGTGCTGATGTTCATCACCTTCGTGCGCGACAACGTCCCGCGCGTGGCGGACCTGAAATGGCTGGCGAAGGGCGGCGGCCTCTTCGGCGGGCAGGAGGTGCCTTCGCACCGCTTCAATGCCGGCGAGAAGATCGTGTTCTGGGGCGGCATCCTGGTGCTGGGCACCATCGTGACCGCCTCGGGCCTGTTCCTCGACAAGCTGCTGCCGGGCTTCGTCTACACGCGCGGCGAGATGCAGATCGCGCACATGGTTCATGCGGTGGCGACGATGCTGATGATGGCGCTGATCCTGGGCCACATCTACATCGGCACGCTGGGCATGAAGGGCGCTTACGATGCGATGCGCCACGGCTATGTGGACGAGACCTGGGCCCGCGAGCACCACGAGTACTGGTACGACGACATCGCCGCCGGCAAGATCCCGGTGCAGCGCAGCACCGAGGCCCACGCCACCCTGCCGGTGAACACCGCCCGCGTCGAAGGGAATCCCTCATGAAGAAGATCGTGATCGCCTGCGCCCTGGCGCTGGCCGGCAGCACCGTATTCGCCAAGCTGCCCGCGCCGGCAGCCACCCCCGAAGCCAAGGCCAAGGCCGCGGAAACCGCCGCCCGCACCGCCTGGAGCGGCAAGGTCGAGGCCTACCAGCTTTGCCAGGCGCAGGACCGCGTGGCCGCGAAGTACCGCGAAAGCGCGGCCGCGGCCGGCAAGCAGCTGCCGCCGGCATCGTCCACCCCGCCCTGCACCGATCCGGGTCCCTTCGCCTTCGCCCCGCCCGAGGCGCCAAAGCCGATCGAGGCCGCGGGCGCGCATTCGCCCCCGGGCACCGCGTCGGCACCGCCCAGCACGACGCAGCCGGCCGCGACCACGAATCCCACGCCGAAACAGTGACCCCCGCGCTCCCGCGCCTGAGCTCGGCGCACGCGCCCCTGACGCGCGAGGTCGAGGTCGTCGACGAGCATGGCGAGCGCGGCCTCGTTTCGATCCCCGCCGAGCGCGACCTCACGGTCTATGTGGACCGCCGCGAGCTGGTCACGCTGATGACGCTCGGCGCCCAGCCCGAGCTGCTGGTGCTGGGCTACCTGCTGAACCAGCGGCTCATCGAGTCGGCGGCCGACTGCGAATCCATCACCGTCGACTGGGAAGTCAACGCCGCCGCGGTGAAGACGCATGCCGGCATCGACCGCATCGAGGAGCGCACCGCCAAGAAGGTGGTCACCACCGGCTGCGGCCAGGGCAGCGTGTTCGGCGAGCTGATGGCCGGCATCGAGCGGCTCGCGCTGCCGCCGACGCGCATGCGGCAGTCGCAGCTCTATGCGCTGGTCAACGTGATCCGGCTCCAGGAGAGCACCTACAAGTCGGCCGGCTCGGTACACGGCTGCGCCCTGTTCACGCTCGGCGAGGGCGACGACGACGCCCGCATGCAGTGCTTCGTCGAAGACGTGGGCCGCCACAACGCGATCGACACCATTGCCGGCTGGATCGCGATGCAGCCGCCAGGCCGGCTCGAGGGCGGCCGCGTGTTCTACACCACCGGCCGCCTGACCAGCGAGATGGTGATCAAGTCGGCCCAGATGGGCGTGGCCATCGTGGTCTCGCGCAGCGGCATCACGCAGATGGGGCACGAGGTGGCGACCAAGGTCGGTCTGTGCACGATCGGGCGCGCGACCAACAAGCGCTTCGTCTGCTATGCGGGGGCCGAGCGGCTGGAACTGCAGCCGGAGCTGGCGCTTCGGTAAAGGCGCGAACTCGGCGCCGCGGCCCGGGGTCCAACGATCCCCTTCGAGGAGGTCGCCATGAACAGACTCATCCTGGCTGCCCTGTTCGCCGCCGCGGCCGCAGCCGCCATGCCCAGCTTCGCGCATCGAGGCGGCGGGCCCCAAGGCCGCGCTTTCCATGGCGGTGCTTTCCACGGTCACGGCTTCGCGCGCGCGGCGCCGTTCCGCGGCGTTGCCGGCTTTCCGGCACACCGGGGGTTCTTCCCCAGGCATCACCATCACCGTTCCGCCGTCTTCATCGGTGCCGGCTTCGGTTTCCCGGCCTACTACTATCCGCGCTACTACCCGGGCTACTACCCGGTCAGCTATCCGGTCAGCTACCCGGTCAGCTACGCGGCGCCTTATCCCGCCTACGGCTACCAGGCCGTTCCGGTCGATCCCGGACCCGTCATGCGGCTGTACTGTCCCGACCCGGCGGGCTATTTCCCGACGGTTCCCGATTGCAGGCAGGACTGGGTCCAGGTGCCGCAGGAGGCAGACGGCGCGCCTCGTTGATGTGATTGCCCCTCGCCGCACGATCCCGCGCCCGCATCGGCTATCGTGCGCTCCATGAATGCCTCCGCCCGTCTCGGCTGGCGCACGCTCTGGCGCGACCTGCGCGCCGGGGAGCTGCGCCTTCTCATCGTCGCCGTCGTCCTCGCCGTGGCCGCGCTCACCGCCGTCGGCTTCTTCGCCGACCGGCTCAAGGGCGGCCTGCAGCGCGATGCGCGCCAGCTGATCGGCGGCGATGCGGTCCTGGCCAGCGACAACCCGACGCCCGCTCCCTTCATCGAGCGCGCCCGCTCACTCGGCCTGCAGACGGCCGGCACCTATGGCTTCCCCACCATGGCGCGCGCGAGCGAAGAGCAGGGCGGCGCGACCAAGCTGGTCGCGCTCAAGGCGGTGGAGGCCGGCTATCCGCTGCGCGGCAGCCTGCAGGTCAGCGACGCACCCGCCGCGCCCGGTGCGCCCACGCGCGAGGTGCCCGCGCCCGGCGAGGCCTGGGTCGATGCCCCGTTGCTGGAAGCGCTGGCGCTCAAGATGGGCGACACGCTGCTGCTGGGCGACGCCGGCCTGCGCATTGCGCGCGTGATCACGCTGGAGCCCGACCGCGGCGCCGGCTTCATGAGCTTCGCGCCGCGCGTGATGCTCAACAAGGCCGACGTGCCGCGCACCGGGCTCGTGCAGCCGGCCAGCCGCGTCAGCTACCGCTTCGCGGTCGCCGGGGACACCCTCGCGGTCAAGCGCTTCAGCGACTGGGCCGACGCGACCCTCAAGAAGGGCGAGCTGCGCGGCATCCGGCTCGACTCCTTCGAGAGCGGCCGCCCCGAGATGCGCCAGACGCTGGACCGCGCCGAAAAATTCCTCAACCTGGTCGCGCTGCTGGCGGCGCTGCTGTCGGCGGTGGCGGTGGCGCTGGCGGCGCGCGGCTTCGCGGCCAACCACCTCGACGACTGCGCCATGCTGCGCGTGCTGGGCCAGAGCCAGCGCACCATCGCCCAGGCCTATGCCTTCGAGTTCGCCGCCATCGGCCTGGCGGCCAGCGCGCTCGGCGTGGCCATCGGCTTCGCCGTGCACTACGTGTTCGTGCTGCTGCTGGCCGGTCTGGTCGAGGCCGCGCTGCCCGCGCCCAGCCTGTGGCCGGTGGCCTTCGGCCTGGGCATGGGGCTCACGCTGCTCTTCGCCTTCGGCCTGCCGCCGGTGCTGCAGCTCGCGCAGGTGCCGCCGCTGCGCGTGATCCGCCGCGACGTGGGCAACCTCAAGCCGGCCTCCATCGCGGTGCTCGGGGTCGGCGTGGCCGGCTTCGCGGCCCTGCTGCTGGCGGCCAGCAGCGACCTCAAGCTGGGGCTGATCGCGGTCGGCGGCTTCGCCGGCGCGGTGGCGGTGTTCGCACTGCTGAGCTGGCTGGCCGTGCTGCTGCTGCGCCGCAGCGTCAACGAGACCACCGCGCCGCGCTGGCTGGTGCTGGCCACGCGCCAGATCTCGGCGCGGCCGGCCTACACGGTGGTGCAGGTCAGTGCGCTGGCCGTCGGCCTGCTCGCGCTGATCCTCCTGGTGCTGCTGCGCACCGACCTGGTCGCGAGCTGGCGCCGCGCCTCGCCGCCCGATGCGCCCAACCGCTTCGTGATCAACGTCATGCCCGACCAGAGCGAAGCCTTCCGCCAGGTCCTGCAGGCCGGCGGCGTGAAGAAGTACGACTGGTACCCGATGATCCGCGGCCGGCTGGTCGCGATCAACGACAAGCCGGTCTCGCCCGACGACTATGCGGACGACCGCGCCAAGCGCCTGGTCGACCGCGAGTTCAACCTCAGCAACGCAGCCGAGCGGCCGTCGCACAACGAAGTGGTGGCCGGCAGCTGGACGCCCGAGAAGAAGGGCGAGGTCAGCGTGGAGCAGGGCCTGATGGAGACGCTGGGCCTCAAGCTCGGCGACCAGCTGCGCTTCGACATCGGCGGCCAGCAGAACGACGCGCGCATCACCTCCGTGCGCAAGGTCGACTGGGGCTCGATGCACGCCAACTTCTTCGTCATGTACACCGTGAGCTCGCTGGGCGACGTGCCCGTCACCTACATGAGCGCCTTCCGCGCGCCGGACCGCCCGGGCTTCGACAACGCCCTGGTGCGCACCTTTCCCAACGTCACCAACGTGGACATGAGCGCCACCATCGGCCAGGTCCAGCGCGTGCTCGACCAGGTGATCCGCGCGGTGGAGTTCCTGTTCGGCTTCACGCTCGCGGCCGGCCTGGTGGTGCTGTTCGCCGCCGTCACCGCCACGCGCGAGGAGCGCGCGCGCGAGTTCGCGGTGATGCGTGCCGTGGGCGCGCGCGGCAGCCTGCTGCGCCAGGTGCAGCGCGCGGAGCTGGTGGGCGTGGGGCTGCTGGCCGGCTTCCTGGCCAGCATCGTGGCCTCGCTGATCGGCTGGGGCCTGGCGCGCTTCGTGTTCGAGTTCAGCTGGACCGCTTCGCCGCTGGTGCCGGTGACCGGCTCGCTGGCCGGTGCCGTGCTGGCGCTGGCGGCCGGCTGGTGGGGGCTGCGCGAAGTGCTGCGGCGGCCGGTGGTGGATACGCTGCGGCGCGCGGCCGAATAGCACCGGCGCACGCGCTTGCACCACGCAAGGAAGATCGCCACACTGCTTCCAGCGGCGTCCGAGCGGTGCCTGAGCGGAGACTGGTCGCGGTCACGCGTCGGGCCATGCGGTCGCTCGATCTGATTCCATGGTTTACGCGCTCACGAAAATCCGGACCCCTGCCTTTCGCGCGGGCCTGGTCGAGCGTGCCGAGCTCGAAAGGCGCCTCGGCGAGGCGCTGCTGAACCGACACCTCACGCTGCTGGTGGCGCCGGCCGGCTTCGGCAAGACGGCGGCCCTGTCGCGCCAGCTCTCCCTGCTGCCGCACGGCTGCGTCTCGGCCTGGGTCGCCGCCGATGAGCAGGACGACTTGCCGCGTTTTGTGAGCTGCCTGATCGATACCCTGGAGGCCTATGACCCGCCCTGGCGCGTCGCGCCCGAGAGTCTGGCGGAGCAGGCCTGCATGCCGGGCGCGCTGGGCCTTGCGGTCGGGGAGATCGCAAATACGCTCGGCGCCATGACGGTCGACCACGGCGTGATCGTGTTCGACGACATGCACACGATCCCGGACCCCAGGATCTTCGAGTTCCTGCGCAAGCTGCTGGAGCTGGCGCCGCTCAACTGGACCCTGGCCATCTCTTCCCGGACGCCCCCGCCGCTGCCGCTGGCGCGAATGCGGGCGCGTCGAGAGCTGGCCGAGTTCGGCCAGGCGGACCTGAGGTTCACGCCCCAGGAAACCCGGCTTCTCCTGCGCGAGTCGGGACAGGCCGACAGCGACGGGATGGTCGAGCGCGCGCTCGGGCGCACCGACGGATGGATCGCCGGCCTCTGCTTGATCCTGGATGCGGCCGGGAGATCGGTCGAGGCACGGACCCGGCGCACGGGCCTCATGTGCGGGGTTCTGATGTGCGGCCCGCGTGTTCTCGCCGAACTGGTGCAGGCGCCGTGGGGCTCCGAGGTGCCGGAAGAAGCCCGGACGGAGATGCGGCACTGGGCCGCGTTGTCGGTGCAGGCGCAGGGGAATGCGAAGCCGGATGCGCCCAAGTCTGCGCTGCCCGATTCGAAGGTGCTGACCCCCCGCGAAATGGAGGTTCTGGAACGCATCGCCTCGGGCGACAGCAACAAGCTGATCGCGCGGGCGCTCGACCTCAGTCCCCATACCGTCAAGCGGCACGTGGCGCGCATCCTCGACCGCCTGGACCTGGCCTCGCGCGGGGCGGCGGCGGCCTGGTTCCGCGACCTGGGCGTGCGATGAGGAGTGATCGAATGACGAAAGAGACGCGCCCCGCCGTGCTGGACCTGATCGGCAACACGCCCCTGGTGCCGGTCACGCGGCTGGACACCGGCCCCTGCACCCTGTTTCTCAAGCTCGAGTCGCAGAACCCCGGCGGCTCGATCAAGGACCGCGTGGGCCTCGCGATGATCGACGCGGCCGAGCGCGACGGGCGCCTCGCGCCCGGCGGCACGGTGGTCGAGGCCACGGCCGGGAACACCGGCCTGGGCCTGGCGCTGGTGGCGCGCGCCAAGGGCTATCGCGTGGTGCTGGTGGTGCCCGACAAGATGGCCACCGAGAAGGTCCTGCACCTGAAGGCGCTGGGCGCCGAGGTCCACACCACGCGCTCGGACGTGGGCAAGGGCCATCCCGAGTACTACCAGGACTATGCGGCGCGGCTCGCCGGGGAGATCCCCGGGGCCTTCTTCGCCGACCAGTTCAACAACCCCGACAACCCGCTCGCGCATGCCTCCAGCACCGGGCCCGAGATCTGGCAGCAGTGCGGGCACGATGTGGATGCGATCGTCGTCGGCGTCGGCTCCGGCGGCACCGTGACCGGGCTCACGCGCTATTTCCGCGAGGTGCAGCCCGCGCTCTTCTTCGTGCTGGCCGATCCGGCGGGTTCGGTGGTCGCGGAATACACGCGCAGCGGCACCGTGGGCGAGGCCGGATCGTGGGCGGTCGAGGGCATCGGCGAGGATTTCATTCCGGGCATCGCCGATCTCTCCGGCGTGAAGAAGGCCTATTCGATCACCGACGAAGAAAGCTTCGGCACCGCCCGCGAGCTGCTGCGGGCCGAGGGCATCCTGGGCGGCTCGTCGACCGGCACGCTGCTGGCGGCGGCGCTGCGCTTCTGCCGCGAGCAGACCCAGCCGCTGCGGGTCGTGAGCTTCGTCTGCGACACCGGCACGCGCTATCTCTCGAAGGTCTACAACGACCAGTGGATGCTCGACCAGGGCCTGCTCGCGCGCGAGCGCTTCGGCGATCTGCGCGACGTGGTCTCGCGCCGCTTCGAGGACGGCAGCGTGATCAGCGTCGGACCCGAGGACACGCTGCTCACCGCCTTCCAGCGCATGCGCCTGGCGGACGTGTCGCAGCTGCCGGTGCTGGAAGGCACGCAACTGGTCGGCGTGATCGACGAATCCGACCTGCTGCTGAGCGTGCATACGGACGCGAGCCGCTTCCGCTCGAGCGTGAGGAGCGCGATGACCGACCTGCCCGAGACCCTGCCGTCCAGCGCCAGCCTGGGCGAGCTCGAAGCGGTGCTCGACCGCGGCCTGACCGCGATGATCTCGGACGAGGCCGGCTTCCACGGCCTCATCACCCGCACCGATCTCTTGAACCATCTCCGGAGAAAGCTGAAGTGAGCCAAGACAAGGACCCGCACGACAAGCTCGGCTTCGCCACCCGCGTGATCCACGCCGGCCAGTCGCCCGACCCCTCGACCGGCGCGATCATGCCGCCCATCTACGCCACCTCCACCTACGTGCAGCAGAGCCCCGGCGTGCACAAGGGCCTGGACTACGGCCGCTCGCACAACCCCACGCGCTGGGCGCTGGAGCGCTGCGTGGCGGACCTCGAAAGCGGCTCGGCGGCCTTTGCCTTCGCCTCGGGCCTGGCCGCGATCTCGACCACGCTGGAGCTGCTGGACGCCAATGCCCACATCGTCTCGGGCGACGACGTCTACGGCGGCACCTTCCGCCTGTTCGAGCGCGTGCGCGCGCGCAGCGCGGGGCACCGCTTCAGCTTCGTCGACCTGACCGATCCGGTGCGGCTGCTGGAGGCCCTCACGCCCGAGACGCGCATGGTGTGGGTCGAGACGCCGACCAACCCCTTGCTGCGCCTGGCCGATCTGCGCGCCATCGCCGCGATCTGCCGCGAGCGCGACATCCTCTGCGTGGCCGACAACACCTTCGCCAGCCCCTGGGTGCAGCGGCCGCTGGAGCTGGGTTTCGACGTCGTGGTGCACTCCACCACCAAGTACCTCAACGGCCATTCGGACGTGATCGGCGGCGTCGCCGTGGTCGGCCGCGAGGAGCGCCACGCGCCTTTGCGCGAGCGCCTGGGCTTCCTGCAGAACTCGGTGGGTGCGATCGCCGGGCCCTTCGACAGCTTCCTCACGCTGCGCGGCGTGAAGACGCTCGCGCTGCGCATGGAGCGCCATTGCAGCAGTGCGCTGGCGCTCGCCCAGTGGCTCGAGGCGCAGCCGCAGGTGGCGCGCGTCCACTACCCCGGCCTGGCCTCCCACCCGCAGCACGAGCTGGCGCAGCAGCAGATGCGGCAGGGCTTCGGCGGCATGATCTCCATCGACCTGAAGACCGACCTCGCCGGCACGCGGCGCTTCCTGGAAGCGGTGCGCATCTTCTCGCTGGCCGAGAGCCTGGGCGGCGTCGAGAGCCTGATCGAGCACCCGGCCATCATGACCCACGCCACCATTCCGGCCGAGACGCGTGCGCGGCTGGGCATCGGCGATGGGCTGGTGCGGCTGTCGGTGGGTGTGGAGGACCTGGAGGATCTGCGGGCCGACCTGCGGCAGGCGCTGCAGAAGATCTGATACCAGTTCGCGATGGGAACGTAGAAGAGCGCGCTCTGATGTGCCGCGCGCTGCAAAGGCGCCCACGGGTCCGCTGCGGCGCGCCACTGTGGCGGTCGTCGCTGCGCGCCGACTCCCCTGCGATGCTCGCGCAGCCGGCCTGCCGCAGAACTCGCGTCGTTCACTTCGTTCACTATGCTCAAACAGCTGCGGCAAGCTAGATCACGAAGCACGCCTGTCCTTCGGCAGGCGTGCGGCCGGCTGCGCTGCGCTTCTCGGCGCCACAGAGGCGCGCCGCAGCGGACCCGCGAGCACCTTTGCGGGCTACGTTGTGCCGGTATCCCCAAACATCCAAACATCCAGACACCCAAGCGCTGGGCGCGTGGGACCGGGGCCCCGGTATTCAGGTCAACCCCACCGTCTCCTCCGCGGAAGGTGGTCTGCGGACCGGGCGATTTCTGGGGCGGCGAGGAGCGCAGTCTGGGGGCGGGCGCGCCTGCCGAAGGACAGGCGCGCTTCGTGATCTAGCTCGCCGCAGCTGTTTGAGCCTAGTGAACGAAGTGAACGGAGCGAGTTCTGCGGCGCCGCCCCCAGACGAGCACCGCAGCGAAGTCGGCGCGTAGCGACGACCGCCCCAGTATGAGCCCGGGCCGCAGACCGCCTTCCGCGGCGCGCACGCCTGCATTACTGCAGGCACCCCCGTACAGCCGATTCAAGGATCGGAACGAAGCCCAGTTCCGGGACTTCTTGAATGCAAGTCCGTAAGAGTCAGGCGCCGAGATCACCCGCGAGGCTGGCCAGCGTCTCCGGCGCGATGACCGTCATCGCAGGATAGTTCGTGTGATCGCAGCCCAGCTTGACCTGCGCACCCGCGCGCACCGCCGCGCGCGCCACATCGTCGAACTCGAAGCGCAGGAAATGCACCGCCGAGGTCTTCTCGTCGGTCTCCCGTTCCAGGTCCTCGTCGGCGATGGCGTAGACGCGGGCATGGCCCTCGACCTCGACGAACATGCGGTCCTCCACGCCGATGAGGCGCGCCAGCTCGCGCTTGCGCTCATGCACTTCGGTGTACTCGATCAGCATGGTCGCCTTCCAGTTGCTGCCGTCGGGCACCAGCGGCAGGTAGGCGTCGATCTCGCTGCGGATGCCGTCCTCCTCGAAGATTTTCTCGATGTGCAGCATCTCCTGGATCTGGCGGCGGATGGTGGTCTCGTCCTCGAACTGCACGCTCACATGCTCGCCCAGGCGCACCGTGCGCAGCTTGCGGTGGGCGATGAACTCCGGGGCGCTCGATTTGCGGATCTTCGCGTACGCCTCCAAAGTCATCAGGGTGTCGGGGGTGATGGTCATCGTGGCTACTCCAGGCCGTAGGCCATGCGCACCAGACTCAGCGGATGCTGCAGCTTCGCCGCCGGCAGCCCGTCCTGCGCCATGCCCTGCGCGATGTGGTGGCCGGCCAGCGCGCAATCGGAGCTGATGTAGTCGGGCTCGTTCTTGCCCATGGCCTTGAACACCGGCTTGCCGATCTTCATCGCCACCGGGTGGTAGGGCGTCTTGACGCCGTAGGTGCCGGCGTGGCCGGAGCAGCGCTCCACCGTATTGAGCTGCACCGGCACCGTCTGCCCGATCAGCTTGAACATCTCCTCGGTCTTGCGGCCGATCTTCTGCACCCGGCCGTGGCAGGGGATGTGGTAGCTGATCTTGCCCAGCGGCGTCTTGAAGTCGGTCTTGAGCAGGCCGTCCTTGTGGCGCGCGACCAGGTATTCGAAGGGGTCGTACATGGCCTGCTGCACCAGCTTCACGTCGGCGTCGTCAGGGAAGAGCAGCGGCAGTTCCTGCTTGTACATCAGCGTGCAGGAGGGGACGGCCGTGAGGATCGCGAAGCCGTCCCTCGCGTATTGGGCCAGCACCGGGATGTTGGCCTCCTTGTGCCGGGCCACGCCATCGAGGTCGCCGAGCTCGAACTTGGGCATACCGCAGCAGCTCTCCTTCGAGACGATCGTGTAGGGGATGGCGTTGTGCCTGAGCAGCTTGATCAGGTCGAAGCCGATGCCCGGCTCGTTGTAGTTGACGTAGCAGGTCGCGAAGATCGCGACTTTGCCGGGCGTGCGCTCGCCGTCGACCACCGGCGGCGCCGCGTCGTCCTTCGGGGCGCTCCACCGGAAGCGCTTGGTCGCCAGGTCGGGCAGCCAGGCATTCGGGTGTACGTGCAGCGCGCTGTCCAGCAGCTTGCGCATCGGCTTCGTCCTGTTCAGCGCATTGACCGTCTGCACCACCACCGGAATGCCCGCGAACTTGCCGTGAACGTCGGTGGAGGCGAGCAGTTTCTCGCCACCTCCGACCCCGCCGTTCCTGAACTTGATGGCCTTGGCGCGCAGCATGGTGTGCGGGAAGTCCACGTTCCACGGATGCGGTGGCACGTAGGGGCACTTGGTCATGTAGCAGAGGTCGCACAGGTAGCACTGGTCGACCACGCTGCCATAGTGCTTGGGGTCGACCCCATGCACCTCGCCGTCTTCGGTGGCGTCGACCAGGTCGAAGAGGTTCGGGAAGGCCTGGCACAGGCTGACGCAGCGGCGGCAGCCGTGACAGATGTCGAAGATGCGCGTCATCTCGCGCTCGCATGCAGCCTGGTCGTAGAACTCGGGGTTCTTCCAGTCCACCGGGTGGCGCGTCGGCGCCTCGAGATTGCCTTCTCGACTCGTCATGGGATGGCCCGTGGCCGGGCGCGTGGCGTCAGTGGGCGGAGCCGGTCAAGAGCCCTTCGCCCGTGAAGCGCTCGCGCGCGGCCGAGGCTCAGTCGACCAGCGCCTCGAGCGCCTTGGTGTAGCGGTTGGCGTGCGAGCGCTCGGCCTTGGCCAGCGTCTCGAACCAGTTGGCGATCTCGTCGAAGCCCTCTTCGCGGGCCTGCTTGGCCATGCCCGGGTACATGTCGGTGTACTCGTGGGTCTCGCCGGCGACGGCGGCCTTCAGGTTGAGGCGGCTGTCGCCGATCGGCAGGCCGGTGGCCGGGTCGCCCGAGCCGTGCTCGAGGAACTCCAGGTGGCCGTGCGCATGGCCGGTCTCGCCTTCGGCGGTGGAGCGGAACAGCGCTGCGACATCGTTCTGGCCTTCGACGTCGGCCTTGGTCGCGAAGTACAGGTAGCGTCTGTTGGCCTGGGATTCGCCTGCAAAGGCGTCCTTCAGGTTCTGCTCGGTTCTCGATCCTTTCAAGTCCATGGCTATCTCCTGGGATTGGCTAGGCATGCAAAGTGGAACCGTCGCTGCCGTGGCAGCGGCGCCCCTGCAATCTACACCAAGCAGCGGGATGTGCCATACAAAGCCTCAATAAGGATCATTGAGGCAGGCAATGGCTTCAGCCGGGCAGCACGGCCTCGCGCAGCTGCGGGAACACCTTGGCCACCTTGGCGAGCAGGTAGTCGCCGTAGATGCCGTCGAAGGCATGCACGTTGGCGTGGTCCCAGCGCGTGGCGCTGTCGTCGACCACGGCGGGCCGGGGCAAGCCTTCGATGGGCTTGACCCGCGCATGGAAGTTGGGATCGAAGAAGAGCGGGAAGGACAGCCGGTCGCGGCCCGAGGTGTTGCGGACCACGCGGTGCGGCGTCGAGCGGTAGAGGCCGCCGGTCATGCGGTCGAGCATGTCGCCGATGTTGATCACGAAGGCATCGGGGATGGGCGTCGCGTCGATCCAGCCTTCGTCCGTGCGCACCTGCAGGCCGCCGATGTCGTCCTGGCGCAGGATGGTGAGCAGGCCGTAGTCGGTGTGCTCGCCCACGCCCCATGCGACATCCAGGCCGGCCGGGACCGGCTGGGTGGGGTAGTTGAAGAGGCGAAAGAGGATCAGCGGGTCGGCCGTGTAGCGCTCGGCGAAGTAGTCGGCCGCCAGGCCGAGGCTCAGCGCGATGCCCTCCATCAACTGGTGGCCCAGGCGCGTGGCGACGGTCATGTAGTCGAGGATCGTCTGCCTGAGGCCGGGGATGTCCGGGAACAGGTTGCGCCCGTGTACCGGCGTGCGCGCGAGCACCAGCGGATCGTCATCGGGCAGTTCGGTGCCGAGGTAGAGCCCCTCCTTCCAGTCGGGCCGGCCCGAGGTCAGCTCGCCACCGGTCGGGAAGTAGCCGCGCCACGCGCGGCCGCCCAGTTCCATGCGCCACTGCATCTTGGTGGCTTCGGGCAGCGCGAAGAAGGCGCGGCTGAGCGCTTCGAGGCGCTGCGTCAGCGCGCGGTCGACGCCGTGGCCGGTGACGTAGAAGAAGCCGTGCGCGCGGCAGGCCTCGCCGATGCGTGCGGCGACCTCCGCGCGCTCGGGCGTATGCGCGACCAGCGGTGCGATGTCGATGACGGGCAGCGAAGGGGTCGATGTGCTCATCGAAGTCAGCGTATCAAACCGCGTGCGCGAAGGGCGTGCGGATGTCGGCAAGAAACTGCTGCGCGCGCGGGTGTTGGGGGCGGTTGAAGAAGTCGTCGGGCGTGGCGCGCTCCAGCACGCGGCCGGCGTCCATGAAGAGCACGCGATCGGCCACGTCGCGGGCGAAGCCCATCTCGTGCGTCACGACCACCATGGTCATGCCTTCGCGCGTGAGATCGCGCATCACCAGCAGCACTTCGCCCACCATCTCGGGGTCGAGCGCGCTGGTGGGCTCGTCGAAGAGCATCAAGGGCGGCTGCATGGCCAGCGCCCGCGCGATCGCCACGCGCTGCTGCTGGCCGCCCGAGAGCTCGGAGGGAAAGGCGTCGGCCTTGTTCGCCAAGCCGACGCGATCGAGCAGGGCCATGGCGCGTTCGGTCGCTTCCGCGCGCGAGAGGCCGCGCAGCTGGATCGGCGCCAGCGTGCAGTTGCCGATGACCGTGAGGTGCGGGAACAGGTTGAACTGCTGGAACACGAAGCCGATGTGCGAGCGGAACTCGTTGAGGTCGATGCCGCGCGCGTGGATGTCCTTGCCGTCGACCGTGATGCGGCCGGACTGGATCGGCTCCAGCCGGTTGATGGTGCGGATCAGCGTGGACTTGCCCGAGCCCGAGGGGCCGCACACCACCACCACCTCGCCGCGGGCGATGGTCTCGCTCACGTCGACCAGCGCGTGATAGTCGCCGTACCACTTGTTGACCTTGTCGAATTCGATCATGCGGGTGCCTTCGGTGCTTCGCGGACGGTCGTGCGCCGGCCCGTGCGCCGCTCCAGCCAGTAGGCGAAGCGCGACAGCCCGAAGCACATCACGAAGTAAGTGAATCCCAGGATGACGTAGACCTGGACCGGCTTGGTGAAGACCTGGGTGTTGATCTGCGAGGCGATGAAGGACACCTCCGCCAGCCCGATGATGTAGCCCAGCGAGGTCTCCTTGATGGTGGAGACGAACTGGTTCACCAGCGAGGGCAGCATGCTGCGCAGCGCCTGCGGCAGCACCACGAAGCGCATGGTGCGGCCCCAGCCCAGGCCCAGCGAGCGCGCGCTCTCGACCTGGCCGCGCGGCAGGCCCAGGATGCCGGCGCGCACGATCTCGCCGATGTAGATGCCGTCGAAGACCACCAGCGCGATCAGCATGGTGGTGAACTGGTCGGTCTTGACGCCAGTCACGCTGGGCAGGAAGAAGTAGGCCCAGAACACCACCATCAGCAGCGGCGTGCCGCGCACCACGAAGGCCACCAGCGTCACCGGCCAGCGCAGCCAGCGCCAGGGGCTCACGCGCGCCAGCCCCAGCAGCAGGCCGAAGGGCAGGGCGAGCACCAGGCCCAGCGAGGCCAGCAGCACCGTGAGCGCCAGGCCGCCCAGCGGGCCGTTGGGGTACTGGCCGATGAGGAAGTAGACCCAGTAGTCGCGCACGAGCTCGATCACGATGCGGCTCCGGTCCTCACAGCGCCCGCGGCGGAAAGCGGTGCTGGTACCAGCTCGCCGCGCCTGTGATCAGCATCGACACCGTGAGGTAGGCGGCGGTGGCGAAGGCGAAGGATTCGGCGCTGCGGAAGGTCGCGCTTTCCACCTGCCCGGCCTGGTACATCAGCTCCGCCACGCCGATCACGGTGGCCACGCTGGTGCCCTTCCAGAGGTTGAGGGTCTGCGAGATCAGCGGCGGAATGGTGACGCGCAAGGCCTGCGGCAGGATGATGCGGCGCATGGTCGCGAGAAAGCCGAAGCCCAGGGCGCGGCCCGCTTCCATCTGCACCGCCGGAATGGCGCGGATGCCGCTGCGGATGTCCTCGGCCATGTAGGCCGCGGTGTAGAGGCCCAGCGCCACCACCGCGCTCATCGCCTCGATGCGGCCGGCGTAGAGGCGCTGCTTGAGCTCCTCGGGCAGCAGCTCGGGCGCGCCGAAGTACCAGAACAGCATGTGCGCGAGCAGCGGGATGTTGCGGATCGATTCCACGTAGGCGAAGCCCAGCCCCCGCAGCGCGGCCACCGGCGCCAGGCGCAGCAGCGCCACCGCGAGCGCGACCGGCAGGGCCAGCATCAGCGAGGCGGCCAGCAGCTGCAGCGAGAGCAGGAGGCCCGCGACCAGCATGTCGTGGTAGCGCCCGGTGAGGAGCAGGGAATAGTCGAAGAGCGGCATGAAACGATCGGATGCGGCGGTGCCCCGGCGGGCGGCCGCGGGGCACATGGTACGCATCCGGCAAGCGCCGCGGCGGGCGCGGCGCTCACCCTGTCTTCAACTGTCGATCTTGTCGGTCTCGATCTTGAAGCTGCGCGTTTCGAAGCCCGACTTGGTCTTCGGGCCGTACCACTTGAAGAAGATCTTCTCGGCCTCGCCCGACTTCTCGAGCTCGCGCAAGGTGTCGTCGACCACCTTCTTGAGGCCGCTCTCGCCCTTCTTGATGCCGATGGCCAGCGCCTCGGTGCTCAGGTTCTGCTTGAGCACCACGTACTGCGCCTTCTGCGGCCCCAGCTTGGCGTAGCTGTTGAGCAGCGCGGCCTCGTCGTCGACGTAGCCCACGCCCTTGCCCTGCTGCAGCGCCTGGAAGGCCTGCTGGCTGGTGTCGAAGGTCACGACCTCGGCGCCGGGAACGGCCTTCTTGATGTTGGGCTCCTGCGTGCCGCCGCGGATGGTCAGCACCTTCTTGCCCGCGAGCTGCGGCACGTCGGTGATGCCGCTGTCCTTCTTGACGATGGCCTTCTGGCCGGTCACGAAGGTGGTGAGCGAGAAGTCGATCTGCGGCTCGCGCTCCTTGTTGTGCGTGAGGCCTGCCGCGACCAGGTCCACGTGGCCCTGCTGCAGCTCGGGGATGCGCGCGGCCACCGCGATCTGCTTGAGAACCGGCTTGACACCGATCTTCTTCGCGATGGCGTTCACCAGGTCGACCTCGTAGCCGATGATCTCGCGCGTCTTCGGGTCGATGAAGGTGGCGGGCTCGTCGGTGCCGAGCACGCCGACGACCAGCTGGCCCTTCTTCTTGATGTCGTCCAGCTGGTCGGCGTGGACGGCGGTGCCCGCGAGCAAGGCGGCCGCGGCGAAGGCGGCGGCAGCGAAACGGAAGCGCATCTTTTTCTCCTGGGGAAAGGGGTCCGCACCATAGCAACAAAAGCCTGCCGCGTGAAATAGCTCTTTCCCATATGCATACTGCCGTCATGCAAATCCAGGAAAAACCGCCTTTCGACACGCCCTTCGAATGGATCGGCGGCGAGCAGAAGGTTCATGCGCTGGTCGAGCGCTTCTACGACCTGATGGAATTGGAGCCGGCCTATGCGCAGCTGCGGGCGGTGCATGGCCCCTCGCTGGAGAACGCGCGGCAGCGGCTGTTCTGGTTCCTGTGCGGCTGGCTGGGCGGGCCGCAGCACTACACCGATCGCTTCGGGCATCCGATGCTGCGCGCGCGCCACCTGCCGCAGAGCATCGGCGGGCACACCATCGGCATCAAGGAGCGCGACCAGTGGCTGGCGTGCATGGACCAGGCGATGGGGGAGACGCAGGTGCCTGAAGGGCTGCGCGCTCGGCTGCGCGACTCGTTCTTCCAGACTGCCGACTGGATGCGCAACAGGAACGGTTAGCGGCCAGGCCTAGCGCCGCGGCGGTGGCGTCAGCAGCACCACCAGCGCCCCGGCCCCGCCCTCGGCCGGCTTGGCCTGCACGAAGGCCAGCGTCTCGCTCTTCTGGATCAGCCAGCGCTGCACCTTGGCCTTGAGCACCGGCTGGCGCCCGGGCGATCCCAGGCCCTTGCCGTGCACCACGCGCACGCAGCGCACGCCCAGCTTGCCCGCCTCGCGGATGAACTCGCCCAGGGCTTCCCGCGCCTCGTCGCTGCGCATGCCGTGCAGGTCGATCTCGCGCTGGATGCTCCACTCGCCGGCACGCAGCTTGCGCGTCACGTCGGTGTGGATGCCGGGGCGGCGAAAGCTCATCGCGTCGTCGGCGTCGAGCAGGGTGGTGACGTCGAATTCGTCGGACAGCGACTCGCGCAGCACACGCTGCTCGTCGAGCTGCTTCTGCACGGGCAGGGGCGCCGGCGGCTCGGGCGCCAGCGGCACGGCAGGCCGGCGCCGCAGTGGCTGCGTGGCGCCGATGGCGCGCGAGAACAGGTCCTGCTCGGCGGCGCGTTTCTTCTCGGCGGCCGCGCGCACGGCGGCCTCGGCGGCTTCGCGCTCACGCTGCTCGGCCAGGGTCTTCTGCACGCCTTTGAGCTCGGCGAGGCTCTTGAGGGCTTTGGGTCTGCTGGGCATCGGCTGGTTGTTGGAGGATACGTCCTTCGCATCCCGCTCAGATCAGGCCGCGCTCGGCCATCGACAGGGCCTGGCCCGGGGCGACGATCACGTGGTCCAGCACCCGCACGTCGATCAAGGCCAGCGCGGCCCGCAGCGTGTGCGTCAGGGCCTCGTCGGCGCGCGAGGGCTCGACGCAGCCGCTTGGGTGGTTATGCGCCAGGATCAGCGCCGCCGCGCGGTGATGCAGGGCGCGTGTCACCACCTCTCGCGGATACACGCTGGTCTGGGTCAGGGTGCCGCGAAAGAGTTCTTCCAGCGCGATCAGACGGTGATGCGCGTCGAGAAAGAGCGCGGCGAAAACCTCGTGCGGCCTGGCCGCCAGCTGCAGCTGCACATAGTGCTTCACGGCGTCGGGCGACTCGAACAGCTCGCGTTCCTTCAGGCCTTGGGCCATCGCGCGTCGCGCCAACTCGAGCACGGCCGCCAGGTTGCTGCGTTTGGCGCTGCCGCCCAGGCCCTTGATGCGCCTGAGGTCGTCGAGTCCGGCATGAAGCAGGCCGTTGATGCCGCCAAAGCCGTCGAGCAGGTCTTGCGCGAGCTGCAGCACGTTCTTGCCGGGAAGGCCGGTGCGCAGCAGCAGCGCCAGCAGCTCGGCATCGGCCAGCGAGCCGGGGCCCAGCGCCATCAGCTTTTCGCGCGGTCGTGCTTCCAGGGGAAGATCGGTGAAAGACATGGTTGGCATGGGCCCGTTGGCCCCTCCCTAAAATACAGGGCCCCAGTCTATAGCGAGCGCCACCTTGTCCCCCACCACCTCCGCCGCCGTCGTCGTGCCCGGCTCCTTCCTCACGCTGCACTACCGGCTGGCCGGGCCCGCGGGCGACATCATCAACACCTTCGGCGACAAGCCGGCCACGCTCTCGCTGGGCACAGGCGAGCTCTCGCCCGCAGTCGAGCAGCGGCTGATGGGCCTGGCCGAGGGGACTCATGCCACCTTCGAGCTGCCGGCCGGCGAGGCTTTCGGCGAGCGCAACGCCGACATGCAGCAGTGGGTGGCGCGCAAGCTGCTCGCGCAGATGGGCGACCCCGACGAGCAGTACGCGGTGGGCGACGTGGTGCAGTTCCCCACGCCGGACGGCAGCGGCAGCTACGCCGGCGCGGTGATCGAGGCCAACGAGACGGCGGTGCGCTTCGACTTCAACCATCCGCTCGCCGGCCAGCCGGTGAGCTTCGAAGTGCAGCTGATCGGGGTGCTGTGAACATGGACACGGTCGAAGAAGTCATCCTCGCCGAGCCGCGCGGCTTCTGCGCCGGCGTCGACCGCGCGATCGAGATCGTCGAGCGCGCCCTGGCCAAATTCGGCGCGCCGATCTACGTGCGCCACGAGATCGTGCACAACACCTACGTGGTCAACGAGCTCAAGGCCAAGGGCGCGATCTTCATCGAGGACCTGGCCGAGGTGCCGCCCGGCTCGACGCTGGTGTTCAGCGCACACGGCGTGAGCAAGGCCGTGCAGGCCGAGGCGCGCGCGCGCGGCTTCGAGATCTTCGACGCCACCTGCCCGCTGGTGACCAAGGTGCACGTCGAGGTCGCCAAGCTTGCCAAAGAGGGCTACGAGTTCATCATGATCGGCCACAAGGGGCACCCCGAAGTCGAGGGCACCATGGGGCAGCTGTCCAGCGGCATCCACCTGGTGGAGGATGTGGCGGACGTGGCGCGCGTCCAGCCCGCGCAGACCGAGAAGCTGGCCGTGGTCACGCAGACCACGCTGTCGGTCGATGACGCGGCCGAGATCTCGGCCGCCGTGCGTGTGCGCTTCCCGAAGGTGCGCGAGCCCAAGCAGCAGGACATCTGCTATGCCACCCAGAACCGGCAGGACGCCGTCAAGCTGCTGAGCCCGCAGGTGGACCTGGTGATCGTGGTCGGCAGCCCGACCAGCTCCAACAGCAACCGGCTGCGCGAACTGGCGCAGCGCCTGGGCACCGAGAGCTACATGGTCGACTCGGCCGCCGAATTGAAGCCCGAATGGTTCGACGGCAAGACCCGCGTGGGGCTGACGGCCGGTGCCTCTGCCCCCGAGGTGCTGGTGCGCGAGGTGATCGATCGGATCAAGGCGCTGGGCGCGGTGTCGGTGCGCAAGATGGACGGCATCGAGGAGACGCTCAAGTTCCCGCTGCCCAAGGGCCTGAAACTCGACCACATGCCCGCGCCGGGCCATATCTCGTGACGAGCGCCGCAGCCATCGACTGGCGCCGCGACATCGAGGCGGCCGCACGGCGCATCCACGAACGCGCCCCGCATTTCTTGCACAGGACGCCGCTGTGGAAGCTGCCGGGCCGCGCGCTGGGCATCGAGGTGCCGGGCGTCGAGCTCTGGCTCAAGCTCGAGCATCTGCAGGCCAGCGGCAGCTTCAAGGCGCGCGGCATGATGAACCGGCTGCTGGCCCACGAGATTCCCGAAAGCGGCGCCATCGTGGCCTCGGGCGGCAATGCCGGCATCGCGACCGCCGCGGCGGCGCAGGCGCTGGGCCTGCATTGCGAGGTGTTCCTGCCCACCGTCTCGCCGGAAGCCAAGCGCGCGAAGCTGCGCGCGCTCGGCGCCACGGTGGTGGTGGGCGGCGAGGTGTACGCGGATGCGCTGGCGGCCTGCCTCGAGCGGCAGCGCGAGAGCGGCGCCTTGCTCACCCATGCCTACGACCAGGCCGAGGTGGTGGCCGGTGCCGGCACGCTGGGCCGCGAGATCGAGGACCAGGGCGGCCTGCCGGATGCAGTGCTGGTCAGCGTGGGCGGCGGCGGCCTGATCGGCGGCCTGGCGGCCTGGTTCGAGCAGCGCAGCCGCGTGGTGGCGCTCGAGCCCGAGCGCGCCCCCACGCTCTTTCGCGCGCGCGAAGCCGGCGAGCCGGTCGATGTGGAGGTGAGCGGCGTGGCGGCCGATTCGCTCGGGGCGCGGCGCATCGGCGCCTTCGCCTGGGATATCACGCAGCGCCAGGTGCGCGACGCCCTGCTGCTGCCCGACGAGGCGATCCGCGCCGCGCAGCTGTGGCTGTGGAAGGAACTCAAGCTGGCAGTCGAGCCGGCCGCGGCCCTGCCGCTGGCCGCGCTGCACACGGGCGCCTATGCGCCGCGCGAAGGCGAGAAGATCTGCCTGATCGTCTGCGGCGCGAACGTGGACCCGGCGAGTCTCGCCTGATCAGCTCTGTGGCTGGTCGACGTTGACCATCCAAGGCACGCCGAACTTGTCTTCCAGCATGCCGAAGCCGGGGGACCAGAAGGTGGCGGCGTAGGGCATCGTGACCTTGCCGCCTTCGGACAGCGCCTTGAAGAGCTGCTCGCCTTCCTTGACGTCCTTGGCCTGGACCGAGAGCGAGAAACCCTTGTAGCCGTCGAAGGCCATGCCGGGCGGCAGGTCGGAGGCCATGATCTGCTTGCCGCGCGCTTCGAGCGTCGCATGCATGATCTTTTTCTTGTGCGAGTCCGGCGTGTCCTTGCCCATCGGGCTTTCGCCGAAGGTCATGCTGAAGAGGATCTTGCCGCCCAGGCTCTTGGCGTAGAAGGCCAGCGCTTCGGCCGCGTTTCCGTTGAAGGACAGGTACGCTTCCATCGAATCTCCTTGGGTTGGTTGCAGAGGGGAGAAACCATCCTACGCCCCCGCCTAAAATCGCCCGATGCTCGATATCACTCTGTTACGCAAGGACCTTGCGTCGGTCGTTGCCGGCCTCGAAACCCGTAAGAAGAACCAGACCTTTCTCGACGTGGCGACCTTCAGCGCCCTCGAAGCCGAGCGCAAGACCCTGCAGACCCGCACCGAGGAATTGCAGGCGCGCCGCAATGCCCTCAACAAGCAGATCGGGCCGCTGAAGGCCAAGGGCGAGTCGGTCGAGGCGCTGATGGCCGAGGTCAATGCGCTCAAGGCCGAGCAGGAATCGTCCGCCACGCGGCTCGAGGCGATCCAGCCCGAACTGCAGGCGCTCCTGCTCGCGGTGCCGAACCTCCCGCATGCGAGCGTCCCCGTGGGAGACGACGAAAACGCGAATCTCGAGGTCCGGCGCTGGAGCCCCAAAGGCGGCAACGGCGCCGATGCGCCGGCGCTCGGCTTCGAGGCGCGCGACCACGTGGATCTGGGCACGCCGCTGGGGCTCGACTTCGAGACCGGCGTCAAGCTCGCGGGCTCGCGCTTCACTGTGATGAAGGGCCCGATTGCGCGGCTGCATCGGGCGCTGTCGCAGTTCATGCTCGACATCCAGACCCAGCAGCACGGCTACACCGAGTGCTATGTGCCGTACGTGGTCAATGCCGACACCCTGCGCGGCACCGGCCAGCTTCCCAAGTTCGAGGGCGACCTGTTCGCGGCGAAGAAGGGCGGGCAGGACGGGGAGCCTGCGCCCGACCATTCGGCGCTCTACCTCATCCCGACCAGCGAGGTGCCACTCACGAACCTCGTGCGTGACGAGATCCTGGCCGAGGCGCAGCTGCCCCTTCGCTTCACCGCCCACACGCCCTGTTTTCGCTCGGAGGCGGGCAGCGCCGGGCGCGACACGCGCGGCATGATCCGCCAGCACCAGTTCGACAAGGTCGAGATGGTGCAGATCACGCATCCGGAGAAGAGCTACGAGGCGCTGGAGGCCATGACCACTCACGCCGAGGCCGTGCTCCAGGCGCTGGAGCTGCCGTACCGCGTCGTGCTGCTGTGCACCGGCGACATGGGCTTCGGCGCCGCCAAGACCTACGACCTCGAGGTCTGGCTGCCGGCGCAGAACACCTACCGCGAGATCAGCTCGGTGTCGAACTGCGAGGCCTTCCAGGCGCGGCGCCTGCAGGCCCGCTTCAAGAACGCGCAGGGCAAGAACGAGCTGGTGCACACCCTCAACGGCTCGGGCCTCGCGGTTGGCCGCACGCTGGTCGCCGTGCTGGAGAACTATCAGCAGCCCGACGGCTCGATCGTGGTGCCGGCGGCGCTGCGGCCCTACATGGGCGGCTTCGAAACCCTGCGGCCCTGAAAAAGTCGCTGAAAGCCTCTGCTAGAATCGCGGGCTCGACAAACACCAGACTCCGGAGAGGTGGCAGAGTGGTCGAATGTACCTGACTCGAAATCAGGCGTACGGTATCCCCGTACCGTGGGTTCGAATCCCACCCTCTCCGCCAGGACTGTTTCCGCCGACGTCCGAAGAAGTCCAAAAAAGCCCTTAAAGCCCAAGAGAATCAAGGCTCTTGGGCTTTTTTGTGTCCACCGATGTCCAAGCAGCTCCTTTGACAGCCGGCCCAAAACGGGGGCACATTTGGGGGCATTCCGGCGCGATTGGCGCTATGCCCCTCGAAAATGCCCCCAAATGGCCCTGACGGACACTGCCTGCAAGAACGCGAGATGCGTTGACGGTCGGCCCTATCAACGCTTCGCCGACAGTGGCGGCATGTACCTCGAAGTCACCGCCGCGGGCAGCAAGCTATGGCGTTGGAAGTACCGCTTCAGCGGCAAGGAGAAGCGCCTCGCTTTCGGCGTCTATCCCGAAGTTTCTCTGGCACAGGCGCGCCGCACGCGCGACGATGCGCGTCTTCTCCTCAAGGCGGGTAACGACCCCGCCCAGGCCAAAGCGGAAGCCAAGCTTGCCACCCGGGTGCGTGTCGGCAACTCGTTGGAGGCGGTGGCGCGCGCGTGGCATGAGAACTGGAAGACGGGCAAGTCTGAGCGGCACGCCGACTACGTGATCACCAGGCTTGAGGCGGACGTGTTTCCCGAACTCGGCCGCAGGCCCATCGCGAGCATCACGGCGCCGCAGTTGCTGGCGGCCGTGAAGAAGATCGAAGAGCGCGGCGCAGTCGACATTGCGAAGCGCGCGTGGCAGACGTGCAGCCAGATCTTCCGGTACGCCGTGGCGCACGGGATCATCGAGCGCAACCCGGCGGCCGAGGTGAGGCCCGGCGATGCACTCAAGCCGCGGAGCAGGGGACACTATGCCCGGGTCGAGCCCAGAGAGATGCCGGAGTTGCTGCGCAAGATCGAGGCCTACCAGGGGACGCCAGCGACTCGATTGGCGATGAAGCTCATGGCGCTGACGTTCGTGCGGACCGGCGAACTGATTGGCGCGCACTGGGATGAGTTCGACCTGGAGGCGAAGGAATGGCGCATTCCGGCCGAGCGCATGAAGATGAAGACCCCGCACATCGTGCCCCTGTCGAAGCAGGCGCTCGAAGTCCTCGCGGCCGTGCATGAACTGCGCGGCCTGAGTGGACTGCTCTTCCAGGGCGAGCGCGATCACGAGAAGCCGATGTCGAATGGCACGATCCTGGGTGCGCTCAGGCGAATGGGCTACGCGGGCCGCATGACGGGTCACGGGTTCCGCGGCGTGGCATCGACTATCCTGCACGAGCTCGGTCATCGGCACGACATCATCGAGCTGCAACTCGCACACCAGGAGCGGGATGAGGTCAGCGCCGCCTACAACTTTGCGACCTACCTGCCGCAGCGGCGCAAGATGATGCAGGCTTGGGCTGACCATCTGGACGCGCTGCGCGCCGGCGCGAAGATCCTGCCGTTCAAGGCGGCGTGATGCTGCCAAGAAGGCGAAGAGAGATGCTTCGCCCGAGCTCAGCACCGAAGAGGCCCCGAAGCATCGATCATCGCGGAAGTACGAAGCCAAGATCGCCGGGCTCGAGCGCAAGGTCGGCCAGCTCACGATGGAGCTGGACCTCGTCCAAAAAAACCCCGCGCCTGCGCCTCGTGAGCGACAGCGAGAACTTGTCGATCGTCACCCGCCCCAAGCCTGCTCTAATGACGTGGTGCCAAGTGATCGAGCTTCCGCGCAGCACCTTTTACTATCGGTCAAACGGCGGCCAGCGAGGGGCTGGGCGATGAGGACGCGTATGTCCGTCGGGGCGGTGAATGGCGGTCTACACGAAGCTGTCACGCCGGGGGTCGCGGGTTCGAGTCCCGTCCACTCCGCCAGGCTTGATGAGGGTTAGCGGGTAAGTGTCTGCTAACCCTTTTCTCTTTTCCAGCCTCTGTGTCCTAACCGTGTCCTAGGTTCCCGACGTTCCTGGACCGTTGTAGAAATGCGGCATCCGCGCGCGTCGGCTCACATCGTCGGTATCAAGTCGTGCGTAAGCGCGCGGTGATCCCGTATCGACGACGGCCGCAGATCAGGATGTTGCCGACGGTTGCCAGCGATGAGGCAGCAACTCCTGGGGTGCGACTGGCCGGCTGTGTGGGCAGTCGCTCGAGGACGTCCTTCAAGTACACGAGGGGCTCGTGGCCGTCGAGCCGCGCGGAGTGCACCAAGCTTCTATGGGGACTGCAGTGTCAAGGGGCCAGATGAGCACTATGGCGGCACTGGGCTTCGAAGACTTGTGAGCGTCCAATGTGACCCAAGGCGGGGGATATCGATAGCCACGGCTTGATGCCGGGCCAAACTTCCATCCGTGCGAGGCCCTCGAGCCGGGCACCACATGCCACATGCGCGCCAAGTGCGCTGGCAATCCCCACTTTCGAACGCGCCCCTTCTCAATGAACGGTCAGCATGCAGCGACCAGCTGGTGCCTCGGGCGCGTTGACCTTCGATCATGATTACTCTGCTGGACGTGTGTCGAGCAGTTTTCTCAAGCAGCTGCGGCAATAGACTTGAGGCGAGCTCCTTCGGGGATCACTCCGTTGCCCGGCGTCAACTACTTTGAGCGGCGCTCAAGATAATTGTCGCTGGCCACTCCGTCGTTCAGGAAGCGCCACAATGCTATGGCCAGCCGCCTCGCGAGCGCGATGATGCCCACCCGTCTCATACGCATGCCAGCCGTCCTGAAGCGTTGGTTAAACCACTGCGTGAGTGCACTGTCGGATTGACGCCGCAGCCAGCCCCAGGCCAGTTCTACCAACATTGTCCGTACCCGTTTGTTGCCCGCCTTGCTGATACCCTGTTCGATTTCGCTGTCGCCGCTGGCGTACGGCGTGGGGGCCAGGCCCAGACTACCTGCCAGCTGGCGGCGGTTCGCAAATTGCCGCCATCCGAATACCTCCTTGACGAGCATCCATGCTCCGCGGACGCCGATCGCCCCCAAGCGCATGAGCTGGGCGACCATGGGCTGCTTGCCTTCCGCGAGCTCGCGCTCGCGCTCGGTCTCGATTGCGCGAAACTGCTCCTCCACGAGCTTGAGACGGATGAGTTCGCGCTCAATCTCCGCGCGCAAGTGGCGGGCACCTCGCCGCTGTGGGAGCCCCACCAAGACGTTCACTGACGCCCTCCGATCGAACATCCTGGCCGCAAATTGTGCAGCACAAGCAGTGAACCAATGCGGTTCGTGTGCGCAATGCGCTCATGTACCAGGCGCTGCAGCTCGCGCCACCGCTGTGAGCAGGGAGGACTGGAACCAGCCGCGGTGCTGATCGACGCCCTCCAGGTAGACGTCCGCGGTTCGCCCGAAGCGTTGGCGCATGACGAACTCGTGCGTTGTACCGCTGTCGAACCAGACATCGAGCGTGCGGCGAGGGTGCCAAGCTTCGACTCCGTGCTGAGCCACCTGGGCTTGGAGGCCGGCCGAGTTACTCTGAGCTTCGAGTTCACTTCGATGAGCCAGCCTGGCTCGTTCCGACAGAGCCAAGCGGTAGGCAGCTGGCGCAATAGCCCTAGCCGTCTTAACGGAGCCTTTCCCAGCTTGCAGCGCATGCCCCCAGTCCTCCCGTGCTCGGTCAGCCTGGCGTCGCTCCATGGCATGGGTCGGGGTCATCATTCGCCGTCGTTGGGATACGTCTATTTATCACCAATGATCGCGACCGCAGACACTTCGATCATCATTCCGACGAAAGGCAGGCTGTGCACCGTGATGGATGTGCTCGCAGGGAAGTTGCCCTCGGGCCAGAACTCGTGGCGAATCGGAATGAGCGGCTCCAGGAGCCTGGGGTCGGTCAAATAGACAGTGATGTTGACGACGTCCTTCATGCTGCCGCCGGCGCGTTTGACCGCGGCGTCGATGGCTCGGAAGATCACGCGAGCCTGGCCTTCGAAGTCGCCGGCCATCGATTTGCCCTGCTCATTCCTTATACCGACTTGACCCGATATCCAGACAGTCTTTCCACCTTCAGTGGCAACTGCGGTGGAATACCCACGGGGCTGCCCTGCTTCCGATTTGAAGTACTCACGGGCGTTCGCAGTCGTTGCCAGAAAAAGCGAACCGCATAGTGTCGCGAGCAGTGCATGACGAAATTTCATATCCACTCCTAAGTTAAAGAGCCAGTTTCAATGGGGCGAGGCAGGTACATGCGCACTCGGTGGCGATGCCGGCAACCCTTCATCGCCCCATCGCTGCAACACCACCAGTCGCCACGACCGAGTCCTGATCCGGAGAGCCACCCGAGGCGCCGATCGCTCCGACGATCACGCCCCCTTGCATCAGCGGAATGCCGCCTTCAACAGCGTTCGCGTGGGGCAAGGTGAGAATGCGCAGCCCGGCGTTGCCAGCTGCCAGCGCATCCTGGAACGCCTTGGTCGGACGGCGGTACATCGCGGCCGAAACCGCCTTGTTCTGTGCGACCAGAATGCTGGCGTTCTGCGTGTTGTCCATTTTCTCGAAAGCCACGAGGTTGCCGCTGGTGTCCACCACCGCCACAGCCATGGGAACGTTGATCCGACGGGCTTCGGCGATCGCAGCACCGATGGCGTGACGGGCCTGCTCGAGATTGATGTTGCTTCCGTACTGCGGGACTGCGGACGCGGCAGGTGCGGCTGCGGCCGCGGGTGCCTGTGCGATGGCCGGCACGCTTCCGCCGTATACCGTGAGCGCGGCGATGAGGGATGCGATGTTGCGTACAGTGATCATGGCGAATTCCTTCGGGTATAGAAGACGGAAGCGCGCGCACGCATGTGCACCTCGGGGCGGCGCGCACTTCCGTCTGTTGATACAAGTTGTGCAGTTGCGAACCGCTGCCGCGATACCCCGACATTCAGTCTTCGAGCGCGGATCTTTCGGGTTGGGCTTATGCGTGCTTCCTCACTCTGCTGACATATTGTTCTCCTTGACCACTTTCTCCCAGCGACGAGAATCGTTGGCCAGGAAGCTCGCGAACTGGGCCGGCGAGTCGCCTGCCGGAACCAGGCCCATGTCAGCCAGGAATCTGCTGAACTCTTCGGACGCGGTCACGCCGCGCGCGGCCGCAGCCAACTGATCGGCGACGCTCTGTGGAGTGCCCTTCAGGACGAAGAGGGCATGCCAGGAGTCACCGTCGAATCCGGGGGACATCTCGGCAACGGCCGGCACTTCGGGCAGGCTCTTGATCCGGGTTGCACTCGAGACCGCGAGCGCCCGCAGCTTTCCTGTCTTGAGGTACTGCAGGACGTCGGCGACAGGGCTGAATGCCGTGTCGATCGAGCCGCCAAGTAGATCGATAAGGCCACCGTCCTTGTAAGGCACGTGGGTCATGGAGATTCCCGCGCTGTTGCAGAAGTAGGTCATCGCCACGTGCGGGGCGGTTGCCACGCCGTACGAGCTGTAATTCAGTCGCTCGGGAACTCGCTTCGCTTCCTGGATCAGGTCGGACAAGGTCTTGAGCTTCGAGTCGGACCTCACGACGATCACAAACGGAATTGCCAGCGTTCGAGTGACCGGAACTAGATCCCCGACCTGATACGGCAATTTCTTGTACACGTGTGGGTTGATCGAGAGCGTGACGTTTGCCGTGTACAGGAGGTTGTAGCCGTCCGGACGCGTGGCGACGAACTGCTGTGTACCCACGATCGTGCTTGCCCCGGCCCTGTTGTCGACGATCACGGGTTGGCCTAGGGTCTTTGACATCCGCTCTGCGACGAATCGCGCGGAAACGTCGGGTGCGGTGCCCGCGGGAAACGGCACGATCATGCGTATCGGGCGGTTGGGGTACTTCTCTTGCGCAAAGGCCGGCACTTGCGTCAGTCCGTACACGATAGCCGGGGTTCTCAAGGCATGAGCAAGCAACTTCGAAGAAAAATCTCTGCGATTCATGTGACTACCTTTCCGTGATGAATGGTCGGTTTCCGTAGGTCAGAGATGGAAGCAAGATGAATTCGAGTGCGTCGCGACGGCCGTTCACTGTGGCCGCGCAGCCTTGGCATGCGCGATCCTTGCCTGGAATGGGGTCATCTGCGCGCGGACAAATCCCTTGGTGGTTCCCGCCCGGCCGCATTCCCAGGGCTAACTACTCATCGCATTGGGCTCCGGTTCTGCCGCGCTCAAAGTTGGCGGAATCATCTGAAAGCGGTCGGTAATTCGGGCGTACGTTCCAGGGCTCGAAAGCCGCCCGATGGTGTCGAGCGCTTCCAGGTTCACGTGCAGCTGTTCGTTGAACACGCCTTCGCGGTAGTGCGCATAGACGACTTCGCCAACCACGAGCCGGTGGCCTGAGCCGCCGAGATCGTGCATCTGGGACAGGACGCACTCGAACTGGATTGGGAAGTTCAGGATGCGCGGCGGCTGCACCTTCACGGACGGATCGAGCGTGAACTGGGCCACTTCGAGTTCGCTGACGTCCGCGGGATATTCAGGACAGCAGGCGTTCATCCCCTGCCGGTTCTCGTAATCAACGAGGTGCACCACGAACTCGCGCGACGCTTCGATGTTCACCAGCGTGTCTTTGAGCTCGCCTGCGCGTTGATACTGCGTAGGTGCGATAGAGAACATCACCATCATCGGACTGATACTGGCGATGTTGAAAAAGCTGAATGGCGCGGCATTCAGACCCGCGGGGCCCTTCGTGCAGATGAGCGCGATGGGACGCGGAACGATCGTGCTGGTGATCAATTTGGCTTGCTGCGAAGGGTCGAGCGCCCTGCAGTCGAGGCCGTGGAACGTGCGTGGCGAGGGTGATGGCGGCATGGCTGCTATCCGTGACATTGCCCAGGGCCCGCTCGGCCCCGGTCGTCCTACGATTTCTTCCTCAATCCTTGACGGTGGCGATCGCCTCGATCTCTACGCAGGCACGCATGACCAGGCCAGCGGCTTGAAAAGTGGTGCGTGCGGAAGGATGGTTGGGGAAGTACCCGCTGAACACCTTGTTCATGGGCATCATCTCTGCGAGATCGACCGCATAGATGACGACCTTGTGCACGTCCTGGAGCGTTGACCCTGCAGCCTCGATAACAGCCTTGAGCTTCTGCCCGAAGCTCGTCATGATCTGATGGAATCGAGGTGAGCCTGCCTGCTCGAAGCTGGCGATCAGCGCCTGAGTGATGTTGTCCCAACTGAGATTCCGCATATTCGGTTTGTGCGAGAGCGCTGAGCGCTGAGCGGTGAACGATGAGCTGCACTCTATAAATTCATCGATCGGGTGCAAAGCGATGATTTTGGAAATCATCTTTCCTTGAAATGAAAAATTGGATTGAACCACTGAGCTATCGCTGTTGGTCCAGGTTGCAGAACATGTCAGCCTCAGCGGGGGCCAGAGGGCTGGGCCTGTCGGATCCCGCGGTAACACGCTACCTGGCCGCGCGTGAAGATGACGTCAGGGTACGGCTGGTGGAGCGTAAGCCCTCCGCCCTTGCCCGTGGTGCTCGAGCAGAAGTGTGCGCGGCGATCTATGCGGCGCCGAAGTGGATGTTCCAAGGCAGCGGCGCCTCGTGGTCGTCGCGCCGGCCAGCGCGTCGCGCTCGGCGATGAGTGCAGCGAGTGCTTCAGCGGTGATGGAAGCAGTGATTGGCGGTGGCGACACGCCCGCTTGGAGCGGCATGCCCCATCATCGTCTCTTCAGGTCAGGCCACGCTGCAATAGCGCGGACGGCAACCAGTGGGCGGACTCAGGGCTGCCCTGGGCGGATGTGGGACGCGGAACAGCAGTAGGCACTTCAGCAGGGCCTGAGCGTCACATCCGCCCGGTCCACTTCCGCTCGTAATCATGGGCGGCAAATTCATCAACCATGAAGTTGATGAACGAGCGAACCTTTGCCGACAAGTGCTTGCGGCTGGGGTAGGCGATATTGATCGTGAGCTGTGGCAACTCCCACTCGTCCAGCACGGGCACCAAACGACCGGCAACAACATCGTCATAGAGGATGTAGCTGGGCTGCACGAGTATTCCATGCCCGTTCAGTGCCGCGGCCCTGAGCACTTGACCATCGTTTGACTCGAGCAGCCCATGAACCGTCACTGACTCCCGCTGCGCGCCGCGAGTGAAACTCAGCTCATTCGGGTTCTTCGCATAGACGTATAGCAGAAGAGCGTGCAGTGAAAGCTCGCGCGGATGTTGCGGAGCGCCTCGGGTTGCGAGGTATGCCGGAGATGCCGCCAGGAATCTCCGTGTCGTCCCTAAACGTCTAATCGTGATGGTGCTGTCCGGCTCCTGCTCTCGTGTGCGGATTGCGACATCGATCCCGTTGTCGATCATGTCCAGGTACCTGTTCGCAGTTTCTACATGCACCCGTAGCTGGGGGTAGAGCTGGTGGAAGCGAGGCAGGCGAGGCGCAATGATCTGCATCGAGAAAGACAGCGAGGCGCTGACTCGTAGAACGCCTGAGGGATTGAGGGTGGCGCTATGAACGGCCGATTCCGCTTCGTCCAGCTCACCGAGGATGTGCCGTGCACGTTCAAGGAACTCCTGACCCTCGCGTGTCAGGTAGAGGCGACGGGTGTTCCGCTCAACCAGCCGCACCTTGACGCGGTTCTCAAGCGAAGCCAAGTAGCGACTCGCGGCAGGATTGGACAAGCCCAATGTCTCCGCGGCCTTGCTGAGACTCCCCCGCTCTGCAACCTGGATGAAAAGTGACAGCTCAGTGAATCGGTCCATTTTTCCGCTTCATGGAAATGTGAATTCCGTTCTCGTTCTTTTCAGTCGATTGGTGAAATTATAGACTGCGATTTATCGGCCCGGTACACGGGAACTCCTGTCCCCACGGTCCCACTTTGGAGCAAGCATGAGCATCAATCGTTTTCTTGCGGTTTTTTCCCGCCGTTCCGTGTCCGTACTCGCGGCAGCAACACTCCTGGTCGGACCCGCCTTCGCCCAGACAACGTTTCCGACCAAGCCCATCCGGCTGGTTGTCGCGACGCCGGCAGGAACTTCACCGGACGTTTCAGCCCGATTCATCGCAGAGCGCCTCTCCAGGGATCTTGGACAGCCGGTACTCGTAGACAACAAGCCGGGGGCGAGCTCGATCATTGGCGCGGACGCAGTGGCCAAGGCTCCCGCCGATGGATACACGCTTTTTTACGGCACAGCTCCGGCTATCTCGTTGAACCCCCATTTGTTTGCCAAGCTGCCGTATAAGCCTTCCGACTTTGTGCCGATCATCCACCTCGTGGACGTTAATTTTGTGTTGAGCGTTCGCGCGGATTCGCCGTACAAGTCGGTTGACGAGGTGTTGCAAGCCGCCAAGCGGGAGCCTGGCAAATTGACCTATTCGTCACATGGAGAGGGCACACCCAACCATGTTGCCATGTTGGAGCTGTTGCAGAAGACCGGCGCAACCATGACGCATGTGCCATACAAAGATGGAGGCATTCTGGACGTCATGAGTGGAGTCGTGGATTGGACGTTCGCCGCGTCGGCCGATGCCATCCCTCAGATCAAGGGAGGCAAGCTGCGAGCGCTGGCAGTGTCCGCAAAAGGACGTATGCCGAGTTTGCCGGGCATTCCCGCCTTGTCCGAGAGCTATCCTGGCAGCCAGTTGTACTCATGGAACGGCATTTTCGCGCCGCGTGGCACCCCTCCGGGGGTAGTGGATCGCTTGTCGGTGTCACTGCAGAAGATCGCAGCATCGAGCGAGTTCCGCCAGTACCTGCTCGAACTTGGCTTGGTTCCCGTCGGCGGAACACCGGCGGAGTTTGGTTCGTTCCTGGCCAAGGATTTCGAAAACTGGGGAGCCGTCGTGAAGCGGAATGGCATTCGCCTCGACTGATGCGGCCAACCGGAAGCGCAAATTTCACCAATTCAGACAAGGGGTTTTAGCCATGACTTTCACGATCATTGCGCACGACAAGCAGTCGGGTGATTTCGGTATGTGCATTTCGAGCTTCTCACCGGCGGTGGGTTGGGTAGCGCCCTTCGCGTCGGCGCAGGCCGGCGTGCTCTCCTATCAATCGTCCGTGGAACCTCGGCTGGGCAAGGTCGCGCTGGGCTTGCTCGAGAGAGGGTATTCGGCCCAGAAGGTGCTCATCGACATGGAACAGATGGACAAACACTGGGAATACAGGCAGGTCGGTGTTCTCGACTCGCGCGGTGGGATGGCCGTCTTCACGGGCAAGAAGAACTATCAATGGGCAGGGCATCGCATCGGCTCCGATTTCATTGCCTTCGGCAACGTGCTCGCCGGCGAGAAGACCATCGATGGGATCTGCGAGGCGTGGGAGAAAAACCGCGCCGCGAGTTTCGACGATCGCCTGATGCGCGCGATCGAAGGCGGCCGCGATGCCGGCGGCCAATTGGAGGGCCAGACCTCGGCGGCCATCAAGACGTTCGGCCGCAAGGGCACGGCGCGGCTGGACCTGCGCTGCGACCACGCGTCCGAGCCGATCGCGGAACTGCGGCGGATCGTCGACTGGTACATGCCGCTGGTGGAGTACTACGAGGCGCTGGTCGATGACCCGTCGGTCATGCCCCGGCACAAGGACTGGCTCAAGGAGCGCGGTATCGAACGCGAGTACGGCAAACCGCCGCCGCACCTGGCCTGAATTTCATCCCATTTCTTTTGGAGCCAGATATGAGCATCAATCTTTTCCGTTGCGCCGTTTCCCGCCGGACCGTGTCCGTCTTCGCGGCGGCGGCTCTCCTGTCCGCGTCCGTCTTCGCCCAGGCGCCGTTTCCGACAAAGCCGGTGCGCCTGGTCGTGCCCTGGCCGGCAGGTGCTTCTCCGGACGTCACGGCCCGGTTCATTGCAGAGCGCCTCACCAAGGATCTTGGCCAACCGGTCCTCGTCGACAACAGGCCCGGGGCGAGCCAGATCATTGGCACGGACCTCGTGGCCAAGGCTCCCGCCGACGGATATACGCTTCTCTACACCGCAGTTCCGTCGGTCTCGCTCAATCCACATGTGTTCAGCAAGCTGCCGTATAAGGCGTCCGACCTGGTGCCGGTCATCCACGTCGCTGAAGTTCCTTTTGTGCTGATCGTTCGCGCAAATTCCCCGAACAAGTCGCTTGATGATCTGGTGCAAGCCGCCAAGCGCGAGCCGGGCAAGATGAACTACGCGACCTACGGAGATGGCACGCCAAGCCACATCGCGGCCCTTCAGCTGGCGCAGAAGACGGGTACGACCATGACGGCCATTCCCTACAAGGACGGAGGCATGCTGGCGGTCATGAGCGGGGACGTTGAGTTTTCGATGGAAGCGTCGGCCGCCGCCATTCCCCAGGTGAAGGGAGGCAAGGTGCGAGCGCTGGCCGTGTCTGCCAATCAGCGCGTACCGAGCCTGCCCGGTGTCCCCACGTTGTCCGAGGTCTTGCCGGGCAACCAGTTGCATTCGTGGAACGGCATCCTGGCACCGCGGGGTACCCCTGCGGAAGTCCTTGATCGCTTGTCGGCGGCATTGCAGAAGGTCGTTGCGTCGGCCGAGTTTCAAAAGAACGCGGTCGAACTTGGCTTGATTCCCGTGGGGGGAACCCGGGCGGAGTTCGGATCGTTCCTGGCCAAGGATTACGAAGAATGGGGCGCGATCGTGAAACGCAACAACATTCGCCTTGACTGAGCGCGACCCGTACACCCTTCAATGCTGACCGGAACCCATCATGACCTACACGGTAATCGGGCACTGCCCGCGCACCCATCAGATCGGCGTCGCCGTCGCGACGTATTCAGTTGCCTTCGGGTCGTTCACGCAAGGAGCGCACAACGCCTACGGCGTCGTCATGTCACAGGCCAACGGGCGCAGGCGCAATGCGCCACTGGCACAGAGCCTGCTGCAGCAGGGGTGGTCGAGCAAGAGCGTGCTTGCTGCCCTGGTCGAGGACGACCTCCACGAGAGCCTTCGCCAGATCGCCGTGATGACGCGTGACGGTGTGGGCGTGGTTCACACGGGCGCGCGCGTTACGGGTTGGGCCGGAGACAAGACGGGGCCAGACTACACCGTTTTCGGCAACGTTTTGGCAGGCGAACATGTGCTCAAGGCGATGGAAACCACGTTCAACAAAGACCCGGACCAGCCGCTGGTCGAACGCCTCATCAGCACGCTGGAGTCCGGCAAGGACGCGGGTGGCCAGGCCGCCAACGGCCGCCATGTGCCCGAGCGATCCGCCTGCGTGGTTGTGATGGACCGCAAGAGCTACGCGGCATGGGACCTGCGCGTCGACATGCATGGGACCGCGGTGGAGGAACTGCGCCGCATCTACAGCCTGTACAAGCCGTATCAGCCCTACTACGAAGCCCGCGAGGAAGACCCCGGCAGTTGCCCGACGCAGCTGGCATGGGAGCGCGAGAACCTGACTCGCGCTCAACTGCAAGAAACCTTGAAGTGATCGCAGGCGCCGTCACTGGCGCCAGGACGTTCTCCCCTACTTGCTGGCGCCGCATTGTTCAGCGCGGCCGCCAACCCCGTCTAACGCAAATGATCCTGAGGACAACATGAGTTCTGTTTTTACGCGCCGTAATGCGCTTAGATTTGCTGCGGCAACATGCGTGACTGGAGCCGTTGCTGCCTGCGGGGGCGCAGAAGCCTCCGATCTAGGCCTTCAACTGGTGGGGCCGCTGGCATCAGCCCCTCGCAGGATTCTGATTCGAGGCGCCACGATCGTCAGTATGGATGCCAAGGTCGGCAATTTGACCAAGGGCGATATCCTGATTGCCGATGGCACCATTGCCGCCATCGGCTCGCAGTTGGACGCTGGTGGTGCCGAAGTAATTGACGCCGCAGACATGATCGCTATTCCGGGCATGGTCGATACCCACCGCCATTCCTGGGAAGGCCAGCTGCGCCGCATCAATCCCAACGCCGCATCGCTCGGTGACTACAGCAACGCCACTCACCTCTCCTTTGCAAAATACTACCGGCCGCGCGACATCTACGTAGGCAACATGATTACGGCGCTGGGTTGCATCGATGCCGGTATTACCACCGTGGTTGACGATTCCCACAACAGCCGTACTGCCGCGCACTCTGACGCCGCAGTTGACGCACTGCTTGAGACAGGCATCCGGGCGGTGCACGTCACCGGGGCGCCAGTCGCGGGCGATTGGGACAAGGCCCATTGGCCGGGCAACCTAAAACGCCTGCATGACAAGTACGTCGCCAACAAGCCTGCAGGCCTGTTGACACTGGGCGTTATGGACGCCTTTCCGAAGCTTGAAACGGACCAGTGGGCCGTTGCACGGGAACTGGGCGCTGTCATCGTGACCGAGTTCATTGGCGCCGACTTGGCAGCCCAGCTCCCAGACCTGCACCGGAAAGGGCTGCTGCGAAACGACAACATCTTCAACCACTGCATCGGCCTGCCGGAATCCGCCTGGAACATCATTCGCGAGGCAGGTGTGCGCGTGAGTGTGACCCCCCGATCGGATGCCCACTATGGCATCGAAGATGGCATGAATGCGTGGCAGAAGGCGCTCGAGCACGGCATTCGCCCGGGATTCAGTGTCGATAACGAGACCTCCTACAGCGGCGACATGTTCATGGAAATGCGCGTCGCCTTCTACCTGCGGCGGGTTCTGGGACATGGTGGCAATCCCGATGTGGCGGCGTCAACCAATGCCTCCCGGTTGTTGCAAGCTGCCACGATCGACGGGGCCGCAACCGCGGGACTGGAAAAGCGCACTGGCAGCCTGACGCCGGGCAAGCAGGCCGACGTGGTCCTGATCCGCACAAAGGACCTCAACATCTACCCGGTCAACAACGCGATCGGTACCGTGGTGCACGCGGCTGAGCGCAGCAATGTCGATACCGTCATCATTGGCGGGCGGCTCCGCAAACGCGATGGCGTCGTGCTGGGCGTGGATCAGGCGAAGCTGCGTGCCGCGATCGACGAGTCCCGCGCTTATCTGTTCAATGCTGCCGGTTACAAGCCAGATCCGTTTTCGGAGTCGTTCGCGCCGCTTCCCAACGCGTAAAAGGCGTGGAACTTGACGTGTCAGCGCCCGACTTCAGGAAACATTAAAGTGATCAGGCTTCCTTGGTGACGGTTACCTTGCTGGCTGCCGCCGCGTTTTTCAGCGCGGCTGCCCTGCGCATCTGCGACGCGATGCTGCCTCGCCTGGCTAGCGACTTTAGCGTGACGGCGGGCGCGGCCGGGCAAGTCATCATCTGGTTTGCCGTGGCCTACGGCATGGTGCAGCTGCTCTACGGGCCGATGGGCGACCGCTACGGCAAGCCACGTTTGGTGCGTCTGGCGCTCGCCGGCTGTGCGGTGGCATCGCTGGCGTCGGCGCTTGCGCCCGACTTCGAGGTGCTGGTCTGGACCCGCGTCGCATGGGGCATCGCCGCCGCTGGCGTGATTCCCTTGGCCATGGCCTGGATCGGCGACACCGTCCCCTATGACCAGCGCCAGGCCACGCTGGCCCGTTTGCTCACGGGCACCATTTCCGGAATGATGGCGGGCCAGCTGGCCGGTGGGTTGTTTGCCGAATCAGCCACCGGATGGCGCGCCGCCTTCTTCAGCCTGAGCGTGGGATATTCCGTGGTGGCGGTCCTGCTGACGCTGCGGGCGCGCGGGGCACATGCCTCGATTACCGCGCCCGTCGGCGCTGCTTCTCAGGTGCCGATGGCGCAACAGTTGCTGGCCGTGCTGCGCCAGCCCTGGGCGCGCGTCGTCCTGCTGGCGGTACTGGCAGAGGGGTTCTTCCTGCTGGGTCCGTTGAGCTATCTGCCGACATACCTGCACGTTCACCACAAACTGCCGCTATCCACGGCGTCGGCCCTGGCGGCGCTTAATGCAGTCGGCGGCCTGGCATACGCCTTCACCGCCAGTCATATCGTGGTCCGCTTCGGCGAGCGGCGCATGGCGCTGGCGGGCGGCTGGCTGATGGGGTGCGGCTTCCTGGCTTGGTGGATTTCGGTGCTGCCCTTGCTAGCCGGCCCCATCGCGTTGGTGGTTGGCTTCGGCACCTTCCTGTACCACAACACCTTGCAGACCCACGCAACCCAAATGGTGCCCGCGGCACGAGGGACATCCGTGGCGGTGTTCGCGTCTTTTCTGTTCACGGGGCAGGCGCTGGGCGTGACCGCCACCGGGTATGTCGTGGACCACTTCGGCTTCACCCCGGTCCTGCTCTCGGCGGCTGTCGCCTTGCCCGTCGCGGGCTGGGGTTTTGCGCGTGCACTTCGGCTCCGGTCAGCTGGCGAATGAGCGTGCCCGGCCCTCGGTGTTGTGCCACGGTGAAGCGATCCATCTTTCCAATTTAAGGAAATATCATTTCCGCTTCAAAGGCTTCTCATCAACTTTGTGAAATTTTATAGTTCGACTGACCTGCCCGGAAGCTGCCCCTCCTGAACCATGCGAAACCTCAATCAAGACAACATCACACAGGCTGTGATCGCCAGCTTCGCAGATGCCGGGACTCCTCGTCTCCACCAGATCATGACGAGCCTGGTGCAGCATCTCCATGCTTTTGCACGTGACGTGAAGCTGACCGAGGAAGAGTTGTTCCAGGGAATCGACTTCCTGACGCAGTGCGGAAACATCACGGACTCGAAGCGGCAGGAGTTCATCCTGCTCTCCGATGTGTTGGGTTTGTCCATGCTCACGGTCGCGATGAATACCGAGAAGCCGCGAGGCTGTACGGAGTCGACGGTCTTCGGTCCCTTCCATGTCAAAGGTGCGCCGAGGTATGAGCTTGGAGAAGACATCGCCAATGGAGCGAAGGGCACGCCTTGCCTGGTGCGCGGGACCGTCCGCGACATCGCCGGAAACCCAATCCCGAAAGCCGATCTGGACGTGTGGCAATCCGACGAAGACGGGCTGTATGACGTGCAGCACGAAGGGCTGGATCAGGCGCAGGCGAGGGGTGTCTTGAAGGCGGATGGCGATGGGAAGTTCTTCTTCCGGTCCATCCTTGCCGTGCCGTACGCAATTCCTCACGACGGCCCCGTGGGCCGGATGCTGGAAGCCACGGGACGACATCCCTGGCGCCCGGCGCACCTTCACTTCATGGTCAAGGCACCTGGCTATGAGACGCTGGTCACGCACGTCTTTCGCGACAAGAGCGACTACCTCGATTCCGATGCCGTATTCGGCGTGCGCGAGTCGCTGGTCTGCGAGTGGAAGGAGCAGGCGGATGGTAGTTACCTGCTGGAATATGACTTCGTGCTCAACCCGATTCGCGCGCTCAACGGTTGAAGGACATGAAGGACTTCGTCTATACCGCCCAGCCCTCGCGAGTGGTTTTCGGTGCCGGAAGCCTGTCACACCTCGAGCGGGAGATCGACCTGCTGGGCGCCAAGCGCGCGATCGTGCTTTCGACGCCGGAGCAGGCCGAACAGGCCCACGCGATTGCCGAGCGCATTGGCAACCGAGCTGCTGGGGTGTTTGCACGTGCGGTGATGCATGTGCCGATCGAAACGGCTCGAGAAGCCCGTGAGTTCGCGCGTCAACTCAATGCCGATTGCGCCGTTGCGATCGGCGGCGGATCGACGACCGGTCTCGGCAAGGCAATTGCGCTCGAATCATCCTTCCCGGTGCTTGCAATCCCGACGACATATGCGGGAAGCGAGATGACGCCGATCTATGGCATCACTGAATCCGGGCTGAAAAAGACCGGCAAGGATATGCGCGTGTTGCCTCGCACGGTGATCTACGATCCCGAACTCACCCTAACGCTTCCAGTGGCAATGAGCATAGCCAGTGCGATGAACGCGATCGCGCATGCCGCAGAGGGTTTGTACGCGCAGGACAGCAATCCGGTCATGGATTTGATGGCCGAGGAAGGGATTCGCGCACTTGCGCAGGCGCTGCCCGGGATCCGGGCAGACGCTATGGAGGTTGCAGCCAGGAGTGACGCGCTGTACGGGGCATGGCTGTGCGGCACCGTGCTGGGAACGGTCGGCATGGCGTTGCACCACAAGCTTTGCCACACGCTTGGCGGTGCATTCAACTTGCCCCATGCCGAAGTCCATACCGTCGTGCTGCCCCATGCGATAGCGTTCAACTCAACTGCGGCCCCGCAAGCTGCCAGACGCATCGAGCGAGCGCTCGGAAGTAGGGGGGTGAGTGCGGCAGCTGGCCTTTTCGACCTCGCGCAGCAAAGCGGTGCCCCGGTGGCATTGAAAGATATTGGCATGCGCCACGAGGATCTCGACATGGCAGCTGACCTCGCAGTTGCAAACCCATACTGGAACCCGCGCCCCATCGGTAGCGCCCAGCGCGCCGAAATCCGCGAGCTGCTGCAGCACGCCTACGAGGGCGTGAGGCCGAATTCGATTGGCGCGCAAGTGCCTTAACCGCCTCTCGAGGCAAACCTTACCAACGGAGATCTCATGAAGAGAAGCGTCATCCACACGAACAAAGTCCCGCCTGTGAAGGTACCGCTGTCACAAGGCATCAAGGTGGGCGACTGGATCTACACGTCCGGCATGCTCGGCATGGATCCCGCCACCGGCCAACTTGCCGCTGGCGGCATGGAGGCGGAAACGCGCCAGGTCTGTGAGAACCTGAAAGCTGTTCTCGAGGCCGGTGGTTCGTCGCTCGAGGATGTTCACAAGGTCGTCATCTACGTTGCCGACCTCGCGGAGATGCTGCCGATGAACAAGGTGTTCAGTGAGTATTTCCCGAAGGATCCGCCGGCGCGCACGACGTTCCAGGCGGCAGGGCTGGTCATGGGCGCGCGGGTGGAAATCGAGGCGATCGCCACCGTCAAGGACTGACCAACTAAATCGAAGACCCGATTGCAGCCGTGAGGTTTCAGTCGGTGTTCAATGGAGACGCCGACATGCCGCAAGCGCCTTCAACGTCCAGGTTCCACGGCCTCGGCTGCAGGGACCTGGACGAGTCGCAGCAAGCAAAGCTGATCACCAGCGCCGTCGTTCCGCGACCGATCGCCCTTGTCTGCACCGAGGGGCCGGTAAGGTTGAACACCGCGCCTTTCTCAATATTGCGAGCGTCAACCCGCCGATTGTGATGTTCCCTCTCCACGGCGCTTACGAGGATGTGATATCCCAAAATGCTCTACACATTCTTCCTGATCGACAAACCCGGTGTGAAGGAGCTGCGTCTGCAACTTCGACCTGCTCACAAGGCCTATCTGGCGCGGGTAGCTGATCGGATCGCCTTCGCGGGGCCCCTTCTCGCGGACGACGGAACGTCGATGATCGGTAGCCTGCTGTCGATCGACTTCGCCTGCCGGGACGATGCGCAGGCATGGCTCACCGACGAGCCGTTCACGCGCGCTGGTGTCTACGCGTCAAGCAGTGTTCATGCCTTCCAGAATCTATGGCCCCAGAAGGCCGGCTTTCCGCCCGCGGAGTGAGCGCCATGGAGAGCAACGTGATCAAACACATCGTGATGTGGAAACTGCGCGGCGAAACGCCCGAGCAGCGCCGGCAGAATGCCGGGCAGCTCGCGGAGAGCTTCCACAGCCTGCGAGGGCGGGTGCCCGGTCTCCTGCACCTGGAGGTCGGCATCGACACAAGCGGCGTGGACTACGCATGCGACGTCGTGCTGTACAGCGAGTTCGCCTCCCAGGCGGCGCTGGAGGCCTACGCGAGTCACCCCGAACATCTGCGTGTCAAGCGCGAGGTCGGCAACCTGCGTATCGCGCGGCACCAGGTGGATTACTTCACTACGCCACACGCGGCATAGCTCCGCGGATCCCGCTTACCTTCGATTGGAAACCTGATGAATATCCTTGGCCTGTCCGGCAGCCTCCGCGCCGGTTCCTACAACACGCTGGCACTCAAAGCGGCTCAGAAGCTCGCACCTGCGGGAATCAGCATCGAGATCGCGAGCATCGCCGAAATTCCCATGTACAACGACGACCAGCGCGCACAGGGGGAACCTACCCCTGTCGCTGCGTTGAAGGCCAAGGTGCGCCGGGCGGACGCAGTGCTGATCGTGACCCCGGAGTACAACTTCTCCATCCCCGGCGTGCTGAAAAACACGCTCGATTGGATGTCGCGCCCGCCGGAGCCGCCGTTCGCCAGCAAGGTCGTCGGCATCATGGGCGCAAGCCCGGGGCCGGTCGGCACCGCGCGCGTGCAATACGACTTGCGCAAGGTCATGGTGTTCATGGATGCGTTCGCGGTGAACAAGCCTGAGGTGTTCATCAATCATTGCGCGGGCAAGTTCGATGCGCAGGGACAGTTCACCGACGAGGCCGGCAGCAAGTTCATCGTTGATTTGCTGCTCGCCATGCAGGGCCTGAAACAGCGGCTTGGCTAAGCCATGATCGACAAGATTGCCTCTTCCGTCGGCGATGGTTTCGGAACGGCGGGGTTCCCGGGTGAGCTTGTCGATGGCCTTGTCGAGCAGGGAGCGCGCTACCCCATTCGCCTCGCCGCTCGCGCACCGTCCCGTTGCTACGGCAGGCCTCGTCTCGCAAATGGTTAAGACGACCAACTGAAGCACATGAACATGGTCCCAAGCATCCCAAGTGATCCAATACGGCTGCTCTCCATCCTCTGCGGATTGATGTTCATCCCGCACAGCGTTGCGAAGTTCACTGCGCGCCAGGCGGTCGACAAGGTCTTCGAGTCCGCAGGGTTGCGTCCAGTAGCCTTTTTCGTCATCTTGTCGCTGATCATTGAAGTGATCGCAACCATCGGTCTCGTGTTCAACGTGCTGCAGCCATACGCCTCGTGGCTCGGTGCAATGTTCATGCTTTCTGCGGGAGCGGCCTCGTGCAAGATTTCAGGCGGCAAATGGAACTGGAGCCTTGGGGGCTGCGAACTGCATGTCTTCTGGGCGCTCTGCATGGTGATCGTCGCCGTCCATAGCTAAGGAAATCTGAACAACTCGAAACCGCTACCTGCCCAAGGGCGCAGATGCATCGGTCTACAGCAAGGCAGATCTGGACGCAATCTCCTCGGCTGTGCCAATCCAACACTGCCACCAGGCACTCAGCCGCGCGCCATCGGGATGTAGGTGATGTCCAGCGCCCAGACCTGGTCGGCCCGCTCGATGGCCAGCCCGCGCAGCAGGTACGCGAACACCCGGTGCGCCGGGTGCCGCTTGCTCGTGTTGGGCTTGCGGTACAGCGCCTGGATGCCCGTGCGCCGCATCAGCGTGCCTACAGCCGGCGCCCCAACCTCCATGCCTTGCAGCCGCAGCAGATCGCGCAGCATCCGGCCGCCCGCGAACGGGTGCTCCAGGTGCAACTCATCGATGCTGCGCATCAACGCCAGGTCGGCCTGGGCAATCGGCTCGGGGTGGTAGTACGCCGTGCCCTGGCTGATGCCCAGCAACTGGGCCTGCCGCTTGATGGACAATTCGCCATCACGGTCGAATCATCGCTTTGCGATCAGCAATCCCGCTTTCGTGAGGGCGCCCTCCAAAAAAACGTCCTCCAGCGTCAACTGCCCGATCTTGGCGTGTAGCGCCTTCAGCTCCACTGCCGGAGCCTCCCGCGCCGCTGCGCCGCCGAACACGCCCGCGGCGCGTTCCAGCAGTTGCCTGCGCCACTCCGTGACCTGGTTGGGATGCACGTCGTGCTTTTGCGCCACCTCGGCAATCGTCTTGCCGTCGGCCAGCGCCAACGATCGCCACCTTGGCCCTTGAATGCCGCTGAGCGGTTACGGCGGGGTCTTCTGCTCATCTTGTCTGCTCCCGTCATACCGGGCTCTGTCCTCGGCCATGGGAGCAGCCTATCCACTTTGCAGCGTGTTCAGATTTGCGCGGCCGGCTCTATCGGTTTGATGGCCCCGGGTGCTTGTCTGGATTACGCAGCAATGTCTTCGCAACGCACATTGGTCGCCATCCGGCAAGGCCATGCCTACTTATCACCGATGACTGCGACTGCAGATACCTCGATCATCATGCCGACGAAGGGCAGGCTGTGCACTGTGATGGAGGTGCTCGCGGGGAAGTTGCCTTCTGGCCAGAACTCATGGCGTATGGGAATGAGTGGCTCGAGCAGCCGAGGGTCGGTCAGGTAGACGGTGATGTTGACAACATCCTTCATGCTGCCGCCAGCGCGCTTAGAAGCAGCTTCGATGGCTCGGAAGATCACACGAGCTTGTCCCTCGAAATCGCCAGCCATCGACTTGCCTTGCTCATCCCTGATGCCGACTTGGCCGGATATCCAAACAGTCTTTCCGCCTTCCGTAGCAACAGCCGTGGAGTAACCACGGGGCTGGCCGGCTTCCGATTTCAGGTAGTCACGGGCGTTCGCGGCCGGTGCGACCATGATTGCGCTGCATACGCTTGCGGCCAACACACATCGAAATCTCATATCAACTCCATCGTTAAGTGACAGCATTCAAAAGCATTAGGCGTGCCACGAAATGCTTGCGCGTTGGGGCCATCGCGACTGCAAGATTCCCGTGCTTGGCGATTCCTGAAAAGCAGCGATCGGTCAATTGATTCATGTTTCCAATTTGCGGAAATCTCAATTCCACATTTGGTGCTTCTCTGAAAATCTCCGGGCTATAAATTCTGTCGCATGGGCCAGTGAAGGCAAATGCCCATACGAGTCCTGCACTTATTTGTTCAGTGCCGCTGGCTACAAGCCGGATCCGTTTTCCGAATCGTTCAAACTGAACTGACCCGCGTAGGCAGCGCCTGATTCACCCATCGCTTGTGCACTTTGTGTGGAGCGCTGCCGGTCGACCTCGCGGTACATCTCGGCCGGGTCAGGGCAGGTGCGAGAAGCATCGCGCGACTGCTGCACGGTCTGCGCCCGCAGACAACAGCAGCGACAGCAGTAGCCGGGCCTTGGCAGCCGGCAGGCTGGCGCCGGGGATCAGGCCCCGCGACAGCAGATCCAATTCGGAGCCTGGGAAGCCATAGGTGCCGGTGAACACGGGGCCCGCGCGCACGCGCGTGCAGAGGATCACGGGCATTTCCCCGGCGAGTGTCTCCAGGTTCTGGACGCAGGCCGCGGGCACATGGCCCGCGCCCATCCCTTCGATCACCGCGCCTACGTAGCCTAGAGAGGCGAGCGTGGGCAGCATGCGTCCGTCCTCTCCCAGGCCCAGTGCGATCTGTGCGATCGCTGCTGGCGGCGCATCGCAGCCCACCGCCTCAACGGGCAGCGTGATGTGGCCCTCCGGCCGGGCGAAGAGGTGCACGTGCCCCTCCACCACGGCGCCGATAGCGCCAGTGCCCGGCGACGCGAAGGCGCTTGTCAGCGTAGTGTGTGTCTTCTGGACCCAGCGCGCCGCATGGATCTCGTCGTTGAGCACCACTACCGCGCCCATACCTCGCAGGCGAGCGTCGGTTGCCGTGGCGACCGCAGCGAGCAGGTTGGCCGGCCCATCCGCACCGGCCGCTTGCGGCCCGCGCATCGCCCCTGTGACGACGATGGATGCTTCGTCCCGCGCCGCGAGCAGATCCAGTACGAAGGCCGTTTCCTCAATGGTGTCCGTGCCCTGCACCACGACCGCGCCGACGGGCGAGCTCGGTGCACCATCGAGATGCACGCGCAGCAGCGCGGCCACTTCCCGCAGGTGCTGCAGCGTCAGCGATGCGCCCGGCAAGCTCATGGGAGTGACCGCGTCCAGTTGCGCGACCTGCGCAAGGCGCGGCTCGGCCGCGAGCAGTTGGTCCGCGGTGAGCGTCGGGCGGATGCCGTGGACGCCCGATGCGGCCATCATGGTGATGGTGCCGCCCAACGACACGACCAGCACGCGCGGCGGGGGGATGCGTGCGTCTGAGCGCGACGGGTTAGCGCTCACGGGTGGGCCTTGGGCTGACCCGCGGTCTGTTCCAGGAACCAGTCGAGAATCTGCTCGCCCGACCACACGACCACTCCCGTGTGGCCCAACACGTAATCGTAAAGCTCCTCGACGAAACCGATGCGGTGCGGCACGCCGCTCAGGTACGGGTGCACGGAGATCGCCATGACGCGCGGCTGCGTCGCGCCGTCCTTGTAAAGGCGGTCGAAGTGCGCCTTGCCGCGGCGCAGCATCTCGTCGGATGGCTGCTGCTGCACTGCACTGACCACGACGTCGTTGAGATCGACCGTATAGGGTACGGACGTGATGCGGCCCTGGGGCGAATGCAAGGCCACCGGCTGGTCATCCAGCACCCAGTCGGCCACGTACTCGATGCCGGACTCGGCCAGGAAGTCCAGCGTGTAGTCGGTCTCGGTGAGTCCTGGGCTTTCCCAGCCGCGCGGCGCCTTGCCCGTGAACCGCTGGATCGCGTCGATGGTTTGGCGGATCGCGGCGCGTTGGTCTTCCACCTTGTGCATGGGGCGCTGCACGTGCCCGTGGCCCATGAACTCCCAGCCGGCCTCATGCGCCGCGCGGCATGCCTCTTCATAGACGCTGATCGCGCTGCCATTGAGCGCGAGGGTCGCCGGCATGCCGCGGCTCGTGATCGCGTCGAGGATACGCCAGAAGCCTATGCGCATGCCGTATTCGTGCCAGGCCCAGTTCGGCACGTCCGGCAGCAGCGGCGCACCCATGGGAGGGGACAGCACCGCGCGCGGCATGGCGCCGGTGGGCTCCCATACTTCCACGTTGACGATGTTCCAGAGCACCACGCGCGCGTCGTCGGGCAGGCGCAGACGGGGGCGGCTCACGATGGACTGGTAGGGCGCGCGGGCTCGTACGCTGGCGCCGATGTCGAAAGTCATGGTATCTCCAAGGAGGGGGAAAGTAGCTACTCTCAGGATTGCACCTGCGACGTCTCGCTGCTGCTTGGCCAGTTCAACAGACCGTATTCAGGCTTCGAACACGTTCTCGGGCCGACCAGGCCGAAGGGCGCATCCCGAATCGGTCGCACAGCCAATCGAGCATGAGTTCCTGACCGAGGGTGGGGTTGTCATGCTGGCAATGTTCCGCGCCCGTTTCCTCGGTGTCTGTCACGCGCAGCGTGACGTCGACGCCATTGCTGCGTGCATGCTCGAACACCATCTTTGCGTCTTCCACGCCCAAGGTGTCGTGTCCGCCATGCAGGATGAGGTAGGGACAGCGCATCTGCGACAGCACGCCTTCGAGCTTGAAGGGTGCAGCTCGCGACACCACCTCCTTCATGCTGCCGGCGCCGAACACCCATTTCATGTGCATGGCGAGGCCGTGGTCCTCCCCGCGCGGGCTGTAGCGCTGCTGGATGTTCCAGATCGCGCCATGCGAGATGCAGGCGGCGATGCGGTGGTCGCACGACGCGGCGCGCGCGGAATAGTAGCCACCCAGGCTCGAGCCGCTCAGCGCGATGCGGCCCGGGTCGATGTCGCCACGCGCCAGCAGCCAGTCCACGCAGCGGCCCACAGGCACCTCGTAGTCGAAGCGGGACACGAGCCCATGGCGCCTCAGCGCGCCGCCCTGGCCGGGGCCATCGACCAGCAGGATAGAAAAGCCACGCTGCAACGCACCCCGACCGGTCATGAACCACAGCTCGTCCTTGTACGAGTCGAGCCCGCCGAAGGATATCAGCACGGGCTGCTTCGCGCCGCCGTGGGGCGAGCGAACAAAGTACGCCGGCAGGGTCGTGCCGTTCTCGTAAGGGATCTCGAGCACCTCGCCGGGAATGTCGAGGAACCCCAGGTGCTTGTGGGACGCCTGCTCGCACAGCCTGAATGTCGCCAAGCGTCGCGGGTCTTCCGGCGGCAGCCAAAATTCGGCCATGCGGTAATAATTGGCCGCCCTGAGCCAGCAGTTCATGGCGGTACGGCGGTGGCCGGCCAGCGCCGCCGCGTCTCCACGCTCCATGTTCCGCTTGGCGATCCGCTCCCATTCGGTGAACCAGCTTTCATCGTCGCCCGGCACGATCCGGCTGGCGACTTGGAAGCATTCGCTGATGGCCCCGCCGCCTTCCTGCGTCTCGCCCAGGCCACGCCGGAACTGGTACGAATGCCAGAAATGGTCGGGCCATTGTTGCCAGCCGAACGGCTCGAAGCGGGGGGAAGTGGTCTCTTGCATCTTGTTGTCCATGAAGGGTCCTTACTGCGGCACGAAGCCGATGTTTTTCACGACCGGACCCCAGAGCTCGTAAGACTTGAGGAAGGTCTGGTTGAACTGGTCCGGCGTACCGGCCACGGGCTCGTATCCCACGTTGCGCAGGCTGGCCTGTACGTCCGGTTGCTGCAAGGAGTAGTTCACCGCTGCGTTCAGGACGTTTACGATCTGCGATGACGTGCCGGCCGGCGCGAAGAGGCCGAACCAGCCGTAGACCTCGTAATCCGGCACGCCGGATTCGCGGAAGGTAGGCAGGTCCGGCGAGGCATCGATGCGCTTGCCGGCGGAGGAGGCCAGGGCCTTGAGCCGGCCGTCCTTGGCGTAGGCGATCATCCCCGCGTAGGAGTCGAGCGCCAGGTCGATCTGGCCGGATAACACGTCGGTGGAAATCTGGCCGACGCCCTTGTAGGGCACGTGGACCCATTTGACGCCCGTCTTGGCCATCAGCAGTTCCATCATCAGGTGCGGCAGGCCGCCTTCCCCGTTGGTACCGTAGGTAAATCGGTCAGGCTGCTTCCTGGACAGTGCGATCAGTTCCTGCAGGTTGTTCGCCGGCACCTTGCCATTGGCGTACAGCACCAGAGAGTTGGACGACACCTGTGCCACCGGCACGAAGTCCTTGCGGACGTCGTAGGGCAGGCTTTTGAAGGTGTGCGGCGCCACCGCGAAGGCGCTCACCTGGCCCATCACCAGCGTGTAGCCGTCCGGCGCCGAGCGCGCTACGGCGCTGATGCCGATCTGCCCGGTAGCGCCAGCGCGATTGTCGACGACCACCGGCTGGTGCAGGTGGGTCGCAAGCTTCTGAGCGATCAGCCGGGCCTGGATGTCCGCCGCATTGCCCGCAGGATAGGGCACGATCAGCCGTATAGGCCGGTCAGGGTATGCCTGTGCCTGTGCCGTCAGCGGTACCAGGGACGCCAGCAGCCCCAGGGCCGTCACACGGCGCAGCGTGCTCCTCAACTTCGGTTTGCTAGTCATCGAATACTCCTAGGCAGCCATGGAAAGAATCTGGTGGATGTCGGCGGGTCCGGTAATGGGTCGGGGGTTGGTGTGCACCCACCGGTCGAGCATCGACTTCTCGGCAATTTCGTCAAAGCGCTCGGGCCCCAGGCCGACGCCGCGCAGAGTGGCGGGCAGGCCCAGATCCGCGATCAACTGCGCGATGGCATCTGCCGCCGCAGCGCCGGGCTGGCCCAGGGCCTTGCTCAACTCCGCCTGCCGCGCACCGCCCGTGGCGGCGTTGAAGCGCAACACGCTGGGCAGCGTCACGCAGGAGCAATAGCCGTGCGGCACGCCCATGGCGCCGCCCAGCACATGGCCGATGCCATGACTGGCTCCCATCGGAACGCCGGACCACATCGCGACCTGCGCCGGCCACATGCCGTTCTGGCAGGCAGCGCGCGCCTCCACGCTGCCGGGGTCCGCTTTGCAGTCGCGTAGGCCCTGAGCCAGCAACGGCATTGCCAGCAGCGAGCAGGCATCGGACATGGCATTGCCCTGCAGCGAGCAATAGCCTTCCACCGCATGGTCCACGCAGCGGATGCCTGTAGAGAGCCAGGTATCCAGAGGCGTATGCCGCACAAGCCACGGGTCCAGCACCACGACATACGGAATGAGTCCCGGGTGGCGGATGCCCTGCTTGAGCTTGCGCACCGGGTCGGTGGACCCGGCCGTGGGCGCAAACTCGCCGCCGGAGAGTGTGGTTGGCACCGCGATGTGGCGGATGACGGGTGGGCGGAAGCTAGGCGCAGTCAGGGCGCCCGTCTTCGGGTCCGAACGCAGCAGGAAGGGCTCGAAAGCGTCCAAGGTGCGCAGGTCGTGCTCCAGGCACAAGCGAAGGGTCTTGGTCGCGTCGGTGACGGAGCCGCCGCCCACGCTGACCAGCAGATCCGCGCCCGCCGCGCGGGCCGCATCCGCCGCGCGCAGCACGGCGTCGCGCGGCACGTGCTGGGGTATGGCATCGAACTGCCCCGCGAAGCGCGAACCGAGCCGGGCGCGCAACTGCTCGATGGCGTCGGTCCGCCGATTGAGCGACCCACTCACCACCAGGAAGACGCGCTGCACGCCCGCCCGCTCGACTTCCATTGCCACGGTCTCCACGAAAGGCTTGCCAAAGCTAATGCGTTCCATGGCCGGTATCAGCAACTGGCCCGCGCGCAACGCGGGCGACTCCGTCGGTTTCATTGCTTTGCCCTTTGCTGAAAGAAAGAACCAGGGGAAAGTCCCCGGCTGGCCCCTAGTCTAAGAACGGGAGCCATGCATTCTTAGAATATGTTCCATGTAACTACGTTATGGACGATCCGAGTCATGGACATACGGCAGATGCGTTCTTTCGTCACTGTGGCGCAGCAGGGCAGCTTCACCACCGCGGGGCGCGTTCTGCAGGTGTCGCAGCCGGGGCTGAGCAACCAGATCCGCGCACTGGAAGAGGAGTTCGGCACCCTGCTTCTGCTGCGGCATGCCAGGGGCATCACGCTCACTACGGCGGGCGAGAAGTTGCTGGTGGAGGCCCGTTCCATCGTGCGGCAGGTGGACCGCTTGCAGGCCACTCTGGCGGCCGAGAGCCCGCAGCCGCGCGGCGAACTAGCCTTTGGAGGGCCTCCCTCGTTCACCGAATCGCTCTTCCCCTCCGTCGTACGGCAGTACCATTCCCGCTATCCGGGCGTGCTACTGAAGATGACAGTGGAGCTGACTGGCGAGCTGGAGGTGCTGCTGCTACGCGGCGAAATGGACTTATGTATCCTCACCAACCCGGCGTCGAACAAGAAACTCTCTTTCACCCCGTTGGTAACCGAAGACCTGTTCCTGGTCGGCCCGCCCGACAACCCGCTGTTCAGACGGCGCGAGCTGGAGATCGCCGACTTGACGGACATCCCGCTCATCGTGGCGGGCAGCGGCAACTTCGTGCGCGTCCAACTGGACCGGCTCGCTCGCGAGGAAGCCGTATCACTGCGCATCGTGGCCGAAGTGACGAACTTGGGGGTGCCGCTCATCGGGCGCTTCGTGCGCGACGGCCTGGGCTATGCCGTACTGACGAAGCGGGCTGTGCAGGACGAGTTCCGCCCTAAGGAGGTCGGATTCTCGCGCCTGCTCGGCCTCGCCATGAACCGGGTGCTAGCGCGCCGCGCGGACGTGCCGCTGTCGGCCGCAGGTCTGGAGATGGCCAACCTTATACGGCAGGAGGCAAAGTCATTCGTCAAATGATGCGGTGAATCGCCCAGGGTTTCCTTGTTGCCGGCGGCCAGGATCCGCCTCTATTCGGCGGTGAGGACGCGGTAGTGCCGCATGTACGGATCTGTGCGGGGGGCGGGGAGCCATCTCCGTCCCTACGTGAATGTCCGATATACCCCGTCATTGCGTAACGCGGCGTGATCGGTGATCGTCAGATCTCCTTGCAATGGAGAGCTCGATGACGGATCAGGCAGATGCAGTAGAAGTCGCGGGAGCGGGGCGAGTACGGGTGGACTGGCGAATAGGCCACGCGATGGTGCAGCAATTACCAAGCCTTCTGGCGCGACCATGAACAGCGCCGCCTCGAGCAGGGTCTGAGCGTGCGGCCGTATTGCGCGGCCAACGCCCTGGCGCTGTCGACTTACCCGCTGTCGTGCCACGAAATGCTTGTGGGTAGGGTCTTCGCGACCGCAAGATTGCCGCGCTTGGCGAGTTGAATGAGAGGCAGGGATGGGTCAATCGATTCATGTTTCCGATGCTCGGAAATCGAAATTGCACCTTGGGTGTTTCTCTGAAATTCTCCAGGCTGTAAATTCCGTTGCATGGGCCAGTGAAGGCAAATGCCCATACCCATCCAGCCTATCCAATCATGAGGACAATATGAGTTCCCCTATTGCGCGCCGTTCTGCGCTGACGTTCGCTGCGGCCACATGCCTGGCTGGAACCGTTTCTGCCCAGGAGAAATCAACAATGTCCGATCTTGGCCGTCAACTCGTCACGCCGCCGGCAAGAGCGCCTCGCAAGATTCTGGTTCGAGGCGCCACGATCGTCAGCATGGATGCCAAAGTCGGCAATTTGACCAAGGGCGATATCCTGATTGCCGACGGCACCATTGCCGCCATCGGCACGAATCTGGAAGATGGTGGCGCCGAAGTGATAGACGCCGTAGAGATGATTGCCATTCCGGGTATGGTCGATACGCATCGCCATTGCTGGGAAGGCCAGGTCAGGTCAGGTGCGAGAAGCATCGCGCGACCGCTGTACGGCCTGCGCCCGCAGGCAACAGCAGCGACAGCAGTAGCCGGACGTTGGCAGCCGGCAGGCTGCGCCGGGGATCAGGCCCCGCGACAGCAGATTCAGTTCGGAGCACGAGAGGGCCGTGCAGGACGATGCCACGTTCCAGCAGCCAGTGCATGGCTTCGAGCAGGCGCAGGCGGGCGATGCCATCCGGGATGCCCGCCGCGGGCGCCAGGGACTGCCGCGCCGCCTCGAAGGCACGCTAGGTCTTCGCCGGGATGCGCAAGCCTCTTCGCCGGCGCCGGCGCCGGCGCTGGCCTGGTATGGGTCGCCGCGATTTGCTCGGCACGCCCGCGGTAGGAGCATCTTCCAGCAACGCGGCATCGAAGACCAGCCAGGCCCGAGGGCGCGTTCATCTACGGTGTGCGAAACGGGCCTCAGTTCATTGTGAGGCCGAGGGATCGCCGTCGCTTCTGTAGGCAGCGATGCCGATGAGGCATGGCGAGAAAAAGTAGTTTCACTAAATGGGGCATCCGCGCATGCGCCACGCCTTGAACTCCCCATGCTGATCGGCGTAAAAGATGGGCTTGGACCTTCGGGCATGTGGCTTGCAGGCAAACGCGTGGTCGCCTGCGTTCAGGCCTCTCCCGTGCCGATTGGGCGGACCCGTACTGGACCATTAGCAGCTCTAGTAGCGAGACCAGCATGAAGCCTGCGTTGCCGCGCGGAAGAAAGGATCTTCAGCGCTTCGCCTTCTTCGCTCCCCATCGGTATTTCAAATTTTCAGATATCGAAGATGCCATGCTTGAACAGCATAAAGGCGATAACTCATTAGTCTTTGTCTGCGATGTGGAAACCCGTTAGTCTGCGAAGCTCCATGTCACAGCGGAAGGTTCAAGTTTTCAATTGCAACGCCATATGAGAAAAAGAAACTCACCCGGTTGATGCAGATACTCCCCGTCTTGATCTTCGAGGACTGTATTGATTTGTCAAGTGGAACAGTTGGTTCTATGTCTAGCTTTGACGCGTAGTTGTAGCGCGAATGAGTTTTTTCTCGATCCTGTCTCGTAGGATCGCGATTCGCCTTGAGTGCAAAATACTAATGATCTCGATAAATGGCGCTATTCTTGAGACACGCCAGCTCACCAAGGAATTCAAGGGTTTCACTGCGGTAAGCAAGGTCGATCTGTCGGTCCAGCGCGGCTCGATCCACGCGCTCATCGGCCCCAACGGCGCCGGCAAGACCACCTGCTTCAACCTGCTCACCAAGTTTCTGGAGCCCACCTCGGGCACGATCCTGTTCAATGGGCGAGACATCACCGGCGAACGGCCCGCGCAAATCGCGCGGCGCGGCATCATCCGCTCGTTCCAGATCTCGGCCGTGTTTCCGCACCTCACGTTGCTGGAGAACGTGCGCCTCGGCCTGCAGCGCGCGCTCGGCAACTCGTACCACTTCTGGAAGAGCGAGAAGTCGCTCGCGCCGCTCGATGCGCGCGCCCGCGCGCTGCTCGCGGAAGTCGGCCTCGAGGAACTGGCCGACGAGGAGACCGTGAACCTGCCTTACGGCCGCAAGCGCGCGCTCGAGATCGCGACCACGCTCGCGATGGAGCCCGAGCTGATGCTGCTCGACGAGCCCACGCAGGGCATGGGCCACGAGGACGTGCACCGCGTGGCCGAGCTCATCAAGCGCGTCTCGGCCGGGCGCACCATCCTGATGGTCGAGCACAACATGAGCGTGGTGTCGACGATCGCGGACACCATCACGGTGCTGCAGCGCGGCGCCGTGCTGGCCGAGGGCCCATACGAAGAGGTCTCGCGCAATCCGCTGGTCATGGAGGCCTACATGGGCACCACCGACGGCCAATTGCAGGGAGCCCACTGATGCCTGTTGCAGCCTTGGAAATCAGGGGCCTGCAGGCCTGGTACGGTGAGTCGCACGTGCTGCACGGCGTCGACATGGTGGTGCAACCGGGCGAGGTCGTCACGCTGCTGGGCCGCAATGGGGCAGGGCGCACCACGACGATGCGCGCGGTGCTCGGCCTCACCGGCAGCCGCAAGGGCAGCATCAAGGTGAACGGCAGCGAAACCATCGCGATGCCGACCTACCGCATGGCGCACCTCGGCATCGGCTACTGCCCGGAGGAGCGCGGCATCTTCGCCAGTCTCTCGTGCGAAGAGAACCTGCTGCTGCCGCCGGTGCTCAAGAGCGCCGACAGAGGCATGTCGGTGGACGAGATCTACGCGATGTTCCCCAATCTGGCCGAGCGCCGCCACAGTCAGGGCACGCGGCTGTCGGGCGGCGAGCAGCAGATGCTGGCGGTGGGCCGCATCCTGCGCACCGGCGCCAGGCTGCTGCTGCTCGACGAGATCTCCGAAGGCCTGGCGCCGGTGATCGTGCAGGCGCTGGCCCGGATGATCACCACGCTGCGCAGCAAGGGCTACACGATCGTGATGGTCGAGCAAAACTTCCGCTTCGCCGCGCCACTGGCCGACCGCTTCTACGTGATGGAGCATGGCCGCATGGTCGAGGCCTTCGCCGCAAAGGAGCTCGAGGCCAAGATGCCGGTGCTCAAAGAACTGCTAGGTGTATGACGATGCAAACCATCCCGGTCTCTGCGCTTTTGAGTCAACTGCTTCTGGGTCTGGTCAACGGGTCGTTCTACGCCATCCTGAGTCTCGGGCTGGCCGTGATCTTCGGGCTCCTCAACGTGATCAACTTCGCTCACGGCGCGCTGTTCATGCTGGGTGCGGTGCTGACCTGGATGGCGATGAACTACTTCAACGTCAACTACTGGGTCATGCTGGCGGTGGCGCCGGTCATTGTGGGGCTGTTCGGCATCCTGATCGAGCGCCTGCTGCTGCGCTGGATCTACAAGCTCGACCATCTCTACGGCCTGCTGCTGACGCTCGGCCTGACGCTGCTGATCGAAGGCGTGTTCCGCACGATCTACGGCGTCTCGGGCCTGGCCTACGACACGCCCGACGCGCTCGCCAGCGCCTCCGACCTCGGCTTCATGATCCTGCCCAACTACCGGGCCTGGGTGGTGGTGGCCTCGCTGGTGGTCTGCTTCGCGACCTGGTTCGTGATCGAGAAGACCCGCCTCGGCGCCTACCTGCGCGCCGGCACCGAGAACCCGCGGCTGGTGGAGGCCTTCGGCGTCAACGTGCCGCTGATGATCACGCTGACCTACGGCTTCGGCGTCGCCCTCGCAGCCTTTGCGGGCGTGCTGGCGGCGCCGGTGATCCAGGTCTCGCCGCTGATGGGGCAGAACCTCATCATCGTCGTGTTCGCGGTGGTGGTGATCGGCGGCATGGGCTCGATCATGGGCGCCATCCTCACCGGGCTCGGGCTCGGTGTCATCGAAGGCCTGACCAAGGTGTTCTATCCCGAAGCTTCCTCGACCGTGGTGTTCGTGATCATGGTGATCGTGCTGCTCATCCGTCCGGCCGGCCTGTTCGGCAAAGAGAAATGACGCGGCCCCAACGCATAGAGCCATGAGAAAAATCACCCCTGTCGTCTACGCGCTGCTGCTGATCGCGCTGCTCGTCGCGCCCTTCGCCGGCGCCTACCCGGTGTTCGTGATGAAGCTGATGTGCTTCGCACTGTTCGCCTCTGCCTTCAACCTGCTGCTGGGCTACACCGGCCTGCTGTCCTTCGGCCATGCGGCCTTTCTCGGCGGCTCGGCCTACGTGGCCGGCCATGCGATGAAGGTCTGGGGCCTGACGCCCGAGATCGGCCTGATCGCCGGCACCGCGGCCGGCGCCTTCCTCGGGTGGGTCTTCGGGATGCTGGCGATCCGCCGGCAGGGCATCTACTTCGCGATGATCACGCTGGCGCTCGCGCAGATGGTGTTCTTCGTCGCGCTGCAGGCCAAGTTCACCGGCGGCGAGGACGGCCTGCAAGGCGTGCCGCGCGGCAAGCTGTTCGGCGTCGTCGACCTGCAGAACGACCTCACGATGTACTACGTCACGCTGGTGATCGTGGTGGCCGCCTTCCTGCTGATCGTGCGCACCATCCATTCGCCCTTCGGCCAGGTGCTCAAGGGCATCAAGGAGAACGAACCGCGCGCGCTCTCGCTGGGCTACGACGTGAGCCGCTTCAAGCTGCTGGCCTTCGTGATATCGGCGGCGCTGTCGGGCCTCGCGGGCTCGCTCAAGACGCTGGTGCTGGGCTTCGCGACGCTATCCGATGTGCACTGGAGCGCCTCGGGCCAGGTCATCCTGATGACGCTGGTCGGCGGCCTCGGCACCTTGTCGGGCCCGCTGGTCGGCTCGGCCGTGGTGGTGCTGCTCGAGAACAAGATCGGCGAACTGGGCCACCTGCTGGCCCGCATCACGACCATCGACTGGTTCAACACGCTGGGCGAGTCGGTGACCATGGTCACGGGCCTGATCTTCGTGATCTGCGTGCTCGCATTCCGAAAGGGCATCATGGGAGGCGTGGATGCCTGGCTGAGGCGGATTCGACGTTGATGCCAGAGCGGTAAGGCTTGCCCAGACTCAGCATTGCGCCCCTTCTCTCGGCAGCTGGCGTTATGTATCAAAATCGCAAGCGTCAGGAGCGCGGGGGGGCATGCAACTGACCTTTCTTTCACGGGACATGAGTTCACGCTGGACATCCGAGGGCTCGTGAACTGCGTGCCAAGGCTGGGCCGGGCCCTTGGGCAAGCCCCCCTGTCGCTGCGCGCCAGGAAAGTTCACACCCAACTAGCTCAGAGGGTCTTGGATCAGCTTTTCCATCGGCTGCCCAGCCAGTACTCGCCAAGGAAGTTACTCAGCAGTGGATGCGGCACAGTTGCTTTTGGTTATTGACAACCAGACGGCGAGAGCGGAGAAGGTTGGCAGGCCTAGGGGATGGGTGAGCGGGCGCGGACGGACATCGCGTGGTGCGCGCAGCGTTTCGTGGGGCTCCTATGCCGTCGCGGCATTGACCAGATTCGAGTTTGGTCTTTGCGTTGCTGCTGGAAGCTGGCTAAGGTAGCGCGTCAGCCCTTCGAGAGCGTTCGGCAATGAGCCGACGCGTGATGTGTGCAGGCTGGTGCGTCAGACATGTTAAGCAGCCGGCCGAGAATCTCAGCCCGGTGCGGCTCTACCAAAAAAGGAGACTAGATCTTGATCCAGGCAGACTACTTGTTGAGTGGTGGCACAGTCGTCACCGTGGACGGTCGGCGGCGCGTGATTCGTGACGGCGCGGTGGCCATCAGTGGTGCCATGATTGTGGCTGTAGGCAAGCGCGAACAGCTCGCGCACACAGTGGAAGCAAAGAACGAGGTCGATTGCTCGGACCAGCTGATTCTTCCGGGCTTTGTCAACTCCCACGTGCACTTCTATCACACGCTACACCGGGGGCTGACGCCCGAGCGCCTGCGCTCTTGGGACTGGTCCAACTTCGTGCACGGAAAGATCGCGCCGGTGTTGACGGCCGAGGACGAGGTGGCAGGTGGGCTCGCCATCCTCATCGAGATGCTCAAGTCGGGTACAACCACCTTCCTGGAAGCCGGGTCGTACAACCCGGCCGCGGTCATCGAGGCGATCAGCCGTGTGGGGATGCGTGGCCTTATGGGTCGCCGATCGTTTGACCAGGCGATCCTGGGCCACGGCATGCTGATGGAAGATACGGAACAATGCCTTAGCTGCAACAAATCCTTCATGAGCCAGTACCGTGACGGCTACAACGGTGGCCTGGTCAAGGCGTGTGTCGATGTGGTCGGCCTGGGCCGCTGCACCGACAAACTGTATGTCGAATCGAAAGCGATGGCCGACGACTTCGGGACGCTGCTGAATTTCCACCTGGCCGCCTTCCCGGAAGAAGTGGCTCACATGCGCAAGACAAAAAACATGGGACCGGTGGAGCACCTGAACCGGCTGGGCGTGGCCGGTCCCAATGTGGTCTATGTGCACATGGTCCATGTCTCAGACGACGAGGTGCAGATGTTGAGCGACACAGGCTCGAATGTCGTGCATTGCCCTGCGACGGCCGTGAAGCTGAACTGCGGGCTGTTCGAAAACGCCAAATTCCCCAAGATGCTGGAGCGGGGCGTGAACGTGTGCCTGGGCACTGACTGCTCCGATTCCTCGAATCATGCCGACATGATTCGTACCATGCACTTGGCCGCTCTACTACCTAAAGAGTACTGCGGCGACCCCGCGGCGGGAACGGCCGAGACGGCCATTGAAATGGCCACAATCAACGGCGCCCGGGCACTGGGCATGGACAAGGAAATCGGCTCGCTGGAAGTCGGTAAGAAGGCTGACGTTGTCCTGCTCGACATGCTGCGGCCGGAATGGGCGCCTAACCACAACGAGCTCCAGAACCTGGTTTATTCGACCGTCGGAGATGCTGTCCGAACCGTGTTTGTCAACGGCCGCCTTCTGCTCAAGGACCGGAAGGTCCAGACGGTCGACGAAATTGACGTGATCCGGCGCTGCAATGCCGCTGGTCAGGGTGTGCTCACGCGCAGCGGCGTGTCCATCGACACGCGGTGGAGCTTCGAATGATAGCCCCGCGGCGCTCGCGCGCACTTTGAGCAGTGTAAAGTGAGAGAGTCTGAACTAGTCGCCGGATCTTGCCTTGGAGCTGCGTCAACTCAAGTACTTCGTCGCCGTCGTCTCGTCGCGAAGCTTTAGCGCGGCGGCCGAGATCCTGCACATCGCACAGCCGGCGCTCAGCCGTCAGATCCTCGCGCTGGAGGATGAGCTCGGCGTGCAACTGCTCATCCGGAAGGCCCGAGGCGTCCAGCCCACTTCGAGCGGCCTGCGACTTTTCGAGCACGCTCAGAAGATCAATGCGCACATCGCGAGCCTGAAGTTCGAACTGGTCGCGCCTCGCGAAGGGGTCACGGGCCATGTCACCCTAGGCCTTCCGCCGTCGCTGTCCTTCCTGCTCGCCGGTCCCCTGCATACCGTAGTACGGGAGAAGTATCCTGGCCTGGTGCTGCGCGTCATCGAAGGCTTGAGCGTCTTCATCGTTGAGTGGCTGGAGGTGGGACGCATCGATGTCGCCGTCCTGACCAGTCCATCGCGCTCCCGGGCGATCGAAGCGCGTGGCGTGTTCGACGAGGAGCTGGTGCTGGTGGCGGCGCCGGAAATGGTTTTGGGGTACGAAGGGGTCGTGCGTATCGAGGAGCTTCGCAGGTTTCCTTTGGCCGTAACTCATGGCTTCCGGGTGGTCCTGGAGCCGTGGCTCGTCATCCATCGTGTGGAACTCGACTATGAAATGGAGTTGGACAGTATCCACGTGGTGCTGAGCATGGCGATGGAAGGGCGGCTCGCGACCATCGCTCCGTACAGCACTGCCGAGCCGCACATTTCGGCCGGCAGGCTCGGTTTTCTACGTCTGGAGCCAGCGGTTAAGCGCGTCGTAGCGCTTGCGCGCAGCGCTAAACGCGAAGTCACACCAGCGATCGAAGCAGTCGAAGGCCTCGTGCTCGAAGAGCTGGCTCGCTTGCCGACGCAGCTTCCCTCGGCGCAGTAGAGGCGCTGACTCCGGTTGCGGAACTGGCATCGCCCGCAGCGGCAGTGCCGTCCGCTGGGATGGACACGCCAACTCGCCGCTGGAACCGCGCCGTTCTTGAAGGCACCCCTTTGCCAGCGCGTCGGCCCAGCCGCGCGCACGACCGGCGCGCCGACCCAAGAAGAGCCTGCTGCCCGTCATTACTTCAAGCGGGCACCAGCGAGCGGGCGTAAGCGTGCGACCGAGGCCCTCTTGACGGGCCGTCTGTCCGTCAGCGGCTCATAGCTTGATCTGGGCGAGACGGTCGTTGACCTCGATGCTGTCGAACGCTGCCGGATCCCAGGTATCGGCACCGATCCACTGCGCCAGGTGCGCGTGTTCGGGATGGTCCGGATCGGCCATGGCGCGCACGAAGTCCTCATAGCCGGCAACGCCCCCGCAATCCTCGGGCGGCGTTGCGCCAGTTCCACCGACGCAGAACGGGAGCTCCAGCAGTGGATCCCCGGGGAGCGTCTTGTCCACGGTGATGCGATGGTCCCAGTAGTCGCCGAAGTCGTAGACATAGCTCAGCGTCGAGGACCGCAGCACCGTGGTCAGGCGCACGTTGTCGCTGCTGACGGCCTCGGCGTCGTCGTACATCGGCTCGGGGCTGCCGAAGCGCTCGCCGTCACCGGCGACGAACTCGTGCAGATGTCCTCCGCTCCACCCGAAGGCGGCCCGGATCACCGAGTGGAGCTTGCGCAGCGTGATGGTCTGCGGCACCAGCACCCGGCGCCAGATCTTGGGCTTCGTACCGCGCAATTCGATGCGAAGTTGCAGGATGGTGGTTGCAGCAGTGCGTTTGCGGGGCGTCTTGGTCACCATGGTCATGCGGCTTGTCGTTGTTGCTCAGCGCATCGGCCGATGTTCCACGGCAGCAGTTCTTCGATGCGGTTGATGGGGTGCTCGGCGATGCGCTCGAACACGTCGCGCAAATACTTCTCGGGATCGAGTCCGTTGAGTTTTGCCGACTCCACCAGGCCATAGATCCCTGCGGCACGCACGCCTCCGCCGTCAGAGCCGAAGAACAAGAAGTTCTTCCTTCCAAGAGCCATTGCGTGGTCATTCTGCCCATGTCGGGCAAGAAGTCCAGATCCACTACCGGTGGCACCCGCTGTACGGCCAGCGGGTGCGCCTGCAGTATCGAGAGCGAAGAGCCATCGGTGAGGTCGTTCATGTCGAGGTGGCGCTCGGCGTCGTCATCGCCGTTGCCGGCTGGATGCTGGACGCAGCAGCTTGTGCGAGCTTGTCGCTGGGGCCCGCCCAGGCCTCCATCGAGGCGCTGACGGAGCTCCACCGCCTGCTGGTTGAGTACGGGCATCGGCGAAGCTCCCGTCGTGTTGATCACACCGACGAGGCCTCCGATGAAGACAACCACCCGATCGACGGCAGTGCACCCGCAGCTGCCGGTCCCGCTGCGGCAGCCACGGCAGCTGAGCATCTCATTCGAGACTCCGGCCATCCGAGGTCTGGGCACCGAACACCGAGCCGCGGTGCTTCAGGCGCTGGCAGCGCTGCTACTGGAAGCCGCGAACGCTCACCTACCGGAGGACGATGATGTCGAGCCATGATCTGTTGCCCGCTGCCGTTCTTCGTCGCAAGGCCGTCGTCTATGTGCGCCAGTCGTCCCAGACGCAGGTGCGAGTCAACCTGGAGAGCCAGCGAAGGCAGTACGACCTTGTGGAGGAAGCCCGTCGCCGAGGCTTCGAGCAAGTCGAGGTGATCGATGACGATCTCGGCCGTTCGGCCAGCGGCATGGTCGCGCGGCCTGGATTCGATCGCCTCGTGGCATGGTTGTGCGCGGGCGAAGTCGGCGCTGTCCTGTGCTTCGACGCGTCCAGGCTGGCGCGCAATGGCCGAGACTGGCATCACCTGCTCGAACTATGCGGGCTGGTTGATGCTCGCGTGATCGACCTGGACGGCGTCTACGATCCGTGTCGCCCCAACGATCGGCTGCTGCTGGGCATGAAGGGCAGCATCAGCGAGTTCGAACTCGGCGTCTTGCGCTCACGGATGCTCGATGCTGCGCGCGCAAAGGCCAAGCGTGGCGAATTGCGCATCAGCGTGCCCATCGGCTATGTCTGGCATCGCGAGTACGGCCTCAACCTGGACCCGGACCGACGCCTGCAGGAAGTCATTCGACTGGTCTTCGAGCGTTTCCGCCAACTCGGAAGCGCTCGCCAGGTACTGCTGTCCCTTGCGGCCGATCAGGTGCACTTCCCTCGGCCTTCAGATGGCAAGAGGATGACCAGCTTTGACTGGACGCCCATTCGGTACCGCTGCGTCATCGGGTTGCTCAAGAACCCCTTCTATGCGGGCGCCTACATCTACGGCAAGAGCGAGAAGCGCACGACCTTGGTCGACGGCCGGCCGCGCAAGAGCTACGGCCACGGTAAGCCGTTCGATCAATGGGATGTCGTGCTCAAGGAGCACCACGAGGGTTACATCGATTGGACCGAGTTCGAGCGCAACCAGAGGCTGTTGGCCATCAACGCCTACGGACGTGCCGGCGGCGTCAAGTCGGGCCGCGGCGGCAACGCGCTGCTCGCCGGGCTACTGTGCTGTGGTCAATGCGGACGTCGCCTGGCGGTTGCCTACCGCGGTAATCAGCCGAGACAGACTGTTTATCGGTGCGACCGTCCGGCCATGCAGTTGGGCATTCCACGATGCTGTACCTTCGGGGGTGCACGGCCTGACGAGGCGGTAGCGCGCGAGCTGCTACGGGCCGTGGAACCGATGGCCATCGAGGCCGCCCAGCAAGCCGAACACAGATTCATGCAAGCCCAGGCTGATCAACGCCGCATCCGCGAATTGGACCTGCAGCAGGCGCGCTATGACGCGTCGCTGGCCGAGAGGCGCTATGCCGCATGCGACCCCAACAATCGGCTGATCGCCGCCCAGCTTGAGAAGAGCTGGGAGGCTGCGCTGCAGCGCGTGCGCGCTTGTGAGCAGCAACTGGCCGCTACACAGCAGGTGCAATCGAGCAGCGTTGCCCCCGACTTCAGCGGATTGGCCGAGGACCTTGCCGCTGCGTGGAACGCACCGGGTGTCACGATGCGCGCGCGTCAGCAGTTGCTGCGTTCACTGGTTAACGAAATCGTGGTCGATGTCGACGAGCAGACTCGCGAGATCACCATGGTCATCCATTGGCGCGGTGGGCAGCATTCGATCCTGCGCGTAACGAAGCCGCGATCGGGCGAACACGGGCGCCGAACGGCGGACGAGGCCGTAGCGCTGATTCGCAGCATGGCCGGTCGTTGGCCTGACGAGCAGATTGCCGCGTCGCTCAATCGGATGGGCATGCCAACCGGGCAGGGCAAGACCTGGACAGCGCACCGTGTCTCTTCGTTGAGGCGCATCCGCGGCATCCGTGCATACCGCCCCGCAGACAAGGACGGCCAGTGGCTGACCATGTCGCAGGCCGCGGCACAGCTCGGCGTCACGAACCATCGCATCCGCCGCTTGATCAAGGAGGGAATACTGTCCGCAACGCAAGTTGTGCCCTGCGCGCCGTACCAAATCCGTGCCTCCGACCTGATGGATCAGACGGTCATGGACGCGATCGCCCGAACAGGTCGCCCGTGTCGCATCGACGACGGAAAGCAGATCTCAATGTTTTCAAGCACTTAACGAAGGGGCGCACTATGAACATGCCATTCCAACGCCGCGCAGCGCGCGCTCGGCCGCATTGTTGTCGATCTCGATGTGCCCGTCGTCACAGTAGCGCGTCAACGCCTGCCAGTGCGTGAGCGTGTAGCCGATGGCTCGCGCCAGCTCAGACTTGCCCGACACACGCCCGACCATGTCTCTGAGCCAGTCGTGCAGATCCTTCAGCAACGGCACGGCACGCGCTTGCCGGTGTCGTTGCCGTGCCTCGGGAAGCTGGCCGCGGATGTCGCTCTCGACCTCATACAACTCGGCAATGCGATGCAGCGCTTGCTCGGCCACGGATCCGGGGGCGAACTTGTTGTCCTCGTGCACCTCCCAGTAGTACCTCCTCGCGTGCGCCCAGCAGGCCGCGTGCTGGACACGGCCGCTGTTGTAGACGCCCTCATAGCCCGAGTAGGCGTCAGCTTGCAGGATGCCGCGGTAGCGCTTGAGGTGTTCGCGCGGGTGTTTGCCCTGGCGGTCTGGCGAGTAGCGGAACCACACCGCCGGTGGGTCGTGGCTGCCGCAGGGGCGGTCATCGCGCACGTACACCCACAGCCGCCCCGTCTTGGTTCGCCCGCGGCCCGGATCGAGCACTGGCACGGGCGTGTCGTCGGCGTGCACCTTGCCAGCAGCCAGCACGTAGCGACCTGTCGCCGCCACCAGCGGGTCCAGCAGTTGATGGCCGCCATCGACCCAACCGGTCATCGTCGAGCGATCGATCTCCACGCCGTCGCGCGCGTAAATGCGGCTCTGGCGGTACAGCGGCGCATGGTCGCAATACTTGCCTACGAACACGTGCGCCAGCAGCGCCGGCCCGGGCAGCCCGCGCTGGATCGGACGACTGGGCGCAGCGGCCTGGAAGATGCCCTGGCAGCCCACGCACGCGAGCTTGGGCCGCACATGACGGATGACCTTGAAGCGCCCAGGTACGTACTCCAACTGCTCCGAGACGTCCTCGCCGAGCTGGCGCAGCTTGCCGCCACATTCGCTGCATGCACACGGTGCGTCGCCACCATGCCCCTTGGGGTAGTGCACATGGGTCTCGCGCGGCAGGTGCGCAGGCAATTCGCGCGGCTTGCGTCCGGCCTTGCGCCGCTGCTTGTTCTTCGGCGAGTCGGCCGCCGGCGCTGGCTGCGGTGGCTCTGCGGAGACGAGCGTGAGCTGTGCGCCAAGTTGTTCGCTGGAGGTGCCGTATTGCTCGCGGGCTCGACGCGCGAGCTGCAACTTGAGCTTGTCGATGGTGAGCTTTAGCAGCGCCACCTCGACGTCACGCTCGGCGACGACGCGCAGCAACTCGTCGACGGTCAGCGGGATGGTGGCGGAGTTGGGCACGAGCACCACTGTGCCCGCCACCTCGTGTGCAGCGCTATCAGGGGTGCACCCGAGGCATTCTTATCCAGTACTCACGCCGCGATTTGCGGCACGCGCAGCGCGTCGGGCTGCCAGGTGCGTTGCGGCATACGCCAATCAATGCCCTCCACCAGCATCGACAGTTGCGCCGGCGTCAGCGACACCGCGCCGCTGTCGGCCTGCGGCCAAACGAAGCGGCCCCTCTCTAATCGCTTCGTGAACAGGCATAGGCCCTGGCCATCGAACCACAGGCACTTCATGATGTCGCCGCGGCGGCCACGGAAGACGAAAACGTGCCCGCAGAATGGGTTGGCCGCCAGCGCTGTCTGGACCATCGCCGCCAAGCCATCGAAGCCGCGGCGCATGTCGGTATGGCCCGCCGCAAGCCACACGCGCGTGTTGGCCGGCAGCCCGATCACGACAGCCCCCGCAGCGTGTGCAGCACACAGCGCATGTTGGACTCGTCAACCTGACCGTGCAGGCGAACGCGCGCGCCGCCTATGTCAATCTCGATGATGCCCACGGACTTCGAGGTGGTCGCAGGCGTCGCTTCCGGCACGGCCGGCGTCACCTCAGCTGTCACCTTCACCGGCACCAGCACGGCCTGCGCAGCGCCATGACTCTTGGCGCGCGTGGTACCCCGCACATGTTCGCGCCGCCAACGGAACAGCACGTTGGCGTTAATGCCGTTCTCCAGCGCGATTCCCGATACCGAGGCGCCGGGCCCCAGGCAGCGCTCGACGAGCTCGCGCTTGAAGGTGGTCGTGTACTTGCGACGCGTCGACTTCGAGGGTGTGTCTTGCGAAGACATGGTGTGCACCTGTTGCGTGAAGTGCACACCATCCTTCGGCGAGCACGATCACACGATCGTCTTCATACAGTACGTCGCATTCAAGAGGGCCTCGGTCGCACGCTTACGAGCGGGCGCGACAAGCGACAAGCGAATGCGATTCGTGTTGTTCGAAGTTATGGCTAAGCCAATTGCGCATAGCTCCGATCGCGATTCGGTCTTTGTGCGCCTTCGGACCAGTTCGTAAACTCCCTCGCATACCGCGCAAAAGAACTGGCGGACTCGGTCCAAATATCGAAGGAGACACATGAAAAGTTCAATGAGAAAGGTCGGCTTTGCCGCGACCGTCGGAACCATGATCGAGTGGTACGACTTCTTTATCTACGGTACGGCTGCAGCGCTGGTTTTCAATCGCATTTTCTTCCCGCAGTTCGATCCGCTGGTAGGAACGATGTTGGCTTTCGGTTCGTCAGCAACGGGCTTCCTGGCCCGGCCAGTCGGTGCGTTGGTGGCTGGGCACTACGGCGACCGGGTCGGCCGGAAAGCGCTGCTGACCGCAACGCTGCTGATAATGGGTCTCTCGACGCTGCTCATCGGGATGCTTCCTACCTACGACCAGATCGGAATCTGGGCGCCGGCTGCTCTCCTGATCCTTCGCCTCGCGCAAGGCTTTGCGACCGGTGGCGAATGGGGCGGTGCCGCGCTTATGACTGTTGAGCACGCAGGTGGCAGGCGCCGCGGTCTGTGGGGTAGCCTGATTACTGTCGGGATCATGTCAGGCTTGGTCCTGGCCTCCCTCGTCTTCAGCCTGGCGTCGCTGCTGCCCGAGGAGAAGTTCATTGCGTGGGGATGGCGCATTCCCTTCCTGATGAGCGCGGGGCTGGTTGCCGTGGGACTCTATATACGCCTAAGCATTTCCGAGTCTCCCGAGTTCTCCGCCGCCACAGAGCGCGGTTTGCGGGAAGACCGCCCTGCCGTTGCGGCACTGCGTGAATGGAGAAGCATCCTGGTCGTCTTCTGCATCCGAGTGGCCGAGAGCTTCAGCTTCTATATCTTCGCTGCATTCAGTCTCACCTATGTGGCGACGGTAGTTGGACTGCCCAAGAGCATTGTGCTCAACGCGATCCTGGTTGCAGCCCTGATCGAATGCGTTACGTGCGTGCTGTACGGGCATTTGGCCGACCGAGTTGGCAGTAAGAACGTGTTGTTGTGGGGGCTCTTCTTCCAGGCCGCGCTCGCATTTCCATTCTTCTGGTTGCTCCAGAGCAAGGCACCAGCCATGATATTTGTAGCGCTGGCGCTCGGCTTTGCGGTCGGTAACGCGGCCATCTCTGCGGTGCAGCCGGATTACTTCGCCAGATTCTTTCCCGTGGCGGTGCGTTACAGCGGTATTTCGATTGGGCGAGAAAGCGCATCCGTCATCGGCGGGGCATTCGCACCCGTCATCGCTACAGGGTTGGTCTCGTGGTCCGGCGGTTCCGGGTGGGTGGCGGTGTGCATGGTGGTCACGAGCACGCTGGGCATCCTTGCCATCCTAATTGCTGAGCGAAACAACCTCTTCCAGCGTCAGCCCGGTTCAGCGACCGTTACCGACAGTCCTCGAAAGAACCTTTCTGCGTTGACTCCCTGACCCATTCCCACACCACCCTTTGAATCAACAAAGCCTACCCATTCATGTACTAAGGAGAAAAAACATGTCTCAAACTCAACCAAACTTCTCGGACATCCTGTATGAAGTCAAGGATCAAGTAGCCTGGGTTACGATCAACCGTCCCTCGATCCACAACGCTTTCCGGGAGCAGACTCTGGACGAAATGATCGCGGCGCTGAGTTCCACCAAGGACGACCCGTCCATCGCTTGCGTGGTCATCACGGGTGCCGGCGACAAGGCCTTTTCCGCGGGCGGCGACTTCTACGCGATGCGCCGCCTCAATTTCACCAATGGCGCGATGTGGAACGACCGCATGCAAGGCGTTGCCATGACGATTCGCGGCCTGTCCATTCCGGTGATCGCAATGGTAAATGGATGGTGCATGGGGGGCGGCCACGAACTTGCCCTGTGGTGCGACTTGGTCATCGCCTCCGACCGCGCAGTGCTTGGGCAGAGCGGTGCCAAGGTGGGTGCATGCCCGACCGTGGGCGCGACCCAATATCTTTCTCGCATTATCGGCGAGCGATTGGCGCGGGAGATGATTTTTCTGGCGCGGCGCTTCACCGCAGCCGAAGCCGCGGACATTGGGCTGATCAACAAGTGCGTGCCGCACGACGACCTGCTCGAGGAAACGCTCAAGTGGTGCGCTTCGATCAAGGATCACAGCTCGCAGACCATTCGGCTGACAAAGAAGAGCTTGAACTTCGAGTCGGATCAGCTTTACGCATCGTGGCAGCACGGCATGGAACTATTGGCCCATGTCTGGGGCTCGGAAGAGTGCCTGGAGGGCATGAATGCATTCCTCGAAGGCCGCAAACCCGACTTCCAGAGCTTCCGGCTCAAGAACAAAGACCAGGTCAAGGCCTACCTGGAAGGCCTCGCTCAGGATCTGAACAGCCCCCCGTCGCTGCGTCGACAAGCTTCCTGACCCTGGGCACCCCATGAACTCCCAGACCGAAGGTCGACCGGGTCCGCTGGCGGGTGTACGGGTGATCGACCTGACCCGCATCCTCGCGGGACCCCTGTGCACCATGCAGTTGGGGGACCTCGGAGCAGAAATCATCAAGATCGAGGCACCCGGCGGCGACGATACGCGCCAATGGGGTCCTCCCTTCGTCGACGGCGAATCGGCCTACTTCCTGACCTTCAACCGGAACAAGCGCAGCGTGATTCTCGACCTCAGCACGGCCGACGCGCTGGCACAACTGAAGGAACTCATCAGGACGTCCGATGTGGTGGTCGACAACTTCAAGACGGGAACACTGCGTAGGTGGGGCCTGGACGACGAATGGTTCGAGCTCAACGCGCCCAGGGTTATACGCTGCAGCATTACCGGCTATGGCACCTCCGGGCCAAATGCCGAACTTCCAGGCTACGACTTCATTCTGCAGGCGGAATCGGGCCTTATGAGCCTTTGCGGGGAACCCGATGGCCGGCCGATGAAGTTCGGTGTCGCCATCGTGGATATCACGACCGGCCTGCTGGCCTTCAATGGCATCGTTGCGGCACTCTATTCGCGGACCCAGACCGGCAAGGGGCAGAAAGTGGAGGCCTCGCTATTCGAGTCCGGACTTTTTCTCCTGGCCAACGTTGCGGGCAACGCAATTGCAACCGGCGCTCCTCCTAAGCGGTACGGGAACGGCCACCCGAACATCGTGCCATACACCACCTACCAAGCGCAAGATGGAGCCATCGCGGTGGCGGTGGGCAACGATCGGCAGTTCGAAAGGCTTGCTCGTCTGCTTGAACTGCCAGAGATGGCCGCGGAGCCCCGCTTCGCGACCAACGCCCTGCGGGTCGCGAATCGCGATGAACTGGACCGTGTCATCGGTGATGCGATAGCGGTTCGGTCGGCGGATCACTGGATCGGCCGCTTGCGCGCGGAAGGCATCCCCGCCGGCAAGATCAACACGGTTTCCGAGGCACTCGGTGCCCCTCAGTGCGAGGCCAGAGAGATGGTCCTGCCAATGCCGCTCGCCTCGGGAGGCAGCAGCCGGACGCTTGGATTCCCCGTCAAGTTTTCGGCAACGCCGGCGGCCATTTCCCGTCCCCCTCCCTTGCTAGGCGCCCACACCGACGAGGTGCTGGGATCACTGAGCATTCAAAGCGCGAGCCATGTTTGACCACGTTTCGCATGTCGCCATCGCCGTACCGGACCTCGAAGCGGCCAGGCGCCTGTGCCGGGATGTCTACGGTCTGCCGGTCAGTGAGATTTCCGAGAATAGCGATCAGAAGATCAGGATGTTCCACGTCACGCTGGAAGGTCGGACCAGCGTTGAGATCATGGCGCCAACGCAACCTGATAGCCCGATCGGAAAGTTCCTTCAGCGCAACCCCAGTGGCGGTATCCATCACATTTCCTTCGGCGTCTCGGACCTCGATGAAAGCCTGGGTGCGCTGAGCGTTGCCGGTGTGAGCCCGCTGGGCGGAGCGTCCTCGAAGAACGTCTTCGGTCAGAAGATGGCGTTCCTGCATCCGAAGAATTTTCTCGGGGTGCTTGTCGAGCTTGAAGAGTCATCCCATGAATAAAGTGCTGGATAGCTTCGAAGAAGCTGTAGCGGACATCTCCAACGGAGCCACGGTCCTTGTCAGCGGGTTCAGTGGCGCTGGCGTTCCTTCCGGGCTCATTGGCGCACTGCTCGACCAGGGTGCCCGCGACCTCACGCTGGTGCACAACAATGCAGGCAACGGCCGGGAAGGCGTGGCCCGACTTCTCGCTGAAGGCCGTGTGAGAAAGATCATCTGCTCCTTCCCGAGGTCCTGGCAATCCGATGTGTTCGAAGGCCTGTACCAGCAAGGAAAGATCGAACTGGAATGCGTCCCCCAGGGGACCCTTGCGGAGCGCATCCGCGCCGGCGGGGCCGGCATTGCCGGCTTCTTCACGCGAACAGGTTACGGGACGCTTCTGGCTGAGCGCAAGGAGACGCGCATCATCGACGGCGTCGGCCATGTACTCGAAACTCCCATCGTCGGCGACTTCGCATTGGTCAAAGCCCGCCGCGCGGACCGTTGGGGCAACCTTCAATATCGGATGGCCGCACGAAATTTCGGCCCGGTGATGTGCATGGCCGGCCGGACTACGATCGTGGAGGTCGATGAGATCATGCCCCTAGGGCACCTAGACCCCGAAAGCGTCGTGACCTCCGGCGTGTTCGTCCGCCGCGTCGTGCGAGGCCTGCGCTCTGGCGTGGCAATGGAGCAAGCTGCATGAGCAACCCTAAAGGTCTGGATCGCAACCTCATTGCGCGCCGCGTGGCCCGCGACATCCCCGCCGGTTCAGTGATCAACCTGGGCATCGGCATGCCCGAGCTGGTTGGCAACTTCCTGAGTTCTCCCGATATCCTGGTTCACACGGAGAACGGTGTGATCGGCTCGGGACCGGTCCTGGAAGACGGGGACGATGCCGACATGGATTTGATCAATGCAGGCAGGCGCCCCGTCCGATTGGTCAGGGGCGGTCACTTTGTCGATCATGCCGACTCCTTCGCGATCGTGCGGGGCAGACACCTGGACATCACGGTGCTTGGTGCCTTTGAGGTATCCATGCACGGCGATCTCGCGAATTGGTCGACGGGTAAGCCAGGCCAGGCGCCGTCGCCGGGGGGCGCCATGGACCTCGCGGTCGGCGCAAGGAACGTGCTGGTGATGATGGACCTCTTCGCACGCGACGGGTCGCCCCGCCTTGTGGACCAGTGCAGACTTCCACTCACTGCAGCCCAGGTCGTCAAGCGGGTCTATACCGACCAAGCGGTGTTCGAGATCACGGCAACGGGCGTGCGCGTGCTGGAACTCTTGGAGGGATGGTCCTTGTTGAGCTTGCAGGAACGGCTGGGCTTCGCGCTGCGGACGTCGGCCGAGGGCGCTCGGTCGTACACGGGGACTTGAATCAAGGTGGTCCTTGCCGATGGCGGGGCGCTGCCAGGCCGCAGGACGGCGCCCAACATCAGCGCATACAGCGCATCGCCCGGCGCATCCTTGAGCGGATCGCGGCCCAGCCCCCCCGTCCATTTCATGTGCCCGATGGCCGGTTCGATGGCGCTGCGCTGCTTGATCATCGGCTCGGGCGTCTTGGTGATGCCGCGCCACTGTCTCGAGCGCAGGAAATGCACGCCATCGATCTCCACCCCGATTGGCGATGCAGATGCCGGCGACGACACCCGGGCAGCACCGGTTCTACAGCGCTCGCTTGTCTGAACTCGGCGTGACCTGCTTCGTCGGATCGCCCCGAGGATGTTGGGCGTGGACGAGGTGCATCATCTTCTGGCGGGCGGCTACCGTGAGGAAGGCGCATCGCTCAACCTGCTGAAGTATCTTGCGAACGATCTGCGCCTGAGCGTTGTGTTGGTCGGCACGGACGATGCGCCGGGCGAGCGGCGGCGCCGGCGACTACATAGCGACGAGTTCAAGGCCAACGCGGTCGCTGCGGCGGCTCAGCCCGGCGTCTCGATGGCATCGGTGGCGATGTCCTTGGGTATCAATGCGAACCTGCTACGCCGCTGGGTGCGCGACGCGGAGGTGCCGTCCAGCAGAACAGCGGAAGGCAGCGCACCCAAGGCCTTGTCGAGCGCCGCGCCCGAGTCCATGCCCCCATCGTTCATCCCTTTGCAACTGCCCGCGCCAGGCGCGCCGGCGGGCGACATCCGGATCGAAGTCCGCCGCGGCTCCACGAACGTCGTCGTGACCTGGCCGGCTGTCTTGGCAGCCGAGTGCGGAAGCTGGTTGCGCGAGTTGCTGCGGTGATCCGCATCGACGCCATCTGGTTGGCGGTCGAGCCGATGGACATGCGCGCAGGTACGGAAGCGGTACTGGGCCGCGTGGTGAAGGTCTTCGGTGAAGCGCGCCCGCATCACGCCTACTTGTTTGCCAACCGCCGTGCCAATCGTTTGAAGGTCCTCGTTCACGATGGCATCGGCGTTTGGTTGGCCGCCAGGCGGCTGAATGCCGGCAATTCGTCTGGCCGCACGACGCGACAGGAACGCTGTCGCTCAGCAGGCCACAGCTGAACGCGCTCGTGTTGGGACTGCCTTGGCAACGCGTCGGCGAGGCTGGAATCATCCGCGTGCTGTAGCTTCGCGCAATTGACGAATGTGCCGATGTCGCCTGCGCACAGCATCAGGCACGATCACGCTCCGTGATCGCCTCCCAGCAGTTGGACTCGTTGGATCCGGAACAGATGCGCCAGGCCCTGCTGGCGCTGATGAGCGAGCTGTCTGCCAAGGACGAGCAACTGCGAAGCAAGAGCGTTGAACTCGAGAGGGCGCAACGCGAAACTGCCTTCAAGCAAACCCTGATCGACAAGCTCACGCATGAGATGGCGGTGCTCAAGCGGCTGAAGTTCGCCGCCACGAGCGAGAAGTTCTGCGCCGGCCTGAGCGTAGAGCAGAAGAGCCTGCTGGAGGAGACCCTCGATTGCGACATCGCCGAAGTCACCGGTGAGATCGAACGGGCCGCCGGCGACAACAAGGGCAAGGACAAGAAGGACAAGGAGCAGCCCAAGCGCCAGCCGCTGCCCGCGCACCTGCCGCGGCGCGAGATGCACCATGAGCCTGAGAGCACCGTGTGCAGCTGCGGCTGCCAGATGAAGCGCATTGGCCAGGATGTGTCTCAGAAGCTCGACTACGAACCGGGCGTGTTCACGGTGGAGCACCATGTTCGCGGCAAGTGGGCCTGCGCTCGCTGCGAGAAGCTGGTGCAGGCCCCCGTGGCACCGCACATCATCGACAAGGGGATTCCCACGACGGGCTTGCTGGCTCAGGTGCTGGTGGCCAAGTTCCTCGATCACCTTCCCCTGTACCGGCAAGAGCGCATCTTCGAGCGTGCCGGCCTGGCCATCGCACGCTAGACGCTCGCGCAGTGGGTAGGCGAATGCGGGGCGCAGCTGCAGCCCCTGGTAGACGCACTGTCGGCCGAACTGCTTCGCCACGGCGTGCTACACGCCGACGAGACGCCGGTGGCCATGCTCAAGCCTGGCAACAAGAAGACCCACAAGGCCTACATCTGGAGCTACTGCACGACCAGCTTCAACTCGACCAAGGCAGTGGTGTTCAACTTCGCGGAGACGCGCAGCGGCGCGAACGTGCGCGAGTTCCTCCGGCTGGGAAGCGAGAGCCCCTGGAAGGGCAAGCTGGTGACCGACGGGTTCAGCGGCTATCACGCCACCTTCGAGCATGGCGTCGCTGAGGTCGGGTGCGCGTCGCACGCGCGGAGGAAATTCCACGAACTCTGGGTCAACCACCACAGCCGAGTGGGTGAGAAGGCGCTGAGGTTCTTCCAGGTGCTGTTCAAGATTGAAGACGACGTGGCGAAGCTTCTGCCCAAGCAGCGCCGACAAGTACGACAGCGCAGATCTATTCGGGTGACCCGGCTACTTCACGCCTGGCTGCTCACCCAGCGGCGCCAGGTCCCCGATGGCTCGGCCACAGCAAAGGCTATCGACTACACGCTCAAGCGCTGGCAGGCATTGACGCGCTACATCGACGACGGCGATCTGCCGATCTCGAACAACTGGGTCGAGAATCAGATTCGTCCGATCGCACTCGGAAGGGCGAACTGGTTATTCGCTGGCAGCCTGCGAGCGGGCAAGCGCGCCGCGGCGATCATGAGCCTGATCCGCTCAGCACGCATCAACGGGCACAACCCGTACGCATACCTCAGAGATGTCCTCGAGCGACTGCCAACCCACCCGGCCAGCCGCATTGATGACTTGCTTCCGCACCGGTGGCAGGCAAGCACTGCGACCCTCTGACTTCCGCGACTCTCGGCGCGCGAGCGCAACAGGAAGCCGCCGACGGCCCGCTGCCCATGACTTTGCCGGACGCATACGATGCGCCGATTGCCTTGCCAAACGATGCGCAAATAAGTAGCCGTTCACTCCGTTGGAATTGCCGGGTTGGCGTGAGAACGACGAGTTCCGGCGCCTTCTTGCCGCCTTCGGCAAATTGCTTGCCTTGCGCAAGGCCTTGGAGCTGACCGAACGTGAGGTCCTGCAGTTCATACTGGTCGCCAGCGCGGGGCTTGCAGGGGAGGTGGTGCGCATACTCAATGAAGTAATGAAGTGGCCGAACTTGCCAGCCGTGTTTCTGCGGAGGGCGTCTCACTGGCGCTTCTGGACTATGTGGCAAAGGTGCCTGCTTGAACTGCCCGTGGCCCGTCGCGCCGACGCCATTCCCGGAGGAGGCGATGGCCAGTTGGCCGGGGCGGGTCGCCGCACGCTCCCGGATGTGGACCTCTCGCCCCGTGTTCAGGTCTTTTTTTGGTGCCACGTGCTGCATCCTGAGATCGCCGCCAAGCGCGGTGACGGACTTCAGCGAAAACCGCCCTGGCTGCCATCGCGGCGCGCGGGCACGCCAGCTCTTCGCCCATTGGAAGGCAAGGCCGCAGTCATGCGGACTTACCGTCGAAACGGGCGCCGCTCTATTGCCAAAGTGCGCACTTGGTCTCGGATTTGGAGGTGTAGGCCACGTCGCCAGGGGTTGTCGCCACAAGGTTGTAGTAGTCCCAGGGGCTCTTGGAAGCAGCAGGCGTTTTGACTTGCATAAGGAACATGTCGTGCACCATGCGTCCGTCAGCGCGCACGTAGCCATCACGTGCATACATGTCGTTGACCTTGCGCGCCTTCATCTGCTGCATCACCTTGTCGCCATCGTCCGAGCCCGCTGCCTTGACAGCGTCAAGGTAGAAGCGCGTTGCCGAATAGTCCGCCGCCTGCAGCGACGTTGGCATCTTCTTGAACTTCTGAAAGAAGGGCTTGGACCACTCACGTGATTCGGGCGTCTGGTCCCAGTACCAGTTGTCGGTCAGATAGAGGCCTTGCGCGACCTTGAGGCCAAGCGCGTGAACATCGTTGATCTGCATCAGCGGCGCCACGATTTTCATCGTTTTTGCGACGCCGAACTCGTTGGCGGCCTTCACCGCATTGATGGTGTCAGAACCCGCATTGGCCATGCCCAGGATCTGCGCTCCACTGGATTGGGCCTGCAGAATAAAGGACGAAAAGTCGCTGGCGGAAAGCGGTGCCCGTGCCGCGCCGAGGACCGTGCCCCCTGCAGTCTTGATGACAGCGGTTGCGTCGGCCTGCAACTGCGTCCCGAATGCATAGTCGGCCGTCAAGAAGAACCAGGTCTTGCCGCCGCTCTTGACGATAGCCGGTGCAGTTCCCTTCGCGGTGGCAACTGTGTCGTAAGCATAGTGGACCGTGAACGGCGAGCATTGTTCATTGGTTAGCGCGGACGTGCCGGAGCCGACGGCGATGAACGGCTTGCGCTTTTGTTCTGCCACCTTTGCCATGGCCAGAGCGGCGCCTGAGTTTGTGCCCCCTATGAGCATGTCCAAGCCTTGTCTATCAAACCACTCTCGCGCCTTGGAGGAGGCGATATCCGTCTTGTTCTGGTGGTCAGCAACCAGGAATTCAATCTTCTTCCCAGCCACTGATCCGCCGACATCTGCGATTGCCTGCTTGATCATCTCGGCGCCGATCGGCCCATCGATGTCGAGATAGGGCCCTGACATGTCGGTGATGAATCCGATTTTTATGACATCGTCAGAAATCTGCGCATACGCAGAAGCGCCGACCGCCGCGAGGCAAATAATGCCCAATGGGGCGGCGCGTGAAATCGTCTTAATTATCATGATTGTCTCCGGAATTCGATGATTAATGCGACGGCAACTCGGCAAGCTCGATCAGTACATTGCCCGTTGCCTCAGGATCCAAAAAGCAGATTCTCGAATTTCCATGGCCAGCCATCGGTGCGTTTTGCGCCAAGGCAACCCCTTTTTCCTTCAATTCACACATCGCCGCGTCGATGTCATCGACTTCAAAGCAGATGTGATAGAGACCGCGGCCGTGTTCGGCAATCCGCTTCGCAACGATTGACTTCGCGGTGACGGCTTCAAGGAGCTCAATGTAGGTTTCGCCTGCGGGGAGCATGGCGAGCCGGGTGTCGAGTCCGGTTAGTTCTTCCACATATTCAAGGGGCAGGCCAAGCTTGTCCCTGAATAGGCAGATCATTTCTTGAAATTGGTCAACTGCAATTCCGATATGTTCGATTCTCTTGATCTTCATGCTCTTTGTCTCCATGCGAACTAGGTACAGTTTGTCCTCCATCTTGGCCCTGAAGTCCATACGTAGGCTGAAGTTTTGATAGACCGAATTGCAACATGAGCCATGCCTATTCGGTCTACGCATCGCGAGTGCCGCCGCCGCATCCCCAGTCCCGACCGCCAGCGAGGGCGACATCGGCGTAGTTTGCGGCGAAGAGCAGCCAGGCTGAACGCGTCGTCGCTTCGGACTGCATCCTCATGGTCGGCACGGCGAAGGAGACGAAGCCGCCAGCAGTGGGCGCCCCGCGGGCCTCCACACCGATCAGGCAGGGTGGAAGGCTCACAAAGAAGGCCGCCATCTGGTCGCGTCTGATTTGCCTCTTCAGCACTGTGTTGCCCAGCTGGGGCGGATGCAGTGAACCTAGAACACGTCCTTTTTGACTCTGTTGAAAATCAAATGGGTGCCCAGCGTGAGGGTTGATGGCTTGGAAGTCGAGCTTGCCGGCGATCAGTGTGTTTCGCCCTCGTCGCCGTCTACGCGGTACCACTCGTTGAGGATGTACCCACTGGCACACGCGGACGCAACATCTGGGTGTCGGACCACTCCGCCTGGCCACCTCACCGACGTGGCATCGTGGACCCATGCGAACCTCAGTTCTGGCCGCGACGGGGACTCATGATTCCAACCGGTCCCAAACAAGCGGTATGGACGACCTCTCCTGATATGCCGGCCGCGGCAGGGTTACCCTGGCCGGAAGGAGTTGCTCGACCGGCGCCCAAGGCCATCCGTCGCCTCACCATTGCCGACTACCGCTGCCCTTACTGCCCTCGCCAGACCGGCTTGCGCTTCTCTGCAAAAGCCTTGGGCCCTTCTACCCTGTCCGCACTGGCATAAAGAGCGGCGATTGCCGGCAGCTGCTTTTGCTGTGGATAGGTCCGATCAAGCGCCGGGTCCGACAAGCCTGCGTTGACCAGGGCTTTCGATGCACGGACGGCCAGTGGCGACCCCTTGAGGATTTGCTCGGCCCAACGCAGCGCTGTCGGAAGCGCTTCGCCGATCGGCACCACTTCGTTGACGAAGCCCAGAGCCTTCGCTTCCTCGGCCTTGACACGCCGGCTTGTCAAGATGATCCCCATTGCTTCCTTGAGCGGGATTTGCTGGGGAAGGCGAAGGAGTCCGCCACAGATCGCGGCCAGTCCCACCTGCGGCTCGGGAAGAGCGAATTCCGCGTGCTCGGCTGCAATGATGAGGTCGCATGCCAAGGCGATCTCGAAACCTCCGCCCAACGCGACGCCGTTCACCGCTGCGATCAGAGGTTTGTCGAGTCGATACCGCGCTGTCAGACCACCGAAACCGCTGGGCGGCCAGGTGGTGTCATTGCCAGCCGCCTGAAACTTCAGGTCGTTGCCCGCGCAGAACGCTTTGTCACCTTCGCCGGTGATGATCGCCAGCCAAGCCGAAGGATCGGCGGCAAAACGATCGAACACCTCTTCGAGTTCAAGGCATGCAGGCCGATGCAGCGCGTTGCGGACCTCGGGCCGACACATCGTGACGATGGTGATGGGTCCGCGCCGCTCAACGCGGCAGTACTGCCGCTGTTCAATGGATGACTCGCTCATTCTTTCAACTTCGCAACTTTTGAAAGCGCACGGATCGTCGTCTGATCCGACTGCAGACGCTTCGAGAAGTCGGCGCCGGTGCTACCGATGCCGGTAACGCCCAGCGAAGAGACCGAATTCGCGAACTCCGGGGTCTTGACGACGCTCATGGATGCCCGCTCGAGCTTCTCCACGATTGCTTTCGGCGTTTTGGCGGGCGCCACGATGCCGTACCAAACGCTGAAGTTCATGTTCTTGACACCAGCTTCGTCGAAGGTCGGCACATCGGGCAGCAAGGGCAAACGGCTGCTTCCCGTGACTGCCAACGGACAAATGCGCTTTCCGGTGATATGCGGCATGGCGACAGGACTGACGAACGTGAATTGCACCTCTCCGCCGATGAGGCCGGTGATCGCAGGTGCTTCGCCCTTGTACGGAACATGCAGCGCCTTGACGCCGGTGCTGCTTTTGAACATCTCGCCCACAAGATTGCTCGCGCTCCCATAGCCCACCGACGAATAGTTGAGCGCGTCGGGCTTGGCGCGTGCGGCCTCGACCAGCTGCGCCACGGTCTTCGGTCCGTTGCGGCACTCGACGACCAAGAGCCATGGCAGGTCGGTCGCCAGGCTAACCATGGCGAAGTCTTTCAACGGATCGAAGCCGGCTTGGTCGTTCAGGACGGGCTCTGCCGCGAGCGAGGACGTGCTGCCGAACAACAACGTGTAGCCGTCGGCTTCGGATTTGGCGACGAAGCGGGTGCCGATGGCGCCCGAGGCCCCCGCCTTGTTGTCGACGATGACCGGCGTCTTGAGCTGCGCCTGCAAGCCGCGCGCGACCAGCCGCGCCTGCACATCGGTGCTACCGCCGGGCGGGAAAGGAACCACCAGGGTGATCGGCTTGTTTGGGTAATCTTGAGCGGCTGAACTCAGCGCGAGCATTCCGAGCGTCATCGAGATCAAGATTCTCTTGAACGGATGGGATATCTTAAAATTAGTCAACACTGTCTCCTTTTAATCGCCCAAGGCGGATTGACGTCTACAAAAATGTAGGAAAAACGATGAGTTGAGCGCAGCCTAGTAAATATTACTCTGACCGACTCGATCCATCTTCGAAAAAGAACCGCGCAGCGGCGTTGTAGAACGACGCTCGGTTTCGTATGGTCTAATTTGATGTTGCTGTCGCGTACATCAAAGACTTTGCCTTTGGTTTTCCATCATTCGCGGCTAATTCTTCGAATTCCAAACTGTTCGAAGATCTCTGCGTTATGCTGGCCGATGCTGGGTGGCAATCGGCGCAAGGCTCCAGGCGTGCGACTGAGCTTAATGGGAATGCCGATGCCACGGTAACCCTCCTTTTCAAGCACCATTTCCCTGTCAATGGTGTGTTGTAATTTCAAGGCTTCATCCACAGTCAAAACAGGTGCGCATGGCACGCCCGCTGCCATGAGCGTTGTAAACAGGCTCATACCATCGTGCTCAACTAGCTTTTCTGCCAAGCGTTCGGTCAGTTCTTTGCGATTTGCCACCCGATCTACGTTGGTGGCATACCTGACGTCCAAGGGGATGTCTTGGAGACCCAGGTGGCGGCAAAGAATTGCAAACTGTCTTTCGTTCCCGACTGCAATGAATAAAGGAATAGTGGCAGTCTGATAGAGATCGTAGGGCACTAGGTTTGGGTGCCCGTCCCCCGTCCGAGGAGCTTCGCCGCCGTACAGCACGTTCGCCGCATGAGGGTGAAGCAGGGACAGCGCGGTGTCATACAGGGTTGCCTCGACCATCTGCCCTTTTTTCGAACGCCCACGCTCGTAGAGCGCAAACATGACCCCGAGCGCCGCTTGAACGCCTGTCGCTGCGTCTACCAGAGGAATTCCAATCCGTGCCGCGTTGACGGCCGGATCGCCATTCGTGCTCATGAGGCCCGACATGGCTTGTACTGCAGCGTCGTAACCTGGAAGTCCGCCCAGCTGACCGGTCTCTCCGAATCCGGAAATCCTGCAGTGCACCAGTTTTGGGAATTTGGTCGAAAGTGTGGACAAGTCGCTGATGCCCCACTTGCGCCAAGTGCTCAACTTGAAGTTTTCGATCAGCACGTCCGCAGAGGCTAAAAGCGAAAAGAGGGTATCGAGCCCGCTTTCTGCATTTAGATCCAGCGCGACATTCTTCTTGTTGCGATTAAGACCCAGGTAGTACGGCGCGCTTCCATCGGCGACCGGGGGCCCGTATCGCCGTGTGTCGTCGCCATCGAAGGACTCCACCTTGATGACGTCCGCGCCATGGTCACCCAGGATCTGGCCTGCGTATGGGCCAGCCAGTACCCGTGAGGCATCGATGACAACCACGCCATGCAGCGCAGAGTGCGTTCCGCTCATAACCAGTCTCCAGTGTCTTGTGTCGCCTCTGTCGCCGGGATCGGCGCCAGTCGAGGCGTGAACAAATTCTATGGGAAACTGCTTCGATGTGTCAACCTGCAGTAATATATACTGCATTGCAGGCTAAAAAGGGCCGCTAGTAGCGTGGATGGCGAATGAGGCTAGGGGTATGCTCTCCACCAATGTTGTTGGCTTCTAAGGGACAGGCGACTTGGCTCGTACATCAAACCTACTGACCGATCAGCGCACTACGCTAGAGGAGAAGAAAGAGTCGAGGCATTTCGTCACGGCGCTGAGCCGCGGCTTGGACATCCTTGCGCTATTCACCCGGGACGTCGTGGTCATGGGCAACGAGGAAATTGCTCAGAGGACAGCACTCCCTCGGTCGACTGTGACTCGGTTGACCTACACACTGGCCATTACCAAGCATTTGGTGTACGACGGCGCAATAAAGAAGTACAGGCTCGGTCCTGCGACGATGTCATGGAGTTATGCTGTCATGGACAGCGTCGCCGGAATTCAGGCGTTGAGCCCTTTTTTGCAGGATTTCGCGGATCAAGTAAGGGCTTCCACGGTGGCGCTGAATATCCAGGCCGGCACCGAAGTAATTTATGTGGCTCACTCATCGGGGCCAGCGCAGGTGCAGGTGCGCACGGGCATTGGGACTCGGTTAAAGCTTTGGCAGGCTGCGGCTGGAAGAGTCTTTTGGGCCATATCCGATGACAGCAAGAGGCACGAGGTCATGGTGGAATTGCAGAACCAACCGGTTGACATTCGCGACAGGATCATGGAGGAATTGCGTGCCGCCCAGGCGGAGTGGGACCTCTACCGGTATTGCACTAGCATCGGTGCGTGGCGCCTCGGAATCAACGCTGTTGCATGCACTTGCGGGGACGCCTCGAAGAATGGTTGGAAATACGTGGTTTCGTGTGCAGGAATGAGCGAGGAATATGACTTGGAAACGCTCAAGCACAGAATTGCCCCGCAATTGAAGGAATTTGCGAATTTTCTGACGCCAAAGCTCGCCGCTTGCTGATTCGTGTCGCCTAATCTTTGGCTGGAAGCGAGGTAGCGGTCGAGGCTGTTTGGTAAGCTGGCTCACCTTGAGGCTGCAACCGCTTTAAAGGGCCTCGCACGACGATTGACGTGGAGACGGGGACACCGTCGACGCTGTTGCAACGTAGCGACTCCGGATCGCTACTTCCCGTTCCTCTAGAGCAGGCTGCTGTACAGGTGATGATTGACCTGGCGCTTCCGGCCACAGCTACACGACGGTGCTGGCCAGCATCACGTGATCGAGCCGCAAAGGAAAGAACAAGAGGTTTGCAATCATCGTGAGAGTGGCAACCCGCAAGCTGACGCAACTTGACGCGGCCGTCACGAACGACGACATGGGCTCGCCGCCGGGCAATGACCTGAAGTTCTACGATGGCTTCTGGCACATCAGAATCAATGACCAGTGGCGTCTAGCTTGGCAGTGACCGGCGACGGGCCCGAAAACGTGAGGATTTACGACCCCCGCTAGCGCAGGCCGATTGAGATCGAGCGATCTCGAGATCTCCGACGTGACCGGTACTAGCTTGAACTCTGAGCAAACTAGCGAAAACTAAGAACTTCAACAGCAACCAGGGCATCCCTGTGTTGGCGCGCTTCGACCCTGAGCTGGAGCGGCCAGATCGGCGACCTGGACCCGGCCGCGCCCGAACTGCGCGCCGACTCGCGCTACAACCGCGACAACGACTTCATCGTGCGCAACTACGCGTCGGGCAGCGACATCCTGGTGGTAATGGTGGCGACACCCGAAGACCAGTGCACGCGCTACAGCACCCTGGCCAAGGTCGATCGCCTGGCCTGGCAACTCGAACAGTTGCCGGGCGTGGAAGCCACCAACTCCATGGCGGCCCTGTCCAAGCTGTCCATGGTCGGCTACAACGAGGGCAACCTCAAGTGGTTCGAGCTGATTCCCAACGCCAGTGCGCTCGGCGGCGTGCAGACCCGCGCGCCGCGCGAGCTGTTCAACCAGGGCTGCTCGTTCCTGTCGCTGTACGTCTACTTGAAGGACCACAATGCCGAAACCCTGGAACGCGTGACCGGCGAGGTCGAGGCCTTCATCCAGACCAACAGCCAGCCCGACGAGCGCTTCATGCTCGCCGCCGGGCCGGCCGGCATTGCCGCGGCCACCAACATCGTGGTCCAGCAGGCCATGCGCGAGATGCTGCTGTGGGTTTACGGCGCGGTGCTGCTGCTGTGCTGGGTAACCTTCCGCTCCTGGCGCGCGGTGCTGGTGGCGGTGCTTCCGCTGGTGCTCACCTCCATCCTCTGCGAGGCGCTGATGGTGGGCCTGGGCTTGGGCGTGAAGGTGGCGACACTACCGGTGATCGCGCTGGGCGTGGGCATCGGCGTGGACTATGCGTTGTACGTGCTCTCCGTGATGCTCACCCGAATGCGCGCCGGTGACAACCTGTCGGACGCCTACCACCACGCGCTGCAGTTCACCGGCCGGGTGGTGCTGCTCACCGGTATCACGCTGGCCCTGGCAGTGGGTACCTGGGCCTTCTTCGCCCATCAAGTTCCAGGCGGATATGGGCATCCTCTTGGCATTCATGTTCGTGTGGAACATGGTCGGCACGCTGGTGCTGCTGCCGGCGCTGGCGCACTTCCTGTTGCATCCGGCGTCCGTCGCGGAGGCTGCGGTCGCGCCTGGCGACACGGCGGACAGCGCCTCGGCCGCGACCTGATTGGGAGGCATGACCACGCACTCTTCCAGCCTGTGGCTGCTGTCCGCGCTGCTGGCTTTCGGCCTCGGGCTGGGCACGAGCGCCCCGGCAGCCGCGCAGGCACAGCTGCGACCCATCGTCGTCGGCCAGTGGCTGCCGCTGACTGGGCCTGCCTACCCGAACGCCAACCGCATCCAGGCTGGGCGCCAAGGCCCCAGTCGATCGCATCAATGCGGCCGGCGGCCTGCGCGGCCGACCCATCGAGCTGGTGACGCTGGATGGTCGCGACGCGCTTGCTGATCCCGCGGATGAAGCGCTTCGCCGCGCTGCATCCGGACATGACGGTTAACTTCACGTCGCGCACCGAGCCTTTCGACTTCCGTCGCGAGCCCTTCGATGCCGCGATCCATTTCGGCGCGGCCTCCTGGCCGGGCGCCTCATGCGACTACCTGCTCGGCGAGAGCGTGGTGCCGGTGTGTCCAGTCCAGAGTTCAAGCGCGACAACCGGATCCAGCACAAGGAAGACCTCGAGGACGGCCTGTCACGCCTCGCCGAAAACGGGCTCACCGGGGCCTGCCCAGGAAACTGTTCGGATCGCCCCGTTGACGAGCGCCTCGTCACGGAGTTGCTGAAACACCGCGGCGGGCGGCCCCCCGCCGGCTCGTCGGCAAAAAGGAATCCGGCGCGCTGCAGAGCTGTGAGCGCGGCCGCCAGTTCCTGGCCGCCTTGAGTCAAAGAACTACGACGCGGACGTCCCCCGCAAACTCCCCGGTGAGTTGACGGAGTGCCATTCGCATCTGGTCCGCAGGCAGCTGGAGCTTAGGCCGGGCGCCCGTCCAGGCGATCGGCGATCCATGATTGAACGGCGCTCTCCGGCCAGGTCGCGATGCGTCGCCCGGCCTTCACGGAGTGCGGGAAGACGCCCCTTTGCATTTGCTCGTAGATCGCCGACCGGCGCAGCCCGGTGAGCCGCTCGACTTCAGGAAGTCGCAGGAGCCTGTCGGGCGCGCGCTTCGTGGTGTGCGTCACCAGCAGCGTTGATTCGGCGCGCAGAAGCGCGAGTGCTTCTTCCAGCAAATGAGCGGCTGCCTGCAGGTCGCGTTGGGCCGCAATGTCGGCGGCGAGGCGTTGGCTTGATGCGTCGGTATGGGCTCGCATGTGACACCACCTTTTCGGTTTCCGCAGCTGCGTCCAGTGCTGTTGCGGTACATCCATAGGGTGCCCGGGATGTCCGGTGGTGCCAACCTGTTGGCGCAAGGCGAGCGTGTCGAGACGTAGCACGTGCAGGAGCACTTGAACCGCTCGCGGCCGCGAGGCCTTCGGCATGCCGAACACCGATCGGCTGATCGCAGTGGCATGACGGCTGCCGGCCGGCGTGAACCTTCATGCCGACCAAGGCCTGCCATCGCCGATGGCGGACCCTTTGGTTCTTCGCGCTTTACTCGGCGCACGAAAAAGTCTGCGTGACCGCATCGCATTCGGCATGCCGAACAAGGGCAGTTCTCCATGGGGACTTCGACTCTCTACCGGCTGCGGACGAGCGCGTGACGGCGAGCGGGGGAAGACCCGATGCCGCTGGATCGGGTCGGTGGTCAACGGCGCGTTCTGCAAGGGCGCTGATCTGAGGCTCGCGAGGTGAACCGCTCAACCCAGGGTTGCGTGTCGTGTGCTGGTGTCACGCGACAGGCATCAGCCGATGGTCACGGCGCCGCGTTGACGAGCGCGGCATCGCGTCTGTTCGTTGTGCCGGCGGGCCGCCGCAGTGGATCTGCCCTGGCACCGCCTCTTGATCGACGCCTGGCTCGCGCGCTTCGCCGTCCAGGGTGAAGGCTGCGCCACCGTCCTCGCCCGGTCCTCGCTGCGTTCGGCTGCGGCCTGCGGGCGGTCCCTGGACCACGCGCGCTGGCGCTCGCCGGCAGTGCGTCGAGGCGTCTCCCAAAGCAGATCCATCCACCACAGCGGTATCCCCCGCAGAAAGGCACGCCATGCACGCACGTCCTCGCTCCTCGTTGCGTCGCACGCTCGTGTCGCTGACTTGGAAGTCAGCGGCCGTTTCCCTCGCACCCTCCGAGCGCTTTTCCCAAGCAGGCCTGCCTTGCCCGCCAGCTTCAGGGAGCCAGCCATGACGCTGCTGCGCGAGCGGCTTCCCGAGCCGCAGGAGTACTTCGCGTCGCAGGGCCTCGAGCTGGTGGGCCGGGGCGCCTGGCGCACCACACGCTGTGCCTTCCATGGTGGCAGCGACAGCATGCGGGTGAACTTGCGCAGCGGCGGTTTCTGCTGCATGGCCGGCTGCGGCGCGCGTGGCGGCGACGTGCTGGCCTACCACATGGCCGCGCAGGGCCTGGGCTTCGTGGAAGCGGCCCGAGCGCTCGGGGCTTGGCAGGACGATCCGGCCTCAGCGCAGCAGGGCCCGCAGCGCCGGCGTCCCTGCGGCCTGCCCGCCCGCGAGGCGCTCGCGCTGCTGCGCGACGACGCGCTGGTGGTGGCGGTGGCCGCCGGAAATCTCGCCCGGGGCCTGGTACTGAGCGAGGCCGACCGGCAGCGGCTGCTGGAAGGCGCCGCGCGCATCCAGCGCATCGCCGACCAGGTGGGCGTGGAAGGCATGCGCTGACGCCAGCGCGCGCTTCGCCAGGCTTCTTCTCGGACGACTCGTACTGCGGCCGTCTCGCTTCGCCTCGTACTGGCCGCTCCGCTCCCGTGCAGGGGTGGGGTGGGATTGCCTGTGTCCGGTCAGCGTATCACGCGGTTCTCGCGCTCAAGGTCTGCGCGCCCTCGCGGGCGCTTGCGGCCTGACGGTCGTCTTCGAACCTTGACCGCTGCGCTGCCGCGTGAGCCAGGGGCGACGCAGGCAATCCCGCCTGTGTCACGCCAGGAGCTCATCATGACTTCTTCCTCTTCCTTCACCTTCGCCGCCAGGACCTCCCTTTCGCTGCAGGACCTGGCGCACAGCGCGCCGGCGGTGTTTGCGGACCGAGCGGCCGGCTGCACCGGACCCAGGTACGTGTTCATCAGCACGCGCGAGATCGTCACCGCCTTGATCGATGCGGGCTTCGAGCCGACGCTGGCAGTGCAGACCCGCTCGCGCGACGGCAACGCGGGCTACGCGCGGCACATGCTGCGCTTCCAGCCGGTGGTGCAGTGCTTGTCGCTGGACGACGTGCTGGGCGAGATCGTGCTGATCAACTCCCACGACGGGCGCAGCGCGTACCAGCTGCGCGCCGGGCTTTTCAGGCCGGTGTGCACCAACGGGATGCTGACCGCAATCGGCGACTTCGGGTTGATCCATGTCAGTCACCGCGGCAACGTGGTGGCCAACGTGGTGGAGGCGGCGCAGCGGATCACGCGCGAGTTCGGCTTGGTGGGCGAAGCGGTCGAGCAGATGCGCGGCACGCAGCTTTCGGGCGGTCAGCAGCTGGACTTCGCACGCGAGGCGCTGGCGCTGCGCTTTCCGGGCGCGACCGAGCCGCCGGTGCAGCCGGCGCAGCTGCTGGAGCGTCGGCGCATGGCCGACATCGGTGACGATGTCTGGAAGACCTTCAACGCGGTGCAGGAGGCAGTCGTCACAGGCGGCGTTTGCGGCCGCACTGCGACGGGCCGGGCGATGCGCACCCGCGGCATCCGTGCGATCCGCGAGAACGTCCGGTTGAACACCGGCCTGTGGAAGGCGGCGCTGCGGCGCATCGGCCGCTGAGGCGGCCAGGCCGGGGCTCGCACCCCGGCCTTTTCTACGGCGGGCCCTGGCGTCGAGTTCGCTGCGTCGGAAGGCACCCGACCCCAAAGCGCGCTACGACTGTCGACGCCGGCGATGGACGTCGTCAACAAGCCTACGGCCCTGGAACCTTCGATCCTCCCGAAAGCGCCATGCCATCCCTTGCACGTCTGCGGCACGCGCGACGTGGATCAAGAGCATGGGTGCGACATGCCATGTGCGAGAGATCACCGCGCTGCCGGGAAGTTCAAGGCAGGACGCCAGTGAGGGCAGAGGCGCAGGACAGAGGGGCGGGAGGGTGGTCTTGCTGTTCCCTTCAGGCTGCCACGGCGTGCTCGCCCTCAAGGTCGGCGCGCCCTCTCGGGCGCTTGCGGCCTGACGGCCGTCTTCGAACCTTGACCGCTGTGCGCGCCGTGCCGCCGGACGGTCCCGGGCAATCCCGCCCGCAACCGTTGAAGGAGCACACCATGTTCAATTTCATCACCGAAGCGCAGCGCGAGAAGCTGATCGCCCACGGCCGGACTTCGCGAGCGACCGACGACTTCGATCCCTATCCGGTGGTCAAGCTGTTCACGCCCGATGCCGGGGCGACTTGGTTGCTGTCCGAACTGGACGAGACGGGTCAGGTCGCCTTCGGCTTGTGCGACCTGGGACTCGGCAGTCCCGAGCTAGGGCTGGTAGACCTGCACTCCCTGGCGGCCGTGCGCGGCCTGATGAACCTGCCGATAGAGCAGGACCTGCACTTCCGGCCCGACAAGCGGCTGAGCGCCTACGCGCGAGAGGCGCGTGCGGCCGGGCGCATCCAGGCCTGAGCGCGCAGGCCCGCGGCAGCCGCCGGCCGGGCCGGCGGCCAAGCCTCGCGCGGTGGCGCGCACCGCGGCGCGCGAGCGCTGTTCCTTCGCCGCCGCGGGCCTTGGCCTTCGCCTTGGCCAGGGCTCAGCGCACTTCGTGGGGCCTGCGGTGCTCGGCGCCTTCCCGCGGCTGGTCCATTCGTCGACGAAGTCCCGCGCCTTGCCATCCAGGGCCCAGAGCGCTGACCTCCAGTCGCCGCGCGGCGTCTTGAGGCCGGCCGGTCGGGCGCTTCGCCCGCAAGATGCATCGACAGGTCGTCTAGGCAACGCCTTCGCGCTGGTGCCTATTGGGTTGTCGTGGTCCGATCGGCATGCCTTGGGCAGCAGCACGTTCGTGCAATGCAACGATCTTGTCTTGGGCGCCCCAGCGGCTGCGCCGCTGTCGGGCTGCTCCAGGTTCGCGCCTTCGCGCTCATCCCCTGGCGGGGACGGCCTGCGGCCGCCTTGCGCATCCCTGGCGCGGCAGCCGCAGGCTGCCTGCAGGGGACTGGCGTCCCCTGAACTTTCATTGATCAGACGTGCCTGCGGCACGTGGTGGCGCTCGCCGCGCGGCGGTTGCTGCACGCGTCGGCCTCTTGCGCCTCACCTTGCTGCCGTTGTCCTGAGTTCCTCGCCTGTCCGGTGACTTTGCGCCCGCGCGGCCGGGCGACCGGCTTCGCCTGCAAGGGGGTGTTCATAACGCTCACGCGTTACGAATGCTTCCCCCTTGCTCCCCTGTCCCCTCGGTCGCGCCCGTCCACCGGGCGAAGAACTCAGGAAAACGGCGGCCAGCTCCGGGTAGGAGGCCGATGCGTGCAGCAACCCTTCACAAGGGGCTCGGAATCTAGGAACCCGGCATCTCTTCAACCCAACTTCATCGGAAGGAATACAGACATGACGGTCATCGACAATGACAGGACGGCGAGCAAGGTCGCAGGCAAGCGGCAGAAGCGTGCAAAGGGCAGGGCGGCAGCAGGGCATGCAGCTGACCAGCCGAGCGCGGCAGTGAAGGACGAAGGTGCGCTGGCGCCGGCGCCAGGCGAGGATGTGCTGGTGCCGCTGGACCGGCTGGAGCTCAGCGATGCCAACGTGCGGCAAGTCACGGGCGAGCAGGGCCTCGCGGAACTGGCGGCGCTGATCGAGGCGCAGGGCCTGCTGAATCGCCTGAGCGTGGTGGCGCTGCCCGACGGGCGCTTCGCGGTGGTGGCCGGCGGCCGGCGCCTGCGTGCCATGCGGCTGCTGGTCGAGCAAGGCAAATGGCACGCCTCGCAGCCGGTGGAGTGCAAGGTCCACGATCCGGCGCTGGCGCTGCAGGTGTCGCTGGCCGAGAACTCGGGCCGCGAAGCCATGCACCCGGCCGACCAGATGGAGGCGTTCCGACGACTGGTCGAGCACGGCGGCCTGTCGGTGACCCAGGTGGCCGGGCGCTTCGGGGTGTCAGCGCTGACGGTGGAGCGGCGGCTCCGACTGGCGCGCCTCGCACCCCGCTTCATCGCGATGTACCGAGGGAACGAGATCGAGCCGGACCAGTTGCAGGCCCTGGCGCTGACCGAGGATCACGCGGCACAACAGGCGATCTGGGAGAGCCTGCCCAGCTATGACCGCAGCGCCTACCGGATTCGCCAGGCCATCATGGCCGAGGCCTGCTGCGCGGACAGCAAGCTCGCGCGCTTCGTCGGGCTCGACGCCTACGAGGCCGCGGGCGGCACGGTACGGCGCGACCTGTTCGCCTCGACCGAAGACCTGTGCAGCATCTTCCTGGACAACCCGACCCTGCTGCTGGGCCTCGCCATGGACAAGCTGCGCGGCGCAGCGGCGGCGGTCCAGGCCGAGGGTTGGTCCTGGGTCGACTGCGCGCTGGACACCGACAGCGCAACGCTGCGCGGCTACGGACGGGAGGCACAAGACGAGCGCGAGCCGACCGCCGAGGAGACCCAGGTCATCGAGCAGTTGGAGGCCGAACAGCGCGTGCAGGCCCAGGCCTACGACAAGCACCAGGACGAAGGCGACCCGGATGCTGCCGAGGACTTCGAACTGATCGAGCAACAGTTATGCGAGGCGCTGGACTGCGTCGAACAGAAACTCGCTGCCGCGCGCGACGGGCTGCGGCAATGGACGCCCGAGCAGATGAGGCGCGCAGGGCCGCTGGTGTGGCTCAACCATCGCGGCGAGGTTGCGATCGATCGCGGACTGGTGCGCCCCGAGGACCGCAAGGCGATGCCTTCCGCACGCGATGATGGTGCGGCTGGAACCACGCCTGATACTGCAACGCCGGCGCGCGCGGAGTTCAGCGAGAAGCTGATGCGCGACCTGACGGCGCACCGCACGGCTGCGATCCAGGCGGCGCTGATGCAGAACCCGAGGGCGGCAATGGTGGCCCTGGTGCACCGGATGGCCGAGACGGTATTCGGCCTCTATGGGCGGGGCAACAACGTGGTCAAGGTCACCGCCAGCGTGACGGGCGATCATGCGCTGTCCGAGGACGCGAGCGACTATGCCGCCAGTCCCGCCGCCACACTGCTGGGCGAGGCCGAGTCGCATTGGGGCGACCGCCTGCCGGGTTCGCCCGAGATGCTGTTTCGCTGGCTGCTGGCGCAGCCCGACGCCACCCTGATGGAGTTGCTGGCGTACTGCACAGCCCGTAGCTTCAACGCTGTCACGGGCCGCGAGCGCAGCTTCGATCACAGCGACGCGCTGGCCGAGGCGCTCGGCATCGACATGGCCGACTGGTGGGTGCCGTCCGCCACCCACTATCTCGGCAGCGTCAGCAAGGCCAAGGCGCTGGAAGCGGTGAAGGAGGCGACCGGCGCCGACTGCAGCAAGGCCGTGGCCGGCATGAAGAAGCCGCAAGCCGTCGCGTACTGCGCCAGCAAGCTGGAAGGCACGCGCTGGCTGCCCGAGCCGCTGCGCGTGCTCGCGCCGTCCGAAGGGACGACCACTGACATCGACGAGTGATCGCCCTTGCGTGTCGCTGGACAGTCCGGCGGCACGCGGCACATCAATCGCAGAACTTTCCCAAGGAGATTTTTCATGAACACCATCTGCAAGGTCATCATCGGCGGCACGGTCGGCGTCGTGGCGGCTGCATTGACCCTCGTGACGGTCGGCAGGACAGCCCCTGGCGCCTTCTCAGCGCTCGCCAGACCGATCACCCCGGCCTTCGCCGCGCGCTTTCAGCCGACGCTTCCAGTCATCGCGGGGATCGGAAGCACGCGCGAACTCACGCCGGTGCAGCTGGACGGCGTCCCGCTGCGGGAACTGGGCGCGCCACCGCAGGCACGTGGCGAGGCCTCTGACGAGCGAGGTCATCATGCGTCCGGTAGACACGGTCGATAGCGCGGCGCCATTGAAGGCAGCGTCCGAGCCGCTGTCGCGCTTCGAGGGCCATTGCCTCGCGCGGCGCACGCGCGAATGCGAGGAGCTCCTGCAACTGGCCGTGCTCGGGGTCGAGCAGGCACGGCAACGGCACCTGCCGGAACAGGATCTCGCCGAAATCGCCGGGCATCTGTCGGAAGCGGAGCGGCATGTCGAACTCGCCCGCAAGCTCGCGGCGCGCTGGAGCGCTTGATGGCGACGAAGTCTTTCAAGCCGGTGACCCGTGAAAGCACGGCCATGGTGCGCGAGCGAGGACTGCGGGCCGTGATGGTGACGATAGTCGGCGGCGTGATCGAACTGCGCGCCAAGGGGCTGCGCTCACGCGAAACGGTCGACCTGGCGTGGTGCTACTACGCAGCGGTGAAGCAGCGCGTTGCGCTCGAGCGAGCAGAACGGAAGAAGACCGGGCGACGAATGCGAAGCTGAAGGTGCGTGCCAGGATTGTGGGCCTGCCATCGAGGATGGCAGGCCTTTGCGTATGTGGCCGCGCTGTCTGCTCCATGTGTTCGGCATGTCGAACATCTGCATGGGGGGGTGCGGGTGTCGGCATGCCGAACACCTTTGCATGGGGGCGGCGCGAGATGCCGGGGAATGTTCGGCGTGACGAACGGGGGCTGAGGTGGAACTTGGTTGGCGGATTGGTGGCTTCGATGCTCGTCGCCGCGCTGGGCGATCGAACGATGTGTCGGCATGCCGAACGCAGAGTCCTTGTGCGGTGTTGAGGGCAGGATAGACTGGCGTCAGACATTGTTTACACCCCTGGTGTTCGTAATGGCCAGCGCTCCTCGGTCCGCCGTGATCTCGATGCGGTTGCCTCCCGATGTGAAGGCCAGATTCGCCGCGCTGGCCGCGCGGCACCAGCTCACCGAGTCGGGCCTGCTCTGCAAACTCATCGACGAAGTGCTGCGCTCGAACGCACCGGGCATAGCTGCGTCAGGGCTGGTGGCTGATGCTAGTGACGCCACGACGGACGCTGCATCCGAGGACCGCATCACGCTGCGCCTTCGCCCCGGCGATCGCACGTGTGCAGTAGAGCGCGCTGGCGCGCGGGGCATGAGGACCGGCACCTACTTGGCGCTGCTCGTCCACAACCACGTGCGTGGGTCGGACGTGCTGCCGCCGAAGGAACTAGACTTGATCAAGGCGGTCGGTGCGCAGCTGGCAGCACTGGGCCGGCAACTGCGCGTGTTCGACATGCCGAACACTGTGGCCGAGCCCGCAGCATCGGAGCTGCGTGATTTGCTCGCGCATGTGCGCCAGGACGTTGAATCGGCGCGCGATGCGGCGGCGGCGGTGGTGCGCCGCAACCTCATGAGCTGGGAGGCGGGTCATGCCTAAGCGGATGGTGAGATCGCGCCCATTGGGTGGCGGCGATCGTGACATGGCACTGGACATCGTGAGCCATGGGCGGCGTGGTCCTGGCTATGTGCTGCGCTTGGGTCCGGAGCAGATTCACCAGATCAAGCGCACGGTCGGTCGCACGCCCGAAGTCATGGTGAAGGTCTCGGGCGGCGGGCGCGACATCGGCAGTGTCCGCGCCCACCTCAAGTACATCGGTCGGCACGGCAAGCTGCCGCTGGAGACGGACGAGGGCCTCATGGTTCAAGGCAAGAATGCGGCGCTGGAGATCGGGCAGGACTGGAACCTCGATCAGTGTCGCAGCCAGTACCGGTCGAAGCCCGCGGATGGTGAGAAGGACACGCGGCCAAAACTCGCGCACAACATCGTCCTGTCGATGCCCGCGGGTACACCGCCGGAGAAGGTGCTGGCGGCAGCGCGCATCTTCGCGCGCGAGAACTTTGCACTTCAATATCGGTACGCGATGGTGCTGCACACGGATCAGGCGCACCCCCACGTGCACCTGGTGGTCAAGTGCGAACATGAGTACGAGCCGGGCAGGCGCCTGTACATCCGCAAGGACACGCTACGTCGCTGGCGCGAGCAGTTCGCCGAACTGATGCGCGAGCAGGGGGTGGCGGCCAATGCGACGCCGCGGCAAATCCGCGGCCAGGTGCACCGACCTCAGCGCGACCCCATCCACCATCGGCTGCGGGCGATGCGCGCGTTCGGGCAACTGGATGCCGTGGTGCGCAGCCAGCGCGCCACGCCAAAGCCGTCGACCTTCATGCGCGACAAGGTGCTGGCTATCGTGAAAGCGCTCCAAGGCGGGGACAGTTCGATCGAGCAGGGCAAACCGACCCTGAAGCGCACGCGCGATGCAGTAATGGATGACTGGTGGTCTACGGCGCAGATGCTGCGACGGCAGGGGCAGGCCGACTTGGCAGAGCAGGTGGAACGCTTCGCCGCGCAGATGCCGCCGGTGCAGACGGACGCGAAGCGGCTTGCCGAGCAATGGCAGGCTCAGCAGCGTGCGCTGACGCCGGAGCGCTCCCGAGCTCGTGCGCCCGATGAGCGAAGTCGGTAGCCCGCTGGAGGTTACCGCTTCAGACTGATCTGAGTCATAGGTCGGCGCGCTGCGAAGATCGGCTTCCGCTGCAAATCAGACATCGGCCGCCCTGGTCGCAGCGGCATACCGTCCCGCCGCCCTTCCCCGTCTAGTAACCCGGTCAAAGGTGAAAACGTGCTCCTGGGGCGCCTCGACGCAGCAGCCGAAGAGGCGGCGCCGCTCGTGACCCGCGCCGTAGCGTAGCTCCACCGCTGCCGCGCAAACGGGGCAGGTGGCGCTATAACGCACCAGACCGATGATGCGCGCGTCGCCCTGCTTGAAGCTCTCGAGCTGGGCTGGTGGCTCGTTCCAGCTTACCAGCACGTCTGCGGCGGGCACGATTCGATCGGCCAGCAACCACCAGAGCTGGCGAACGAACGCCCACAGGACCCAACCAATCCCCGCTGCGACTACGAAAAATGCTAAGTCCGCCGTCGTCACGGCCCGGTTCACGAACAGCATCAGCCACACGATCGCCGCCAGAAGCGCGATGCAGGCCATGGGCGCCACGACGGTGCCGGCGAACAGCAGGCCGCGCAGCGACTTGGTCTTGAACGAGCCGTTTCCGAACAGCGGGCGCGCAACCCAAGACGGCTTGACGGTGCCGGCGGCCGCATAGGCGTATTCGATTTGCAGGCTGGCAGGGGCCGCAGCCCTTGTCTCCACCTGTCCCATCGGCTCAAGCCAACCCACGCGGTCAGCTTCGCCTGCGGTTTGCGGCTCGATCGCTTCCTCTGGGAGCGTCAGCGCGTAGGGAGCGAGTGACCACTGCGCCCGGTGATGGCCAGTCGTCGAGCGCTTGCGTAGGCCGAGGGCGTGCTCGAAGCCGCGCTGCGCGAAGAACGCATCCCGGTCGGCGGCCCGGCTGGAGAGGTACTGCTCGAGCCTGGCGTTCTTGACCTTCATCTTGGCGGAATCGAAGTCGACGAGCTCCGGCCAACAGACTTGCACCAAGTCCTCCGCATTGAATTCCAGTTGCTCCCCCTGGCCCGGCAGGTGTGCGACCTTGGCCGACTCGGCAGCAAGAGCGCGAAGCAACGCCAGGGCGTTGGTTTCATCGCGCTGACCGGCGAGCCACTCCTGGAAGCAGGGCAGCAGCTCCGGGACCGTCGGCAACCGGTTTGCAACCGGTTCTGGACTGGTTGGCGCCGCTTCGTATCTCAACACTTGGATTCTCCTCAACTCAACTCAACTCATGGAGTCCCTATGTTGGCATTGTTTGCAGTTCATTCCTCAAACCGCTTCGTCCACGTGACGGAGGTCGAGCGCGGCCTGGCGTGCGACTGCCGCTGCGCCGTGTGCGGCGAACCCGTGATCGCGCGGCAGGGCGACGTGCGGGAGCACCACTTCGCGCACAGTTCCAACGGCCAGCCCTGCGCGTCGAGCTACGAATCCGATCTGCACCGCTTCGCCAAGCGGGTTGTCATCGAGGCGCACGGCCTTGTGGTGCCGGTCAACGCGGCCGCAGCGCGCGCCCTCGGCCCGGGTGATGACGAGGGGAAGCGCATCCTCTTGGCGTGCACCGGCATCGAGGAGGAGGTGGTCCTTGGAAACCGGCGCCCGGATCTGCTGGCGGCCACGACGGCCGGCGTCAGCGTGGCCATCGAGATCGCCTATTCTTCCTTCTGCGACTTTCAAAAGCGTCAGGACTATGAGGAAATGCGCGTGCCCGCCTTGGAGATCGACCTGCGGGTCTTCTCGCCTACGGACTTCGACGTCGCTCGGGTCAAGCACGCGCTGCTCGAGGACGTCGCCTGCAAGAGCTGGCTCTGGCCCGAGCGCCTGGAGGCTGCCGAGCCAAGCCCCGAGCCGCCGGCCGCCCCGCCTGCCATGCCCGCGCCGCAGCGCCAGTTCCTGCCCGAGGAGATCGTCAAGGTCCGCGGTCGCTGGATCTCGGTCAAGGAGCTGCCCAGCGGCGACATTGCCATCAAGGTTGTGCGCTACGACCCCGACGTGGTCTCGGTGGTGCGCACTGTCGCGCGCCAGCACTCCGGGCAGTACCGCGGCACCTACTTCAGCTGGGTGATCCCGCGCTTTCGGGCGGAGGCGGCCCGCGCCCAGCTGCGCGCGATCGCCGCGGGGGTGTGAGCACGGGGCAGGCGTTAAGGTTGGCACCTGCCAGGGGCTGTCGCCAAGCACCTTCGGGCTCCAATCTCGGGAATCTCCGAGGTCGACCACCGACCTCATGCCCCGGCTCGAAACGGCCGGGGCGCACTAGGCCCGTTGCGCTGGCACCAGGCCCGGTCATCGAATGGGGGCCATCGCGTCAAGACGCAGCGGCCAGAGCCGAGGCAGGATGCGGCATGAGTGGGGTGTTCGGGCGGGCCGCCGCCAACTGGCGGGTTAGACTGGGGGCGGACAGTCAGGTTGCGCCGCCAGACCGGCTATTGACGGTCACCGGGGCCCTTGCTCAAACAATCGGCGCAGCTTGTTGCAGGCAGCGCCGATGTCGGGTCTGCCGTCCGCGCCCTTCTTGTAGGTGACAGTCGTCACGCCCGCCATGTCGCTGGGCAACTTCACCTTGTCTTCGCGCGGCTCCATCAGGATGGCGCGGTGCCGTCCCAACATACCCATCGCCAGTGCCAGTTCAAAGATGACGTTGTCACGTGGCGCCGGCCACTTGTCGTCCCTGACCTCCACGATGTCGTCACCCTGCGCGATGGCGATGACGAAGTCGCTGTCCGCCAGCTTGCGCTCCAGGTCGTCCAGCGTGTAGAAGGTGGCGCGGAAGATGTCCGTCCAGATGTCGACAAAAAGCTTGTCGTGGTCGAACTCCTCCTTGACGGCCCTGGCCACTGGCAGCGCCTCGACGGATGAGACGATGAGGACCCGCACCTTGTCATTGGTGCCAGCGACCAGAGAGTTGCGCTGCTTCAGGCGGCGTGACAGCTCACGAGCGATGGCGCGGTAGACCCCCGCGTGACGGCTGGCGATTCGCGCGAAGCTCGCCTCAGAGATTTTGGCCACCACGCCGTCCGCCTCGGCCCGAACGGTCGCGGCCCGAACCTGAGATGGCTCGATGGCCGCCATCTCACCGACGTGGTCGTTGACGACACGCTTATTCAATACGCGCCCGTTCACGATGACGGAGAATTCACCGGCGACGATAAAGTAGATGTCAGTGTCGTCGCCCTCCTGCTCGATGAGGATCTGGCCGGCACTCGTCGGCATGAACTCGGTGACGGCTTCCAACTCGCCTGCCAGGTCTTCCTTGCCACCAACCAGCTTCTGGGCCAGCAGCGCATCCAGCCTGAGGCGCTTGCCTTCTTCACCAAGGTACTTGTCAATAAAAGCCATCTGATCGTTCCTCGCATCTGTCAGCCCGCCCGCAGCGGGCATTCGTCCACCGTTGCGCAACAATGGGCGCGCCTGTAGGCGGCCCAGAACTGCTCTTCCGCCAGCAGCGACGTGGCAAGCTCGTACGCATCCACGGCGTCGTCGACGCAGTTGCGCAGCCGGCTTTGGTGCTGCACGCTGCCGGCTGCGTTGTTCGTCGGCTCATAGCCACTTCGCGGCCTCTCGTCGCCATGCCATCCACGTTCCGGAGAGCCGCTCGAGCGGCGTCGTGGGCGCAAGAACCTCCCCGCCCTCTTCGCGCGCCACGCCCGCCTGCACCACATGCGCGCCGCGGCGGAACGCGTGCGCCGTGGCCTCGATCTCGCCACCTCGGCCAAGCTTCACGACAAGCAGGACGAGGAAGTTGGCCGGCTGGCCTCGCTCTTCGATCAGCCCCTGCATTTGCCGCAAGTCGGTGCCGCTGGGCAGCGCCGGGAAGCTCGGGTGCGAGTGCCACTCGCCGAGGTAGTTGAAGCGCGTGTAGTCGTTGCCGGTGCGCGCGAGGAAGCGTCGCATGAACCTGCGGTGGGCGCCCGGATCGCGAACAAAGTGGGCCACGCCGCCGCCTGAGCGCTGCACCGAGAGGTCCGCGACCAGAAAGCGGCCGCCGCCGAGATCCTCGCCCGCTAGTACGCCGCCGATCTCGCGGTCGCCCGCGCGCCGCAGCTCCCGGCGCAACTTCACGGCCACGTTAGCCGGCAGCACGACCTCGATCACGCGGACTCCTTCGGAAACAGCGCCGTCAAGGCCTCCACCGCCCGCTCCACCTCGGCCTCGCTCGGCGGCTCCGCCCTACGGGCCGATGGCGCGCCCAGGTCGATGGGCCAGACATCGAACGCGCCGGTGAAGATCCACTCCTTTCGCAACCCGATCATGTAGGCGGAGCTCTCGAACGACGACTCGGGCGCGGCCAACAGCGCGTCGATCGCGAGCCTGGCCAGGCTCGCCGCGATCTGCGCCACGTCGGCGTCGTCGGCGACCATGGGCTCCCCGTCGGCTCCCTCGGCGCCGTAGTCGACCGTCGCCTTGGGCGGCTTCGGAAAATCAGGATTGGCGCACCAGGCGTGAATGGCCGCTCGCGCGTCGAGCGGAGTGGGGTCAAGGCCTGGACGCGAGCGCGCCACCATGCCGCCGTAGCCGCCCCCGAACACGCGTCCCCAGACCATCGGCCGCTGGCTCTCTGCCGCGACGCCGGCGGCGTAGTTAAAGGCGTCGTCGCTGCCGCTGGCGTCCACGATCAAGTCGCACTTGGCGAGCGCCGCGAGCGCGCCGTGCAGCGACCCGCTGCTCTCTTGCCCCCCTAAGCTCAGCCTGCGCGCGTCGATCGTCGCCCCCGGCCGCAACAGCTTCAGCCGCTCGGCGAGCGCGTCGACCTTGTGAGCGCCGACCGCGAGCCAGTCGAGCTCATGGCGGGCGATGTTCTCGGCGCCGAGCACGTCGTCGTCGATCAGCAGGAACTTCGCCACACCGGCGCGCGCGAGGCTCGCGGCCACCTTGCTGCCCATGGAGCCCGCGCCGAGCACGCCCACGAGCTTCTCGCCGAACGCCTCGCGGCCAGGAGCGGCCCTCTGCCCAGGGTTGGGCGGCACGATCGCGTATTCAATCGCGGCGTCGTCCTTCGGATCGACGTAAAACGCCCGCAAGCCCGTGGGCAGCGAAAGCACCAGCGTCTCCGAGGACTCGAAGGCGAGATCTGCGCGCAAGAGGAGCGAACGCAGCGCCCGCGCGCCGCTGGCCGCGGCGACCTCGACTTGCCCGAGCCGCGCGTCGCCGGAGGGCAAGGCGATCACGTGGCCGGTCTCGAACTCGTATCGGCCGATCGGCTCCGGCAGCGTGGGGTCGCGCCACTCGGCGCCGCCAGGCTGGGCGATCTTCACGACGAACAGCACGAAGTTGCGGCCGGTGACCAGCATCCGCGCCGTCATGGCGCGCGGCTCGCCGGCCGCCGCGACCGCGGCCGCCAGCGCCTCGGTCTCGACAAGCCGCATGGGTTCCGAGCGGAGGCGCTGTCCCAGGCTGACGCGATGCGCGGAGGGCACAACGCGCGAGGCGTCGGGGTCGCCGGTCGCGCCTGCTTCGGTCGACAGCAACCGGTGGGCGCTGCGCAGCACGTCGGCGCCGGTCACGTGCTCCTGCCAATTGTCCGCGCGGTGCTCGAGGCACAGCTCGCCGCCAGGGCCGTATTGATGGATGCTCCAGCGCTCGCCGCCCTCGCGCGGCCGCACGGACGGCGGCGCGAACGGGAAGATGTCGGGATACGCGAGCGTGACCGGACGCAGGACTTCGGCGACCACGATGTCGGCGTCCACGAACAACCCCCGGTCGAGCCGCCACCTGACGTTCTCGATCCACGGCTCGGCGGCGAGCTCGCCAATGGCGTCCCGCTCCTGGTTGTATCGGCCGACGCGCGTGATGAACCACATCAGGCGAATCCCGCCGGCGTCTTCGAGGGCGAGGCGGCGCGCGCCGGGAACGAGAAGCCGGCCGCGGCCGCCGCGGTAGCCGGGCGCAGCAGCCCGCTGGCGCGGCTCGCCTCGGCCTTCTTGGCCTCCTCGGCCTTGGCCAGCACCGCGAGGGCGGCGTCATAATCGAAGCCGGAGCGGCGCCGAGAGGTTCCGAAGTGCTCGCGGAACGCGGCCGGCGCGGCCTTCGCCAGCGCCTCGCCCATCGCGGTCTGCTGCCCGTCGCAGCGGCGCTGCTCCTCCTCGGAGCGCAGGACCGCCCGGCCGACCACGCAGCGCACCATCTCGCCCTTCATGCCCAGGCGCGTGATGGCTTGGGTGCCGTAGTCGCAGCCCACGGCCAGGCCCATGCTGCCGACGTCCACGCCCGCGCCATCGAGCCGCTCGAGGGCCAGCTTGAAGCTGCTGCGCAGGGCGGCGGCGCACAGCAGCGCGTTCTTCGCGCTGTCCTCGGCGTCGGTGGTGGCCGCGGTCCCCTCGACCAGCACTCCATGCACGCAGTCGCCGATGAAGCGAATCTTGCGGCCGGCGAAGTCGGCGTGGAGCGTCGCGTCGAGTTCCGCGCGCAGCACGTGCAGAGCCCTGACGACGTCCTTGGCCGACTCGTCGTCGCCGATACGCTCGTCGACGTAGCTGGTGAAACCGTCGATGTCGGCGTAGATCGAGACGCTGTCCTGGCGCCGCGAGTTCTTCGGCGTGAGCAGCTCGAGGTCCAGCGTGGCGAACGGTGGCGTGTGCGCGGAGAACTCGAAGGCCCCGATGGGGAGCTTCTCGAGGTCCTCCTTCCAGGTCTTGACCACGGAGTCCACCGTGATGCCCAGCTTCGCCTGGTCCTGTGACTTCTCGATCTCCTCGGTGGTCAGCGGGATCGTGTCGACGTTGGACACCTCGGACCAGCCCACCGCGGAGCGCGCGTTGTTGGTCATGAAGATCCCCGCTTTGGTGCCGCCTCCGGCGCGCTTGGCCGCGAGGTTCGCGGCGCAGCCCAGGAACAGCGGCTCGCGGTGCCCGCGGCGCCCGTTGTTGACGGCCAGCGCCTCGCCCGAGTCGATGCCGACGCGGACCTTCGCTGCCGGCAGCGGATCGTCTCCGCCCTCACCGGTGTGCGCCAGCACGTCGATCATGAGCTGCGCGGTAGCCACCGCGCGATGGATGCGCTTGGCCTCGTCGTCGTAGGGCTTGGCGAACACCGCGTGGAGCCGCTGGTTGTGGAAGTCGACCTCGATCGCGTCGACGTCCACCAGGATGTTGCGCGCGGCGCGGAAATGCAGATTCAGGAAGCGCAAGGTCCGCTTGTGGACCGTAACCCCCTCGAAGTTGGTGGTGCCGAGCATCTCGTCGAGGTTCAGGATGTCGACGTAGACGTGCACCCCGTCCACGCGGTAGGCCACGCCGTTGGCGAGCCCATTGAGGTCGGTGTCGCGGCCGTAGTCGCGGATCTCAACCGTCTTCACTTCCGCCAACCGCGCGTCGATGCGGTCCTGAGCAGTCTGCTTGTTCCACGTGCGCTTCGCCATATTTCGCTTTCCTTACCGATGCCGGCCAAACACTACATATGGGGTCCGGCAGGCGCCGAGGCCCCATATGTAGTGCCCATCTTACATTAACCTGTGCTTTTGTCCAGTGCCTACCGTTTCCGTCAGCCCTTGGGCGGGAACGGGTCGTGGCCGTGGCTGTCCTTCGACTGGATTTGCCCGTCGCGGCCGTGGATCACCAGTTCCGTGCCCTGGTTCTGGGCGATCTCGCGGGCGCGGTCGACCGCGTCCTGCTTGCGGTCGAAGTGGTCGGTCTCGCGCTTGGCGCCGGCTCCCCGGATCGCCCATCCATCGTCGCGCGGGACGACGTGCTGATTGCGTTTGCTCATGGTCTGAGTCCCTGTTGGCGCAGCGAGATTGCTGCTGCTAATGTGTGCGGTGGCTCGGCGATTCGCGGACATCGCCGGGCGGATGTCCGCGATCGCGAAAACGACCGCACACGTCCATGGCGACCCTTGGAGGCGTAGTGGCAAGCAAAAGACCCCCAGATGAAATGGCGACCGTCGACGAGTTGATCGAGGCGCTCAGGCGGCTGACCGTGGACGAGAGGCTCCGGCTTTACCGCCAGGGCGACGTCATGGCGCTTGGCAGCGAGTTCGCGAGCGGCCGGGAGCTGTTCAGCGAGGCCGTCAAGCGCGCCCTGATAGGCACCTCGGGCGAGCGAGAGGACGGGGAGCGGGGCCGGCCATGGCCGAAGACGGTCGACCTCGTGGCCTTCCTGATGGAGTGCATGAGGAGCATCGCCAATGGCTCGCAGAACTCCGTTAAGCAGAAAGTGGACCGCCGCGCCGAGGCGCTGGCCACGGAGGACGGCGAGGACAACGCCCACCTCTCCGAGCCGGAGCGCCACCACCCCAGCGTCGAGGAGGAGCTGATCGAACGCCAGGAGCGGGAAGCGCGGCAGGCGGCGGCCGAAGCCGACGTGGCCGCGATCCGCGTACTCTTCGCACAAGGGGATGTGGTCCACGAAATCATGGACGGCGAGGAGATTGGCATGAGTCCCGACGAGATCCAGCAGGCCACCGGAATGACCGCCACGGCTTACGCCAGCGGCCGCAAGAAGCTGCGCCGCACGGTCGACAAACACTACCCGGGCAGGAGGAAGGCATGACTACTGACGCGCGCAAGACGCTGAGCTCCATCCAGGCGCTGATCAGCAAAGACTTGGAGGAGACGTCGGCCGAGCAGATCCGTGCCGAGTTCGTCGAGGACGGCCTCGATCCCGACCGCGTGGCCCGGGAGATGGCCGAGGCGATCGACGCCGCGGTCTCCGAATTTCAACGAAGCAGGGTGGCCGCGACCAAGGCTGTGAAGAAGGCCACCAAGGCGCCAGTCGCGACGAGCAGGCCCGCTTTGGAACGCATAAAAGAGCTGGTGCAAAGCGCGTTTCAGAGAGAGCCAAACCTCGCCACAGCATTCAGAAACGGATCCAAGCAGTCCGAGAACGACTGGAATTCAACGTATGACGATCTTGTTTTGCTTGGAAAGATAGATCCAAATCAACATGATTGACGTCGCTTCCTTGTCGCCGGCGGAGAAGCTTCTTTGGGATAACGGCTTTCGCAAACCCGAGCACATAGATCTCGAGGGAGTCGCCCTTTCAAGAGGGGCGACCGTCATCTATCGACGCCTTGATGGCTGCGCCGCTAGGCTTCTCACCGACGGCGACAAGGCGGTGATCAGCATCGAGGCGAACGACAATCCGGGCCGGCAACGCTTCTCGCTCGGGCATGAGTTGGCGCACTGGATCAACGACGCCCAACGCGCGTCGTTCAATTGCTCCAGCGATTCGATCGGGCCGCAAAACGCCGAAGCGCTGTCGGTCGAGGCAAGCGCGAACGTGTATGCGAGCCAGCTCGTATTGCCCGACTACATGGTGACTCCGTGGCTCGAAGGCAGGAAGATGACGCTCAACGTCGCCGCGGAGCTGGCCGACGCGTTCAACGCGAGCGTCACCGCTTCGGCGATCAAGATGGCCAAGAGGTCGACCGCGCCCGTGTGCGTGGCGTGCCACGAGATGCGGGGCAGACGCTGGTTCGTGCGCAGCAAGTCATGGCCCTTCGACCTGTATCCGGTCAGTCAGCTCAACCACAACACGGCCGCCTTCGACATCGCATTCAAGGCCACCAATCGCACGTCGACGCCCAAGAAGGAGCAAGGCGATTGGTGGCTCACCGGTCCGGACGTTTGGCGCATGCAAGTCGAGACGCAATCGATGCGGCTTCCGGACGGATCGGCTCTGACCACAATTGCGCTTAGCACTTCTCGCCGTTGAGGTGTGTCTTGTAATGGCGAGGACAGAGGGCGCTGACCAGTCGCTCCAGGACGACTTCCGCTTTCGACCCGTTGTCGTCGATCGCGCTTCCACAGGTCACGGTGGTTCAATGGCCGCCTTGGATTAGAAACCGTGACTTTGGCGTTCACCGGCGACCGACTGCAACCGCTGCAAGCCGGAATTCGTTGTACACCATGAAGTGGGCGCTGTTGCCCTGGATGGCCGGAAGCTCTGCGGCCACGCCACACTGTGGCCGGAGCCCTCTGGGCGGACTACCGAGTAGGAGGCTCCTCGGACGGCGGTTCCTTCGCCGTTCGCTCTCTGTCCGGTTGGGTTTTTGCCTTTCCCTGCGCCTTCATTTCCATCGCCTTCTGGCGCGCGATGATGCGCGCCATGTCCCCGCGCTCGATGCGCTGCGCGATGTTCTCGCGCGCGTGGGCCAGCAGCCGGGCAGCCTCCCTGGGCGGGAAGCGTTCGGATTCGAGAACCGCCTCGCCCAGCGCGGCGACGGCGCGCGCCAAGTGCGGGAACTCCTTCTCGAACTCGAAGCGGTTCATCACCCGGAAGGCCCCAGCCTCGCGCGCCCACTGCAGCATCTGTCTCGCGTCGGGATCCTGCTCGCAGCGAGCGGCGGCTTCATTGCGCCAGATGACCGTGCGCCCGGCGATGTCGCGCGGAACGGTCGGGTCGCTGTTCAGGCGCTGCACCAGCGTTTCCCAGCGCATCGCGTACTGGACCAGTTCCCTGGCATCGGGTGCGCGGTCTAGATGGATCCGCAATGTCTCGGCGGCACGGGGGACACGGTTGAGCACGCCGTCGATCACCCGGCTCTCATACAGTTGGGTGCCGCTGGGTGTGATCACCCGCAGGCCATCGACCATGCGCTCGTGCTCCAGGCGGCCCAGGAGGCTGCCCACGTTGCTGAAGGCCAGCTCATGGGCCTGGATCGAAGGCGCTTCGGCGGCGAGCCCCGCGCGGCGGCGCATCTCGTAGCGTGCCAGCATGGCCAGCCGGCTTTCTTCGCGGGCGGTGCCCACGAACACCGCCTGGACGATGTAGCCGCCGCGTCGCAGGTCCGCCGCGAGCCTGGGCACGGCCTCGATGTCCGTGGTCTCGACCTCAACGACCAGGTTGAGGCGCCTTGTCTGGACGTCCGAGACGAAGCGGTCGAACCAGGCTTGGCAATGCGCGGTTACCTGCGCGGCGGCCGCCGGGGCCACGTCGCCGCCGGCCGCCCACAGCGGGTGGTACGCACGCATGCGGTTCATGGACACGTGGGCGGCGGTGACCACGGTCTGCATCAGTTGCTGGCGCAGCATGACCGACGTGTAAGTGAGGCCCGCGCCGGGTTGTCCGGCGATGACCATGGCCACAGGGTGCTCAGCAGTCTGCGCACCGACCAGGAGGTCCGGTGCGACGCATCGCTCGTACAGGCGCCGCAGCTCGCGCTCGGAGGGCGTGGGCAAGTCAGGGGCGGGGGCAGGCCCGGCTTCCGGGGGCCGCGTCACGGTGGGTCCCCTTCCTCGTGATTCACAGTGTTCTGTCCCTCCCGATTCGGCGGGGGTCCGAACCGCTGCAGGATCGCTTGGATGGCGCCGGCATCGGCCGGATCCAGAGTGGCGAGGACCTTGCGGGCTTCGTCGCGCTCCTGGGTCAGCTGCTGGATCCGACGTGCATCAGGCTCGACCCGTTCAGCCGCCGCCTCGATCTGGAGCGTGTGGGAGGCGATGTACTGGTTGACCAGTGCGAGCGCCAATTCGGCGTCGAGCACGGTCTTCATCGAGTTCCACTGCCGCTCGTCGTATTCGTAGAAGGGCCGGGCGGTCTGGCCCGTGGGCCGCTGCTCGCCGCGCTCGATCGAGAAGTCGCCAATGCGCACCGCCTCGGTGAGCATCATGCGGACCACGTCGGGCAACTCCATGCCGAGCGACCTGGCCATCTTGTGCGCCTTGTCGGCAATGGCGCGGTCGATGCGGATGCGCAGTTGGGTGCTGTCCATGTGAGCGTGAGTTATAGCAGGGCGTCATGTTGGGCGGCCGGCATGGGGAGAGGTTTGACACAGCGAGGCCGCCTGGAGTCGACCTGCAAGGCCGGCCTGCGTGCGGCGCCCCGGCAGGCGCAGGCTAGCGCGTCGCCAGGAAGAGAGCCAAACCTGTGAGGTGGGCCGGGTAGAAGACGTAGAAGACCCAGCGGCTGCGGCGCAGCGGGATGTCCACCTGCGTAGCGCCCCAGATCAGCGCCATGGCGACCAGCGCAGCGAAGTTGCCATTGATGATGGCCAGGGAGGCCGTGCCGAACGCCCACAGCGTGAAGCGGCCTACCGTGGGCTGGCGCAGGAAGGCCCATGTGCCCAGGCAGCACAGCAGCGCCGGCCACCAGAACTCCACCAGCGCCCCGCCGATGACGAACGCCACGACAGCCAGGAGCCGATTTCCCTTGCCGCCGCGCTCGAGCAGGTAGACAACCAGGGTGGCGACGAAGAGCGTGCAGAGGATGTTCAGCGGCCACCATCCCACCAGCCAGGCAAAGGCGGGCGTCGCCAGGGCGCCGAAGATTGCCAGCCGTTTCATGATCCGCCGATGCAGACCGACGGCCAGGGCGCCGGGGCGGGCCAGGTTGAACATCAGCACGAAGCCGAAGACCGGCATCACCATGCGCCCGAGGGCATAGAGCGTCGTGCTGGATTCGTGCAACAGGTACTTGTTGACGTGGTCGCCGGCCATCAGAACCAGGGCCACCCACTTGAGCGCCTCCAGCGAGCCGTCCGAAACGGCCCATGCGAGGCGACCGGGCGTGCTGGGAAGCGCCCTCGTCGATGAAGTTTGCGGCATGGGATGAAGGGTGCTTGCGCGCGGGTGTACCCGGGCCGTGGCTTCAATAGGCGGCAGGCAATTCCGTGCCCTCGTCCCAGAGCCGCCGCCACTCGCGGCCGTACCGGGCGGCCAGGTCCGGCGCGTTGCCCACCACGAGCACGTTCTCGGCGTTGTGCCCGGCGGCCGAGGCGGTGTAGTTGAAACTGCCGGTCTGCACCACGGCGCCATCCACGACGATGAACTTGTTGTGCTGCAGTGCGTAGCGGGCGTTGACTCTGACTGGCACCCGTTCGTTGGCGAGAAATCGCGCGGCCGAATAGCCCTTGGCCGCCTCGCCGGCATCCACCACCACGAATACCTGCACGCCGCGGCGCTGGGCATCGCGCAGCGCTGTGGCCACCGGCTTGCTCGTGAAGGAGTAGGCGGCCACCAGCAACGTGGCCTTCGCACCCCGGATCGTGTCCAGCACGAGGCGCAGGTCGTGGCCGGGCGTGAAGGCTGCCGAGTAAACGGGAGCGGAGGGCGCCGGCGCGGCGGCATCCGTCGCGCCGACGGGTGCGATGGGCCCCTGCGCCACCGCGCGCAACGGCTGCGTGGTGACGCCTGCCATCTCGGCAGGGGCCGCGCGGCCGCGCAATGACAGCCCGGCCAGCAGGATGCACGCGAAGAAGGCAAGGCCATGGGGCCGGGCCGCGCGGTGGAAACGAAGCACCCAGCGCTCCTGTGGTCTAGGTGCGTTCATGGATCGGCTCCTCGCGGCTACGGCCTGCGCGCTGGCGGACCCGTCGTTGGCTCGGCCGCATCTTGCGCTCGGGAAGGTGGAGGGTCTGGCCCTGTTCGACGGCAGCGGCCATGCGGTCGCGGATGGCCTCCACCAGTCGTTCCTGCGAAGGCCCGTCCAACGTCACACGCTGGGCGTACTGCTTGGCCAGCTTCAGGCCTGCGGCCGCGGTGGCCAGGGTTGCAGAGGTGTCGAGGGAAGCGTCGGGCAGGACTTGGCCGGTGCGCAGCAAGCGCGCCTGGCGCCGCAGGTCGCGCATGTGCTCGGGCGTCTCGATGCGCCAGCGGGCGCGCTGGGCGACGATCTTGCGCTCGCCGATCAACCCGCCTGCGTCGTCGCGTGCCGGCACGCGCAGATTGACAGGGCGGGTGCCGTGCTGCGTGAGGACGATCGGGTCCCCGATGCGTGGCTGCGACGCCGACTCGGCCAGCGCCCGTTCAAGGTCGGCGCCCCAGATCGTGCGCTCGCCGACCTCGGTGCGCACCTTCACGTAGAAGGACATGCGCTGCTCGGGGTGGAACTGGTACGGCGCCGCGGCGGCGGCGACCAGCACGCCGTGGATCGGTGGGCGTGGACCGTCGCGCAGAGAGCGCGGTTCCGAGGCGCCGCCGCGGTCCACCGAAGCTTCAACGGGCTGATTCCGGGTCCGCGTGCGCTCGGCCTGGCGGACCTCGGCTTCGGTCGGCCGATAGCCCCGCGCCTCGATCCCCCGCAGCGCCGCCTCCCGCCACATGCCTTGGCGGAAGGCTTCGGTGCCACGCAGCTCGATCACCCGCCAGCCCCTGGCCTCGGCGATGGCGATGACACTGTGCATGACCTCGCGGTTTTCCGTGCGCACGCGGATGCGGCTGCCGTCGTCGATGAAGGCGAGCGTGCGATCCGGGAAGAGGTAGCGGTCATCGACCTTGAGGTAGCGGCGTTCGATGGCCTCCGGGACACGGGGATGCGCGCGGCCGGTTTGCTGCGCGTCGCCCTGGACCGAACCGGCGAACTCGTCCGGCCCTGCGTCAGGACTGCCGCTGCCCGCCTGCTCGTGCATGGATGGATTCGCCATGTCGGTTCCTTTCTCGGTTTCGAAACGGGGGGTCAGTCGAGCAGCCGCGATACGAACTCGTCGGCGTGGCGCTTGATGTCCTCGTCGCTCAGTTGCTCGGTGGGAATCTCCACGTCGTCGAAGTCGAACGAGAAGTCGTCCAGCTTCAGCGTGTCGCTCAACACGTCGTTGGCCACGGGTGCATCCTCCTTCGACAGCACCTGTCCCCCGCCCGCCGGGGTGAGGTGGGTGAGGGCACTCGATGCATCGGTGGGCGCGTTGTCCGCGTCGTCCGCGCCTATGGCCGGCGCCGTGGCAGCGGCTTGGCGGGCACCCTGTACATCCAGCCTCGGCACGGCCGGCGGCGCCATCTCGCGCCGCACGAAGGACTTGTCCTTGAAGTAGCGGATGCGGTGCGCGAGCACGGGGCGCAGACCTTCGCAGAAGAGGATCATTCGCTCGGGGCCCAGCTCCTTGACCTCCTGCGGCAACAGCAGGCGGCGGGGCTGCTCGCTGATGCTCACGGTTGCGGTCTTTCCGGTGCCGCCCCACAGGGGCCGGCTGATGTTCTTCTGGCGCACCGTGTAGGTGCCCAGCTCGCGCGAGATGGCCTCGGCGTCCTCGTACTCCTTGGGCGGAAAAACGATGCGCGCTGCGAGCATCTTGCGGATGGACTTCGCCCCCTCGACGCCGTACTTCTCAATCAACTGCGAATTGGACTGGACGATGATGACCGTGCGCACGTTGTAGCCCGGCAGGAAGGCGGTGGATTCGGCAATGACGGGGATGCGGCCGAGCGCCGGAAACTCGTCCAGCATCAGGAGCAGCTGATGGCGAAGCTGCGGGTTGTTCTCCGGCAGCTCGCGCGTCTGCAGGCCGATCGCCTGCTGGAAGAACAGGTTCAGCAGCGGCTGCAGTCGGGCGATGTTGTCCGGGTTGATCTGCACGTAGATGGAGATCGGGCGCTTTCGCAGGTCGCGCAGGTCGAAATCGTTGGCCGAGGTGGCCGCGTCGATCATCGGGTTGAGCCACAGGTCCAGCCGGCTGGTGAAGGTCTTGCGGATGCTCGAGGCCGTGGTGGGTGCCAGGTCGATGATGTCGTAGAGGCTTTGCACCGCCTCCTGCGACAGCGGGTAGCCCGCGCGTTCGCAAGCATCGATCACGCGCTTCCAGTGCTTCTGGAAGCCCTCGGCATCGCTGGCCATTCCCTGGCGCAGTACTTCTCCCAGCGTGCGCGTGGCACCTGGCGCTTCGAAGAGGTAAAGAGCGATGCCCAGGAACAAGGACCGCGCCGACGACGTCCAGAAAGGATCGCCCGCCAGTGGGTCGGGAAACAGCATCGTGGCGATGCGCTGCAAGTCGTCGATGCAGCGGTAGGGTTCTTCCGCCACGTAGCCAAGCGGGTTCCAGCGGGCCGAGCATTCCTTCTCCGACAGTGGATCGAAGAGGTGCACCTCCTGGCCGTGCACCGCCCGGTACCCGGCGGTGCGGATGAAGTTCTCGCCCTTGATGTCGCTCACGATCGTGGAGCCGGGCCAGTTCAGGAGGTTCGGCACGACGACCCCGACGCCCTTGCCGCTGCGCGGTGGCGCTTCGAGTTCGACGCCCTGCTGGCCGGGCAGAACCAGATACCGGCCGCCCAGCCGCCCCAGGATGATCCCGTGTTCCTCGAGCAGGCCGGCCTGCTTGATCTCACGGCGGCTGGCGAAACGCGCTTGGCCGTGCAGCGGGCGCCGGCGCGGCAGCATCGCGAAGCCGACCAGACCCATGCACAGGCCCTGTGCGCCGACGAGGGTCGTGAGCAGGGTGCGGCGCACGTCCGGGCGCTCGCCGTAGGCTGCCCAATACTGGTGGATGGTCAGCAGCGACGCGTTCTGCGCCGGCAGCTTCATCACGATCAGGAAGGCATAGCCGGCCAGGTACAGACCGACCAGCGCTGCCACCAGCAGCGCGACCACGATCTTGAAGGGGCTAGGCAAGCCCTCTGAGCTTGGTGCCAGGGTCATACCAGATCTCCCGCACGATGCGCGGGCTGCCGGTGGTGCTGCGGTCGCGCGCGCATTGAACGACGATGTCCACGCTCATCTGGGCCAGTTCCACCCCCTCGCGCGTCGTCATGCCCTGGCCGGCTTGGCTGCGTTTCATCAGCTGGGCCAGCGCCACGAAGGCCATCTCGGCGCTGTCGGCATGCACGCTGGTGATGGAGCCGGGGTGGCCGGTGTTGATGGACACCAGGTAGTCGTAGACCTCCTCTCCGGTGCGCAATTCGGAGACGAAGACGCGATCCGGGCGCTGCCGCTTGGCGCTCGCGAGCAACTGTCCGGGCGTAACCTCGGCCTGGCCCTGCGCGCCCTGCGAGTAGAAGAGACGCACGTGGTTCGGCTGGTTGCGCAGCGACAGCTCCTTGACGTCTTCGATGGTGATGAGGCGGTCTTCCGGCGGCACCTCCAGGATCAGCGCCTTGCTGACCGTGGTCTTGCCCGAGCCCGTAGCTCCGGAGAGGAGGATGTTCTTGCGCAGGTGCACGGCCCGGCGCAGGAACTGGACGAATTGCCGTCGTGCCAGCAGGGTCGTCAGCTCCCGGCCCTCGGGCGAGAGCTGCTCCATCTGCGCTTGTCGCGAAGCGATATCGGGAATGTTGCGCGTGGGTCCGAAGATGCCCATGTCGTCCAGTTCTTCCAGGGTCCACAGGGCATTGGACGGCCGCCGGATCGTGATCGAGACGGTGTGATCGAGCGTGGCCGGGGGGAGGACGATCTGGATGCGCTCGCCGCCGGGCAGCGTGGCCGACAAGAGGGGCTCGCTGGCCGAGATGCGCTGGCGGGTGAAGTTGGCCACCAGCTTGGCAATGGAGATGCACCAGTCGTACGACGCGAAGGGCAGTTCCTCGCGCGTCCAGCCCGACTGGCGCTCGACGAAGGCCGCGCCGGGCTCGTTGATGCAGATCTCGGTGACCTCGGGATCCTGCAGCAGCCGGGCGAGTGGCCCGAGGAAGAGCGCGAGGGAGGACGGGGCCTCATCCGCGGGCCGAGACGCTGGCGCGGGCGCCGGTCCCGCAGCACCCGTCGCGCCGTCTTCGCGGTCAAGGGGTTGCCGGTTCGGTTCGAAGCGCATAGACGCTCCTGAAGTCCACGTCGCGGGCGACCAGGATCTGGATGCGTTCGCCCTGGTTCTTGATGACGGTGGGCGGAATGGCAACCGTGCTGCGCAGCACTTCCGCGATGACATCCCGGCTGCCCTGCGGAGCGATCACGGCGCCGCCGCCGCTGCCGATCTGGGTGCCGCTTTGCTGGTGGGCGGCGAGGGCCGCCATCGTGCCGTCAATGACGGAGATCAGGATCGCGGCGCCGAAGCGCTCCCAGAAGTGGGTGTCGACGAAACCAGGCAGGCCGTTGCGGCCGAGCTCGTCGGTGCCGGGCGAGGCGAGTTGCACCACCACGCCGGTGGGCGTGCGCGCCTCGTTCCAGACCACGAAAACGCGGCCCTGACCCTGCCGAGGCGATCCGCGCTGTTCACCCACGTACTTGGTGCCGCGCTCCAGGAGGACCACCTTGCCGTCGGCGCCGTAAATGTCGCTCGCGCCGATGCAGGTGGTCATGCCCTCGTAGGTCGAGTCGATGGCCGTCTCCAGCGTGCAGTCGATGAAGGCCCCCTTGGGCAACAGGAGGCGCCGGGTGGGGAGCGTCTGGGCCATCACGGCGGGTGTCGGGGTGGGCCGGAGGTTCGCGGCCAGGCTGCTGCCGATCGGACCCGCGGTAGGACCTGCGGCGGCGTTGGGACTCTGCATGGCACTGACCAGTTGGGCGACGTTGGGCATGACGGGCAGGCCTACGGGGCCGGATGGTCCGGCCACTGCGCCGGCGGCTGCATACGGGCCGCCGCCGGTGAGTGGCTGGGCCTTGCGAAGCACCGGGGCGCCGAGCTGTCGTTCCAGTGCCAGTTGCTCGGGCGTCTTCTGGGGTGGGCCGCCGGGATTGGCCGAGGGCAGCGGTGGGGCAGGGACGGGACTGCCGGTGGAGACGGGCGCCGCGTCGATGGGCGTCCTGGGCGGTTCGATGCGGCCCAGGGGCGGGACCTTCATCTCGCCGCCGGCGCGTGCTGCGGCGGCCCTGCGCGCCGACTCCTCGGCATCGCGCGTCTTGCTGTACTGGGTGTTGTAGTACCAGAAAAGAAACCCCCCGCCGAGCAGGATGATGGTGGCCAGCGCCAGGCCGCCGCTGATACGCGACTGGATGGAGCGCTCGCGGTTGACCGAGGGAATGGTCCGCTCACCCTGGACCGTGGCGGCGCCGGCATCGCCGTGCTCGCTGCTCCTGCCAAGGCCGCCCGGATCCGGCCGCGTGGTGCCGTGCACCGGAAGGATTTCCCCGGTGTCGGCGTCCACACGGCGATCGGGAGTGCCGCTGATCGCTTCGTTTTCACCGCGCGGCCCCTGCTCGGCGGTGTCATACGCACCGCGTGGCCCATGTACACGACCCAGCCAGCTCATGGTTCGCCCCCCATAGTGGATCGTTGCACGCCAGGCACACTGGTGTTCGTGGCCGTGCGCGCACCGCCGCCGGCGAAGGAGCGATTGACGACGCAGCCGACCAACTGGCCGCGGCGCAGCACGAAGCGGTGTGCAACCCGATGGATCACGACTTCGTCGTTCTCGACATTGAAGTTCAGCAGCGACTCCGATCCGTCGTCGTTCTGCACGAACATCGCCGGGAACTCGGAGCGGGCCTGGAAGCGCAGGCGCGTCTGCACGCCGTCGTCGTAGGCGCTCATGGGCTTGAGCGCCTCACTGCCGCAGAACCAGTAGTCCATGTTGCGCGGCCTGTCGGAGGTCTGGCTCATGCGTGCCTCTGTCCGGCGGCGCTCGGCCTCGGCCGCCAGGGCGCGGGCTTCGTCCTCGGGATAGGTGAAGCGGATCGAATAGACCATGCGCCGCGCGGCGGCGCCGACAGGTGCGCTGGCCGACACCACGTAGTCGAAGTGGTAGGCCCGGCGGTTGGTCAGCACCGTGAGGTTGGTCGACGCACGGGCTTCCTTGGGCTTGATGAAGAAGTGGTTGCGCTCGGCGCCCACGTCGAAGGCGGCGTTGTCGCCGGAGCCCAGGTTGACGAATTCCTCGCCCTCGGCGAACTGCAGGTGGATCTGGTAGCCCACGTAGCCGTGCAGCGTGACGACATCGTCGGGGTTGTAGGCGACCGTGCGCACGCGGGCATCCACCTTGCCGGCCGGAGGGAGCGTGGCGGCGACACCGGACGGGGCGCTCAGGCCGACGCTGCACGCCAGCACCGCAGCGTGCATCCATCGGGAAAGCGTGGCACATGTCCTCATCGCGGCTCCGGCTTGATGGGGGGCGTCGCCGCTACGCCTGCGGCCGCCACCTCGGGTTCACGTCGGTACTCGACGACACGAAAGCCCAGCGGGTTGAGCGAGCGCCACTTGTCGTCCTTGGAGGGCTGGACGTAGGCGAACTCGATGGTCGAGACCCAGTGGCTCGTCTGCTCGTCGCCGGTGCCGCTCGCGCGGGTGTAGCGGGTGAAGCGCACCTGGGCCAGCTTGTCCTTGCCGCTGTCTAGCTTGAGGAAGGTGACGGAGCGCACCTGCGTTCGGATGGCGGTGCCGTCCTTGTAGACGTTCAGGGGCGACAGCGGATTGTTGATGGCCCAGAGGGTTGCCCACTCCTGGTTCAGGTGTGGGGAGTTCTGGGAGGCGACCAGTTCGTAGTCGGCCTCCGCGGTGCCGTAGAAGTAGCGCTCCCTGGCGATGACGTAATTCTGCAGCAGGTTGCGGGTGACCACCTGCTCGATGTCGGCAGTGCCCTGATAGGTCGGGACGACGTCCACGACGCCGCTGCTGCTGTCCACGCGGATGACCACGGGAACGGGCTGCTTCAGGGGCGTGAGCCCCGTGACGGCGGCAACAGCCAGGAGCGCGGTTGCGCCTGCGATGCCCGCGACTGTCCAGGCGATCCTGGCCGAGCGCTCTGCGTGGCGAGCGCGGTCGAGCTCCCAGCTCCGGGCCTCCTGGAGGTACTTCTCAAGCGCGGGGTCCCGGTTCATGAGGCGCTCCAGATGTCGCCGAGGACGGGTTGATCGGTGTGAGCGGACCCTGGCACTCCGGCGGCAGTGGCGGGCGGGTGCCGCATGCCGCCAGAAGCAGGGCCAGTGCGAGAGACAGGCAAGACTTCACGAAAGGACTCCTGGCTTATCGGCGATGCACGAGGTTCGGCATGACCTGCTCCCTGGGGATCACGGTGCCACCGCGACGCCGCGAAGCTCCGATGCCGGCGATTGAGGCCACCCCTGCGCCGACACGGTTGCCAGTCAGACGGCGGAAGGAGTCCCAGCGGCTGCCCGGCTCGCGGCGCATGCCGTCGATGACGCCACGGCCGAATTCATAACTGGAGCGCTTGGCGCCGCCAAGCGCCCACTGAGCCAATCCGCTGACAAGTCCGAATGAGCTGAGCGCGATGCCACTCGCAAGTCCGGACGCAATCGGCATCACTTGGCGCATGATGAGCAGGACCAGCGCCGCGCACAGGACCATATTCAGCGCATCCACCGTGACGATGGCGGCGCCGCGTGCGGCGGTCTGGGTCGCATACGACGAGACCACCTTCAGCATCAACGTGGCGACCAACGTACTGAGCACGGCCACCAACGCGTAGTTCGCGAGTTGGGCGACCCAGGCTTCGAAGAATCGGCGAGTAGTCTCGAAGAAGAGAAGGCAGAGGAAGACCGGCCCTACGGCGAGAATCAGGGCGAGGGCAAGCTTCGAGAGTGCCAAAAGAAAGAGCGCGTAGACCGCGACCCCGCCCATGATGAGATAGACGATGGCCCCGGCCAGATAGAAGCCGAAGTCCCCGTTGAGCACACCGCCCTTGTTCCAAAGATTGGACGCAACCGTTCCACCCTTGTCCCAGATGGTGTCGATCACGGTGACTGGATCACTCGCTCCTGTGATGACGGCGGCGAGTTGTCCGGGTGCGCTGAAGAAGGTGTCGACGAACAGGGAGTTGAATAGCCAGAGGCGTAGGCCGAGGCCCAACACAATGGCAATGAAGAAGATGCGCTTGACGCCTTCCCAGATCGGCTCCTGAATTCGTCCGGTCAGGCTCAGGAAGCCCCAGATCATGACGTAGATCGTGGCGAGCGTGACGACCGCAGGCTCTATCGCGCCCGCCACGGCAGCCGATTTGTTGGCGATGTAGTCGGTCAACTGTGAAGTCAACCACGTCCAGAACTGTTGGAAGAACATCGCGCCTCCTGTGTCGTGGATTACTTGGCGGGCGGCATTGAAGGCTGGAAGCGCTTCTGAAAGTTGCCGTGATCGGGCTTGGGCAGGCTTGGAGTGGGAGCGACCGGAGCTTCGATGCGCTCTGCGGTCGCGGGGGCCGTGGACGTTGCCGCTGGCTCCTGGCTCATGAAGTGGTAGGCACCGCCAGCGGCAATGAGTGCCACGACTGCGATGACGACGATAACGATGGGCTTCGACATGGTCTCAGGGACTTGGAGTGAACCGATTGGAGAAGCCGCCATGGCCCGAGATGACTTGTTCCCGGGTGCGCTGCTGCTGGGCTATTTCTTCCGCCTTGGCGATCTGATAGAGGCTCTGCAGCTTGGTCTGCTCGTTCGTGAGCATGTTCTGCTCGGCCTGAATCCGAGCCTGGAGTTCCTGAATGGCCTTGGGATCGTTCGTGCGGCCGATGGCGTTGATCAGTTGCTGCAGCGCGGAGAAGCGTTGGCTGGTGTTCTGATAGGCGCTCCGGGTCATGCCGTTGAGCAGGGCCGCGGCCTGCCGCCCCTGTTCCACGGTCCGTCGCATCTCGGGGCTGAGCGCATCCATCTGCGAACTGGTGAGGATCTGGTTCGCGTTCATGATGGACTGCACCTGGCTTGAGAGGCCCGAATACCCCGTCGAGGTGCCATTGACCAAGCTCGTCAGGTCGTTGTAGTTCTGCGGCAGATAGTTGCGCTGCGCATCCGAGGTCGACAACAGCTGATCCATACCCCGGCTGCCAGTCATCGCGCCGTAGGTTTGCTGCAACTGCTCCTTCGAGGCCTGCAATTGGTCGAACTGCTTTTGCATTGCCGAAATCTGCTGCTGCCAGTACATGATCTGCTGAATCAGGTTGGCGACCGCGGCGAAGTCGATGACCGGAATTCCGGCGCGCGCGTGCAGGGGCGTCAGCAGCGCCGACGCGGCGAGGAACAACGCGAGTAGATGCCTACGCATGGGAGATCTCCTGGTTTGAAGGGGAACGAGCGGACTGGCCCGACAGGGCGGCACGGAAGGCTCCGAGCCACTGATCCGGGTGCGGCCCGTGCCGGGCGATGCATTCGCGCATGAGCCGCACGTTGCTGGTTCGCCCCGATATCACGTGCAGCAAGTCGTCGAAGCCCTTGAGGTCGAGCTGCGCAACCACGCTCACGTGGTTCTGCTTGATCAGGAACTGGCGCGACCCAGGTTCCAGCTCCTGCTTGATGAGCGCGAACTCGCGGTCCGTGAGGTTGAAACCCTCGGTGTATTCGCGGTAGTCCGCTTCCGGGTTCGGAAAAAGAATCTTGGTCGGTGTCTGCTCGATGATGGCTCGTGCGATGCCGGAATCCAGCACTTGGCTCGCGCTCTGGGTGAAGGTGGCCAGGTTGGCGTTCTTCTTGCGCCAGGTCTCCAGCCCGTTCTTGGCGAAGCGCGCGAAGGCCGGATCGCTCAGCAGCCTGGCGAATTCGTCCATCCAGCACACCAGCGGCCGGCCATCGACCATGCGGTTGACCAGGTGAAAGAGGTACATGGTCAGCGGCGCCCGGACCACGTCGTTGTCGAGGAAGTCGGTCACATCGAAGCCGACCAGGCTGTGCTGGGCCAGCAGCGGCGCCACCGCGTCGGCGTCGTTGTCGAAGACCCAGGCGTAGTCGCCTTGCTCGCTGGCGCACCATTTGCGCAGGCGTGCATGCATGCCTTCCGGGTCCGTCACATCCAGGAAGGCAATGAGCCGGGACAGGCGCCGGAAGGGCAACTCGAGCTTGAGCGTGCCGCGCAATGCCTGGTCGAGGTCTTCCTCCTGCTGCACCGTCAGGGCGTCCGTGGGCGAGCGCATCACCAGCCGGCGGAGCCAATGGCGCATGAACTCGACGTTGTCGGCGATGCCGGCATCCAGCTGCAGGGGATTGCAGCCGGTCGGCGTGCCGTTCTTCAAGGGCAGGTACTGGCCGCCGAGCGCCCGCACGAGGATGTGCAGGCCCTCGTCCTTGTCGAAGATGACCTGGGTGGCGTCCAGCCGGTTGCAGATCGCGATCATGCAAAAGCCCAGGAAGGTCGTCTTGCCGGTGCCCACCGGCCCGACGCCTGTGATGTGGCCCACGTCCCGGCGGCTGCCGCCGTCCGGGCTGCGCGGGTCGCTGGCGTGCAGGGAGAAGTAGTAGGGCGAGCCTGCGCGGGTCATGAGCATCGCCAGCGCATCGCCCCAGTAGTTGCCGGTGGCCCGGCCGGTCGGAAAGTTGTGGAAGGGGGACATGGCCGCGAAGTTGCGGCTGGTGATCGGCGCCTTGCGGGTGCGGTAGCCGAAGTTGCCGGGCAACTGGGACCAGAAGGCCGCCTCCAGCGCCAGGTCCTCGCGTGCCACCACCATCCCGGTGTCGCCGAGCAGGTAGCGGGCGTGGGCGACGTTGTCGTTGAGCTGCTTCAGGCGCGGCCGGCCCTCGGCTTCGCTCACTCCGTCGTAGGTGTCGGCCAGGACGTGCAGCGTGAAATGGTGATCGCCCACGACGAAGCGGTTGCTCATTAGGTCGTCCAGCGCGTCCTTGAGCTCCTCGGCCTGCGACACCGCCAGGTCGCCGGCGGCGGCCATCCGGTTGTGCTGGCGGTTCATCATGTCGGTGGCGGTGCCCTTGGCCAGGAAGGTGAAGCTCTGGGTCAGGACGAAGGGGAAGGGCGCCGTCAGCAGGGCGCCGAACATCCCGGGCGCCGTGGGCGTGGGGTACTCCTTGATGCCGAGGAAGGCTCCGATGCGCGTCTGCGTGCCGGTGCGGTACTCCATGGCCTCGTTGCCGAAGAAGGGCCGGGTCGTGGCCAGGACCTCGTTCACGGGCGAGCGCGGCAGGGGCATGCGCTGCCACTCGCCGTTGATCAGGAGGCCATGGAACTCCACCAGCGCGGAGAAGAGCACAGCGACGCCCTCGATCCGGTAGACGCCCAGCGCCTCGGCGTCGTAGCGCTCCAGCGAGGCCAGCAACTCCTGGCGCAGCTTGGTGCAGGCGTCCAGCGAGTCGCGCATCTCGGCACGGGCACTTTCCGGGTCGGTGCGCTTGAGCAGGCGCAGTGCCGCATTGCCGACGCGTGTGGGCTGCGGCCGATAGACGACTGACAGGTACAGCTCGTTGACCATCAGCCGCTCGCCGGCCATTTTCTGGCGGTAGCGCTGCTCGACTTCGCAGGCGAAGCCCGGGACGGTGCGCCCGACCGGGTAGCCGGTCTCGCGCCGGCGCACGACATGGGCCCAGATGGCCAGGTTGGGCGAGGCGATGTTGCGCAGCAGGACGTTCAGGCGCTCGTGCCAGCTGTTGAGGTCCTCGTCATCCGCGCTCTCGAAACTTGCGCCGGCCAGGCGCAGCGTCTGGACATAGTCGCCCGCACGGGTGCGGGCCACATGCTCGTCCACGTGGGCGACCAGCGGAATCATGGCCGCGGCGCTCACTTCCCGGCGCAATGTGGCCTCGGCGCGCGACAGCAACAGCATGGCCTTGCCTCACAGCACGGTGGGCACGGCGCGCGCGTGCCGCCGGCCCGAGACATCCGGCATGTCGATGGCCAGCGGGCTGTACGAGTTGGCCCGCCAGAAGCGCAGGTTGCCGCCGAGCAGGGCCGGCAGGCGCGTGCGGCCCCACAACTGCACCAGGTCGAAGAACCTCGGCTCGTACAGGCACACCAGGTAGAGCAGGCCATGGATCGGCACGAATGCCAGCAGCCAGGCGAGGTTCTTCGTCACGATGAAGGACTCGGTCGTGACCATGACGTTGAACATCATGGCCGCGTAGGTGACGCCCCAGATCATGGACGGGCGCGTCATCCCGACGAAGAGCGTGTCCGCCACGATGCCCGGGTTGCGGTGCACGGCGTGCTCCTTCAGACCCCGAAAAGGCCCCGGATCCAGGAGACGATCTGGGGACCGCCAAAGACCAGCACGGTGCCGATCACCACCGCCACCATCCACCACCAGCTCAGGCGCCCGAACCAGGCCATGGCGCCGGAGACCATGACGGCCACGGCGGCGATCGGCGTCAAGATCGAGGTGAGCTGTTGCTGGGTGGCGTTGGCGCCCGTGGCAAAGGGGCTGCCGGCCAGGGCCAGCCCCGGGGCCAGCATGCCCAGCGCGACCAGGCAGGCGAGCAACAGGCGGAATGGGCGGCCCGCCCGGCCCTGGAGGCCGGCCGCGCCGCGGGGATCTACGCCAGCAGCTCGAGGCGCACCAGCGTGCTGCCGATGCCCAGGGTCTTGAGATGCAGCCGCAGCGTGTCCAGGCTGCGGAAGGTCCGCGGCTGGCCGGAGGAGCCGGCAAGGATGCTGCGCCCGAAGTGCCAAACCACCACCAGGTGCATCTGGTAGCGGGCGGGCTCCACTTCCGCAATGACGATCTCGATGAGGGAACCCTTGTGCAGCAGTTCGACCAGCTCGAGCTGGGTCACGGTACCCGCGGGCAAGGCGCGACTGGGCGGCGCTGGTGCAGCCGCGATCCGGGATGTAGGGGCGGCCTTGGTCGGCGTCTTCGCCCTCGTATTGGGCTTGGGCCGTACCGCAGAGGTCATGGGCAAGCGTGTAGAGGTGGGGTAATGCAATATTGTGAACGAAAGTACCAGCAGTCGCGGCGTTGTGCATGGCGCTACTCCAGTCAGCGGGCTGAAACAGTTCGCGGGATCGCCCCGGCGGGCGGGGCCAGCGAAATCGATGTGGTGGGCTCGGCGCGGCGGCCCTTGCCGTAGACGTCCCACCAGGGAGGCGCGGGCGATGCCTTTGGGGCGGGCGATCGCGCGGTGGCCGGCTTGCCTACGGCCCAGGCTGGGGTCTGCGCAGTTGTTGGCGTGGCTGTGCGCATGGCGCTTGCCAACTCCCGCTTGAGGCCGGCGATGTCGACGAGGGTGCGGGCGTGCCGCTCCTCGGCCTCGGTGACCTCGGAGAAATCCGACGCCGCGAGACGCTCGGTCTTGCGGCGGCCCAGGGTCTCGAGCAACGCCTCGGACTTCCTGAGTTCCTGGCGCAGGATCTCCACGCGATCGCTGTCGCGCGCCGCCTGTTCGGTGGGAGCGATGGTGTGCGCAGCGGTTGAAGGCTGCGCCAGCGCTGCACACGTGCAGGCAAGCCATCCCAGCAGCGTGACTAGCATCGTGGCATGTCGCAACGATGCACGGAGCCATGCCGGTCCGCCAGATGCTCGCAGATGACCACTCCCGACTCGCATGGGCGCACTGTCTGCCAGGCCGCCCGCGCCTGTCAACAAATCGTCGCAATCGAATTCCTATAGTTAGCTATAGAGTATCTAGACAATTGAAATTGGCCGGACTACGCTAACTGCGTGATTTCTCTGGGGAGTTGGCGCGAGGCAGCGGAACGTCAGGTGCTGTGAGGCTCGCAACCCACATTGAGAATTCGGTAATGAGCTTTACGTCTCGTAGCGCTATGGATGCCGGCGCGGGCGACGCAGCGAGGTGCAGTGATGGGGCATGTTGTAGTCTTTGGTAATCAAAAGGGCGGCGTCGGCAAGTCGACGCTGTCGGTGCTCTATGCGCTCTGGCTTTCCGACGTGCATCGCCAGTCCGTGTGCGTGATCGACCTGGACACGCAGGGCAATGCGTCCAAGACGCTGCGCGGCTTCGATGCCGGCGCGCTGGCGGTGGATCTGTTCGCGGGCGCGGCGACGGCCATGGCGCCGATGCGTGCGATGGCCTCGCAGTGCCCCGTCGTGCTGATCGCTGCCTCGAAGAAGCTCGCAGACGTCGAGCTGGCCAAGCCTGAGACGGTCGTGCCGGCATTCCGCAGGAGCGTCGCGCAACTGGTGCAGCGTTTCGACACGGTGGTGATCGACACGCCGCCGGCGCTGGGCCTGCGCATGAGCGCGGCGTTGATTGCGGCCACACGCGTGGTGTGCCCCATCGAGCTGGAGGAGTACAGCATCGACGGCGTCACCGACATGCTCAAGACGATCTTCGGTATTCGCCAGCGCTACAACCCGAAGCTGGAGCTGGCCGGCATCATCTTGAACCGCTTCAACGCGCACTCCGTGCGCCAGAAGGCGGCGATACAGCAGCTGGCCTCGCGCTATCCGGATTTCGTGGTGCCGGCGCGCATCTCGACCCGATCCGCGATACCCGAGGCGCTGGCTGAAGGCAAGGCGGTATGGGAACTGGCCAGGAGTTCGGCGCGCGAGGCCAGCGCGGAGCTCAGGCAGGCCTTCATGCTGCTGCAGTCGCGCATCGAGGCGCCGCAACAGGTCGTTTCGCGCGAGGTTGCCTTATGAGCGATCGGGATGCCCTGGACTTGAGTGCGCTGGCGCAGTTCCGGCCCTCGGACCTGCTCGCGGCGGCTGAGGGCGTGTCGGCGCCTGCGGCGGCGGTGCACGTCGACCTGGACCTGATCGACTTCGATCCGGAGCAGCCACGGCGCAGCTTCCGCGAGGAGAGCATCGACGAGCTGAGCGCGTCGATCCGCTTGCACGGCGTGCTGGAGCCGGTGTCGGTGCGGTCGAACGCAAGCGCGCAGGGCCGTTACATCGTCAATCGCGGGGAGCGGCGGATCCGCGCGGCGCGGCGCGCAGGCTTGAAGACGGTGCCGGTCTTCATCGACGAGCGGATCGATCCGTTTGCGCAGGCGGCCGAGAACCTGCATCGTGAAGACATGTCGGCTCTCGACCTGGCGCAGTTCATCGCGGCGCGCGAGCGCGAAGGGATCACGCGCGCGGAGATCGCGCGCCGGCTGGCCAAGCCGCGTTCGTTCATCACCGAGGCGGCGGCCTTGATGGGGGCCTCGGAGGATTTGCGCCAGGCCGTGCGGGAGGGCCGGGTCGGCGAGGACGTGCGCACGCTCTATCGGCTGGTCTCGGCGGGCCGAGAGGCGCCGGAAGTCGTTCGGGCCGTCGTGCAGGGGCCGGATGTGGTGAGCCGGGCGAATGTGGAGGCCCTGCTTGCGCGGGCACAGGGCGCCGAGGCGTGGGCAGGGAATTCGGTGCGCAGCGCGCAGACGGTGAGTGGCGGGCGCACCGTGCTGGTCGTGGAACATGAAGGGCGCCGGGGATCGCTTCGGATCAAAGCGCGCGATGGCGATGTCGGCGAGGTCCGGTTCGGGGATGGCTCGCGCCGCGCCGTGCCGCTGGCCGCACTGAGGCTCGTATGCTGGGCGACGGAGGAAACAACATGACGGATCTGCAGACTGGGCGAGCGGCAAAGCCGCAGGGCCCTGGATTCGTGGGCAGCCCTGCCGGGTGGGTGGGCACGGCCCTGGGATGGGTCGTCCATGCGGCCTGGCAGGTGCTTCGATGCGTGACCTGCGCGATCCTGGTGCTGGGCGAGCCCGTGATCCGGGCGGTGCTGGTGCCGTTGGCGTTCCTGGGCTTCCTGGTGACGATGATCTTCGGGTTCCTGATCGGCGATCCGCGTTTCCCGCGCTGGGGCATGCTGGCGTTCTCGGTCGGTGCGCTGGTGCTCTACTGGTGCTACCTGGGGGTCATGAGTCTCTTTATGTCGCTGTCTTACCATGACTGCGAGCGTTGACGAGGCCGAGTTGCAGCGGATCGCCAGGCAACGGCGATTCGATCCGCGCACGCTGGAGATCGCGCGGCGGCTGTTCATCGAAGGCGATCGGCCCAAGCTGCTGGCAGCCGAGTACGGCCTCATCCTTCAGCGCATCTATGCGATCCGCAAGGCGGTGCTGGACCTGGCGCTGCCGGCGGGCGAGGCCGAAGTGACGTTGCGGGGACCGGTGGAGGCCGTCGAGGCGGCGCAGCGGGCTTTCGAACGGTACATGGAGCGGATGCAGGGCTGAACGTTCCGGTCAGCCGCGCTGAAGCAGCAAATTCGAGGCGAACTCCTCGGGCTACTCGAAATATGCGGAATGGGGAGCCTTGTCCAGTACAGCAATTTCGCTGCCCTGGACGAGCGCCGCGACCTCACGGATAGGCGACCTCTTGGACCGGTACTTCACGGCTGCCCACCCATCATCGATGCCTCGCTCGTTGCGGTTTCAGTTCCCCCGCCCATTTCTCGAGGCGATTTCACGAGCGCTATTGCATGCCGCAGCGAGCGCTGCGTCGAAGGGACTGACAGCGGTCTTGCGTTTGTCGCTGGTGCGGGCTTCGGTCTGGGTGGCAGCGTTGAGGATGTGACCCCTATAGGATCAACAAGAAAAGCAAGGGGGAGGGCAGGGCGGGTCGGGCCTTGAGCTCGCGCGTGCCAGCAGCCAGCAGCCACAGGGCGGCCATGGGTTGGCTGCCCGAGGTGCTGGAGCGGCGGCTGCCTGATGATCTGCATGTCCGTGAGGGAGGCGTCATGGGAAGTGTGCGCCGCGGTGGCTGGACTTCCGGCGCCTCGAGGGTGAGCTCTCGTATGGACTGGCGACCCGTCAAGAACTGCTGCTCCACGCTCCCATTTGCACTGCTGAGTGCAGTACATTTAAGCCTTTCTGTTTCGGCTCACAGCATCACCAGCCTATGGCCACCACGCGCCGTCCAAAGGTCAAAACCGCCACGCTCACGGTCCGGCTCGACCCCAAGATCAAAGCCGCGGCCGAGGCTGCGGCAGAGCACGAGCACCGCAGCCTCACCAGCTTTCTGGAGGTGCTCATCGTCAATCATTGCCGGACGCTGGGACTGAGCCCCGAACACTTTGCCAAGGAATCTCGCCAATGACCAAGATGCCGCAGACGGCGCGCAGACGTCCCGCCGCTCAGAGCGCTGCCATCCAGGAAATTCGCTTCTATCGCGCCAATGAGAAGCCGTATGGCGCGTTCAGCAACCTGTTCAAGCGGCCGATTGAGTTTGAGGGGACGATGTATCCCACCTCGGAGCACGCGTATCAGGCAGGCAAGGCGCTCAAGCCCGCGGTTCGCCAATGGATTCTCAGCGCACCGACGCCTGCCCTGGCTGCGATGGCCGCGCACGGCCTGTATGTGTGGGACGTGGTGCCCGATTGGGCTCAGATCAAGTTCGACCGGATGCGCGCCGTGCTACGCGCGAAATTCGACCAGCACACTGATTTGCGAGAGTTGCTGCTGTCCACTGGCGAGGCCAGACTAGTTGAGGCCGGGACCGTCAACAACGCCGTCAATCGACTCTGGGGCGAGGTGGATGGCAAGGGCGAGAACATGTTGGGGGTGATGCTGATGGAACTTCGAACGGAGTACGCGAAGCAGCGCCCGGCGAGCGTACCCGCCGCGAAGAAGACGGCCGCATCCAAAAAGACTTCGGCAAGCCCGAGGCCCGCCAAGCGGGTGACCGCGATCGCATGACCGCCGCAAACATGCTGTCCGCGCCCAATCATTACGAGGGCGAGCTTGCGCAATTGGGGAACAGCTACTCGGCGGCATGCGCTGCCGACATTGAGGCGTTGAAGCTCGCGATCGCCAGTACGGCCGAAGCCAGCATGATTGGCGTCGGCTCGGGAGGATCATTCACCGTAGCGTCTTTGCTGTGCAGCCTCCATGAGGCCTACACCGGCCGGGTCTCTCGGCCCTCGACGCCGCTGGAGATCATCTGCACTCCGGCGTTGGCTTCGTCGAGCCCGGTCTTCCTCGTGTCCGCCGAAGGCAAGAACCCTGACATCATTGAAGCGCTCGAACGGGCACGCCGGTTCAGTTCGCGGACGGTCCACGTCTTGACCAACCGGCAGGACAGCCCTTTGATGACGCACGTTCAGGCGCTGCCAGGCGTGAAGCCCTACGTTTTCGAACTGGCGAAAAAGGACGGCTATCTGGCCACCAACAGTCTGCTGCTCGATGCGGTCCTGGTGGCGCGGGCTTACGGCGAACTCAACGGCTTTCGGCAGCCAATGCCTCCAGACATCGCAGCATTGCGGGTAGGCGAGCAAAGCGTACAAGAGTGGCTCGAAGCAGCCCAGCCATTCATCGCCGAGGCGGTGCGGCGTGGCGTTCTCACCGTCGTCTACTCGCCCTTGCTGCGAGCCATCGCGATTGACTTGGAGTCGAAGCTTTCTGAGGGTGCGCTTCTGCACATTCAACTGACCGATCTGCGTTCTTATGCCCATGGTCGACACTTGTGGCTCGCACAGCGTCCGCAGGACTGCGCCATCCTTGCTCTGGTGGAGCCTTCGCTGGACAAGCTGTGGGATGGAATGCGCAGCAAGTTCCCCAGCGGCATTCCGACACTGACGATGTCTTTGTCCGGTGCCGATCCCGTTCACCTAATCGCGGGCTTGGTAGCGCAGATGCACCTGGTGGCTTCCGTCGGGCGCCAACTTGGTACCGACCCTGGTCGCCCCGAAGTGCCGACTTACGGGCGGGAGATCCACTATGCGAATCTGCGAGACGTGATCCCGTTACCGATGCCGGCGGGACCCGCTGAGGAGCAGTCCAAGTACGAGGTGCTCGGTGCCCATTGGCCTTCGCAGCGAGACCACGGCGCGATGCGCCGAGCGGCCCGTGCTTTTGCAGACACGATTCGCACACAGCGTTTCAAGGCCGTGGTGTTCGACTACGACGGCACGCTGTGCAGCTCGCAGAGCAAGGATGGTCCGCCGCCGCCCAGCGTTGTGGATCATCTCGTGAGGTTGGCCCGGGCCGGCATCGTCGTCGGAGTCGCTTCGGGGCGAGGGGGCTCGATCCAGTCCTGCCTGGAAGACGTCATACCACACGACGTCCTGCCCAAGATCAGGCTCGCCCTGTACAACGGCGGCTGGATCGCCGCGGCGGATGTGCCACCGAACCCGGCAGCCGAAACCAGCGAGTTTCTCAGCCACGTGACTCGCATCGTGGTGCGCTTGAAGTCCCTGGGGGTGCCCATTCTGGCTCATCGCACGACCCATCCCTTTCAGGTCAGTGTTCGCTTCCGCGAGGGTCTGGCGACCGATGGCATGTGGTTCGTGATTGCCGACGCGTTGCGCCAAGCGGGCCTCGATCTCTCAACCATGGTTCGCAGCAAACACTCCGTAGACATCCTTGCCAAGGGTGTGAGCAAGTCTGCTCTCGTGGCGGACATCATCCAAAAGGACAAGGTCGACCCTTACGAAATCCTGACGATGGGCGACCAGGGTGCGTGGCCGGGCAACGATGCTGCACTGCTGGAACACCGGTACTCGCTGAGTGTGGACATGCCCTCGCGTCGGTTGGACCGGGCTTGGAAGCTTGCGCCGGCCGAAAAGCGCGACGTCGATGCTGCGTTGTGGTACTTGGAGCGGATGGTGCTTGAGGAGAGCGGCGTGTTTCGCCTGGATTTCCCGGATGCAGCCGACAGCAGGGGTGCCCAAGATGCGTGATCAAAACGCCGCCAAACTGCTGGCCAAGGTGATGGGATGGGAGGACTTGGAAACCGTGCCCCAAGTGTTGTCGACCCTGCAACTGCTGGCCGACTTCAAGTACGACCATTACCAACGGTTCGGCCCGGGACGCCGATTCATTGAGAGCCTTGCGTTGTGGCTCCGCCAATTCGAGCCGCAGGATCGACAGACCGCTTTGCGACTGGTCCTAGATCACCTGGTGTTTATCTCCGACGATGAATTCTCCCATCTGGTTCGTACCGCCTACCGTGACTGGATCGTTCAGGAACGCATGCGGTTGGTATCCGAGGAGCACGAGATTCCGTCGTTCAGAGTCCAGGAAATCGCTCGCCATCGGCGCTTCGAGCAAATGTGTCTGACGTCGTTGTACCTCGGCCTGAGCGATGGTGCGCGCACCAACGAGCTGCGACGCGCCAGCGATGGTGAGATCGGCAACGAGCAGATTTGGCAGGCCTACGAATTGGGCGATGAGAAGGCCGAAGACATGCTCCAGGATCTCGGCGCGTCGCTGCAACGCGCCGGCTTCGCATCTGAGGATCCGCGCTTCAATTTGATCTGGCTGCTGGACGACTTCTCAGGCAGCGGCAACACCTACATCCGCTATGACAATGTCTCGCGCCGATTCAAGGGCAAGCTGCCGAAGATCTATCAGCGGCTTCACCAGCGTGGCATGGTCGATCCATCGCATTACGAAGTGTTTTTGATGCTGTACACCGCGACGCGTCAGGCGATCGACCACATCGAATATTGGTCCGAGCGGTTCACGACGGACCATGGCTACAAGCCACTTCAGGTGCGGGTCCTGTGCCCGATCGAGCCCGAGGTCTCTCTCACGTTCGATAGCAGCCCCGAGATGCAGGCTCTGCTAGCCAACCCGGCCTACAGCAACAACAGCGTGGTCGATAAGCACTTCCTTGTCGGTGGAACCGACGATGCCAGCCTAGGCTTTGCCGGATGCGCATTGCCGGTGGTGTTAGGCCATAACACGCCGAACAATTCGGTGTTCTTGCTATGGGGACCGGAGCAGTTCAAGCCGCACGGGCTATTCCCCCGCGTCAGCCGTCATCGGGAGTTCTGATGGCCTACAACGCCAATCCTTTTTTGGAGCGCATGTCAGAGCGCACGACCTCTGATACGGAGTTCGTTCGCCTGTTCTCTCCGAAGATTCTCGAGAAGCTGGCGGAGGATGCCTTTGATGGCGCCGTGCACGTGTTCCGTAGCTCGCCAGGTGCCGGGAAAACGACGCTTCTGCGCGCGTTCACGCCGCCGGCGTTGCGCGCGTTTTGGCATTCCCGCAATCGCCCCGAACTGTCCGAGTCGTTCCAGAAGCTGCTCAACCGCGGATTGCTGACCGAAGGCGAGAGCCCGCAACTGCTGGGTGTCTATCTCAGCTGCGCGTCCGGTTATGCCGATCTGCCCTCCAGCGAGGGCTTGCAGCAGGAGGGGCTTTTCCGAGCGCTGCTAGATTGCCGGATCGTGCTGCGCACACTGCGCAGCCTGGGCGCACTGCTGGGCTTCAGCGCCCCAGAGCAGCTGGCGGAGGTGACGCTCGACCATTCGACTCTGCCTGGCCTGCAGGGCATCCCGGGAATCACGAACGCATTGGAATTGGCGACTTGGGCCGAGGAACACGAGCAGCAAGTCTATGCGCAGCTTGACACGTTCATGGGGCCTGTCAACACGGCTCTACCTGCCCAGGTCCGATTTGAGGGCGTGCTTTGGTTGCAATCCGTCGCCTTCCACCACGAGGGGCGGGACGTCGGCGGCAAACGGCTCCTGATGATCGACGACATGCACAAGCTGCGCCGCAAGCAACGAGCGCTCTTGGTAGACGAGCTGACGGTGATGCGCCCGTCCATTCCGATCTGGTTGGCCGAGCGCACCGTCGCGCTGGGGACTGAACTGCTGTCGCAAGGTGCCCGCGAAGGCCGCGACCTGCGCGAATACAACTTGGACCGGATGTGGAGCGATCCCAAGGGGATGAACCAGTTCGTCTCCTATGCGCAGAACATCCTTGATCGACGTATGAAGAACCAGGACACGGTGCCGGTGGGGTCGTTCACCCAATGCCTGCGTGACGAACTGGTCAGCAGCGAGGTGCGAATCCAGGTTGCTGCGGGCATCGAGCGCTTCCGCAACGAAGTGGAGCGCCACCAATCCAAGCAGCGTTATGCCCAATGGCTGGCAAGGGCGGACCAGTACACGTCAGACCAGAATCTGGAGTCGCTGCTGGAGCTCTATGTCACGCGAATCCTGCTGGTGCGGGACGAGTCCAAGCGCCAATTGTCCCTGGACCTGACCTTGACCGAGGAAGAGCTTGAAGACCGTGACAGTTCCCAAGTCCGCAGCGCCGCGGAGCTGTTCATGCACGAAGAACTGGGCATCCCGTACTACTTCGGATTCGACCGCTTGTGCGTGATGGCCACGAGCAATGTCGAGGAATTGCTGGCGCTCGCGGCAGCACTTTATGTCGGCCTGCAAGCAAAGCAGGTGCTTCGCAAGTCCGAACCCATTCTCTCGCCTCTGGAACAGGACAAGCTGCTTCGCGAGGCTGCCGGCCGCAAGCGCGACTTCATTCCCAAGTCGCATACCGAAGGTACCCGGGCCCAACGACTCCTCGACTCCATCGGCGCGTTCTGCTACGACCAAACATTCGCGCCAAATGCGCCCTATGCCCCCGGCGTGACGGGGGTGCGACTTTCGCGTGCTGAGTTGGCCAAACTGACTGCGCCTGGTGCCTTCGGTCCATCAGGACTCGCCCTGCAACGCGTGTTGGCCGAATGTGCAGCGGAAAACTTGCTGGTGCAAAGGGAGAGCCAAGCCACTGGGTCGCGCGACAGCGGGACCATCTTCTACCTCAACCGATCGCTGTGCGCCCACTACTGCCTTCCATTGCAAATGGGTGGATGGCGCGACGTTTCCGTGGGTGAGCTGATGAGGTGGATGGAGCGTCGCCTCACGCCCGGTCGTAAGAGCCTGGAGACAAGCTAGCATGCTTTGGGATCACTATGTCTTTCGCCGCGGCGATGGCGTCCACGAACTGTGGGACGACCTGCTGAAGGACCGACCGGTCAAACTGCTGTACATCGCCGGCCGAGGCTTCGACGTGCGTGCGCAGTCGGTAATGCGCGAGTTCGTGGCGGGTCAGCAAGGCGCGGGAAGGAAGACCGTGAGCGCCAAACTGCTGCTGCTGGGCTTTCAGGGCTATGAGTTGGAAGACGAGATCGAGACGCTCACGCAGGAAAACGCCGCAGCACTGCAGGCGGTATTCGCCCCTCTGGGCGAAACGGCCACGGTGACTATCGCGCAGGCTGAGGGCGAGGAAGAGGCTAGCGCCAGCGACGCGCTGCGCCAGCGGGTCAAGGCCGTTCTCGACGAGATCGACGGCAAGACGGACATCGTCCTTGACGTCAGCTCGCTGCCCCGCGCGACCTATCTTGCACTGCTTACAAATATCCTGCAAAGGCTCGTGCCCGATAAGGTGCCGGTGGAGGGCGCGGCCCACCCGCTCTATGCCAATGGCGTCAATTTCCAAGTGCTAGTCGCCGAGGATGCCAAGCTGGACGGACAAATCCGGGCCGAAGACCCCAGCAACGACCTCGTGAACATTCCGGGGTTTTTCGCGACCTGGCAGCTCGAAAGCGTGCAGGACTGGCCACTCGTGTGGTTTCCGGTGCTCGGCGAAGGGCGGGTGAACCAGTTGCAGAAGATCGCAGCTTCGATTCCGACGGAGGCCGAGGTCTGCCCGGTAGTGCCACATCCGTCGAAGGACCCGCGCCGCGCCGATCGGTTACTGGTTGAATACCGGGAGCCGCTGTTCGATAGCCGCAGGACGCCGACGTCGAACATCCTGTATGCTCAGGAGTCACACCCGTTCGAAGCTTACCGGCAACTCTTGGGGGCGATGAAGCGCTACCAGAACAGCATGTCGATCCTGGGCGGATGTCGGCTAGTGATGACGCCATTGGGCAGCAAACTGATTACCCTTGGGACAGGCTTGGCTTGTTTCGAGATGCGGCCGGTGGACTGGAACGCCAAGTATGGGGTGGCGATTCCCCACGCTGAGCCTAGGCGCTATATAGCGTCGGTCAATGCCCTGCGCCAGTCCAAACCGGAAGTTTCGCTGCTGTTGCTCACGGGTGAAGCATATGGAGCGCCGAAGTGAGCGGGGAGTGCACGAGCGATCCCTATGGAGTCCGGTCCGCCATGCTGAACTGACGGGTGTCCCCCAACGCATTGCGAGCACTGGCGTCCACAGACATCGAATGCAGCTGCTGCGGCGCCGCAGGCGCCATCCTGGTGGCGGTCCGAAAGCTGCCGAACACCTCGTAAGTTGCGCTGCATCGGTCGAAGCGGAGGCCTATGTTGTGGCGCAAGGCGGGGCAACGCGCGGTCGGGGTACAACGGGGGTACGGTAGTTTTTCCGAATTGGCAAAGCCCAGCATTCATGCCGTGTACAGCCGATCTTTGGATCGGTTTCACAGCGCGTGGTTGCCAGTATTTTAGGCAGCCTTCTTGCCGAGCGACACTCAGCTGTTGCCGGTCTCCAGCGAAGTCACCAGCGCACCCCAGTCATCCATGATCTTGCGGCGCTCGCCCAGGTGCTCGCTGCGAGCGTAGGCGGCCACCACCTTCGAGCGCTCCGCGTGGTCAAGCTGATGCTCCAGCGCGGCCACTCTCCAGCCCCGTTCGGAAAGCAGGCTGCGCGCAGAGGCCCGGAAGCCGTGCCGGGTCTGCCGGCCCTGGTAACCCATCCGTACCAGCATGCAGCCGATGGTGTTCTCGCTCATGAACCCAGGCGAGCGCACGAATGCAAACACCCGGACGATCAGCAGGTTCAGCAGTGGCACCAGTAGTAGCAACGACCACGCGCCGTGAAAGCCCGCCTTGGTGGCGATGCGCCGATGCGCCAGCCAGGCACGAGGCTGACCACCAGCCAGAACAACACGGCAGCCAGCGCCAGATACTCATCGATCCCATGGTCCCCTCCGAGGTTGGCGGCCGGCCGTGGCCGGATGGTCGGGAACTGTACCTGCAGGGCAACTGGCCTGGCACCTGCTCGAAGCTCTACACCGTGCGGTCGATCACCGAAGCGGCGCAGCCGAATGAATTGGGGGCATCGATGGGGGCATTTGTCGATCGAGAAGACTTGGAAGCCTAGATTCCATGCGGTCTACAGCATGACGTTCGTCCGTCACCCTCCCGCCAAGGATCAGTTCCGCCCAGTACCAAAATTGCGGCGAAACCCCTGGAAAGCCCCGCCCGACGGGGCTTTTTCTTGTCCGGTCGTACCGTCCAGTGCTTTGACAGCCCCATGCAAAATGGGGGCACATTTGGGGGCACTCAGGCGCATTCAGTGCCATGCCCCCTCGAAAATGCCCCAGATGGCCCTTACAGACACTGCATGCAAGACCGCCAAGTGCGCTGAAGGTAGACCCTAGCAACGCTTCGCTGACAGCGGCGGCCTGTACCTCGAGGTCACTGCCGGGGGCAGCAGCTCTGGCGCTGGAAGTACCGCTTCAACGGCAAGAAGAAGCGCCTCGCGATCGGGATCTATCCGGCGGTCGCACTGGCGCAGGCGCGGCGGGCCCGCGACGACGCACGCAACATCCTGAAGGCCGGCAGCGATCCCGCGCAAGTGAAGGCCGATGTGAAGCTGGCATCGCGCGTGCGCGAGGGCAACTCGTTCGAGGCGGTCGCCCGGGCTTGGCACGAGCACTGGAAGACCGGTAAATCCCCCGCGCCATGCTGAATACGTGATTCGCCGGCTTGAGGCTGATGTCTTTCCGGACCTGGGCGCGCGCCCGATTGCCACCATCACCGCCGCGCAGCTGCTGGCGGTTGCGAAGAAGATCGAAACCCGCGGCGCGGTGGACATCGCGAAGCGAGCTTGGCAGACCTGCAGCCAGGTCTTCCGATACGCGGTGGCCCATGGGCTGCTCGAGCGCAACCCCGCGACCGATGTGCGGCCGTCCGATGCGCTGAAGCCGCGTAGCAAGAAGCACTATGCCCGGATCGAGCCGCGGGAGATGCCCGAGCTGCTGCGCAAGATCGAGGCGTATCAGGGCACGCCGGCCACGCGCTGGCCATGAAGCTCATGGCGCTGACCTTCGTCCGTACCGGGGAGTTGATCGGCGCGCACTGCGGCTGGCGCCAGGCAAATAACCAGTTGAACCGGGCCGGGGGCCTTTTCTCATTTCTTCCGCATGAAAACCATCACCTGACCGGGGTACGGGCCGCCGTCGATCTTGGCGACTGGCTCGAATTGCTCCGCCGCCGCGGCGTTGATCTCCTTGCGGATCGCCCCGCTGGCCGGCCATGAACCAGGCAGTGTGCTGTCATCGGAAAACAGAACCGCCACGTCAGCTTGTGCGATGGCCTTCCGGTGCGATGCGATGTCTGCATCGTGGTAGATCGCTGGCATCTGAATAGGAACAGGGAGCTCGCGACGGCGCAGTTCAAACTCGATGTTTTCCTGGTTGAGATATGGCGTGATGACGGGGAAATAGAGCCTTCGGTTTGCGAGGTCTGGGATCGCGACAAGCGCATCCGCCGTCTGGGTGTAGATCCTCTTGAAGTGCTCGGCCTGGGTGATCGGCACGTCGAAGCCTCGCAGGCGAAGGAAAGCCGGGCGCCAGGCGGCCGCGGAGAACGCCAGCAAGACGACCGCGCCGGCGAGCGCCACGCGCTGCGGCAGCCGGGCCAGAAGGGAGACGGTGAGGATCACGGCGACCCCGAGCAAGAAGGCGCCCACGATCACGCCAAGAAACGGGCTCTTCATGCTCGGCACGGTCACGCTGGCGAAGGCGACCAGCACCACCGGCAAGACCGCGAGCGCTGCGCGGCGGAGTGGGAAGGAGGCGACCAGCAGCAGCGAGCCGCACAGCACGAGCCAGGGCTTGCCGATCGCGGCCTTCCCGCCGTAGCCGGTCAGGTAGTAGGCGGCGTGCTCCGACCACGGGAGATTCGCGCGCCAGATGCTGGCATTCGAGCCGAAGGCGTTGACTGTGATGTAGGCGTACAGGCGCGGAAGCACCGCAAGGTAGTAGGGCAGCGCCAGCAGCGCCGCGATGCCGCCGCAGATGAGCGCCAGGCGCATGGCTCGCTTGCGGTCCTGGGCCTGCAGGATGGCTGACAGCGCGGCCGTGCCGAAGACAACAGCCGTCACGGGCGCCAGGGTGGGCTTGGCCAGCAGGGCGCCGACGAACAGCGCCGTGCTGATGGCCAGGGTCTGCCGGTCGCCATCGCGCCAGCGCGGGTCTGCAGCCACGATCAGGGCGCCAGCGGCCGTGAGCAGCGCGCACAGCATGTCCGGCCGGCATTCGAGCACCAGCAGGCCCAGCAGCGGGAAGCCGAGGAATGCAGCCGCGAGGACGGCCGAGGTAGACAGCGGCAGCGCGCGGCATGCGTAGCCCAGCATGAGGCGCAGGAGGAGGGCCAGAGGAACCGCGTTCATCGCCGCGCCGGCCCAGTGCTGAGGACCGAACAGGCCGAAGGCGCCGAGGGTCAGCAGCGTCTGCAGCGGGGCGTGCGGCGGGTTCGCCCAGAAGGTCGAGAGGAACGCCCGGCCGCCATCGCGGTACAGGGTCTCGAGCCGAGCCAGGGCATCATTGAAGTACCCGACATCGTCATAGGTGACGGGCAGCGACAGCTGCCCGCTGTGCAGCGACGACTGGATCTGGAAGGCAGTGAAGAGGGCGGCGAGGGCGATCGCGACCAGCCAGAGGCCGGCGATCTCCGCAGGCGGGTTCGCCGGCCGACTGGCTGCCCTTTCGATCACAATGCCGATGGACGCGCTTCCGCCGCGACGAGAGAGCATTTTTGGGGGAGCTGGTGGCGCATCGTAGGCGCGGCCAGCCGTTTTAAGGCTCTACGGGAGACTACCGGTCGTGCGGGCTGCATTGTCCACCATTGAGATCCGCCCCGGGTGGCTGGGCCTACTGAGGCGCGTTCAGGAGATTCTGTTTCCCCAAAAGCTCGGCCGCGCGTGTCTTCACGGCGTCGAGATCCACATGACGCGTCCGTGACAAGGTCCGCGGAGCGAGCGCGCTGCCCTCGGCCTCCTTGGCTTTCGCTAGGATGCGGCTTTTGGTTGCAGGCGGCGCTCGGCTTATGCCAAAACGTGCGGTCGATAGTTGGGGGCAGCAGCAACGGCTCCGGTTGCAGCAGCGCGAGCGTGAGATGGAGGAGTTCGTCAAAGGCTGGGACTGGGAGCGCGTGTATCGGGCGTGGGCCAGGCGGATCAAGGACTTCAATGTCGCCCTCAATCCGCTGTTCCTCACCATCGGTGTCCACGACCCGAAGCATGCCTCGACGCTCCTGAGCTTCCGGCTCGTCGTGGTCGAGTTCGTTGCGGCGCCTCACCGGTGCGTTGCGAAAGCGTTGGAGGAGGAGGGGGCGGCACAACAGCGCAGGGCCGCGGAATCTGCGGCGGCGTGGAAGACGCACAAGCAGGCCGAGAAGGAGCGGCTCGAGGCTTTGAGAGTCCAGCACCCTCGCTGGGGCGAGTTTTTCAGGGCCCGAGCGACGAAGAGCTCAAGCGGCTGGTCTGGGCCAAACCTTTGACGCAGCTTGCGGAGGAGTTCGGGGTTTCCGACGTCGCGATCGGCAAGAGGTGCAGAGTGCGAGGCATCGCGCGGCCGCCTCGGGGGCACTGGCTCACTCGAAGGATTGGGGGCATCCTTGTGGGGGCATCTCGCGATCAGTGCTTTGCGGCATGCGAGCATCCATGCGGGTTGCAGCCGGACATTAGGGCGACACCCTCCCAGGACGCCCCGCAAAGGCTTCCGAATCAACGCAAAAAGCCCAAGAGGACCAAGCCTCTTGGGCTTTTTGTTGGCTACGGCCTGCAGACGGCGAACACTATTCGGCCGGAGAGGCCTTTTGGCCGCTGTCGATCCTTTTGGGTTCGCCCGACGCCGGGTTTTCCGGCAAGCGCGGCTCCGGGTTGGCTTGCCGTTCCGCCATAGACGCGTGCCGGAGACGAGCGATCCATTCAGCGCGAGTCAGCCTTCGCCGACGCGCGCCGGGCAAGTTGTCCGGGTCGGACTTTGAAGACAAGCCGTTGCTCCGTCTGAGAGATTCGGAATCCGCTGCTTACCGCCCGACGGACGCAACGACGACGAGGGCCAGCACCAGGAAAACGGCGCCGACAAAGCCTGCCTCGATCAGGATATCGGACCAAGGTGCGCTCGCCAGCGGCGGGCTGACGGGTTCGAAGTTGGCTGAAGGGACATGCTCGTCGGAGATCACGTTCATGGTTGGTATTCCTCGTCCCGGTCATCGAAGGCGTGCCAACTATAAGACAAGAGTACGAAGAATGGGAAAGTTTCACATTCTGGGCACTTTGATCGATCTAATGCGCTACCAAAGTACTACAAATTGGCTCAAGATTCGTCCATCACCGAGGGAACACATGAACGACGAACACGACACCAACCTGGGCTGGTGGACCGACAGGCCCGACCGGGAGCCCCGCGCCTCTTCATTCAACCCGATCTCCGGTCCCTTCCATCGGCGGAAGCCGGAGCGGGTGTGGGTCAAGGCCTTGCTGATCACGGCACTCATGGTCGGCTTCGGCTGGTCCCTGCTGAATCTTGCTCGCGCGCTGGGCTAAGCCCCGGCACCGGCCGCCGATTCTTAAGTCTGGCCTAAGACTGGCCGCCCAATATGAATGCAGACAGTCGCTCGGCGCTGGTAGAGGTTGCTTCGGCATCCGCCCTTGCTGGGCGGTTCCTCGATGCCGGCGACTGTCGCTACCTTTCGTTCCCCGCGGTGCCCGCCCTCAGATCACTAGCGGCGTCGCTGCCCCGTCCATCGAAACGATGGCGCCTGAGATATAGCCCGCGCGCGGCGAACTGAGGAAGACCACTGCATTGGCGATGTCTTCCGGCGTCGCGATGCGCCCGAGCGGCATGCGCGCCTCGGCATCACGCCGCACCTCCTCTTCGCTGCGCTGGCGCAGGCGGGCCTCGGCCGCCAGTCCTTCGGCCATGCGCTCGGTCAAAGTCATCGCGGGATTGACCGCGTTCACCCGCACCCCGCGCGGCCCGTAGGCGGCAGCCAGGCCCGCGGTGGCCAGCATCAGCGCCGCGTTGGCCGCGCCGCCGGCCAGGTGAGTGGGGGCGGCGACCTTGCCCCCCATCCCGATGATGTTGACGATCGCGCCCGCGCCGCGCTCGGCCATGCGCTTGATCGCCGGGTCCATCACGTGGATGTAGGTAAAGAACTTGGCCTGCATCGCGTCCTGCCAGGCCTGCGGCTGCAGCTCGCCGAAGGGCGTGCGCCGTGCCGCGCCGGCCGAATTGACCAGCACGTCTACCGGCCCGAGGCCGGCTTCGGCCGCGTCCAGCATCGCGAGCGCGGCCTGCGCATCGCCCAGGTCCGCGCTGTGCCCGCGCACCGCGGCATGGCCCTCCGCCCGCAGCTGCGCGAGTGCCGCGTCCAGATGCGCCTGGCTGCGCCCGGCCAGGCTGACCTGCGCACCTTCGCGCAGGAATTCGCGCGCGCAGGCGAGGCCGATGCCGCGGCTGCCGCCGGTGATGAGGACGTGCTTGCCGCCCAGTTGAAGATCCATGAAGCCTCCGGGGTCGAGTCGCCGAACGGGAAGATCTTAGGTGAGGCCCAAAGAGGGACTTGCCGAGCGCGCCCGGCCTGTGTTGTCATGCAGGCACAACGTCCTGTTCGGAGACACAAGCGATGAAGACCGTGGCAGAAATCCTCAAGGAAAAAGGCGACCAGGCCGTGCACAGCATCGGGCCCGACGCCTCGGTGTACGAAGCCGTCGCGCTGATGGCGCAGAAGAACATCGGCGCCCTGCTGGTGATGGAGGGCGAGCGCATCGTCGGCATGCTCAGTGAGCGCGACTACGCGCGCAAGGTCGTGCTGCTGGCGCGCTCGTCCAAGGAAACCCGCCTGCGCGAGATCATGACCTCTTCGGTCATCTACGTGCATCCCGCGCAGAGCAGCGAGGAGTGCATGGCAGTGATGACCGAGAACCGCGTGCGCCACCTGCCGGTGCTCGACGACGACAATCGGCTGGTCGGCCTGATCTCGATCGGCGACCTGGTCAAGGGCATCATCTCGGAGCAGAAGTTCATCATCGAACAGCTGCAGCACTACATCACGGGCGAGCACGCCTGAGCGTTCGGCCGCCCTGCCACCCCATGCCGCTGACAGCCGAAGACCTCGAGCGGATCGCCGCCTCGACGCTCTCCCACTACGACCGGGGGGCCGAGGACTTCTGGGCCGCGACGCGCGATCACGATGTGAGCCAGAACGTCGCCGCGCTGCTCCAGGCCATCGAGGCGCCGCCGCCATTCGTCATTCTGGATTTCGGCTGCGGGCCCGGACGCGACCTGCTGACCTTCAAGCGGCTCGGGCATCTCGCGATCGGGCTGGAGGGCGCTGCGCGGCTGGCGGAGATGGCGCGCGCTCACAGCGGCTGCGAGGTGCTGGAGCAGAATTTCCTCGCGCTGGATCTGCCGCCGGCCCGCTTCGACGGCGTGTTCGCGAATGCGGCGCTGTTCCACGTCCCTGCGCAGGAGTTGCCGCGCGTCTTGCGGGAACTGCACGCAACGCTGAAGCCGGGCGGCGTGCTGTTCAGCTCGAACCCGCGCGGCGAAGGCCAGGAAGGCTGGAGTGGCGCGCGTTACAGCGCCTTTCACGATCTGGAGGCCTGGCAGGGCTATGTGTCGGGCGCGGGCTTCGTGGCGCTCTCGCACTACTACCGCCCGGCCGGCCTGCCGCGTGAGCAGCAGCCGTGGCTGGCAAGCGTGTGGCGCAAGCCGATGGGCTGAAGTGACCTGCGGTGGCGTGCCTGCCTTGTTCCCTCTCGCTCTGGGAGAGGGCTAGGGTGAGGGCACCGGGCCTATCCGCTGTGGCGAGCGACACCCCTAGTCGGCAGCCTCCATCGAAGCGCCGTACTCGCCGATGGATGCTGCGCCGTTCAACCTGGCGCGCTTGAGCAGCGCCTGCTGAGCAAGCTGCGCATGCGCCGCGTCGCCCCGCCAGGCCTGCATCGCGGTGTCCTGCAGCGCACGTCCGTAGGAAAAGCTCAGCCGCCACGGATGAGGCCCCAGCCGGTTCATCGCATCCAGATTGGCCGTCGCCTCGGCCGGCGCCTGGCCGCCGGAGAGGAAGTTGATGCCGGGCACCGCCGCCGGCACCGTGCGCCGCAGCACGCGCAGCGTCTGCGCGGCCACCTCGGCCGGCTGGGCCTGCGCCGCGTGCGCCTTGCCGGGCACCACCATGCTCGGCTTCAGCAGCATGTGCTCGAGCGCCACGCCGTGGCGATGCAAGGCGACGAACACCGCCTGTAGAACGGCCTGCGTGACCTCGGCGCAGCGCGCCAGCGTGTGATCGCCGTCGATCAGCACCTCGGGCTCGACGATCGGCACCACGTCCTGTGCCTGGCAGATCGCGGCATAGCGCGCGAGCGCCTCGGCGTTGGCCTCGATCGCGGCCCGGCTCGGAAGCTGGTCGGAGACGTTGTAGACGGCACGCCACTTGGCGAAGCGCGCGCCTTGCTGCCTGTAGCGCTCGAGGCGCTGCTCGAGCCCGTCCAGGCCCTGCGTGATCTCGTCGCCGGGTGCCAGCGCCAGCGGGCCCTTGCCGGCGTCGACCTTGATGCCCGGCACGATGCCCTGCCGCGCGGCCAGCTTCGGCAGCGGCTCGCCGTCGTCGGCGCACTGGCCCAGCGTCTCCTCGTACAGGATGACGCCGCTGATGTACTGCCCGAGCCCCGGCGTCGCCAGCATCAGGCTGCGCCAGGCGCGCCGGTTTTCCTCGGTCGACTCGACGCCGATCGCCTTGAAGCGCTTGGCGATCGTCGGGCCGCTTTCGTCGGCGGCCAGAATGCCCTTGCCCTTCTGCACCAGCCCGTCCACGGTGGCTTGAAGTTCAGTCGTCATGGCGTGTCCCCTATTTGGAGCCCACCAGTCTCCGACGGCCGGCCCTGCAATGCAAGTCATCCTTCGGACCCAATTGCGATGTAGATTACGGACGCAAAACCGGAGACAAGCATGCTGATGACCGCGCAGACGACGGAAGCGGGGCGCAGGCAGGAGCGCCTGGACGAAGTGGAGCACCTGGTACGAGCCAAGCTCCCGGCCGAATCGGTGGAGGAGGTGTGCGGCTTCGTGCGCCGCTACTTCGGCCAGGTCGACCCGGAGGACCTGGACGAGCGGCCGGTGGCCGATCTCTACGGCGCCGCGCTCTCGCACTGGAGCTTCGCGCGCAAGCGCGAGCCGGGGCGCCCGAAGCTGCGGGTCTTCAACCCGACCATCGCGGAGCACGGCTGGCAGTCGACCCACACCATCATCGAGATGGTCAATGACGACATGCCCTTCCTCGTCGACTCGGTGACGATGGAAGTCAACCGACACGGCCTGACGCTGCACCTGATCATTCACCCGCTGGTGGCCGTCGAGCGCGGCGCCGACGGCGTGCTGCGGGGACTGGCGGCCGAGGCGGGCGCATCGCCGGACGCGCGCCGCGAGTCCTTCATCCATGTCGAGGTCGACCGCGTGCCGGAGCCGGCGCGGATGGAGGCGCTGGCCGCCGATCTCGAGCGCGTGCTCGACGACGTGCGCCAGGCTGTGGCCGACTGGAAGGCCATGCGGGAGCGCGTGCTCGCGATCGTGCAGGGTCTGGACGATCGCCCGCCGCCGATCCCGCCGCAGGAGCTGGCCGAGGGCCAGGCCTTCCTGCGCTGGTTGGCCGACAACCATTTCACCTTCCTCGGCTGCCGCAGTCACGAGCTGGTGCGGCTCGATGGCGAGGATGGCCTGAAGGTGGTGCCCGGCTCCGGCCTCGGCATCCTGCGCGAGACACCCGACAAGTCCGACGGCGCGGCTGCCTTCGCCGCCTTGCCGCCCGAGGTGCGCGCCTATGCCCGCCGGCCCGAGCTGCTGGTGGTGACCAAGTCTGCCTCGCGCTCCACCGTTCACCGGCCCGGCCATCTCGACTACGTGGCCGTCAAACGCTTCGACGACAAGGGCGAGGTGTGCGGCGAGGACCGCTTCCTCGGCCTCTTCACCTCCGCTGCCTACAGCGCCAGCCCGGCCGAGATTCCGCTGCTGCGGCGCAAGATCGCCAGCGTGGTCGAGCGCGCGGGCCTCGCGGCGGGCAGCCACTCGGGCAAGGCGCTGATCAACATCCTCGAGACCTACCCGCGCGACGAGCTGTTCCAGACCGGCGACGACGACCTGCTGCAGACTGCGATGGGCATCCTGCACCTGGGCGAGCGCCAGCGCTTCCGGCTGTTCGTGCGGCGCGATCCCTTCGAGCGCTTCCTGTCCTGCCTGATCTACGCGCCGCGCGAGAACTACACCACCGAGCTGCGCCAGAAGTGGCAGGACATCCTGATGCGCGAGTTCAACGGCACCAGCTCCGAGTTCAACGTGCACCTGTCGGAATCGGTGCTGGCGCGCATCCAGATCACCGTGCGCACCAAGCCCGGCAGCATTCCCTTCTTCGACGTGCGCGACCTCGAGGAGAAGCTGGTGGCGGCGGCCCGGCGCTGGGACGACGACCTGAAGACGGCGCTGCTCGAGGCCACCGGCGAGGCGCAGGGCAATGCGCTGTTGCGGCGCTTCGGCACCGCCTTCCCGCCCGGCTACCGCGACGAGTTCGCGGCCCGCGCCGCGGTGCACGATATCGAGCTGATGGCGCGCCTCAGCGACGAGCAGCGCCTTGGCATGAACCTGTACCGGCCGCTGGAAGCGCCCCCCGGCACGCTGCGCTTCAAGGTGCTGCGCCGCGGCGAGCCGCTCACGCTGTCGTCCAGCCTGCCGATGCTCGAGCACCTGGGCCTGAAGGTGCTCGACGAGCATCCGCACCGTGTCGCACCGCAGGGCGAGTCGCCGGTGTGGGTCCACGACTTCGGCCTGCAGGCCGCTTCGGGCGACAGCGAGATCGAGGTCGATGCGCTGCGCCCGGTGTTCGAGGAAGCCTTCGGTGCGGTGCTCGCCGGCGAGGTCGAGAACGACGACTTCAACCGCCTGGTGCTGGCCGCGCAACTGCCGGTGCACGAGATCGTGCTGCTGCGGGCCTACGCCAAGTACATGCGGCAGATCGGCTTTGCGCTCTCGCAGTCCTTCATCGAGGGCACGCTGGCCAATCATGCCGGCATCGCGCGCTTGCTGGTCGAGCTCTTCAAGCTGCGCTTCGACCCGCAGCCGGCGCCCGACGCACAGGCGCGCGAGGAAGACAAGGTGCGCGAGATCGAGGCGGCGCTGGACGACGTGTCCAACCTGTCCGAAGACCGCGTGCTGCGCCAGTACCTGGCGCTGATCCAGGCCACCCTGCGCACCAACTACTGGCGCCGCGATGCGGGCGGCCGGCGGCGCGGCTTCCTGTCCTTCAAGTTCGATGCGGCCAAGGTGCCCGACCTGCCGGCGCCCAAGCCGCTCTTCGAGATCTTCGTGTACTCGACGCGCTTCGAGGGCGTGCACCTGCGCGGCGGCCGGGTGGCGCGCGGCGGCCTGCGCTGGTCGGACCGGCCGGAGGACTTCCGCACCGAGGTGCTGGGCCTGGTCAAGGCGCAGATGGTCAAGAACATCGTGATCGTGCCGGTCGGCTCCAAGGGCGGCTTCGTGCTCAAGCGCGCGCCGGCGGCGAGCGACCGCGAGGCCTACATGCGCGAGGGCGTGGCCTGCTACCAGGACTACCTGCGCGGCCTGCTCGACATCACCGACAACCTGGCGGGCACGGCGGTCGTGCCGCCGCCGCAGGTGCGGCGCCATGACCCCGACGACCCCTACCTGGTGGTCGCGGCCGACAAGGGCACCGCCACCTTCAGCGACTACGCCAACGGCATCAGCAAGGAGTACGGCTTCTGGCTGGGCGATGCCTTCGCCTCGGGCGGCTCGGTGGGCTACGACCACAAGGCCATGGGCATCACCGCGCGCGGCGCCTGGGAGTCGGTCAAGCGGCATTTCCGCGAGATGGGCATCGACACCCAGAGCACCGAGTTCACGGTCGCCGGTATCGGCGACATGTCGGGCGACGTGTTCGGCAACGGCATGCTGCTGTCGCCGCACATCCTGCTGGTGGCGGCCTTCGACCACCGGCACATCTTCCTGGACCCGGCACCCGATGCGGCGAAGAGCTTCGCCGAGCGCGAGCGCCTGTTCAAGCTGCCGCGCTCCTCCTGGGCCGACTACGACGCGACGCTGATCTCCGAGGGCGGCGGCATCCATGCGCGCAGCGCCAAGTCGATCCCGCTCACGCCGCAGGTGAAGCAGGTGCTGGACGTCCAGGCCGATGCGCTCACCCCCACCGAGCTCGTCAATGCCATCCTCAAGGCGCCGGTGGCGCTGATCTACAACGGCGGCATCGGCACCTACGTGAAGGCGGCCAGCGAGACCCACGCCCAGGTCGGCGACCGCGCCAACGACGCGCTGCGCGTCAACGGCCGGGAGCTGCGCTGCAAGGTCTTCGCCGAGGGCGGCAACCTGGGCTGCACGCAGCTCGGGCGCATCGAGTTCGCGCGCGCGGGCGGGCGCATCAACACCGATGCGATCGACAACTCGGCCGGCGTCGACACCTCCGACCACGAGGTCAACATCAAGATCCTGCTGGGCCTGCCGGTCACCGAGGGCGAGCTCACCGAGAAGCAGCGCAACGCGATCCTGCCGGAGATGACCGACGACGTTGCCGCGCTGGTGCTGCGCGACAACGTCTTCCAGACCCAGGTGCTCTCGGTCACCGGCCGCATCGCGCCGCAGCTGCTCGATGCGCAGACGCGCTTCATGCAGTACCTGGAGAAGGCCGGGCGGCTGAACCGCGCCATCGAGTACCTGCCGGCCGACGAGGAACTGGCCGAGCGCCGGGCCCAGGGCCAGGGCCTCACCAGCCCGGAGCGCGCGGTGGTGCTGGCCTACAGCAAGATCTGGCTCTACGACGAGCTGCTCGAATCGCCGCTGCCCGACGACCCCTGGGTCGCGACCGCGCTGGAGCGCTACTTCCCCGAGCTGCTGCGCCAGAAGTTCGCGGCCTGGATGCCGCGCCATCCGCTCAAGCGCGAGATCATCGCCACGCACGTCACCAACAGCACGGTCAACCGGGTCGGCAGCACCTTCGTGCACCGGCTGGTCGAGACCACCGGCGCGCGCGCCTTCGAGGTGGTGCGCGCCTACCTGCTGTCGCGCGAGATCTTCGGCATGGTGCCGCTGTGGCAGTCCCTCGAGGCGCTGGACAACCGGGTCGACGACGCGGTGCAGTCCGGCATGCTGATCGACACCAGCCGCCAGCTGGAGCGCGGCACCATGTGGTTCCTGCGCTCGCGCCGCCTGACCGAGGACATGGCCTCGACCATCGAGCACTTCAAGGCCAACGTCGAGGCGCTGTCGGCGCGACTGCCGCAGCTGCTCGATGCCGACGAGCGCGCTCGCGTCGATGCGGCGGCGGCTCATTACACGGGCCGGGGCGTCCCGCGCGAGCTGGCGGAGCGCGTGGTCAACTTCGGCACGCTCTATGCCTCCCTCGACATCGCCGAGATCGCCGGCAGCGCGCGCTGGCCGGTGGAGCTGGTGGCGGCGATCTACTTCGACCTCGCCAACCGGCTCGGCATGCCCTGGCTGCGCGACCGCATCTCCGCGCTGCCGGGCGACCAGCACTGGCAGGCGCTCGCCAAGGGGGCGATGCAGGACGATCTTTCGGGCCTGCAGCGCGCCATCACCCATGCGGTCCTGACGGCCGGCGGGGAGGGCGAATCGCCGGCCGCGCGGGTCGAGGCCTGGCAGGCCAGCAACGGCCGCACGCTGGAGCGCGCGGCGCAACTGATGGGCGAACTGCGCGCGGTGGCGGCGCCCGACGCAGCGATGCTGGCAGTGGCGCTGCGGGAGCTGCGGGCGCTGGCTTAGCGGGCCGGCGCTGCGGGCGTCGGCCGGTTCTCCTCCCCCGGGAGCCGGACTGTCAACTGGCACGTGTTGCGCCTCGACGGGCCCGGCGCTCAGGGAAAGGCCTGATCCGGCAGCGGCCCGCTTCCCCTGTGCCATGCCCCACAATCGCCGCAAGAAAAAAGCCAGTGGAGGACTGGATGGCCTACGAGTTGCTGAGAAAAATTGCCGGCGCTTCGTTGCCGATGACGCTGAGCTCACAGGCGGACATCGAGCGTCTGCGCATCCTTCGCGATGCGGGTTACGTGAAAGCGGATCTTCCGCCGGAGGGCGCGCCCTCGGCCTCCGCGGTCGTCATCGCGCTGACGCCGCTGGGCCGCACGGCCATGCGCTACTTCGGCGGCGGATAGACCGGCCGCCGTTGTGCCTGCACGACGCGGCCCGCGGCGCTTTGGACGCCTGCGCAGTTAAGATTGCAGCACGGCCGGCCGCCGCGCGCGGGCTTCCATGCCCCCGCCGGCTGCCGGAGCTTTTCACAGCGCGCCCGAGAGCCGCACACAGGGGCCCCTCGACAGGGGCTTTTTTTATGGCCGGACTGATCCGGGGAGAGAGACCGTGAGCCATGATGGGTAATTCGTCCTTCGCGGGGCTGGGCAACTCGTCCTTCGCCAGCCTCACGCCTGCGCCGGCCTCGGCCGACGAGGCAGAACCGTGGGTGCGCGGCGAGCTGATCCGCAGCCTGATGCGGGCCTCGCGCGGCTCCTACCTGCTGGCCGCGGCGCTGATGCCGGCCATGGTGGGCCTGAGCTGGGGCCACGTGCCGCCCTGGCAGCTCTTCGTCTGGCTGGCCATCGGCATCGGCGCCACCAGTTGCCGCATCTGGGGCGAGCAGGTCTATGGCCGGCACTATGCCGACCGCGACTCCGCTGCGCAGCAGTACTTCGTCGAGCGCTATCGCTTCCTCTGGAGCGCCAGCGCCTTCGCCTGGGGCCTGTCGATCCTGATCTTCTTCGAGCGCACGCCGCTCGTGAATCAGTTCATGAGCTGGCTGATCGTCGCCGGCGTCGCGACCTTCCCGCTCAACGGCCTGGCGCTGCATCCGCCGCTGCTCAAGCGCTACGTCAACACGCTGTTCGTCACCATGCTGGCGGCGATCGTGTTCCGCGTGATCGAGCTCAAGTTCGAGCGCCCGCATTTCCACTACGGCTTCCTGCTGCTGCCGGGCCTGCACTGGTGGCTGCTGCTGCGCGCCGGCCGGCGTATCCACGAGACGGCGCGCAACAGCTTCGAGCTGCTGTTCCACAACCACATCCTGATCAACTCGCTGACCCAGCAGCGCCAGGCGGCGGTGTCGGCGGTGGCGATGAAGAACCGCTTCCTCGCCAGCGCGGCGCACGACATGCGCCAGCCGGTGCTGGCGCTCTCGCTCTACGCCGACTGGCTGCGCAACGAGCCGGAGCTGGTGGCCGAGATCGCGCCGAAGATCGTGCGTGCCACGCACGCGGTCAATGCCTTGTTCGACTCGCTGTTCGACCTGGCGCGGATCGACTCCGGCCAGGTGCGGCTGCATATCGAGCGGGTGGACGTGGCCCAGTTGCTGCACGACCTCGAGCTGCAGTACCGCCCGGTTGCCGAGGCCAAGGGACTGAGCTTCCGCATGCACGTGAGCTCGGGCACCGTGCTGACCGACCCGATCCGCGTGCGCCGCATGATCGGCAACCTGCTGGCCAACGCCATCAAGTACACGGCCGAGGGTGGGGTGCTGCTGTCCTCGCGCCATACGCGCGACGGCCTGCGGGTGGAGGTGTGGGACACCGGCATCGGCATCGCGCGCGAGCACCTGCGCGACGTGTTCCTGGAGTTCTACAAGGTGGCCGACCATGCCGGCACCTCGGACGGCTTCGGGCTCGGGCTGGCGATCGTGGCGCGGCTGTCGCATGCGCTGGGCCATCCGGTCAGCGTGCGCTCCAGGCTGGGCCGGGGCAGCGTGTTCCGGGTCGCGCTGCACGACGCGGACGAGTCGCAGGCGCAGACCCGCATTTCCGGCGCGGTCGGATAGGGCCACGCAAGGCCGGGAGCTGAAAGCAAAACGGGCCTTGCGGCCCGTTTTTCTTTCAGGAGTTACTGGAGAGCAGTCCGTTGGTTCGTGCGTGGTGCAGCGCCTGCGTGCGGCTCTTCACGCCGAGACGGCGGAACAGGCGCCAGAGGTGCACCTTCACCGTGTGCTCGCTGATGTCGAGCTCGGTCGCGATGTCGCGGTTGCTCATGCCCTGGTCCAGCATGGCGATCAGCTGGGTCTGGCGCTTCGAGAGCTTGCTGTTGGCCGTGGCTACCGGCTCCTCGGCCTCGGTGTCGGCCATCAGCAGGCCGCGCAGGGCGGCGGTGAGTTCGGCCGAGCTGGCCGACTTCTCGATGTAGGTATCGGCCCCGGCCTCGATGCAGGCTTCTTCCATGTCGCCGGCCGGCGAGGCCGAATAGACCGCCACCGGTACGTCGGGATAGATCTTCTTCACCGCGATCACGCCCGAAACACCCGTCACGTCGGGCAGCTTCAGGTCGAGGCAGAACAGGCCTGGCTCTCCATGCTGCTTGACGGCGCTGGCCAGCTTGTCGAGCCGTTCCAGCTCCACGATGGTCTCGGCGGGCCGCAGGCGCCGCAGCACCATCACGATGGCGTCGCGCATCAAGGGGTGGTCGTCGATGACATAGATACTCATAGCATTTTTCTCACAGTGTGCGCGCCGGCTCGGCCGGCCCTTGTTGGTCGCGCGGAAACTCTTCCCTTAGTCGCTCTTTTCGGCCGAGGTCTCGGCCGCCAGCGCCTCCAGTGCGTCTGTTGCCGCACGCATGTTCGCATTGTCGATGGGTTCGAGCTGCGCGGCGAGCAATGTCAATGCCGCGCTGCGCTGTTCCCGAAGCAGGCCGATCGCCCGGCCCGCTTCCTGCGGCGATGCGAATCCCAAGCTTTGTAACAGTTGTACACCGCTTTCGTCGAGCAGCTTGAAATAAAAAAGCCCGTCTTTCTCGCGGTATTGCTTGAAAGCCGGCTTGGCGGCCTTGGCCGCCTTGGGGCGCGCCGCGCCCCGGCTCCCGCCGGCCGCCAGGTTGCGCAGGCCGACCGCATGGCGCAGCTCGGCCATGAAGGGCCGGGAGATGGCCCGGGCCTTTTCGGCGCCAGCCAGCAGGATCTTCTCGATGCGGGCCGGGTCGCTGATCAGGGCCTCGTAGCTCGCCCGCATGGGTGCGATCTCGCGATCGATGCGCTCGAAGAGGACCTGCTTGGCCTCGCCCCAGGCGATGCCTTCGGCGAAGGCGCGCCGCAGGGTCTCGGTCTCCTCGGCGTCGGCGAAGGCCTGGTAGATCTGGAACAGCGCCGAGCCTTCGGTGTCCTTGGGCTCGCCGGGCGCGCGCGAGTCGGTCACGATGCCGGCGATCAGCTTCTGCAGCTGGGCGCGCGGAGCGAAGAGCGGGATGGTGTTGTCGTAGCTCTTGCTCATCTTGCGGCCGTCGAGGCCGGGCAGCGTGGCCACGGCGTCGTCGATCTCGGCCTCGGGCAGGGTGAAGTGCTCGCCGTAGAGGTGGTTGAAGCGCTGCCCCATGTCGCGCGCCATCTCGATGTGCTGGACCTGGTCGCGGCCCACCGGCACCTTGTGGGCGTTGAACATCAGGATGTCGGCGCCCATCAGCACCGGGTACATGAACAGGCCGGCGCTGACGTCGGCGTCCGGGTCCTCGCCGCGCGCCGCGTTCTTGTCCATCTGCGCCTTGTAGGCATGGGCGCGGTTCAGCAGGCCCTTGCCGGTGACGCAGGTCAGCAGCCAGGTGAGCTCGGGGATCTCGGGGACGTCGGACTGGCGGTAGAAGGTCACGCGCTCCGGGTCGAGGCCGCAGGCCAGCCAGGTCGCGGCGATCTCCAGCGTGGAGCGCTGGATGCGCGCCGGGTCGTCGACCTTGATCAGCGCGTGGTAGTCGGCCAGGAAGTAGAAGCTCTGCACATCGGCCTGGCGGCTGAAGCGCACCGAGGGGCGCACCGAGCCGACGTAGTTGCCCAGGTGCGGCGTGCCGCTGGTGGTGATGCCGGTGAGGAAGCGGATGGGAGAGGACGTTGCCATGGAAAACTCAGCGCAGCAGCCCCGTGAGGGGCGAGATCAGCAGGTCGATGGCCTGGTAGCCGAAGCTCATCAGCGGGCGCAGCCACCAGGTGCTGACGATGCCCGCGATGACCAGGCCCATCACGATGAAGAAGCCGTAGGGCTCGATGCGCGCCAGGAGGTCCTGCGCGCCGCCGCGCGGAAGCAGCCCGGCCAGCACCCGGCCGCCGTCCAGCGGGGGCAGCGGGAACAGGTTGAAGGCCCACATCACGAGGTTGACCAGCACGCCGCCCTGGGCCATCTTGACGAAGAAGGGTTCGGTGACGCCGGCCGCCAGCAATGCGACGAAGAAAAGCGCCCACAGGATCGCCTGGATGAAGTTCGCCGCCGGTCCGGCCAGCGCGACCCAGATCATGTCGCGCTTGGGGTTGCGCAGCCGCCCGAAATTGACCGGCACCGGCTTGGCATAGCCGAACAGGAAGGCGCCCGAGGTCGCGAAATAGAGCAGCAGCGGCATCAGGATGGTGCCGACGGGGTCGATGTGCTTGATCGGGTTGAGCGTCACGCGGCCCATCATCCAGGCCGTCTGATCGCCCAGGTAGCGTGCCACGTAGCCATGGGCCGCTTCGTGTACCGTGATCGCGAAGATCACGGGCAGTGCATAGATCAGCACTGTCTGAATCATGTTGGAAATATCCACCGGGTGATTGTCTCAGACCGGTCCGGACGAGCCGGACGCGAAGGGGTTCACAGGCCCAGCACCGCCACAGGGCCGCGGCCCTGTCGCACCAGCACCGGTTCGCCGCCGGTGCCCATGGGCGTGAGGTCGACCACCGTGGTGGGTTCCGAGGGGCAGGCGCCGCAGGCGATCACCGCGCCGATCTGCTTCTCGAAGCGCTCGCGGATCGCCTGCGCGTCGTTGAGCGCCTCGGTCTCGCCGGGCGGGATCAGCGTGGTGGCCAGCAGCGGCTCGCCGTGCAGCATGAGCAGCTCGTCCAGCACCTTGTGGGCGGGCACGCGCAGGCCGATGGTCTTGCGCTGCGGATGGCTCACCCGCCGCGGCACCTCCTTGGTGGCTTCCAGCAGAAAGGTGTAGGGCCCGGGCGTCGCGGCCTTCAGCAGCCGGTACTGCTTGTTGTCCACTTTCGCGTAGCTCGAGAGCTCGCTCAGGTCGCGGCACAGCAGGGTCAGGTGGTGCTTCTCGTCGACCTGGCGGATGCGGCGCAACTGGTCGACCGCGTCCTTGTCGTCCAGGTGGCAGGCCAGCGCGTAGCTCGAATCGGTGGGCACCGCCACGATCTCGCCGCGCGCCAGCAGGGCAGCGGCCTGCTTGAGCAGGCGCTGTTGCGGGTTGTCGGGGTGGAGCTCGAAGAACTGGGCCATGGATTGGGAAGAAGGCGAAACGGCAGCCGTGCATTCTGCCGACAAATGAAGACGGATTCGCTCGGCAGCGTGTTCAGGACTCCGCCGGCTCGATCGGCACCCGCCGTTCGCGCACCGTGAGCCAGGCGCCGGCCGCGCCGCAGACCGCGATCATGGCAATGCCGATCAGCGACAGCCGGTCCGGCACCTGCGAGAAGATCAGCCAGCCGCCCAGCATGGCGAAGGCGATCTGGGCGTAGAGGTAGGGCGTGAGCGTGGAGGCCGGCGCGCGCTGGTAGGCCAGGATCAGGATGAAGTGGCCCACCGTGCCCATGAAGCCCATCAGGCACAGCAGCGCCCACCACTCCCACCCCGGCAGCGCCGTCCACACGAAGGGCAGGGCCAGCGAGGCGATCAGGGTGCCCACCCAGCCGGTGTAGAAGTGCATGGTCAGCGGGTTCTCGGTGCGTGCCAGCTTGCTGGTGAGCACCTGGAACCAGGCGTTGGTCAGCACCAGGCCGATGGGCAGCAGCACCGCCCAGCTGAAGGCCTCGCCGCCCGGCCGCAGAATGACCAGGGTGCCGAGAAAGCCGCCCGTCACCAGCACCCAGCGCAGCGGCGAGACCTGCTCCTTGAGCGTCGTGGCGGCCAGCAGGGTGATGACCAGGGGCGCGATCAGCACGACCGAGGTGAACTCGGCCAGCGGCATGTAGCGCAGGCTGAGGAAGGCCAGCGTGCTCGAGGCCAGCAGCAGCGCGCCGCGCAGCAACTGGTACTTGGGATGCCGGGTGCGCAGCAGTGCCGTGCCTTGCAGTGGCAGCAGCACGGCGGTGGTCGCGACGGCCTGGAAGGCGTAGCGGAACCACACGCCCATGAGGATCGGCACGCCGGCGGTGGACAGCTTGGTGGCGGTGTCCAGGGTGGCGAAGCAGGCGACGGCCAGCATCACCAGCCCGATGCCGGCCAGGATGCGCTCGGATTCGAGGTCGCGGGTGCGCTTGCGGTCGGCCGACAGGCCTGCGGTCGTGGTCGGCCCGGTCACTGAATGCGGTCTTCGAGCAATTCCCACACCGGCGTGAGCTGGCCCGGAAGAGGGGGCAGCTTGCCCAGGTCGCAATGGCTTTCGTCGGGGCTGTGGAAGTCGCTGCCGCGCGAGGCGGCGAAGCCGAACTCCAGCGCCTTGTCGGCGTACTCGACGTACTCGGCCGGCGAATGGCTGCCGGTCACCACCTCGATCGCCCGGCCGCCGTGTTGCTTGAACTCGAGGAAGAGCGCGTATTCCTCGTTGGCGGTGAACTTGTAGCGCCCCGGGTGCGCAATCACGGCCAGGCCCTTGGCCCCGGTGATCCAGCTCACCGCGTCCTTCAGCGTGGCCCAGCGGTGCGGCACGTAGCCGGGCTTGCCCTCGGTGAGGAACTTGCGGAACACCTCGTTCGTGTCGCGGCAGTGGCCCTGCTCGACCAGGAAGCGGGCGAAGTGGGTGCGCGAGATCAACTCGGGGTTGCCGACGAACTTGAGCGCACCCTCGTAGGCGCCCAGGATGCCCACCTTGGCCAGGCCCTCGGACATCTCCTCCGCCCGCCGGCCGCGGCCACCGCGGGTGTCGTAGAGGCCCTCGCTGATGGCCGCGTCGTCCGGGTCGAAGCCCAGGCCGACGATGTGCACCGTCTCGTTCGCGAAGGTGACCGAAATCTCGGTGCCTGTGAGGTACTTGATGCCGTGGGCTCGCGCCGCGGCGGCCGCGCGGTGCTGGCCGCCGATCTCGTCGTGGTCGGTCAGCGCCCAGAGCTCGACGCCATTGGCGGCGGCGCGGACAGCCAGTTCTTCGGGGGTCAGGGTGCCGTCGGACACCACGGAGTGGCAGTGCAGGTCGGCGTTCAGGATGGAAGACACGTCCCGAATCTTATTCTTTCTTGCATGGGCTTGCAGGGCGCATGGCGACTATCGCCGGTGCTATCGGATCGATAGCAATCAAGAGGCGCCCGCGGGCGCTTTCAGCGCTTCTTGCGAAAGGCGACCCAGGCCGCGACCACGGTGAAGGTGATCACGATCGCCACCAGCACCCAGAAGCCGTGCTTGTCCTCGGCCAGCGGAATGCCGCCGACGTTCATGCCGAACAGGCCGGCCAGGATGTTGATCGGCAGTGCCAGCACCGTCACCACCGTCAGCACGAACAGGCTGCGGCTGGTGTCCTCGTTGACGTTGGCGGCGATCTCTTCCTGCAGCAGCTTGATGCGCTCCTGCAGCGCACCCATGTCGCGCAGCACCACCGAGAACTCCTCGGTCGCGCCGCGCAGCTTCTGGGCGTCGTCCTCGGCCAGCCATTCCGGCGGCTTCTGCAGCAGGCGGAAGAGCGCGCCCGGCTCCGGTGCCAGAAGGCGCTGCAGCCGCACCAGCAGCCGGCGCATCTCGCCGAGCCGGGCGCGCTTGTGGTCGAGGCGGCCGGTCAGCAGCTCGTCCTCGATCGCATCGACGCGGGTGGTCACGCCGCGCACCACGTTCACCAGCACGTCGGCCTGCACCCGCAGCAGGTGCTCCAGCAGCTCGGCGCTCGAGTGCGGCGCGTCGCCCGACTTCACCGCCGTGCGCAGGGCGTCGACCGAGCGCAGCGGCTTGGCGCGCGCCGTCACCACCAGGCGCGGCCCGACGCTGATCCACAGGGTGGAGATGTCCGAGGGCTCGAAACTGAACTCGAAGTGCACGTCGTTGATGACGGCGATCAGCGAGTCGTCGGCGCGTTCGATGCGGGTCGAATGCATCCCGTCCTTGAGCGTCTCGAAGAAGGTGTCGGAGAGCTGCGCGTGCCGATGCAGCCAGCGCTCCGCCTGCGCGTGGCTCAGATTGAAGTGCAGCCACAGGTAGGCGCCCTCGGGCGGGGTCTCCTGCGCGAGCCAGGCCACCGCTGCGTTCGAATCGATCGCGCGCGACGACTCCTCGGCCGCCGGGTCGAACAGGTAGCCGCAGATCAGGCCGGCTTCGTCGCCGCCATACGAGGCGGCGGCAATATCCCGGGGTGAGGACAGGACAGGGCGATTCAGGAGCGGGAACTCGGAACGGAAAATGGGCGTGAAATGGGCGTCGCAGCATGCTGGGCGCCGCATGTGTCAGTGTTGTGACGACGCGGGCGTTGCATTTCGTCTGTCACAAATCCGTCATTGCGGGGGCGCAGCATGAGTGCTTCCCCCTGATTCGAGCCCTCCCATGAGTTTGCCCAGCACCCTCCGCGACCAGGAAGAACTGATGCAGCGCATCGCGCGCGACCTGATCGACGGCTACGACGAAGAACTGGAACTCGAGATCGAGGACCGCAACCTGGAAGAGCTCGAGTCGGGCCAGGCGCCCGACAAGGCAGCGCGCCGGGCCTATTTCAAGGAGCTCTTCCGCCTGCAGGGCGAGCTGGTGAAGCTGCAGGACTGGGTTCAGCACAGCCGGCAGAAGGTCGTGATCCTGTTCGAGGGCCGCGACGCGGCCGGCAAGGGTGGGGTGATCAAGCGCATCACCCAGCGGCTCAACCCGCGCGTCGCGCGCGTCGCGGCGCTGCCCGCGCCCAACGACCGCGAGCGCACCCAGTGGTACTTCCAGCGCTACGTGGCCCATCTGCCGGCCGCCGGCGAGATGGTGCTGTTCGACCGCAGCTGGTACAACCGCGCCGGCGTCGAGCGCGTGATGGGCTTCTGCACCGACGACGAATACGAGGAGTTCTTCCGCACCGTGCCCGACTTCGAGCGCATGCTGGTGCGCTCGGGCATCAAGCTCATCAAGTACTGGTTCTCGATCACCGACGACGAGCAGCACATGCGCTTCCTGGGCCGCATCCACGACCCGCTCAAGCAGTGGAAGCTCAGTCCCATGGACCTGGAATCCCGCCGCCGCTGGGAGGAATACACCAAGGCCAAGGAAACCATGCTGGAGCGCACCCACATCGCGGAAGCGCCCTGGTGGGTGGTCCAGGCGGTCGACAAGAAGAAGGCGCGGCTGAACTGCATCACGCACCTGCTCGGCCAACTGCCCTACCAGGAAGTGCCGCATGCGCCGATCGAGCTGCCCGCGCGCGAGCGCCATGCGGACTACCTGCGCCAGCCGGTGCCGGCGTCGATGTACGTGCCTGAGGTTTACTGAGTAACGACCGCCTTCGCTGGCTGACGCCGGCGGCGCGGAAGCTGCTAAGGTGCGGGGCCGGATTCCGGCCCACGCAAGCACCATGGCTCGTCGCCCTTCCTCGACCTCTGCCGCCTCGGCGATCACGCGCGCCTACCAGCGCAGCATGAGGGCGCTCACCAACGCCACGCTGCGCAACGGACGGCGCATCGCGAGCCAGGTGCAGCGCGCCGCCGCCGAGCAGCTCAAGCCGCCGCGCGGTCCCGGCGACTGGCTGGCCGGGGCGGCGCTCGGCCCCGCAGGCGCGCGGCGCTATCACTTGTACCGGCCGCCCGAGATGCAGCCCGGCGAGCGCCTGCCGCTGCTGGTCATGCTGCATGGCTGCGCTCAGACCGGGCGCGACTTCGCCGCCACTACGCGCATGAACCTGCTGGCGGCGCGCGAACGCTTCTTCGTGCTCTACCCGGAGCAGGACCGCATGGCCCATCCGCAGGGCTGCTGGAACTGGTACGACCGCCGTTTCGGCAAGGCCGACGCCGAGGCCGCGACGCTGATGGCTGCGGTCGACCAGGCCTGCACCCTGTACCCGGTCGACCGCGACCGCATCGCCGTGGCCGGGCTCTCGGCGGGCGCCGGCATGGCGGTGTTGATGGCCACGCGCTACCCGGTGCGCTTCAAGGCCGTGGCCATGCATTCGGGGGTGGCGCCCGGCGCCGCCCGCTCGCCCGCCACCGCCCTGGGCGCGATGCGCGGGCGCCATGTGCCGCCCATGCCGGCGACCGCGGTCGGCAAGGCCATGGGGGCCGCCGCGGTCTTCACCACGCTGCCGCCGCTGCTGGTCCTGCACGGAGATGCCGATCTCGTGGTCTCGGCCCGCAACGCGCTCAGCGCCGCGGAGGTCTGGGCCACGGCCACCGGCGCACGCCCCGGCATCGAGCGCACGGTGCAGCGCGGCAAGCGTCACGCAATGCGGGTGACCGAGTTCAAGCGCAAGGGCCGCACCTTCGTCATGCTGTGCGAGGTGACGGGCCTGGGCCATGCGTGGAGCGGCGGCGCGCCGCGCCTGCCCTTCAGCGACGCGGCCGGGCCCAATGCCTCGCGGCTGATCTGGGCCTTCGCGTCGAAGCAATTTAAGGCGCTTGCCGCGTCTTAGGCTTGTCAACGCCATGCCCGCCATCGCCTACGACCCCAGCCGCACCGCGCTCTATTCGCCGGAGCGCCAGGACACGCTGTTCGAAGCCGGGCGGCACTACACGCCGACCCAGTGGGCCATCGAAGCCTCGCGCCTAACCTACTACCGGGCCGAGGTTTCGGACGGCGAGCGCCAGCGCCTGGCCGATGCGCTGGCACGCGCCGGCTTCGGTCCACCCACGCTCATCACGCACGCCGAGTCCCACAGCTTCGCCTTCGCCGCGCTGCATGCCGACGGCACGGCGCTGGTGTCCTTCCGCGGCACGCAGCCCGACGAGATCCGTGACCTGGCGACCAACCTGCAGGCGAATCAGGTCGACTGGCCCGAAAGCGGCGGCCGCGTGCATGCGGGCTTCGCGCGCTCGGCGCGGGCGCTGCTGCCGGTGCTGCGCGAATGGCTGGAAGAAGGCGAGGGCGCCGGCCGCAAGGCGCTCATCCTCGCCGGCCACAGCCTCGGCGCCGCCCTCGCAACGCTGATCGCCACCGTGCTGCCGCCCAGCCTGCTGGTCACGCTCGGCTCGCCGCGCGTTGGCAACACGGCCTTCGTGGCCGCGCTGGCCGAGGTCGAGACCCTGCGCCTGGTCGACGGCTGCGACGTCGTCACCCAGCTGCCGCCGGCCTTCTCGCTTTACGCTCATGCGGGGCCGACCAGCTACATCAGCTGCGAGGGCGAGTGCATGCACAACCCCGACGTCAGCTTCATCGAGAGCGACCGCGCCCAGGGACGCGCGCGCTACGTGGTCGACCATGCCTGGAAGCGCGGCGCGGTGCTGCTGCGCGATTTGGCGGACCACGCGCCGATCAACTACGCGCGGGCCTATTTCGGGTGAATCCTTCGCCCTTGTTCTCAATTTGGCTGCACATGTAGCAAATCTGAGAACAGGCCGATACCTGTACGCCACCCGGCGTATTTCCCCCGCCGGACCGTTTCCGCAGACTCCTGCGTGTCATTCACACCCAGGAGAAGAGTCCCATGCAACAACGTCGCTTCACCCTCAAGGCGCTCACGGCCGCGGTCGCGCTGGCCAGCCTTTCCGCCGTGCCGGCCTTCGCGGCCGACACCATCAAGGTCGGCGTGCTGCACTCGCTGTCGGGCACCATGGCCATCTCGGAGACCGTGCTCAAGGACACGGTGCTGATGGCGATCGACGAGATCAACGCCAAGGGCGGCGTGCTCGGCAAGAAGCTCGAGCCCGTGGTGGTCGACCCGGCCTCCAACTGGCCGCTGTTCGCCGAGAAGACCAAGCAGCTGCTGGGCCAGGACAAGGTCTCGGTGATCTTCGGCTGCTGGACCTCGGTGTCGCGCAAGTCGGTGCTGCCGGTGGTCGAGGAAATGAACGGCCTGCTCTTCTACCCCGTGCAGTACGAGGGCGAGGAGCTCAGCAAGAACGTCTTCTACACCGGCGCCGCGCCCAACCAGCAGGCCATTCCGGCGGTCGACTACCTGATGAGCAAGGAAGGCGGCGGCGCCAAGCGCTGGGTGCTGCTGGGCACCGACTACGTGTATCCCCGCACCACCAACAAGATCCTGCGCGCCTACCTCAAGAGCAAGGGCGTGAAGGACACGGACATCGACGAGAAGTACACCCCCTTCGGCCACAGCGACTACCAGACCATCGTGGCCGACATCAAGAAGTTCTCCTCCGGCGGCAAGACGGCCGTGGTGTCGACCATCAACGGCGACTCCAACGTGCCCTTCTACAAGGAACTGGGCAACGCCGGCCTGAAGGCCAAGGACGTGCCGGTGGTCGCCTTCTCGGTCGGCGAGGAAGAACTGCGCGGCGTCGACACCAAGCCGCTGGTGGGCCACCTGGCCGCATGGAACTACTTCATGTCGATCAAGAACCCGACCAACACCGCGTTCATCAAGCAGTGGAGCGACTACGCCAAGGCCAAGAACATCGCCGGCCACAAGGACAAGCCGCTCACCAACGACCCGATGGAAGCCACCTACATCGGCATCCACATGTGGAAGCAGGCGGTCGAGAAGGCCAAGAGCACCGACACCGACAAGGTGATCGCCGCCATGGCCGGCCAGACCTTCACCGCGCCCTCGGGCATCGTCTCGAAGATGGACGAGAAGAACCACCACCTGCACAAGAGCGTGTTCATCGGCGAGATCAAGGCCGACGGGCAGTTCAGCGTGGTGTGGAAGACGCCGGGGCCGGTCAAGGCCAAGCCGTGGAGCCCGTATATCGAGGGCAACGACAAGAAGCCGGACTATCCGGCCGGCAAGTCGCTGTAAGGCAACGAGCGCTGCCCCTCTCCTGCTCCCTCTCCCTTGGGGAGAGGGTTGGGGTGAGGGCCAGCGGCGGTAGTGACCGCCGTTCCTTTTGAGCGCCGCCGCCCTCACCCCCGCCCTCTCCCCGAGGGGAGAGGGAGCAAAGCCCGACCTACGATGCTCCGACGAACACTCCACCGCCTCCTCTGCGCCTCGACGCTGCTGATGGCGCTCGGCGCCCACGCGCTCACCCTCGACGAGGCCCGCGCCATCGCCTCGGGCGAGTCCGAGGCCCGCATTGCAGCGCTCAACAAGGCCGTCGCCACCGCAGACGAGAAGACCGCCGCCTTCATCCAGGCCATGGCGGACGACGCGGTCAAGTACACCGAGGACAAGGTCTTCCTCATCAAGGACGACAAGGCCTACGACCCCGTCACCGGTGCCGAGCTCAAGCTGCCCGACACGGCCGAGGACGTGGTCAACAACAACCTGATGCGCGGCGCCCTCGATGCCGCGCAGGCCGCGCTCAAGCTCGCGAGCAAGGACGAGGCCGTGCGCGCCGAGGCGGCGCAAGCCCTCTTCAAGGAGCCCGACGAATCCCGCCTGCCGCTGGTCGAGAAGGCGCTCGCCGCCGAGACCAACGAGCGCATCAAGGCCCAGCTCGAGCTGGTGCGCGCCGCCAGCATGCTGAGCAGCACCGACAAGGCCAGGCGCCTCGCGGCCGCGAAGGCGCTGGGCGAGAGCCGCAGCCCCGACACCAAGCTGCTGCTCAACCAGCGGCTGGCCGATGAAACCGATGCAGAGGTGAAGAAGGTGATCGAGGCATCGATCAGCAGCATCGACGGCTCGCTGGTCTGGGGCGATCGCATCAACGCGATCTTCAGCGGCATCAGCCTGGGCTCGGTGCTGCTGCTCGCCGCGCTGGGCCTCGCCATCACCTACGGCCTGATGGGCGTGATCAACATGGCCCACGGCGAGCTGATGATGATCGGCGCCTACGCCACCTACGTGATGCAGGGGATCTTCCAGCGCTACATGCCCGAGTCGCTCTTCGGCTGGTACCTGGTCGCCGCGATTCCCGTCGCCTTCCTCGCCTCGGCGCTGGTGGGCGCGGTGCTGGAGCGCGGCGTGATCCGCTTCCTCTACGGCCGGCCGCTCGAGACGCTGCTGGCCACCTGGGGCATCAGCCTGATGCTGCAGCAGCTGGTGCGCTCGCTTTTCGGCGCGCAGAACGTCGGCGTCGAGAACCCCGGCTGGATGAGCGGCGGCTTCACCATGCTGAGCAACGTCACGCTGCCCTGGAACCGCATCTGCATCATCGTCTTCGCGGGCCTGGTGCTGCTGGCCATGGGCTGGCTGATCGGCCGCACGCGGCTGGGCCTGTTCGTGCGCGGCGTCACCCAGAACCGCCCCATCGCCTCCTGCATGGGCGTGAACACGGCGCGCATCGACACCTACGCCTTCGCGCTGGGCTCGGGCATCGCCGGGCTCGCGGGCTGCGCGCTCTCGCAGATCGGCAATGTGGGTCCCGATCTCGGCCAGAGCTACATCGTCGACTCCTTCATGGTGGTGGTGATGGGCGGCGTCGGCCAGCTCGCCGGCACCGTCTACGCGGCGCTGGGCCTGGGCGTGCTCAACAAGTTCATCGAGGGCTGGGCCGGCGCGGTGCTCGCGAAGATCGCGGTGCTGGTCTTCATCATCATCTTCATCCAGAAGCGGCCGCAGGGCATCTTCGCGGTCAAAGGCAGGAGTGCGGAAGCATGAGCAGGGTCGCACTACCTTCCAAGGGCCCGCTGCTCGGCGGCAAGGGCTGGACCGCCTTCTTCGTCGCGCTGATCTGCGTTTGCGCCCTGGCGCCGGTGCTCAACCTGCTGGTGCCCGCCGGCAGCGCGCTGCACATGAGCGACTACGCCGTCGCGCTGGTCGGCAAGATCATGTGCTACGCCATCTGCGCCCTGGCCATGGACCTGATCTGGGGCTACACCGGCATCCTCTCGCTGGGCCACGGCCTCTTCTTCGCGCTGGGCGGCTACATGATGGGCATGTACCTCATGCGCCAGATCGGCCGCGACGGCAACTACAAGAGCGAGCTGCCGGACTTCATGGTCTTCCTCGACTGGAAGACGCTGCCCTGGCACTGGACCTTCAGCGACAGCTTCATCGCCACGCTGGTGCTGATCGTGGCGGTGCCGGGCCTGATCGCCTTCGTGTTCGGCTTCTTCGCCTTCCGCTCGCGCATCAAGGGCGTGTACTTCTCGATCATCACGCAGGCCATGACCTTCGCGGCGATGCTGCTCTTCTTCCGCAACGAGACCGGCTTCGGCGGCAACAACGGCTTCACCGACTTCAAGCGCATCCTGGGCACGCCGATCGCGACGCAGGAGATGCGCATGCTGCTGTTCGCGCTCACCGGGCTCACGCTGCTGGGCTTCTTCCTGTTCGCCCGGTGGCTCATCGGCAGCAAGTTCGGCCGCGTGCTGCAGGCCATCCGCGATGCCGAGTCGCGCGTGATGTTCTCGGGCTACAACCCGCTGCCCTACAAGCTCACCATCTGGGTCATCTCGGCCGTCATGTGCGGCGTGGCCGGGGCGCTCTACGTGCCGCAGGTGGGCATCATCAACCCGGGCGAGATGAGCCCGGCCAACTCGATCGAGATCGCGATCTGGGCCGCGGTCGGCGGGCGCGCCACGCTGGTGGGGCCGATCCTCGGCGCCTTCATCGTCAACGGCGCCAAGAGTTGGCTCACGGTGGCCTACCCGGAGTATTGGCTGTACTTCCTCGGCGCGCTGTTCATCGCCGTCACGCTGTTCCTGCCGAACGGCATCGTGGGCCTGGTGAAGAAATGGGCGTCCAGGGAGGGCAGGGCGATGCCCGAAGAGGCGCCGCTGCCGCCCGCGCAGCGCGCTGTCGCGGCCGAGCATGGCGTGGCCGAACCCGCACCGGCAGTGCTGCCAGTGCGTGCCGAAGGAGCCCGCGCATGACGCCCGACCTGATGGACGCGGGCGCCGAGCGCATCGCCCGGCACGCCCACCACAGCGACTTCGGCAAGCTCACCGCTTCGGGCGGCCGCGAAGCGGGCTATGGTCGGCATGCGACGCCGGGCGAGGTCGACCTCACGCACGGCCGCATTCTCTACCTCGAGGACGTGAGCGTGAGCTTCGACGGCTTCAAGGCCATCAACAAACTCTCGCTGGACATCGCGCCCGGCGAGCTGCGCTGCGTGATCGGCCCGAACGGCGCCGGCAAGACCACGATGATGGACATCATCACCGGCAAGACGCGGCCCGACGAGGGCACCGTGTTCTTCGGCAGCACCATCGACCTGCTGCGCCACAAGGAGGCCGACATCGCGCAGCTCGGCATCGGCCGCAAGTTCCAGAAGCCGACGGTGTTCGAGCAGTTGACGGTGTTCGAGAACCTCGAGCTCGCGCTCAAGACCGACAAGGGCGTGAAGGCCTCGATGCTGTTCCGGCTCGACTCGGCGCAGTCCGACCGGCTGGCGGAGGTGCTGCACACCATCCACCTCGAGGACAGCGTCTCGCGCCTGGCCGGCAACCTGAGCCATGGCCAGAAGCAATGGCTGGAGATCGGCATGCTCTTGATGCAGGACCCGAAGCTGCTGCTGCTGGACGAGCCGGTGGCCGGCATGACCGATGAGGAAACGGCGCGCACGGCCGAGCTCTTCCTCGCGCTCAAGGGCAAGCATTCGCTGATGGTGGTGGAGCACGACATGAGCTTCGTGCGCACCATCTCGGAGATCGTGACGGTGCTGTGCGACGGGTCCGTGCTGGCGCAAGGCACGCTGGACGAGGTGCAGGCAGACGAGCGCGTGATCGAGGTTTATCTGGGTCGCTGAACACCACCATGCTCAAAGTCAAGAACATCCACCAGTACTACGGCGGCTCCCACATCCTGCGTGAGGTGAGCCTCGAAGCGCACGCCGGCAAGGTCACGGTGCTGCTCGGCCGCAACGGCGTGGGCAAGACCACGCTGCTCAAGTCGCTGATGGGCCTGGTGCCCATCAAGAGCGGGAGCATCGAGTTCGACGGCGCCGCTATCCAGAAGAAGACCCCCTACGAGCGCGCCCGTGCCGGCATGGGCTTCGTGCCGCAGGGGCGCGAGATCTTCGCGCGCCTCACGGTCGAGGAAAACCTGCGCATGGGCCTGGCCTACCGTCCGGCCGGCACACCCATCCCGGCCGAGCTCTTCGAGCTGTTCCCGGTGCTCAAGCAGATGCTCAATCGCCGCGGCGGCGATCTCTCCGGCGGCCAGCAGCAGCAGCTTGCAATCGCCCGCGCGCTGGCGCCCAAGCCCAAGCTGCTGATCCTCGACGAGCCCACGGAAGGCATCCAGCCCAGCATCATCAAGGACATCGGACGCGTGATCCGCATGCTCGCCGACCGCGGCGACATGGCGATCGTGCTGTGCGAGCAGTACTACGACTTCGCGCAGGAACTGGCCGACGACTACCTGGTGATGGAGCGCGGCGAGGTGATCGCGCGCGGCCTTGGCAAGGACATGGAAGCGCAAGGCGTGCGCCAGCTCGTGGCGATTTGAACCGCCGTCGGGCATCGGCCCGCCAAGGCGCTACGCTCGGGGCTGTTGCCACAGCCCGGACCGACGCGCCACCACCATGCACCGCCTGCGGACTTCGTCCATTCAGCGTTCGGGGAGCCGTCCGTGGAGGCGCTGATCGCCCTGATGGTCGACCACGCCGTCGCGGTGGTCTTCGCCGTGACTTTCGCAGCCCGCGTGGGCCTGCCGGTGCCGGCCGCGCCGGTGCTGGTGGTGGCCGGCGGCATCGCGGCCATCGCCGAGCCGGTGCTGCTCTTCGCCATGGTCGGCGCCGCGCTGGTGGCCAATGTGCTGGGCGACGCCATCTGGTTCTACACGGGCCGCATCTACGGCTACCACTTCATGCGCCTGCTGTGCAAGATCTCGATCTCGCCCGACTCCTGCGTGCGGCGCAGCGAGTCGCTGATCACCCGGTGGGGCGGTCTGTCGCTGGTGGCAGCCAAGTTCGTGCCGGGCGTGTCGGTGGTGGCGCCACCGATGGCGGGGGCCCTGGGCATGTCCTCCTGGCGCTTCCTGGCCTTCGAGATCCTGGCCGCGCTGCTGTGGGCCGGAGTCTTCCTCGCCCTGGGCTGGCTGTTCCGCGAGCAGATCCAGGCTGTGCTCGATGCGTTGGCCAATGCCGGCGGCGTCGCCACTGCGGCGCTGGTGGTGGTGGTGGCCGCGATGCTGGCACGCCGCTGGTGGCGCCGCCGCGCCTTCCTTCGGACCACCAGCATGCCGCGCGCCACCATCGGGGAGCTGGTCACGCTGATGACGCGCGAGCCGGCACCCATCGTGATCGACGTGCGCGGCGAGGCAGGCATCCAGGTCGACCCGCGGCGCATTCCCGGCGCGCTGCTGATCCCGCTCAAGGCGCTGCAGCAGCGGCGTGCGGAGCTGCCCTTCGAGAGCGGCGAGCGCGAGATCATTCTCTATTGCAGCTGCCCCAACGAAGTCTCGGCCGCCCTGGCCGCGCAGGCCCTGGTGGCGCGCGGGTTCAAGCGCGCCCGGCCGCTGGCCGGCGGGCTGGAGGCCTGGGTCGAGGCCGGCCATCCGACCGCCGCCCATTGAGGCCTCAGCGGGTCAGGAGTTGCAGCAGCGTGTTGGCGACGACCACCGTCGCCTTGCGCAGTTCGTCCAGCGGCACGCGTTCGTCGGCGCGATGGCCGTTGGCTTCGAGCAGCGTCTCGGGGCCGGCGCCATACATCACGGTGGGGATGCCGGCCTCGCTGTAGAGACGCGCGTCGGTGTAGAGCGGCACGCCGATCGGGGTCACCGGCTTGCCCATCACGGCGCTGGCCTCGCGGCACATCAGCTCGGTGAGTTCCTTCGCACCGGGCGCCGGCGTAAAGGGGCGCGCCAGCAGGATGCGGCGGGTCTCGACCGTGATGCCGGGCAGCGCGCGGCAGGCCGCCTCGATCACGCCGCGCAGTTCGGCCTCCACCGCCTCGGGCGATTCCTCGGGCACGATGCGCCGGTCGATGCGCAGGCTGAGCCGGTCGGCCACCACGTTGGTGTTGATGCCGCCCTCGATCAGCCCGACCACCAGCGTCGGGTGCGTGATGCCGGGCGTCTGCGAGGGGCGGCCGGCGAGCGCGTCGCGATGCCGGTAGAGCGCGGGCAGCAGCGTGGCGGCGGCCTCGATCGCGTCATGGCCGGTGTCGGGACGCGCGGCATGGGCGGACTTGCCGCGCAGCGTCACTTCCATATGCAGGCAGCCGTTGTGGGCGACCACCACATGGTGCGAGAAGGCGGCCGAGAGCACGTAGTCGGGCCGGCTCAGGCCCTGCGAAAGAATCCAGCCGGGGCCGGTCATGCCGCCCGTTTCTTCGTCGTAGGTCAGGTGCAGCTCGACCGTGCCGCCCAGCGCTGCGCCGTCGGCGGCGAGCTGCTTGAGCGCGCGCAGCGCGAAGGCGTAGGTCGTGAAGTCCGACTTGGAGACGGCGGCGCCGCGGCCGTAGAGCCAGCCCTCGCGCACCTCGCCGCCATAGGGGTCGACGCTCCAGCCTTCGCCGGGCGGCACCACGTCGCCGTGCGCGTTGAGGGCCACCACCGGCCCATCGCCGAAGCGTTCGCGCACGATCAGGTTGGTCGCGCTGCGCATGCCGTGCTCGGCCGCGAACCCGGCCGGCACGGGATGCCGCTCGACCTCGAAGCCCATGGCCTCGAGCAGGCCGGCGCTGAGCTCGGCATGCGGCGCGCAGTCCCCGGGGGGGTTGTCGGAAGGGCACTGCACCAGCCGGGCGAGCGTGCGCACCTGCTCGTCGAAATGCGTGTCGATGAAGTGGCGCAGGCTCGCGCGTGCAGGATCGTGGTCGTTCATGGTCATCAGAGAAAGCGGTCGATGCGAAAGGGGTTGATGTCGATGTCGGTGCGGCCGTGCGCGATCAGGTCGGCGACCAGCTTCGCCGTGATGGGCGCCAGCGTGTAGCCGTTGGAGGTGACGGCGTTGTAGAAGCCCGGCACGCCGGGCACCTCGCCCAGGATCGGCGCGCCGTCGATGTTCACGTTCATGCCGGCCCAGCAGCGCACCATGTGCAGCCCGCTCACGGCCGGCAGCACGCGGCGCGCCACCCACAGGTTGCCTTCGATGCTGCTGCGCTCGGCGCGGTTGAGGCGCATGTCCGGGTGGAAGGCCGCGGTCCAGCCGCCGCCGATCAGCAGGCCGCCGCTGGCCGCCTGCTTGAGGCTCAGGTGCCGGTCGGCATGCGCGATGAGGTGATCGACCAGTGGCGGCGCGGGCTCGGTCACGATCATCTGCAGCGGCGCGCCCTGCACGGGGATCTTCACGCCCAGCATCGCGCCCACCGCGCTCGACCAGGCGCCGCTCGCATTGACGATGCGGCCGGCGCGGATCGTGCCGCGCGAGGTGCGGACCTCGAAGCCCGCGCCCTCGCCGGGCAGCCGCTCGATGGCCTGCACGTCGCAGCCGCGCAGCAGGCTGGCCCCCTGTTGCTGCGCGCGCCGCGCCACCGCGTAGGTGGCGCGCAGCGGGTTGATCTTGCCCTCCATCGGGCAGAGCTCCGCGCCCAGCAACTCGCCCGACAGGGCGGGCGACAGCCGGCGCAGCGCGGCGCCATCGATCACCTCGGCCTCGATGCCGTGGCTGCGTTCCAGCGCGGCCTTGGCCTCGAGGAAGCGCATGCCGGCCTCGCTGTCGGCCACCATCAGGCCGCCGGTGATCCTGATCTCCAGGTCCTCGCCGCAATCGGCTTCGATCTGCTGCCAGAGCTTCACGGACGTGGGGCCGAGCGGCAGCGTGGCCGCGGCCGGGCCGCCGCCGGCCTGCGCCCGGGCGCCGAAGTCGAAGGACAGCAGCTGCACATGCAGGCTGCCGGCATTGGCGCCCGAGGCCTGCAGGTTGATGTCGTCGCGGTCGACCACCGTCACCGCCTGCCCGGCCCGCGAGAGGTAGTAGGCGAGGCAGGAGCCCAGCACGCCGGCGCCGATCACCAGCACCTCGGTGCGCATCGGCGCGAAAGCTTCGACCACCACCGGCCGCGCGAGGTTGGGCGTGATGGCGGGCTTGTGGCCGCCCCATTCGGGCTTCTCGAAGCCCAGCGCGCCAGCGGGCACCGGCTTGGCGGGCGGCCGGGGTGCGAAGTACTGCTCGACCTCGGGCGGCCTGCCCGTCAGCTCGCCGACCAGGCGGGCGGCGGTCACGGCGCAGTAACGGCCTTGGCAGCGTCCCATGCCGAGGCGCGTGTTGCGCTTGAGCGCGGCCAGCGTGTCGCGCCCGGCGCGGATCTGCTCGCGCACGTCGCCGAAGCGGATCTCCTCGCAGCGGCACAGCAGGGTGTCGTCGGGAAGCTCCGCCAGCCGCACCGGCGGCGCCGCGTAGAGCGACCACAGGGCCCGCTGGAAGCGCTCGGCCTGTCGCAGCCGGCCGAGCGCCTCGGCCGGCTCGGGCGCCTGCAAGCCCAGGTTGCGCGCGGCCGCGGCGCCGGCCAGCGTGCCGCGCGCCAGGGCCACGCGCGAGCCGCCCAGGTCCGCGCCGTCGCCGGCCACGAACACGCCGGGCAGGCTGGTCGCGCCGTCCTCGCGCGTGACTGTGGCGGGGTAGCCCAGGTGTCGGTCCGCCAGGCGGTGCTCGCAGCCCAGCATGCGGGCCAGCTCGGTGGATGGGATGAAGCCATAGCCGAGGCACAGCGCGTCGGCTTCGAAGCGTTGCGCGGTACCGGGCACTGCGCGGCCCTGCGCATCGAGGCGGGTGGTCTGCACGGCCTGCAACCGGCCGGGGCCTTCCGCGGCAAGCACCGCCGTGCCCCAGATCACCGGCACGCCATGCGCACGCAGCCGACGCAGGTAGCGCCAGCCGTCGCGCAGCAAGTCGGGGGCGGTGCGTGCGGCGGTCCACACCTGCCGCCACTGGCGCGGCGAGGGCCGCGGCGCCGATTCGAGCACCGCGACCACCGCGGCGCCGCCGGCCAGCAGCTCCGCGGCCAGCTGCAAGTTCAGCGGCCCGTTGCCGGCGATCAGCACGCGCTGGCCCGGCGCCACGCGGTAGGCGCGCGCCAGCGTCTGGCCGGCGCCGGTGGTCATCACGCCCGGCAGCGTCCAGCCGGGGAAGGGGACCGGCCGCTCGTAGGCGCCGGGGGCGATCACCAACTGGCGGCAGCCGATCACCTGGGCCTGGCCGCCGACGAGCGCACCGATCTCGTTCGGCGAGAAGGCGGCCCAGACCTGGGCGTCCTGCTCGATCGCGACGCCCGCGGCCCGCGCCTCGCCCTCGAGCGCGAGGCCGTCCGCGAACTGGCGATCTGCGGGCGTCGCGGCCCGGTGCGAGGGCGCCAGCGGCTTGTAGAACTGGCCGCCCGACTGCAGGCGTTCGTCCAGCACCAGCACGCCGGCCCCGGCCCCGGCCCGGCGCGCGGCGAGCGCTGCCGACAGGCCGGCCGGCCCGGCGCCGATCACCAGCAGGTCGACCTCGCGCCGTGCCGGCTCCATCGCCGCCTCGGGCCCCAGCGGCTGCAGCGGGTCTTCGGGCGTGCCCGCCGGCATGGCCGAGCGCACCTGCTGCCCCTCGGCCACCTTGGTCAGGCAGGCGCGCTGGCTGGCGCGCCCGTCCACCGTCACCAGACAGTCGAAGCAGGCGCCCATGCCGCAGTACAGGCCGCGGCGCTCGCCGCCGCGGGTGTGGCGCAGCTCGCGGATGCCGCCGGCGGCCAGGGCGGCCGCGAGTGTCTCGCCCTCCAGGCCCTCCACCGGCTGCCCGTCGTACCAGAAGCGCACAGGGCGCCCGGTCGCGGTCATCGAAGGGTGGCTCAGTCGGGCGCTCATGGGCAAAAAGAAGAGAAGGAGGTTGACGGCGTTCAGTGTATACGTATACTTGACGTATACAAATACATCCGCCACCCGATTTTTCACCCAGGACCGGCCCATGACAGCATTCCGAGGCACCTACACGGTGCTCATCACCCCCATGACCGCCGACGGCCGGCACGTCGATGTGCCGGCCCTGAAGAAGCTGGTCGACTGGCAAATCGAGGAGGGCATCCACGGGCTGATCCCGCTGGGCAGCACCGGGGAGTTCCTGTCGCTGACGCCCGAAGAGCGCCAGCTGGTGATCGAAACCTGCGTCAGCACCGCTGCAAAACGCGTGCCCGTGCTGATCGGCACCGGCGCCGAGTGGACCGACGAATGCGTGCGCCTGAGCCGCGAGGCCGAGGGCATGGGCGCCGACGGCGTGATGATCATCCCGCCCTTCTACAGCACGCCCACCGACGACGAGCTGTTCGAGCACTACCGCAAGGTGGGCGAGTCGATCGGCATTCCGATCATGGTCTACAACAACCCGGCCACCGCCAACGTGGACCTCAAGCCCGAGCTGGTCGCGCGCCTCTCGCGCATCGACAACTGCAAGTACATCAAGGAGTCCACGCTGGAGGTCACCCGCGTGCGCGACATCATCGAGCTGTGCGGCGACCGCATGACGGTCTTCGCCGGCATCCTCGGCTACGAGTCCTTCTGGCTCGGCGCCCAGGGCTGGGTGGCCGTGTGCTCCAACCTGATCCCGAAGATGTCGGCGCGCCTGTTCGAGCTGGTGGCCGACGAGCGCGACATGCCTGCGGCGCTGGCGCTCTACAAGAAGATGCTGCCGATCGTGCGCTGGGTCGGCGGCCATCGCTACGTCGCGGCTTCCAAGGAAGGGCTCACGATGATGGGCCTGCCGGTCGGCAAGCCGCGCGCCCCGCGCCTGCCGCTGCCGGCGGCGGATGCGGCAGACCTGCGCCGCGCGCTCGAGCGCCTCGAGCTCCTCGACTCCATTCGCGCCTGAGCGCCAGGCGTACCCGTTCGGCCCATCCCCTTTCGTCGTCTCGTTCATTTCCCGAAGGACATCACCATGAAACTGCTTCCCGCTCTCGCGTCGGCAACGGCTCTCTTCCTCCTGGTCACGGGCGGCGCCCACGCGCAGGCGTGCAAGTCGCCGGTGCCCGACTCCGCGCTCGTCAAGAAGGGCACGCTGGTGATGTCGGTCAACCCGACGCTGCCGCCGTTGCAGTTCGTCGACCAGACGGGGGCGCTCAAGGGCATGCGGGTGGAGCTGGGCGAGGCGATCGCCAAGCGCCTGTGTCTGACGCCCGAGTACGTGCGCATCGAGTTCTCCGCCATGATCCCGGGCCTGCAGGCCGGCCGCTGGGACGTCATCAACACCGGCATCTTCTACACGGAAGAGCGCGCCAAGCTCATGCAGATGCTGATCTACGAAGACCAGGCCATCAGCATCAGCACCGCCAAGGGCAACCCGCTGAAGATCGCCAAGCCGGACGACCTGTCCGGCAAGAGCATCGGCGTGGAGATTGGCGGCTTCGAGGAGCGCAAGGCGCGCGAGCTCGACAAGCAGCTCACCGACAAGGGCATGAAGGGCATGACCATCCGCACCTTCGAGAACTTCGCGATGGCCTTCCAGGCGCTGCGCGCGGGCCAGGTCGAGGTGGCGCTGTCCATCGACTCCACCGGCGCCGAATACCAGAAGCGCGGCGACTTCGACCGCGTGCTGCACGGCCTGTTCCCGACCCCGGTCGCGCTGGCCGCCCGCAACAAGGAGCTGGCCGGCGCCATGGCCAAGGTGCTCAACGACATGAAGGCCGACGGCAGTTTCCAGAAGCTGTTCGACCAGTACGGCGTGAAGACCTTCGAGGGCGCGGTGGGCGTCAAGGGCCCGGCGGGCTGAGCGAAGGAATCGCCATGGGACAAGGCTGGAGCTGGCCGGGATTCACCGACTACCTGTTCAACCCCTACCTGCTGAGCGGCGCGGTGACCACGCTGTGGCTCACGCTGGCCGCCATCGCCGGCGGGCTGCTGGTGGGCTGCGCGCTGGCCCTGGCCCGCCTGTCCAGCCGCCGCTGGCTCAACGCGCCGGCGCACTTCTACATCTGGGTGTTCCGCGGCACGCCGCTCCTGGTGCAGCTGATCATCATCTACACCGGGCTGCCGCAGATGGGGCTGAAGCTCTCGGTCATCGAGTCGGCCCTGCTCGGGCTGATCCTCAACGAGGCGGCCTACCTGGCCGAGATCGTGCGCGGCGGCATCCAGTCGATCCCGGTGGGGCAGACCAACGCGGCGCGCGCGGTCGGCTTCAGCAACGCGCAGACCATGCGCTACGTCGTCCTGCCGCAGGCCATGCGGCTGATCGTGCCGACGCTGGGCAACAGCATCAACGGCCTGCTCAAGACCACCTCGATCACCTCGGTGATCTCGATGGAGGAGCTGCTGCGCCGCACCCAGGTGCTCATCCAGGAGAAGTTCATGGTGCTCGAGCTGTTCCTGGTCGCGGCCCTGTACTACCTGCTGATGACCACCGCGTGGGACTTCGTGCAGCGCCGCATCGAACGCCACTACGGCCGCGCCTACGGCAATGCGACCGGACCGGCCGCGCCGCCGCCCGACGCCCTGCTCGAGCAACGCTAGGAGCCCAAGAGATGAGCCGCTACGACCTGATCCTGCGCAACGCCGACATCGCCACCGTCGGCGACCGCTACCGCGCCGACATCGGCGTGCGCGAGGGCCGCATCGCCGCCATCGCGCAAGACCTCGAAGGCAGCGCCGCACGCGAGATCGACGCCGCGGGCCGGCTGGTGACGCCCGGCGGCGTCGACGGCCACTGCCACTTCGACCAGCCCACCAGCGACGGCTCGCGCTTCGCCGACGACTTCTTCACCGGCACGCGCTCGGCGGCCTGCGGCGGCACCACCACCGTGCTGCCCTTCGCCGCCCAGCAGAAGGGGCACGGCCTGCAGGCCGCCGTGGACGACTACCACCGCCGCGCCGAGGGCAAGGCCGTGATCGACTACGCCTTCCACCTGATCGTGTCCGATGCCACCCGCGACGTGACGCAGCGCGAGCTGCCCGCGCTGATCGAGAAGGGCTACACCTCCTTCAAGATCTACATGACCTACGACGACCTCAAGCTGGACGACCGGCAGGTCCTCGAGGTGCTCGCCGCGGCGCGCCGGCACGGCGCGATGACCATGATCCACGCCGAGAACAGCGACTGCATCGCCTGGCTCACCGAGCAGCTGCTCGATGCCGGCCTGACGGCGCCGCGCTATCACGCGAGCTCGCGCCCGATGGCGGTGGAGCGCGAGGCCACGCACCGCGCCATCGCGCTGGCCGAGCTGGTGGACACGCCGATCCTGATCGTGCACGTGTCCGGCCGCGAGGCGGTCGAGCAGATCCACTGGGCGCGCGGGCGCGGCCTGCCGATCCATGCCGAGACCTGCCCGCAGTACCTGTTCCTGAGCGCCGAAGATTTGGGGCTCGACGAGAACGACCCCCTGCACGGCGCCCGCTGCATCTGCAGCCCGCCGCCGCGCGACAAGGCGAACCAGCCTTTCATCTGGAACGGCCTGGCCAGCGGGCTCTTCACCATCGTCTCCTCCGACCATGCGCCCTTCAACATGAACGGGCCCGACGGCAAGCGGGTGGCGGGAGACAACCCCTCCTTCGACCGCATCCCCAACGGCATCCCGGGCGTCGAGACGCGGCTGCCGCTCCTGATGAGCGAGGGCGTGCTGGCCGGGCGCATCGACATCCATCGCTTCGTCGAGCTCACCGCCACCAACCCGGCGCGGCTCTATGGCCTCTATCCGCGCAAGGGCACCATCGCGGTCGGCAGCGACGCGGACTTCGTGGTCTGGGACATCTTCGGCGAAGGCCAGGAGAAGACCATCGCCAACGACATGCTTCACCACGCCGCCGACTACACCCCCTACGAGGGCATGAAGCTGCGCGCCTGGCCCGGCATCACCGTCTCGCGCGGGCGCGTGGTCTGGCAGGACGGCGAGTTCCGCGCCGAGCCCGGCTCCGGCCAGTTCCTGCCCTGCCTGCGGCCGCGGGCGCCGAACGCCGGCAACCCGCTGCAGAAATGGCTGTGAGGCCCGCCGGTGCGGAGCCGCGGGCCTGATAAGCTTTTCCGGCTCCACGTGGAGTTCGCTTCCTTTCCCCGCATGCCAAGCCTTCCCAGTCCGGCGCAGCCCGCCACCATCACGATCGCGCCGCTGGAGGTGCGTTCCGCCAGCCTGGCCGAGCAGGCCTACGAGCGGCTGCGCCAGCTCATCCTCGACCGCCAGATCTCGGCCGGCAGCCCGCTGCAGGAAGCCCGCCTGGCCGAGGACCTGCGCATCTCCCGCACCCCGATGCGCGAGGCGCTGGTGCGGCTGGCGGGCGAGGGCCTGCTGGTGCGGCGCGACGCCCGCTCCTACGCCGTGCGCGCGCTGGGCACCAAGGAGTACTTCGACTGCATGCGGGCGCGCGAGGTGATCGAATGCGAGGCCATCGCACTGGCGGTCGGCAAGATCACCGATGCCGAGATCCAGACCCTGGAGGCCGACATCCAGGCCCTGCACGACGGCGAGCACAGCGAGATCGAGCACTTCCACCTGGACGACCGCTTCCACCTGCTGATTGCCACCGCCAGCGGCAACGTGGTGTTCCCGCGCCTGGTGGAAGAGCTGCGCGTCAATGCGCGGCTGTTCCGCTTGCACAGCCCGCTGCACCGCCAGCGCGAGAACCACGACGAGCACGGCGCGATCGTCGAGGCGCTGCGCGCCCGCGACCCGGAGCGTGCGCGCGAGGCGATGCGCGCGCATCTGCGCAGCCTGCAGGAGGACGTGCGGCGCGCGCTCATCGAGTGAGCGGCTCTTCGTCCTGCGTGCCCAGCGGCGGCGCCACCTCTTCCAGCGGCTTGCGCTCCGCATCCACCGCCCAGCGCAGCGCCATCAGCCCGGCGATGATCACCAGCGCGGCCCCGATCGCATAGCCGATGGCCACCGCGCCGCGGCTGCCGGTCTCGATCAGCGCGCCGAAGAGCACCGGCGCCACGAAGCCGCCCGCGCCCGTGCCCACTGCATAGAAGATCGCGATCGCGATCGCGCGCATCTCCAGCGGGAACACCTCGCTCACCGTCAGGTAGGCCGAACTCGCCGCTGCCGAGGCCAGGAAGAACACCGCCGACCAGGCCAGCGCCTGGCTGCGCGCATCGAGCCAGCCCTGCATGAAGGCCCAGCCGGTCAGCGCCAGCCCCACGCCCGAGCACACATAGGTCAGCGCGATCATGCGCCGGCGCCCGACGTGGTCGAACAGCGGCCCGAGGATCAGCGGCCCCAGCACATTGCCCAGTGCGAAGGGAAAGATGTAGAGCGCCACGCGGCCCTCCGCAACGCCGTGGAAGCGCGTCAGCACCAGGGCATAGGTGAAGAAGATCGCGTTGTAGAAGAAGGCCTGCGAGATCATCAGCGCCAGCGCCACCGCGCTGCGCTGCGGGTAGCGCCGCACCAGCACCTGCGCGACCTCGCGCCAGCCCGGGCTGGCGCGCCGGCCGTAGTGCACGCGGCCCAGGGGTTCGAGCAGCGGCCCATGCTGCGCTGCGACCTCCGCCTCGATGCTCGCGACGATGCGCTCCGCCTCCTCCACCCGACCATGCGCCATCAGCCAGCGCGGACTCTCGGGCACGTGGCGCCGCACCAGCAGGATTGCCACGGCCAGCAGCGCGCCCAGCCCGAAGCCCGCTCGCCAGCCCCACACCGGCCCGAGCACCTGCGGATCGAGCAGCACCAGGCTCAGCCCCGCGCCCAGCGCCGCGCCGATCCAGAAGCTGCCGTTGATCGCGAGGTTGACGCGCCCGCGCACCCGCGCCGGGATCAGCTCGTCGATGGCCGAGTTGATGGCCGCGTACTCGCCGCCGATGCCCAGCCCGGTCGCGAAGCGGCACAGCGCGAAGAAGGCGAAGTCGGGAGAGAAGGCGGTGGCCAGCGTGGCCAGCGCATAGACCGCGAGCGTGATGAGGAACAGCTTCTTGCGTCCCAGCCGGTCGGTGAGCCGGCCGAAGAGCAGGGCGCCGATGACGGCGCCGCCGATGTAGAGCGAGCCCGACCAGCCGATCTGCGCCGCGCTCAGCGCCAGCGTGTCGGGCCGCTCCAGCACGCCGCCGATGGAGCCGACCAGCGTGACCTCCAGCCCGTCCAGCACCCAGGCGATGCCCAGCGCGAGCACCACGCGCCAGTGCCAGCGCGACCAGGGCAGGCGGTCGAGGCGGGCCGGGATGTCGCTGTGGACACCCGTCATCGGGTCGGCTTTGCGGGGCAGGCCATGCCCGCGAGCCTAAACCCGGCCGCAAGGCGCGCCTGTAGTCGCATGCCCCATGTGCGGGGGCCACCTCCCACAGGCTCGTCTGCGCGTCCTTAGAAGACGCCGAACACCTTCAGCAGGATGATGACGCCGATCGGCACGCCGCAGAGCCAGAGGATGATGCTTTTCATGGAAGTCTCCTGTGAGTTCGAAGCCGAATCCTGGGCTGCGTCCCGCGCCCGATACGACGGGAAAAGCCGGGCGGCAAAGTAGGGGAGCGAGCGTGCGGATGTCGGATTTCATCCCCCGCTGCCGTGGACAAGCTTGTGGAAAACTCTGCGCACAAGTCGCGGAACCCTTGTCCTGCAAAGGTTTGCAACGCATTGCCTACGGATGCAGCAGCGGCCGCGGGTCCGTACAGGCCGGTGTGGAAAAGGGACGCCGGGCGCTCGCCGCCCCGGCGCGACTCACCACTGGTTGCGCAACTCTCGCAGCTTGATGAACACGGTCTTCGGGTCCGGCTTCTCCGGCAGATCGGGGAAGACCTCGCGCAGCGCCGCGATCACGCTCGGGCTGGACAGGCGCAGGAAGGTGTTGATCTGCTGTTCCTCCTGCAGCGTCGTGACCTGGGCCTTCGCCGGGTCTTGGCCCCTCACTTCGGGCAGCAGCGCGCCGGCGGCAGCGTTGTCGGGCTCGCGCGCGAGGGTGAAGCGCAGGTTGTTCTCGATGTAGTCGTGGCCCGGGTAGACGCGCGTTTCGGGGGGCAGCTTCGCGAGCTGCTCGACGAAGGTGGTGTAGAGATCTTCCGGATTGCCGCCGTTGTGGCAGTTGCCGGCACCGGCGTTGAACAGCGTGTCGCCGGAGAACAGCGCCGGCGTCTCGGTGTGGGAGCGCAGGCAGATGTGGCACATCGTGTGGCCGGGCGTGTCCATGCATTCGAGCTCGACGGTCCTGCCGACCTTGATCACGTCGCCGGCCTGCACGCCGCGGTCCACCCCGGCGATGCGAGAACCCGCGCGGTGGTGCGCGATCACCTTGGCCCCGGTGGCCGCGACCACCGCCGCGTTGCCGCCGGTGTGGTCGTGGTGCTCGTGCGTGTTGAGGATCTGGGTGATCTGCCACCCCTTGTCCCGGGCCGCGGCCAGGCATTTCTGGTGGTCCAGGGGATCGATCGCAAGGGCCTCGCCAGTTTCGGGGCAGGCGATCAAATAGTTGTAGTTGCGATAGGCGTTGCCGGTCCAGATGCGCTCGACGATCATGGGGTGCTCCTGGTGTCGAAGGGACAGAGCGGCAAGCATACGAGAACCGCCACTTTGCCGGGAACGCGCCCTACATCGCCCAGATCCGCGGCGCCGCGCCCTGCATCTGCCACAGCTCGGCGCGCCAGGCGAGCCACACCTGCCGCAACAGCTGCATCGCGGGCTCGACCACCGGCGCCAGCACGCGCAGCACGATCACCTCGCCCGTGGGGCTGGTCGCGCCCGCGCTGTCGCGCAGCGGGTGGGCCTCGATCAGCGAACGCGTCCGCTCGAGCGCCGCCTCGCGCCGCGCCCGCGCGAGCGGCGACCCGGCGACGAAGAAGATCGAGGCCAGGCAGCGATGCCCGGCCAGGCCCAGCGGGCCGTCGAGCAGCCGGTGGTCGGCCGCGTCGATGCGCCCGCGCTCCAGCCATGCGCCCGGCATCTCGATGTGCTGCTGCAGCGTGCCGCGCTCGAAGGGCTTGCCCGCGTGGGGCAGGCCCAGCGCCGCGAGGTCCCAGCCGATCAGCTCGGCCCCTTCGGCCGGTCGCACGACGAGCCGATTCTCTGCGCGGCAGCCGCTGAAGCAGATGGCCTCCAGCGGCAGCCACTCGAGCCGCGCGCCGGGCTCGAGCAGGAGCTCGGTGCGCTGCAGCGCCAGCTCGCCTTCCGAGCGGTAGAAGCGGCTGGCGCCGGGGGTGGTGACCAGGCCATGGCTGCCCGCCGAGGCGCGCACGCGGATGTCCAGCGTGTCGCCGCCCACCAGCCCGCCCGGCGGATGCACCAGCACGTTGTGGCAGACGGCGCCGCCTTCGGGGTAGAGGCTCTGCAGGATGCGCAGCGGGCCTTCGTGGCGGAAACGCGCGACGCTTCGGTGTTCTTCAAGGCTGTAATCGAGTTCGAGTCGCGCGTGCCAGGGCATGGGGCGAGTGTAGGTGCGAGCACACCCGCGCTATACGATCGTCCATCGTCCATCCGCAACCAAGGAACCCTCATGAGCATCACCGTTCGACGCGACGGCATCACCGGCACCCGCCACATCCTCAAGGTCCGCGCCCACGAGATCGCGGTCGACACCGGCGGCGAGCACGACGCGGGCCCCACGCCGCACGACCTCTACGACTCCGCGCTGGCCGCCTGCAAGGCGCTGACCGTGCTGGTCTATGCGCAGCACAAGGGCATCCCGGTGGAGGAGATCGAGGTGGTGGTGAACCGCGACGACAGCCAGGAGCGGCAGGGCCTCTACAAGCTCGACTCCACGCTGCATGTCACCGGCGCGTTGAGCGAGGAGCAGAAGGCGGCGCTGCTGCGGGTGGCGGGGAAGTGCCCGCTGCATCGGTTGATGACGGAGGTGAAGACGGAGATCGAGACGCGGCTGGTCTGAGCTCGATCTAAACCCGCGCGCGATGTTGCGGAGTTGGTAATTCCCCTCAATACGAATGATGCCCACAAGAAAACCAAGTCATTACACTGAGTGAATGTCCACTTGGCTGGCCTCGGCGCTTCAGATCGAGCATTGGGCGGTTGGCGACCAGACGTGGTCGCGCAATCCGACCACGGGCGCCTTTGAGCTTGCCGACTACAAGGGATGGGGCGCCCCCCCGGCGGCGTGCGACCCGCTCGACCTGGCGACCCTCGTCGGCGCGCGCGTGAGCGTCGATGGAGCGGATCGGGCGGGCAAGCCCGTTGCGCTCTACCCGGGGGCCTTCAAGTTCTCTCCCGTGACGGGCAAGGCGCTGCCCGCGCCTGCCGTCGCCCATCGGGACGCGTGGCTGCCGCCCTTCGGTGGCGACAGTGCCATCGAGGATCCGCCGCAAGGGCTGCGCCTGACCGCCGCGCCCCTGGCGCTGCGCTCGACGCTGAGCATCGAGTCTCTTCCGGACCGCCAGTTGGCGGCGCCTCCGGCGGGACACTATCAATTCCTGGTCGTTGCATGCCAGACCTGCGACGCGCGGCTGCTCGCCGTGGAGTATTCGCGGGGGCGCATCCACCAATGGCTGCCGCACTCGGAGCGCTGGCTGGAACTGCGCTGCGGCGCGGTGCATGCGCTCGTCGGAAGCTCCCTCGGCGAGGAGGCCTGGGGCATGGCGGTGCAGGACCCGCAAGGCGCCACGCGGATCTTCATGCCGACCGATGCCGGCCTGGCCATCGTTTCCATCAACCTGATCGCCCGGACCTACGAGTCGCGCACCGTCGGCACGCGCTGCCTGGGCGCGCCGGTCCTGTGGCAGGGCAGGGTGCATGTGCCCATGCTGGACGATGACGGGAAGCTGGGCGTCCATGTCCTGGATCCGGCCGGCACCGCGCTGCGCCGCGTCGATGGCCCGGCGCTCGATGCCGCGTCGGCGAAATGGGTCCGTCCGCTGGCCGATCGGCAGCAGATCGTGTGGATGTCGTCCGCGGGCCAGCTCATCGTCAAGCCGGGCACCGGCGACGCGCTGGAGGCATCGCTCCTGCCATGGCCGGCGGGCATCACGCCGAGCTTCGAGCTGGGCAGCCCGTACCTGTCCCGCAGCGGCCACCTCTGGCAGCAGTGCGTGCAGCAGGACGACGAGGGGCACCGGTTCGTCTTCGTTCAACTGGGCCGCGCCGAGCCGGAAATCCGGCCGGCCAGTTCGCCACGCCTGAGCACCGGGTCGGCCTGCTTCCAGCTCGATGCACGCCTGCGGATCGCGCCCTGGTTCGATGCCGACGACGGCCTGGATTCCGAACCCTCCGGCGAAGTGATCATCCCCCTGCTGGAGTCGACCTCTTCATCCACGGTGCTGTGCGCACGCGTGTCGAGTCCCGGATCGGTCGAGAGCCTCTTCGCATCGAGCGACGCCTGCACCACCACATTCGAATTGCACGGCGAGCGCGACGTGCAGTTCTGGGTGGCCAGCCTGCCGCGGCCGTGGGCGACCCGGCCCTTCGTCTATGCCGGCCACCTGTATCTCCATCACCCGGGCCAGCGTCGGCTGCCCGGCTGGCGGATCGACTCCTGAGGAGGACCGGCCGCGTATGTGAGGTGTTCTTGCACTGACCTTTGTTCTTCGATCATGGCAAATCTGGCTGAACTGGATCTGGCGCTCTCGCAGCCGTGCAGGCGTTGTGCTCAGCTGCTGCATGGGCGCGTCAAGTTCTGCCCCTACTGCGGCAGCGAGAACGATGCCCCTCCGTGGGGACACGAGGCGGCCAACGCCGCCTTCGGGCCCGGACGCGCAGCACCCGAACGCGCCGAGCCGGGGGCGCCGTTGGCGCCAGAGGCGCCGGCCATGCCGCGGCGCGACGTCGAGGAGAAGACCGAGCTTCCCGCCGTCCTCGACGCGCGCGGCGATGCCGGGGAGGACGGAGCCCTCGACATCGCCCACATCGTTCCTGCCGCCTTCGAATGGCCCGACGATCTGCCGGCCAGCATCACGACCGTGCAGCCGCACCCCCTGGCGCCGCAGCGCGGCCCGCTCCTGAAGTACGCAGCGATCGGTGCGGTGATGGTCGCGACCGTGCTCGCCCTGGTCCTCGGCTATGTCCTTTCCAGCCAGGAGAACGAGGCGGCCAGGTCGCGCGCACTGACGGCGCAGCTGGCCCAGGCGCAGAGCGCACTGGCCCGAGGCGATTTCATCGCCACGGAGCGCGAACTGGCCGTGCTGGCCGCCGCCTATCCCGGCCATCCCGGCGTGCGCGAGTTGAGCGACGCGCTCGACCGCCGAATGCAGGAACAACTGGCCAGGCAGGAAGAACTGCGCCAAGCCACTCTCAAGGCAACCCGATCGCTGGCCCTCGGCGCTCCTGCCCCGTCCGTGGCCAAGGCGCCGCCGGCAGCGCAAGCGCCGGTCGCCGTTGCGCCCGCGCCGCCGGTCGCCGTGCAGGAACCCGAGAAGAGCGAGTGCAACGCAGCGCTCGCGGCCCTGGCCCTGTGCTCTGCCGGGAGCGGGCGGTGAACGGCCCGGGGAGCGCGGGATGCGGGGCCATGGCCCGGTGCCCTCATCACAATCATGAGGAACCATCCTCGAAGGAGCCGGCATGACGATCCGATCACTGCTGACGGGGCTGATGTTGATGACCTTCCTGCCCGCGGCAGTCGCAGCGCCGCCGGCGACCAGGACCGAATACAAGATCGTCACCGCGTCGAAGACCGGCACCTACATCCAGATCGGCCGCGATCTCGCTAAGTACGTGGCCGATCCCGCCGGCATCGATCTCGAAGTGCTGGAGTCGAAGGGCTCGGCGGAGAACGTGCATCGCATGCGCTTCGAGCCCGGGGTCAAGCTCGCGCTGGTGCAGTCCGACGTCTACCAGGCCTTCCTCGACGAAGCGAAAGCGGGCAGCGCCGATGCAGGCAACATCATTCGGCCGCTGCGCCTCATCTTGCCGCTCTACGACGAAGAGATCTACTTCGTCGCCCGCGCCGACTCCCCACTGAACTACATCCATGAGATCAAGGACAAGAAGCTCAGCGTCGGCCCGCTGGGCAGCGGCACCGCGCTCTCCTCGAGAACGCTCTACCAGCTGATGTTCGGCCAGCCGATACCGACCGCCAACGCGCAGTACCTGAGCAACGAGGAGGCGCTCGCCAGGCTCACCGTCGACAAGTCGATCGACGTCGCCATCATCGTGGCCGGCCAGCCCGCCAAGCTGTTCACCGACATGAAGCCCGAGGCGCGCAACTACATCAAGATCCTGAAGCTGGACGACAAGGCGCCTGAAACCACACGCGTGACGAAGACCTACTTTCCCGCGACCATCCGCGCGACGAGCTACGCCAACTGGCTCACGGACGACATACCCACCTTGACCATCAAGGCCTACCTGGTCACCTACGACTATGGCCTGCAATCCACGGTCGGCAACCTGAGCCGCTTCGCCGAGTCGCTCTGCACCAACTTCGACAAGCTCCAGGCCAGCGGGCACCCCAAGTGGAAGCAGGTGCGCCTCGAACTGCCGGCGCTGGGACAGGGTTGGCGCTACTACCCGCCGATGGAGAAGCGGCTGCGTGCCTGCATCGCCGGCCAGATGGCGGTGTCGCGCACCGGGGCCTTTGCCAAGCCGCCATCCGAACAATCCCAGCAACCCCGGCGGCCCTGCACGGAGCAGGAGGTGGTGCTGGGCATTTGCAACCGGTGAGTTGACCGGCCGCGGCGCGTGTCAGTGGGGTTTTGCGGTGGGGCCGTCGGGCGGTGCGACGCGGTTCAGGAGGCGCATGGCGCGCTCGTCCCGACCCGCCTGTCGGTTCAATATGCCCCGAATCTCACCCGCCAAGGCCGTGTCGAAGAGACCCTGAGGCGAGGTCAACAGTGCTTTGAGGGAGGATTCGTCGAGCGAGCCACGGTTTAACTTTGACACGATGACACTCGGGTCATGGTTCCCTGATGCGTCGCTCCACGCTTCGCTCATTGTTCTCGATACGAGCGCCAGCGCTGGTATATCGTCCCTCGACATCGCGCCGATGCTGACTGCGTGCTTTCCGATATCAGCCGGCAGCCCGATTTTTCCAAGCTTGAGATGAGGAAAGAACGCCGCAGCCATTAGGCTTAGCTGCTGCTTGTGGATGCGAAGATAGCTCTGCCAGCTGTCACTCGAGGATGAAAAGTGCTCCATCTGAATATCCGCTTGGGGCTGGTGAATGCGGGCCAGCTTGCTAAAAACCGTTTTCTCTGCTTCGTCGGCGAGCAAGGGCTCCTGCGATCGGATGGAGATATTGAGCAAGCATGGAGTCTTTTGCAGCAAACCCTCCAGGGCTTCCAAGAGCGATGGCTCTCCCCCAACGGAGAGTGAGGTGCAAGTGATATCCAACTGTGTCAGCCGATCTGTTTGTTGTTTTGGCATTGACGCGACAAAATGTGCCGCCGCGCCAGGTGTGCCCACGCGAATCGAGAGCCCGATTGGTATTAATGCTTGGTTTAAAATTCGTAGAAATCGGAGGTAGGTGATGTTCTTGCCTGGTCCGCCATCAAAAATCAACGACTTTACTTCGCGGGGGTGTGCGCTGACATTGAAGTCGGAAACCTGTAAAGAAACGCCTGGATTGATGGTTAGCGACAAATGCTCGATCGACGGCAATCCAGCGAGGCTTTCGATAAAGTGGACAGCGGATTCCTGACTGATATCTTCAGTGATCGTCAGCGTCATGTCGTTAAATATTTCTTTGCCGCGATAATACTTTAATTCATAGACAAACTCATCGAGGCCGGCCGATGTCAAATTCAAATGGAAAACACAGGGAACTTTGGAGACATCAACAAGAATGCATTGCGTTTGGGAGGGCGGTTCTTGAATTTTTATTTTGCAATGCGGAGCCAGTGTGCAGGCAGCCGGCAATAAAATGTCATTGCCCCAATTAAAGGCGAGTTGCGCTAGTTCTTCGGCGAGAGCCGCTTGCTCCGGTATTGGTGAGATTGGTAGTGCTTCTATCAATTTGCTGGCTTGTGATTTGTATTCGTGATGCTTCTTGCTAGTCGTCCTTAAGTCAAGTGCACAGGTGAAAATCCATTTCCGTATATCCAATGTTGACAAACAAACCTTCGAGCGCGCGAGTGCATAGCATAGGTTCAGAGAGAGCTCGCCCTCGGATCGACCATCCACTTTGATTTGGAGTTCTGGCTGATGAGCGAGGGCGTCGATTGCGCCGAGCAGTTTCTGGAAATTTGTTAGATCATTTCCACAAAGAGGTGAAATATCCAGTTGAAGCTTGGTGATGTTCAGGCCAGGCATCTCCAGGAACAAGATGAATTTTTCAATGTTGCCTGGATTTATTTGTTCGCTGGGAAGGAATTCGATGGCAGATGCCAGTTGTATAACTGAGTCTCGCCGCGAAATTTGCATTTGCTGAACGATCTCTTTCTCCATAGGATTTGCCTCGTCTTTTTTTTCGTTAAGAAGTTGCCAAAAGAGCTTCGATTCATTATTTTCGATGGCCCAGGATACCACTCGAAGGTCGACGCGACCCAATCTTACATATTCGAGTATTTCGGATGGCCATGATTTGATTTGTTTCAGGCTTTGCGTGCTCACAGAAGCTTTGCGCGAGTAAAAGTCAGGATGAGACGGATAAGAAATGGTCTCGGTTTGGGGTGCGGTTTTGAAAGGTCTCATACAAGGTCCTGAAAAATTTTTGAGGCAAGGTAAATGGCTGCCCGAATAGGCCCTACTGAGACAGGAAAATTTCATTGAATGATTTTCCAATGAGGAATTAACTAGGAACCCGGAGAGTGACTCGAGCAAGCCGTAATAAGTAACGGCGCTGCCCGAAGGGTTCCTTGGCATTTTTTGAGGCGGGAGGACCCGGGTCACCAGCCCCCTGCGTTGCCCCGCAGCGCCCGCCTGGCCAGCAGGAAGGTCGCCGCATTCCAGCTCTGGCCGGCCATCCCCCTCGGCGCCAGCGTCCGGCCGTGGAACCACTCGGTGAAGCGCCAGTCGTTGAGCGCGTTCACCTGTGCCAGCCGCGCGAGCTCGGACCAGGCCGGCGCGTGCAGCCCCAGCCGCGCCAGCATCAACACCCAGAAGCCACCGACGAAGGGCCAGATGCCGCCGTTGTGGTACTGGTGCACGAGGTTTTGCTGGTGGCGCCCCATGTAGAGCCGCCACAGCGGGTGCTGGGGCGACAGCGGTTGCAGCACTACGCGCACCGGATACGGCACGCTGGCATTCGCCGCGCTGAGGGTCTCGACGATGCGGTAGGCCATGGCGGTGTCCGCCAGTCCGCTCTGGATCGCCAGGATGTTGCCGAACACGTCCCCTTCGTGGCCGACCACCGAGAGATTGACGAAGCTCAGGTACAGGCCGGGGTCGCGCCGGCCGCGGCGCGCATAGTGCCGCAGCAGCCGCGCGCGGTGGTACTTGGGCAACTCGCGCTGGAAGGGATTGAACAGGTGGTTGAAGTGGTACTGCGTCTCCTCGGCGTGCTCGAGCGCGTAGCGGCGCTTGACCTCGTACCACAGCGTGTTGGTGTAGAGCACGTAGCCCGAGCGCGGCATGATGTCGGCCCAGTCGCTGGCCTCGTTCTGCTGCAGCAGCCGGAAGTGCTGGTGCTCCTGCGCCAGCAGCCAGCCGATCGCGCGGCCCACTTCGCTGCTCCAGTGCGACGGGCCGACGTTGCCATGCCGGCGCACATGGTCCACCGCGATCAGCCACCACAAGGTGGCGTCGATGCAGCCCAGGTACCAGAAGTCGGCATCACGGCCTTCCGGGTCCACGTACTTGGGGATCTGCCCATTGGCCGCCTGCTGCGCCGCCAGCGCGTCGAGGCTCGCCACCGCGCCCTGCTCCAGCGCGGGCACGCCGCTGCCGCACATCGCCATCACGCAGATCGCGGCATCGCGCCCGAAGATGCGCGTGTAGCGCCGCGCCTCGGCCGCCTCGGTGCGGCTGGCGGCCAGGATGCCGTGCGGGGTCAGGTTGCGCTGCAGGAGATCGAGCGAGGCCTGGGCGCAGCGGTCGATCATGGCGAGGGCGGGGGCGTCGAGATGGGTCATGGCTCGTAGGTCGTTGCCAGCGGGTGCTGATTTGTCCGGGCATTCATTCAAAGGGTAAACCGCTGCGTGTGTGCACGCTGAAGTGCGCCTTCGGTCCAGAGCTTGCGTCGCTAAGATGGCTGACGATCGAGTCTCCACCATAAGACGAAAGACGCCCGAACATGAATGCCGACGACCCCCTTCCAAAGCGCCGCAGGCGTTCCGCCTCGGGACGCTCGCGTTCCTCCCGCGCGCGGGCGCGGGCGAGAAGAAGGGGATGGATCGTGTTCTTCGCCGCGCTGGTGGGCGTCACGGCGGTCATCGTCGCGGGCCTGGACTACCTCTGGACCACCGAGCGTGAGCCGGCTGCCGTCGCGGCGGCCGAAGCACGGACCGACGCCAGCCGCAAGCCGGTCGAGCGAACCGCCGCGCTCCCGCCGCTCAACCTGCCGGCGGACGATGCGCCCCATGGCTCCGCGATGGAATGGTGGTACTACAGCGGCATCCTCAACGCGGAAGCGGGCCAGCGCTATGCCTTCCACATGGTCGTCTTCGTGGCCAACGGGCTGGTCAAGCACACCGTCATGCACGCGGCATTGACCGACCTTCAGACCGGCAAGCGCTACGCCAGCCAGACCCGGACCGGCGGCACCCCGGCGACGAACGTCCCCAACGGCTTCGACTTCAGGGAGCAGGGCTGGCAGCTGGCTGCATCGCCTTCGTCCCATGTGCTGCGGGCCGGCTTCGACGGCGCCTCCATCGCCTTCGACCTGGGCGTCTCGGGCCCGACCGTCGCGCACCGCGCGCCGGGCTCGGAGACGCCGGGCCTGCTCGATTTCGGCAAGAGCGGGATCAGCTACTACTACTCGCGCCCCCGGCTTCCGGCGCGCGGCAGCATCGCCATTGCCGGGAAGTCGCTTCCGGTGAGTGGCGAGCTCTGGTTCGATCATCAGTGGGGCGAGTTCGATGTCCTGACGCTGGGCTGGAACTGGTTCGCCCTGCACCTGGCGGATGGATCCGACCTGATGCTCTATGAGCTCTTCGACGTGGACGGCCGCAAGATCATGACCGCGGGCACGCTGTCGGACGCCAAGGGGTCCAGGCCGCTCCAGCCGGGCGAAGTCGAGCTGCTGCCCGGCACCACCTGGACGAGCCCGAAGACGAACATCCCCTACGTCGTCGAGTGGCGCATCAAGCTTGCGTCGGGCGTGCTGAACGTCAAGCCTTTCGTGCCCGACAGCGAATTCGATTCGGGCTGGACCACCGGCAACGTCTATTGGGAAGGGCCCGTCAAGGTGAGCGGCAGCCAGGAGGGGCAGGGCTTCCTGGAGTTGAGCGGCTACGACCGCTTGAGTGCCCGGCAGTCGAAGAGCAAGTGACATCGCGCCGGCGCAGGCAGATCCATGGATCCACCCCCGGGCGCCCGCTGGCCTTGGCTGCCCACCCAGGGCAGCTGGAAATACCACCTCCTGCTGGCGCTCACGGGCATGCTCGTGCTGGGCCCGCTGGCCGGCGTGACGGCGGCGTACATGAACTTCTCGCTGGGCTTCTTCGTCGGCGGGCAGGTGCTGGCGGGGCTGCTCGGCTCCGCGGTGACCGCGGGCTATGGCGCGGCCGGGCGGCACGGCGCCAACTACATCCAGACGGCCGCTGCCTCGGTCGCCAGCATGAGCGGCCTGGGCGTGCTGCTGCAGGCCATGGCGTGGATGGGGCTGCCGCAGCCGCCGGCCTGGCAGATGGTGCTGTACCTCACCTGCGTGGGCATGTTCGGCGTGGGCGTGGGCATGCTCTACACGCCGGTGGTGGTGGACCGCATGCGCCTGGTCTTTCCCTCGGGGTTGGCGGTCGCCAACATCCTGCGGGCGCTGACCGACACCCGGCTGCTGCGGCGCTCGGTACGGCAGCTGGGCAGCGGCGTTGCCGCCGGGCTGATTGCGGGACTGGCCTCGGCCCGCCTGCCGCTGCTGGGAGCCATCGAGCTGTCGGCTTCCACCTTCGGCGCGGGGCTCGTGATCGGCGCGCGCATCGGCATCCCGGCGGTGGTGGGCGGGCTGATCGGCGTCGCGCTGCAGCCGTACTTCGTCTCGATCGGCTGGCTGCAGGCCGGCGACCCGCCGCGCAAGATCATGTTCCTCATCGCGCTGGGAACGATCATGGGCGCGGCCCTGGTCGATCTCGCGGTGATCTTCGCGCGCGCCCTGCCGCGGGCGCGGCAGCAGGCGGTGCGCGATGCGCCGCCGCTTGTGGTCGACGACTGGCGGCGCGTCAACAGCACGCGCCTCGTGCTGTGGGTGATTGTCTGGGCGGCCGCCACGGTGGCCTGCGGCCACTGGCTGCTGGGGCAGCCCGTCTTCTTCCTGGTGGTGGCGGTGGCGCTGGTCTTTCTCTTTGCGCTGGTGAACGGCATCTCGGTGGGCATCAGCGACTCCAATCCGATCTCCTCGGCCTTCGTCGTGACGATCGTCATCCTCGCCGCCCTCGGCCTGCGCGACCCGGGCGTGGGCCTGATGGCCGGTGCGGTGCTGCTGGTGGCGACCAGCGTGGCCTGCGACATGCAGCAGGACCGCTCCACCGGCTGGCGGCTCGGCACGCCGCGCGTGCTGCAGTTCCGCTACCAGGTGCTCGGCATCGTCATGGGCGCCATGCTGGCGGTGGTGTTCGCGCGGCTGTTCATGGCGGCCTATCCGGCGCTGCTGCAGGACCAGACCGTGCTGAAGGCGGATCAGCAGCCGGCCGGCTGGAGCTCCGCCATGACCTACAAGTTCGTGGGCGTGCTGCGCAGCCTGACCGACGACCAGCCCTTCCAGCGCACCGCCATCGGCGTGGGCATCGCGGTCGGCCTGGCGATCGAGCTGTTGCGCAAGTGGCTGCGCCCGCGCAGCTTCGTGCTCGACGCCATCGTGCTGCCTTCGCCCTATGCGCTGTCTTTCGGCGGCTTCGTCAGCCTGCCGACCTCGCTGTGGCTCGGCGCGGGCGGCGTCGCGGGCAGCCTGCTGGCGGCCCGCGAGCCCGCGCGGCGCGACGTGCCGGAGGACATGAGCAGCGCTTCGCTGTTCGGCGGCGGCCTGATCGCCGGCGATGCGCTGGCGGCGGTGGGGATCGGCGCCGCCGGCCTGCTGGCGGTGTTGACCTGAAGCCCAGGCCGGGCAGCCTTGGCGCTATCGGGCCCTCAGCACGCCGCGGCAGCCAGCGCCGCGTTGAACGTGGCGCTCGGCCGCATCACCGCCTCGGTCTTGCGCACGTCGGGCAGGTAGTAGCCGCCGATGTCGGCCGGCTGGCCCTGCACGGCGGCGAGCTCGTCCACGATCTTCTGCTCGTTGGCGGCCAGGGTCTCGGCGAGCGGCTTGAAGTGGGCGGCCAGTTCCTTGTCCTCGGTCTGCTCGGCCAGGGCCTGGGCCCAGTAGAGCGCCAGGTAGAAGTGGCTGCCGCGGTTGTCGAGCTGGCCGGTCTTGGGCGAAGGGCCCTTGTTGTTGTCCAGCAGCTTGCCGGTGGCGGCGTCGAGTGCCTTGGCCAGCACCTTGGCCTTGGCGTTCTGGGTCTTGATGCCCAGGTCCTCCAGGCTCACGGCCAGCGCGAGGAACTCGCCCAGCGAATCCCAGCGCAGGTGGTTCTCCTCGACCAGCTGCTGCACGTGCTTGGGGGCCGAGCCGCCGGCGCCCGTTTCGTACATGCCGCCGCCGGCCATCAGGGGAACGATCGACAGCATCTTGGCCGAGGTGCCCAGCTCCATGATGGGGAACAGGTCCGTGAGGTAGTCGCGCAGGATGTTGCCGGTGGCGCTGATGGTGTCCAGCCCGCGGACCACGCGCTCCAGCGTGTAGCGCATGGCGCGCACCTGGCTCATGATCTGGATGTCCAGCCCGGTGGTGTCGTGCTCGTGCAGGTACATCTTGACCTTGGTGATGACCTGCGCCTCGTGCGGGCGGTAGGCGTCGAGCCAGAACACTACCGGCATGCCCGAGTTGCGCGCGCGCGTGACGGCGAGCTTGACCCAGTCGCGGATGGCGGCGTCCTTGACCTGGCACATGCGCCAGATGTCGCCCGCTTCCACGTTCTGGCTGAGCAGCACCTCGCCCGTGTCGAGGTCGGTGATGTTGGCCACGCCGTCCTCGGGGATTTCGAAGGTCTTGTCATGCGAGCCGTATTCCTCGGCCTGCTGCGCCATCAGGCCGACGTTGGGCACGGTGCCCATGGTCCTGGGGTCGAAGGCGCCGTGCCACTTGCAGAAGTTGATGATCTCCTGGTAGATGCGGGCGAAGGTGCTCTCGGGCATCACGGCCTTTACGTCCTTCAGCCGGCCGTCGGCACCGTACATCTTGCCGCCGTTGCGGATCATCGCGGGCATCGAGGCATCGACGATCACGTCGTTGGGCGAATGGAAGTTGGTGATGCCCTTGGCCGAATCCACCATCGCCAGCTCGGGGCGATGCTCGTGGCAGGCGTGCAGGTCGCGCCGGATCTCGTCCTGCGTGCTTTGCGGCAGCGTGCCGATCTTGTTGTACAGGTCGACCATGCCGTTGTTGACGTTCACGCCCAGCTCCTCGAACAGCTTGGCGTGCTTCTCGAAGGCCTCGCGGTAGAAGATCTTGACGCAGTGGCCGAACACGATGGGGTGCGACACCTTCATCATGGTGGCCTTGACGTGCAGCGAGAACATCACGCCCGTCTTGTGCGCGTCCTGGATCTGCCGCTCGTAGAACTCGAGCAGTTCCTTCTTGCTCATGAACATGGAGTCGATCACCTCGCGCTCGAGCAGCGACACCTTCGGCTTGAGCACGATGGCCTTGCCGCTCTTGGTGATCAGTTCCATCTTCACGTCGCGCGCCTTGTTCAGCGTCATCGACTTCTCGCCGTGGTAGAAGTCGCCGCGGTGCATGTGCGAGACGTGCGAGCGCGAGGCCTGGCTCCATTCGGCCATGCTGTGCGGGTTCTTGCGTGCGAATTCCTTCACCGCCTTGGGCGCACGGCGGTCTGAGTTGCCTTCCCGCAGCACCGGGTTCACCGCGCTGCCGATGCACTTGTTGTAGCGCGCGCGGATGTCCTTCTCCTCGTCCGTCTTCGTGCTCTCGGGGTAGTCGGGGATCTTGTAGCCCTTGTCCTGCAGTTCCTTGATGGCGGACTTCAGCTGGGCCACCGAGGCGCTGATGTTCGGCAGCTTGATGATGTTGGCTTCGGCCCGCAGCGTCAGCTTGCCCAGCTCGGCCAGGTTGTCCGGCACGCGCTGCGCTTCGGTCAGCGCTTCGGGAAACTGCCCCAGGATGCGGCCGGCCACCGAGATGTCGCTGGTGGCGACGTCGATGCCCGCCGGCGCGGCGAAAGCCTGGATGATCGGCAGCAGCGAGGCCGTGGCCAGGCGCGGTGCCTCGTCGGTGAGGGTGTAGATGATTTGGGAGCTTGCGGCGGTCATGGCGGCTTTCGGGTGGACTGAACAACAACGCGTTGTCACGGAACGGACGGCGTGACGAACGGGCGCAAACTTTAACAAATGAGGCGCGGCGCGGACGGCGCACCCGGGAATGCCCGGGCAAGGCCTGGCCCCGATGGCCGGGAAATCCCGAATCGCGGCCTCGCTCGACAACAGGCGCATACGCGAGACAAGATGGCGTGGCCCCTTTTGGAGGAACGCTGATGCCAACGCTTGCACTGTTCGACACCGCGATGACCGCCCTGACCACGGCCTTGGCAACGCCGATGGGGATCGTTGCGCTCTGCTCGGCCGGTGTCGCCGGCATGCTGGTGATCGTCAGTTCCTTCGTCAAGACCATGATTCCCCTGCGCTGCCTGGCGATCGGCGGCAACCTGGGCTTCCTGATCTACGGCGCGCTGCATCCGTCGTTGATCCTGGTGCTGCTGCACGGCGCGCTGCTGCCCATCAACATCTTCCGGGCGGCCCAGATGGTCCGCCTCACGCGCCGCGTGCGCGTCGCGGCAGCGACGAACGACTTCTCCGGCGTCTGGCTGCGCCCTTACATGCGCCGGCGGCGGCTGAGGAAGGACGCCATCCTGTTCCGCAAGGGCGATGAGGCCAAGCGCCTGTATTTCCTCGCCGAAGGGCAGATCGAGTTCGTCGAGATCGGGCAGACCATGGAGGCCGGCCGGCTGTTCGGCGAGATCGCGTTCTTCGCGCCTGACAAGCGGCGCACGCTGACCGCCCGGTGCGCCACCCCCTGCACCGTGCTGCAGATGGACGAGTCGACTTTCAAGACGCTCTACTTCCAGAACCCGGCCTTCGGATTCGAGGTCGTGACGCTCGTTGCCGGCCGGCTTATCGCCGACCGGCAGCGCCTGGAAGACCGGCTCGCGGCAACCAACCCGGCAACCTGATCCGTCCGCCCCCGGCGCAAACAACCTCTTGCAAATCAAGGACTAGCCAGACGCCCGGGCCAGCGTGACAATGCGCAACATCATGAAACCCGCGACAACACTTCGCCGGCTGGCGCTGTGGGTCTTGTTCCTGATCGTGCCGCTTGCCGTCCAGGCGCAGACACAACTCGGGAGCGCTGCGGCCTTGCGGGCCAAATACGACGCCGTCCACACGCAGATCGACAAGAACATCTTCGGGCGGCCGCTGGTCCTCGAATCGACGGAAGCCTCCGGCCAGTTGAGCGGCGACATCTTCGCGGTGCTGAACCACCCCTTCGAACAGGTGAGCGCTTCCCTGAGCCAGCCCGGCGTCTGGTGCGACGTGCTGATGCTGCACCTCAACACCAAGTACTGTGCACCGCGCGGGAGCGGCAATGCCAGGTCGCTCGCCGTCTCGGTCGGCCGCAAGTTCGACCAGCCGCTGTCGGAGGCGACGCGCGTCGACTTCATCTGGCAGCCGCCGAACATCGGCGACGACTACCTGAGCGTGCGGCTGAGCGCCGACAAGGGGCCGCTGTCGACCCGGGACTACCGCATCGAGCTCGAGGCGACGCCGCTGGGCAACGGCAAGACCTTCATCCATCTCGGCTACGCCTACGCCTACGGGGTGGCGGCGCGCATCGCGATGCAGGGCTATCTCTCGACCATCGGCTCGGACAAGGTGGGATTCACCGCGACGGGCAAGGACTCCGCGGGCGAGCCGACCTACGTGGGCGGCGTGCGCGGCGTGGTGGAGCGCAACACGATGCGCTACTACCTGGCCATCGACGCCTACATGGACGCCCCCAAGCAACTGCCGCAGCGCCTCGCGGCCTGGTTCGACAGCACGGAGCGCTATGCGCGGCAGCTGCACGAAGTGGAGCGCGAGGACTACCTGACCATGAAGCGCAACGAGTACAAGCGGCTTGCCAGCCCCTTGCCGGAGTAGCCGCTTCAATCGCCGATCGAGCTACGGAAGCCTGGCAGCTCGGGCTGCATGAGCCTTCATGCCGGGCACATCGAGCGCCGTGCGCAGAATCGTGCCCGTCGTGGATTCCGTGCAGTAGAGCACTGTGCGCAAGGGCCCACCAAAGGCCAGATTCGTGAGCGACATGCCTTCCGTGCTGCGCAGCACGATCACCGGCTCCGCGCGATGGTTCAGCACCCACACGTACCCCAGGCCCGGGTTCGCAACCAGCAGCCGGCCCGCTTCATCCATCGCAAGCCCGTCGGGCCCGCTCGGACCGTAGGAGGTGAAGAACTGGCCGACCTTGGCCACGCTGCCGTCGGGCATCAGCGGCGCCCGCCACACGCAGTTGCCCCGCGTCGCCGCGACGAAGAGCACGCGCTCGTCCGGCGAGAGCGCGACGCCGTTCGGGCTCGGGACGTTGCTCAGCAGCAGATCGAGGCGACCCTCCGGCGTCAGCCGAAAGACCCGGCCCGCGGGCTCGTGCATCCCGCTCTGGCCCTGGTCGGTGAAGTACAGGTTGCCGCGGGAATCGAACACGAGATCGTTCACGCCCCGAAAGCGCTCGCTGTTGCGGCGCTCGAGGTAGGGCTTGAGCGCGCCGCTGACGACATCCAGCGCCATCAGGCCGTTCTTGTAGTCCGTGATGATGAGCGTGCGCTCATCGGCGAACTTCATGCCGTTGGGCTCGCCGTCGAATTCCGAGACCAGGTCCCATTCGCCCGCAGGGTCGATGCGGAAAACGCGCCCCCACGGAATGTCGGTCACGTAGAGGTTGCCGGCCGCATCGAAGACCGGGCCTTCCAGGAAGGAATCGACCGGCGCTCCGCCCCGGTTCGCATCGGCCCATGCGCTGCGCCGGCCGGTTCGGCGCCAGCGCTCGGGCATGCGCGTGAAAACGTCCAGGTCGCGGACTTCGGGGGGCTGGAGCAGCAGCATGGTTCGGGCTCCTCAGGGATTCGCGGCGCTTGCGGAGCGCCTCCGGCTATTGTTTCTCGACCTTGGCGGCCGCGGCCACCTTGCTCCACAGCTGCGTGTTGTCGCGCAGCATCTTCGTGAAGGCATCGCCGGACACGACCGAGGGCACCGCGCCGAGGTCGGCAGAGAACTTCTGCACGTCGGCACTCGCCATGGCGGCCGCGATCTCCTTCTGCAGGCGCTGCATCACGGGCGCCGGCGTTCCCTTCGGCGCCCAGAGCCCGGTGAAGTTGATGACGCTGTAGTCCTTGATGCCGGCCTCGGCGAAGGTCGGGACCTCCGGGAGCGCGGCCAGGCGCTTGTCGCCGCTGATGCCCAGCAGCCGCACCTTGCCGCCCTTGACCTGCCCCATCACCCCCGGCGTGGAGGCGATCTGGAAGTCGATGGTCCCCGAGAGCAGGGCGAGCGTGGCCTCGCCGGCACCCTTGAAGGGAACGTGCGTCACGTCGATCCGGGCCGCACTGGCCAGGGCCTCGGTGGAGAAGTGCGGCGTCGTGCCTGCGCCGCCGGTGCCGTAGTTGAGCTTGCCGGGGTTCGCCTTCGCGTAGCCGACCAGGTCCGGCAGCGTCTTGAAGCGCGACTCCGAGCCCACCACGAGCGCCATCGGCGCGAAGTTGAAGGCGGCGACCGGCATCAGGTCCCGCTCATGATCGAAGGGCAGCTTGCTGAAGACGTGCGGCAGGATCGAGTAGGTCGTGTCGTTCGCCATCAGCGTGTAGCCGTCGGGCGCGGCCTTCGCGACCTGCTGCGCGCCGATGGTGCCGGTCGCGCCCGCCTTGTTCTCCACGAAGAAGCTCTGGCCCGTCTGCTCCGTGAGCTTCTGGGCGACGCGGCGCGTCACCTGGTCCACCGCGCCTCCGGGCGGATAGGGCACGACGATGCGCACCGGCTTCGAGGGATAGTCCCCCTGCGCAAAAGCCGCACCTGCGGCTGCATAGATCGCCGCCGCGGCCAGGGCGACCGGGATGGTCTTGCTCGAAAAAGCGCTCATTGAATGTCTCCTGATTCCGATCGAGGGGTGTTCAGGCGGGCGCCTGTTGCTTCGCCAGGACTTCGAGTGCGTTGCTCGCAGCGGCGACCCCCATGTTCACGTACGCATCGCTGGTCACGCCGCCGATGTGCGGGCTCAGCACGAAGCCCTTCTCGCCCTGGAAAGGGTGCCCGGCAACCATCGGCTCGACCGCGAAGCTGTCCAGGCCCGCTGCCAGCACCTGGCCGGACTTCACGGCGGCGAGAAGCGCGTCCTCGTCGATCAGGCCACCGCGGGCCGTGTTGACCAGGATCACGCCGCGCCGGGTCTTCGCCAGGGTGCCCGCATTCACCAGCTGGCGGTTGTCCTCGGTCAACGGGCAGTGCAGCGAGATCACATCGGCCTCGCGCCAGATCGCTTCCAGGTCGACCGCCTGCACGTACTCGGGCAGGTTCTTCGCGAAGGGGTCGAAGCCGATCACCCGCATGTCCAGCGCATGGGCCATCCTCGCAAAGCGCAGGCCGATCGCGCCGAGCCCGACCAGGCCGACCGTGCGGCCGCCCAGCTCCAGGCTCTTGTGCGTCGCCTTGTCCCAGTGCCCGCCGTGCATGCGCGCATCGAGCGAGACCACGGACTTGGCGCAGGCGAGCATCAGCGCCAGCGCCTGCTCGGCCACGGCTGCGGCGTTGGCGCCCGCTGCCGCGACGACCTCGATGCCGCGCGCCTTGGCCGCTGGCTTGTCGATGGTGTCGGTGCCGCTGCCGTGCTTGGAGATCACGCGCAAGGCAGGCGCCGCATCCATCGCCGCCGCGCCGACCTTGCTGTAGCGCACGATGATGGCGACCGGATTGTGCTTGGCGCACAGCGCCACCACGTCGTCCTCCGTCGGCGTCTTGCCGGCGAAGATCACCTCGTGCCCTTCCAGAAGTTCGAGTGCCTGCGGGGCGAGATCCGCACCGGTAACGAGGATCGCGCTCACAGCGTCTCCCCTTCCTTGAGCACGCCCGCCGCGCGCAGCGCGCCGTCGAGCCAGGCGGCGGCCGTGTTGCCGTCCTTGATCGCCGCGATGCGCTTGCTTTCGTCCTGCACCTTCTTGCGCGCGGCGCCGATGAGCGACGCGATCTTCTCGCGCTCCACGACCATCACGCCGTCGCCATCGCCGATCACGAAGTCGCCGGCCCGCACGGTCACGCCGCCCACCGTCACCGGGTGGCCGATGCGGCCGCCGATGTTCTTCGTCGGGCCGTTGGGATTGGTGCCGACCGAGAAGACCGGATAGTCCATCTCGTCGATCTCCAGGCTGTCGCGCACCGCGCCATCGACCACCACGCCGGCGATGCCGCGCTGGCGGCACGCGGTCATCATGATGGTGCCCATGAGCGCCGAGGTCTGGTCCGCCTTGCCGTCGATCACGAGCACGTCGCCGGGCTTGGCCAGCGCGATTGCCGCGTGGATCATCAGGTTGTCCCCGGGCCGCACTTCGACGGTCAGCGCGGGGCCGGCCAGCTTCATGCGGGGCCGCAGCGGCTGGATGCGGCCGTGCAATGCGCCGCGGCGGCCTGCGACGTCGGCAAGAATCGCCGGCTGGAATTCGGAGGCCTGCTGGACGATGTCGGCAGGAACGCGTTCGAAGTCGCGAATGATCTCGGGCAATGGGGTGCTCATGATGGGTCTTTCGGGTGTGAGAGGTGGAAGGCGGGCGCAGCTGCGCCTCGCCGAGTCGTGCATGCGCTGCCGACGGGCGTTTCCGGCAAGCCGGCGATCGGGTGGTGGAGGGCCGTTAGTCGACCTTGGCGCCCGAGTCCTTGACGACCTTGCCCCAGCGCACGATGTCGTCCTGGATCAGCTTGCCGAACTGCTCGGGCGTGCCGCCGAGCACGTCGGCGCCCTGGCCCTCGAGCTTCTTCTTCACTTCGGCGTCCTGCAGGGCCTTGTTGAAGGCGACATTGAGCTTCGCCACCGCGTCCTTCGGCATCGCCGCCGGGCCGGCGATGCCGAACCAGGTCACCGCCTCGAAGCCCTTGTAGCCGGACTCCGCGACGGTCGGCACATTGGGAAGGTCGTTCACGCGCTTGTCCGAAGTCACCGCGATGGCCCGCATCTTGCCGTTGCGGATGTGACCGATGAGGGTGGGGATCGACGACATGTACATCTGGATCTGGCCGCCGACGAGGTCGGTCGCGCCTTGCGCCGCGCCCTTGTACGGCACGTGCGTGAACTTGACCCCGGCGATCCTCTGGAACTGTTCGGCGGCCAGGTGGGCCACCGTGCCACTGCCGGAGCTCGCGTAGTTGATGGCTTCGGGCTTCGCCTTGCCGGCTGCCACGACATCGGCCAGCGTCTTGTACGGGGAATCCGCGGCGACCACGAGCACCAGCGGCGAGCTCGCGACCAGGCCGATAGGCGCCAAGTCCTTCTGCGGGTTGTAGGGCAGCTTCGAATACAGCGTGGGATTGATGGCGAGGTTGCTGGTTTGCCCCAGCACGATGGTGTAGCCGTCCGGCGCGGCCTTGGCCGCGGCGTCGACGCCGAGGTTGCCGCCCGAGCCGGGCTTGTTGTCGACGACCAGCGTCCAGCCCTGCTGCGTCGCGACCTTGTTCGCGACCTCGCGGGCAATGATGTCGGTGCCGCCGCCGGCCGGGAAGGGCACGATGAGCTTGATCGGCCGCGCAGGATAGGCCTGCGCCAATGCGGCGCTGGAGGCGAGGGAGAGAGCGACGAGCAGCGCGGCGCGGCGGGAAGGGTTGAGTCTCGAGAGGGCCAAGTTTTGTCTCCGATTGGTAGTAGTGATCCACGGTCATTGCCTGCTTCAGGCTTGGACGAACTGTAGGTTTGTGTTCCGATACGTACAATGGTGTTGCACCAGGTGGACCACGAACCATGCCGCGAACCAAAGCCAGCGAGATGCCACAACAGCACGATGCGGGCGCATCGCCCGAAGCCGACGAGCCCGCCGGCGGCGTCACCGCCGTCACGCGCGCCCTCCAGCTGCTCGAGGCCTTCGGCATGCAGGACCAGCGCCTGTCGCTGGCGGAGCTGACGCGCCGCAGCGGCATGCACAAGACGACGGCGCTGCGCCTTCTGCGGACGCTGGGCCACAGCGGCTATGTGGTCCAGCGCGACGATGGCGAGTGGCGCCTCGGGCCGGCGGCCGGCTGGCTGGGCGCGCGCTACCAGGCGGCCTTCGACGTCAACAACGTGGTCGAGCCGATGCTGCGCGAGTTGACGCAGACGACCGGTGAGAGCGCTGCGTTCTACGTGCGCGAAGGCAACATCCGCACCTGCATCGTCCGGGTCGAGGGACCGCAGCCCATCCGCCACCATGCACGCATGGGCTCGGCCCTGCCGCTCGACAAGGGTTCGCCCGGACGGGTGATCCTTGCCTTTTCGGGCGAGCCCGGCGCCTTGTACGAAGAGATCCGGAAGCGGGGCTACCACTTCTCCATCGGCGAAAGAGAAAAGGGGGTGGCGACGGTGTCTGCGCCGGTCTTCGGCCTCAACTGGCGCCTGCTGGGCTCCGTCTGCATCTCGGGCCCTGCCGAACGGCTGCCGAAGAACAAGCTGGTTCGACACGCCAAGACGATCATCAAGGCGGCGAACCAGCTGTCGTATGCGCTCGCAGGAAGCACGACGCCTCAGACGCCGAGGGTGGTTTCAGCGTGGCATCCATAGCCCACGCAGCACCAGACGCTACTGCCTCGTCGTCGCGCCACGGGGAAGGACAAGGAGAGCGCCGAACGCCGCCAGCCCCAGAACGGCTGATAGCCAGAGGGCGCCTGCGCCCCATCGGTCGAGGCAGAGGCCGAAAGCCAGGGGTGCGAAGGCCTGCGCGACGCGAGCCGGCACCATCAGCAGCCCCTGCCGCTCGCCATAGCCGTGCGGTCCGAACAGGACGAGGGGCAGGGTGCCCTTGGCGATGGTCAGGATGCCGTTGCCCGCGCCGTGCAGGATGCCGAACAGCGCTGCCACCGGTGCGCCTGCCATCAGCAGCGCCGCGGCCCCGACCGGGTGGGCCAGTGCCGCCATGCGCGCGGACAGCAGCGGGTGGACCCGCCGAAGGAAGCCGAACTCCAGCAGCCGCCCGGCGACCTGCGCAGGACCGACGAGCGCACCCACGGCAACCGCCATGCCGAGCGTGGCGCCACCGGCCTGGAGCAGGCGAGGCAGGTGCGCCGCCATGGCCGTGCTGATGAACCAGGTTGCCGCGAAGACGAAGGCCAGGAGGCCGGCGGCGAGGCGAACGCGCGGCTTCGTGCCGCCGTCGGCGGAGGCGGCATCGGGCGAGGCCTGGGCGCCATCCTGCGCCATGCCCGGCGCAGCAATCTTGGGCAGCGATGCGTTCAGCGGCAGTCCCAGCAGGAGATGGAGCGCGGCCCACGCGAGGCAGGCGCCACGCCATCCGAACTGGGCCTCGAGCAGGGTCGACAGCGGCCAGCCCACCGTGCTGGCGAAGCCCGCCAGCAAGGTAATGCCTGTGATGGCGCTGCGCGAATCACGCCCGTAGAGGCGAACCAGGGCGGAGAACGCCGCTTCGTACAGCCCGGCTCCCATGCCGATACCGATGAGGGTCCAGGCGGCGAAGAGGCTGATGGGCCCCTGCGCGGCGGCCAGTGCCGCGAGGCCGGCGGCGAAGAGGAGGCTCGTGCCCATCAGGACGGGCCGGCCGCCCCATCGGTCGATGGCCCGCCCGGCGTAGGGCCCGAGCAGCGCCGACACGACGAGCGCAAAGGAGAAGGCGCCGAACACCGTCGACACCGAGACGCCCAGATCCCGCGCCATCGATGCCGCGAGCATCGCCGGCAGGTAGTAGGACGACGCCCAGGCCAGCGTCTGCGCCATGCCCAGGGCAGCGACAACGCCGGTGCGCGCGTCGATCCTCATCCCGCTGAGCACGTGCGGCATGGTGCCGGATTCAAATGGTGTTCTGATTGACCCGCTTCGACAGTTCGGCGGCGCTTTCCTTGCGTTCGCTGTACCGGTCGACCAGGTAGGGGGCGAGGTCGCGCGTCAGTAGCGTGAACTTGAACAGCTCTTCCATGACATCGACCACCCGGTCGTAGTACGCGGAGGGCTTCATCCGGCCTGCCTCGTCGAACTCGAGGAAGGCCTTGGCCACGGAGGACTGGTTGGGGATGGTCAGCATCCGCATCCAGCGGCCGAGCACGCGCATTTGATTGACCGCGTTGAACGATTGCGAGCCGCCCGACACCTCCATGACCGCCAGCGTCTTGCCCTGCGTGGGCCTTACGGCGCCCAAGGCCAGCGGAATCCAGTCGATCTGCGCTTTCATGATGCCGGTCATGGCGCCATGCCGTTCCGGCGAGGTCCACACCATGCCCTCGGCCCATTGCGCCAGCTTGCGCAGTTCCAGAACCTTCGGATCGGTGTCCGGAGCGCTGTCGGGGAGCGGCAATCCGGTCGGGTCGAAGAGCTTCACCTCGCCCCCCATGGCTTCGAGGAGGCGGGCTGCCTCGAGCGTGAGCAGGCGGCTGTACGAGCGTTCCCGCAGCGAGCCGTAGAGCATCAGGAAACGCGGCCGGTGCAGTGATGGTTCGCGCACGACCAGGCGATCGTGCGTCGGCACGTCGAACAGCGCGGTATCGAGGGCCGGGAAGGTGGGCGGGTTTTCAATCACGGCTGGTCATGACGATGAGTGGGAAGTCGCGTCGGTGCTGGTTGCCGCAATGCCTGGCTTCGGAGCGGTGGGACTCAGGGCCTTGTGAACAGCGACCCCGATGCCGGCACCGACAAGCTCGGCAATGACAAAGCCCGGCACGCTGGCCGGGGCGATGCCGGCGAAGCTGTCGCTGAACATCCGGCCGAACGCAGCCGCAGGGTTGGCAAAGGAGGTCGACGCCGTGAACCAGTAGGCCGCGCCGATGTAGCACGCCACCATGGCCGCGACGCGGCTCGCAGGCGCTCTCAAGATGACCAGGAGCAGCCCTGCGGTCGCCACTGCCTCGGCGATCCACTGGCCCATGCCGCTGCGGACCTTCGTCGAGAACTGGAAGATCGTCGCGTCGAACATCGCGTGCGCCAGCCAGGCGCCGAGTATCGCGCCCGCCAGCTGGGCGACGACATAGGGGGCCGCCAGAGCGCGAGGCATCGCGCCGCGCGCTGCCATGACGAGCGACACCGCCGGGTTGAAGTGCGCGCCGCTCACGGGCCCGAACACTTCGATGAGGATGTACAGGCCGCCGACCGTTGCCAGGGTATTGGCCAGCAGAGCGATGGCCACGTTGCCCCCGGCCAGGCGCTCGGCCATGATGCCCGAGCCGATGACCACGGCCAGCAGCAGTGCGGTGCCGAGGGCTTCGGCAAAAAGCTTGCGAGTCGTGTCGCCCAATCTGCTCACCTAGCGCCTTGCGATGTCGTGGAGGGCCCGCTGCAGCTCGGCGTCGTTCATCGAATCGAACGGCAGGCTGAGGAGTTGGAGCATCCGGTAGCCCACCGCCTGGCGCGTCAGCTCGAAGGCCACGCGCTTTCCTTCATCGCCGCCTGCAGCGTTGGATGGATCGGGGTAGCCCCAGTGCATCTTGACCGGACTTCCCGGCCAGTACGGGCAGGTCTCCGCGGCCGCGCTGTCGCATACGGTGATGACGACGCGCATCCCGGGAGCGTCGGGACCGGTGAATTCGTCCCAGCTCTTGCTGCGGTAGCCCGCGGTATCGACGCCGGCGTTGCCCAGTGCCTCCAGTGCGAAGGCGTTGATGCGGCCGCTCGGCGCACTGCCGGCGCTGTGCGCCCGGACATTCTTGCCCAGCACCTTGGCCCAGTGATTGAGCATGCCTTCGCTCAACACGCTGCGCGCGGAGTTGTGGGTGCAGAGGATCAGAACATGGGTCGTCATTGCTTAGCGCTTTCCGATGTCCTTGATTTCGTCGTGAATGGCCATGGCGTCGAGGCGTTCCATCGGCAGCGCGAGCATGAGCTCGATCCGGCGCTTCAGCGTGATGGCGGTGTCGCGGAACTGCATGCGCTTTTCTTCGTCCGTGCCTTCGAAGCTCGCCGGGTCGGCCACGCCCCAATGGGCGGAAATCGGCTGGCCGGGCCAGACCGGGCATACCTCCCCGGCCGCCTGGTCGCAGACCGTGAGGACGAAGTCGAGCCGCGGCGAGTCCGGGGTAGCGAATTCATCCCAGCTCTTGCTGCGCATGCCCTCAGATGGAATGCGCATCGACTTCAGCGTGTCGATCGCGAAGGGGTTCACGGCGCCCTTGGGGTGGCTGCCTGCCGAATACGCATGAAAGCGGCCCTTTCCCAACTCGTTCATCAGGCCCTCCGCCAGGATGGAGCGGGCTGAGTTGCCTGTGCAGATGAAGAGCACGTTGTGTATCTTCTTGATCATTCTGAGTTCCTTTAGCAGCAGGACGATGCGGGCTTGACGGTCAACCCGACCGGCTTGCCCCGGGGTGTGGAGGGCGCACAGCAAGCAGTAGCTCGCGCGTCGGCGGTTTTTGTGCTCTCCCCGAACACCGGGATGCTGTCGAGCGTATGGAAGTGCTCCCACGCGATGCCCTGCGGGTCGGTGACCCAGTGCTTCTCGCTGCGCGAATAGCAGCAACTCGTCTCGCCCTGGTCGAGCAGCGCCATGTCTGCCGCCTGGGCGCGTGCCTTCAGTTCGGCGAGTTCGTCTGCATCGTCCGTCTGGAAGCCCAGGTGGTCGATGCCCGGCGCTCCTCCGCGCGTGGAGATGGCGAAGTTGATGCGCGGGTCCTCGAGCATCCATTTGGCGTAGTCGGCCTCGACCCGTGTCGGTTCGGCGGCGAAAAGCTTCGAGTAGAAGGCAATGCTCGCGTCGAGGTCCTCGACATGGGCGTGAACGTGAAATCTCTTCATGATGGCTCCTGTGGATGAGGTCAGCACTTGCAGTCGTCGGCGGGGTTCTCCACCGCGCAGGCGGCGCCCTGGCAGCAGTTGTCCGTGAGGTAGCCGAGCAGCGCGTTCATGTTGTCGTATGCGGCTCGGTAGATCAGGTTGCGGCTGGCACGCTCCTGCGTCACCAGCCCTGAATTCACCAGTTCCTTCAGGTGAAATGACAAGGTGGCCGGCGGCACGCCCAACGCTTCCTGCATGACCCCAGGCGTGAGGCCAGGCTGGCCGGACACGACCAGGGCGCGGAACACCTCGAGGCGAAGCGGGTGGGCGAGCGCTGCCAGAGCCTGGACAACTTGCTGTGATTCCATCTTTCGAGAATAATGGAAATAAAGAGCGCCAGTCAAGGCGTCTTTTTCCTGGACAGGCAGTTTCGGGCCCATCACGGTTCGTGACGATGCTCCAATGCGGAGTCCCCGAAAGCCGAGGCTGCTTGAATGGCTCATCCAACCGAACCATCAACCCATGAAGTTGGTCGAAGGTTATGTGCTTGAAGGGCATGTTCCTGCAGCTGACGTCAAGCGCCTGCTTGCCGCCAAGCCCCAGGCGGTCGGGCTTGCCGTACCGGGGATGCCAGTGGGCTCACCTGGCATGGAGTACGGCGACCGGAAGGACCCATGCAAGGTCATCCTTGTCGACCGTAAAGGCAGGGAAACCGTCTTTGCCAGCTATCCCGGATAGCCCGATCAAGGGGACGGAACACCTCGAGGCGAAGCGGGCGTTGGTCGTAGAGCCTCGCTGGACTGGAGAGCATCAGCATGAGTGGCGGTGGGCCGTTTTTTTTTTGTCGGATCATTGCCTATCGACCGGACTGCGTCTCATCGCTCGCCAGAGCGCCAAGTCATAGCCGATCTTGAGCACGCCACATGCGATCAGCGGCATCGAGATCCAGCCTGCGGCGAAGAGGGCGCCGCTCAGCGTCGGGCTGAGCGCCGCTGCCAGGTTCCGCGGCACCGCCGTGAAGCTCGCGGCGGCACTGCGTTCCGCCGGCGTCACGACGGCCATGACGTAGGCAGTACGCGTGGGCACGTCCATCGACGACAAGGCGCTGCGGACGAACAGTAGTCCCAAGGCGATCGGAAGGCTCGGCGCCAGCGCAGCCAGCACCAGGCAGATGTTGGCCGGCAGGTGGGTAAAGACCATGGTGTTCAACAGCCCGATGCGCTGGGCGACCCGTGGCGCGGCGAGCTGGGATGCGGCGCTCAGCAGGCCGGTCCAGAAGAAGAACACGCCGGCCTGCGACAGCGACAGTCCGAAGCGCTCGAGCAGCCAGAGCGACATCAAGGCATTGACCGTCAAGCCGCCCGCGAAGGCATCGACGCTGAAGAGCGTTGCCAGGCGCATCACGACTCCGCGCGAGGGCCCCAGCGGCGCCGGGGTGGCAGGCAGGCTGTTCGCGCCGGCGTCGCTATCGGACGACGGCAGCGCGCGATACAGCCAGAGAACCGCCAAGCCGATAGCCGCATACGCCAAGAACATGCCGCGCAGCGCGTGGAGACGCTCCCACTCGGTGTGTCGCACGAACCAGTCCGGCACCGCGGCCGCCAAGGCGCCCAGCGCCGCGCACAACGCGCCCGCGAGGCTGTAGCGTGCGAACAGCGCGGTGCGTGCAGTGCCTTGCGCAGCCGAGGCGAGGCGCGCGTGTTCGAGCGGAAGAAAAACGCTCACGTCGCCCGAGCTCGGGTTGAGCGTGCCGACCACTGCCACGATCAGCAGAGGCCAGAACGATGACAGGCCAGCGAATCCCAACCCGGTTGCCGCCATCAGCAGGGCCGCGCAGCGCAACAAGCGCCCGCCGGGGAAGCGGTGCCCCCACGCGCCCACCGCCAGCGTGGCCAACGCCGAGCCCAGCATCGTCGCCGTACTCACGATGCCGACCTCCAGCGTGCCGAGCCCGATCGCCAGCAGATAGGCCGGCAGCAGCACCGCCATGTAGCCATCGCCGAAGGCGCGCAGCGCCCTGGCGGCGAGCAAGGGCAGCGCTCCGGGATCGACACCCACCGGCAAGAGCCATCCGAGTCCGAAAGGCAGCTGAGACAAGGACTTCGTATTCACCGCGGCTCCAAGGTTTGGATGATTGTGCTGTAGCGATCATGACATAGCTGTATTATTCTCTACATGGAATCTCGGGACGTCTCCGGCGACACCGGCCAGTGGTTATTGCTCATCGTTTCGCTGCCGACCCAGGGCGCGACAGCCCGCATGCGTATCTGGCGCGCGCTCAAGACCCTGGGCTGTGCTGCACTGCGCGACGGCGCCTACCTGCTGCCGTTCAATGCCATGCATCGGGATGCGCTGCAAGAGCTGGCCGACGAATGCACTCGCGAAGGCGGCAGCGCCTGGCTCATGCTGATCGCGCCGGCGAATTCCGCAGACACCGCCGCCTACCCGCAGCTCTTCGATCGCAGCGAGGACTATGCGGCGCTCCTCAGATCGTGGAAGGAAGCAGGCAAGACGCTGGCTTCCATGGGCATCAACGACCTGACGCGGCTCCAGAAAAAGCTGCGCCGCGACTATGAAGCGCTCCTCGCCACCGACTTCTTCCCCAGCGAAGCGAGCCTCGAAGCCGACGCCGCGTGGACCGACATCAGCCGGCGAATCGAGGCCCTGCTGTCGCCCGACGAGCCGCACGAAACCAAGGGCCGGATCCCGCGCCTGAACATCGCCGACCACCAGGGCCGTCTGTGGGCCACACGTCGCCGCCTCTGGGTCGACCGCGTGGCGAGTGCCTGGTTGATCCGCCGCTTCATCGACCCCGCCGCGCGCTTCCAGTGGCTCGCCCGGCCGGCCGACTGCCCGCGCAAGGCCCTCGGCTTCGACTTCGATGGCGCCAGCTTCACCCATGTCGGCGAGAGAGTGACTTTCGAAACTCTGGCGGCGAGCTTCGGGCTGGAGGACGACCCGGCGCTCATGCGCCTGGGTGCGATGGTGCGCTCGCTCGACACGGGAAGCGGCTCAGCGCCCGAGGGGGCGGGCTTCGAAGCCGTGCTCGCCGGCGCGCGCGAACGCCTGCCGGACGACGACGCCTTGCTCGCCGAGATCGGCGGCGTGCTGGATTCGCTGTACGCGCATTTCGAGCGCGAAGCGGCTCGCGCCAAAGCCTGAGGCACACGTCCCGTGACCGACTTCGTCACCGCCGCAGCTACGGGTGTCAACAGAGTGGCGCGCCGCACCCTCTGGTAGCTCGTGCGCTTCATGCTCGGTTCAGTCCGAAGCGCAGATTGAATAGCGTCTGATCAGGCTGATCCAGTGGTGCGGCAATCCGCCCGCAGCTCCATCGGCTGGAGGAGCCGTGCGGCAAATGTTCGCCAAGCCCAGCGCGTGTGCCGACGCAGCACCCCTTTTGCTACTCTCTCCCGCCCATCGTCCCTTGTCCATGGGGCGGTTTCCCTCGAGCCGCGGTCGTGATCGGCAAGATCACCTGTTCGAGCCAGGCCCGCTGAGCACGGACACGGCCGGTAAAACTCGCCGCGTCCGACAGATCGCATCCACCTGGCGGGTTAGAAGAAGGGCAATCTTTCAAGGAGCCCCATATGCCGCAGCACGCGATCTTCCTCCGTTCGTCGCTCACCGCACTGCTCTGCGCGGGATGCCTCTTCAGCGTCACCGCCTGGGCGCAGGGCAGCGGCGCGCAGGTGCAGCGCGACCGCGCCGCCTGCGATGGCGTCCAACAGGATCGCGAAGCCTGCCGCCGCGAGGCGGGCGCAGCGAAGCAGGAATCGCAGCGCGGCGGCCTGACGCCGGGCGACCAGGCCGAGCAGAACGCCCTGGCGCGCTGCCAATTGCTCCAGCCCGCAGCCGACCGCGCCGATTGCGAAGCGCGCGTCAGGGGCGCCGCCACCAGCACCAGCGGCAGCGTGATGGGCGGCGGCGTGATCCGCGAGACCGTCACGCCGGTGCCGGCACCGGCGCCTTCGCCGTCGCGCTGAAGCGGCGCTGCGCCGCTTCCTCTCCTGCAGTGGATTCCGACGAACTTCTTCGAGAGGCCCCACATGAAAATCGAAACCTTCCACACCCGTCCTACTCCGCAACAGGCCAATCCCGATGCGGAGACCCTGCCCATGCCCGTCGCCGGCAACGACATCGGCCACGGGCCTTCGCACGTCGACGATGCGATGTACACGAAGGCGCCGTCGAGCCTTCACCGCACCTGGGACAAGGTGCGCGCGACCATGACCTCGCTGCCCGAGCGCGCGCGGCAAGCCAAGGCACAGGGCGAGCAATACGTGGCCGAAGAGCCGGTCAAGGCCGCGATGATGGCGGCGGCCGGCGGTGCCGCGCTGGCCATGATCCTGCGGGCCGCAGCCCGACGCGGCAGGCACTGAGATGCGCAATCCCCGGGTGCAGAAGAACCCTTTGCTCAGCGCCTGGCTGAGCGCCGCAAACACCGTGACCGGTGCCGCGCGCGGGTACGCGAGCGCCGAGATGCATCGGCAAATGGCCGCGGCGCAGGCCGAGATGACGCGGCAGATGATCGACTTCTGGAGCGGCAAGGCGCTGATGCCCGCCACCCGCAGGAAGAAGCGACGCTGAGCCGGAACGTCGCAGCGTCCCCGACATCCACCGGGAACTCGTCGAATGCATCTCTTCCCTCCGACTGAGGATTGACGCGAACCAAGGCGAAAGCCAACATGCGCCGGCCTGAGTTCGGAGGGACCCATGTGTCAAGGAATCCAACAACTGCTTCGGCAGTGGGGGCGCGCGGCTGCGCCGGTGGTTCTCATGCTGGCGGGAGCTTTCGTGCATGGCCAGGGCCAAGGCCAGGTCGCCGCGCCGTCGCCCGCGGCTTCCGAGCCCGCGGTGGAGGCGCCAGCACCGGTCCCCTTGCCGCGTGCCAGCGAGCCGGCCAGCGCGCCCGTGCAGCCGGTGGTGCCCCCGCCTGCGGTGACGCCGGTCATGCCGGTCATGCCGGGGCAGGGCATCGCCGGACCAACCTGCCCCGTCTGCCCGCCCGCATTGCCGGCGGCCGATGTCCAGCGCCTGCTCGACGCAGCCACCACGCTGCAGACGACGGCCAAGGAGATGAAGAAGGACGATTCCGTCTTCGGCAACATCTTCGTCAACGTGCTGAGCAACCGCATCGACAGCTGGCTCTTCGGGAAGGGCGAGCAGAGCCGCGGGGCGGTCGCGCTGGTCGCCGCCTTGTGTACGCTGGTCGTCGCCCTCATCAAGCTGTGGCTGGCCTTGCGACTGCCAGGTAGGGATTCGGAGCCTCCGTCCCGGGGCCGTCGCATCGCGGAGGTGACGCTGTCGGTGTTTCTCTGTGTGGCCGCCGGATTGGGCGTGCTGGCCGTCTACTCGGCGCGACAGGCCGCTGCCGTGACGGTGGAGGTGAGCGAGCCCTTGACGAAGGAGCTTGCCGCGTGCCGGGCCGAGCTTCAAAGCGCCGGCTCGGCGGGGCGTGCGGCGCCGGTGCAGGCCGGCGCCTCGCTGGAGGAGATCCGGCGCGTCGAGACGGCATGCACCGCGAATGCCAAGGACGTCTCCACCCGGCTCGACGGCCTCAGGGAACGCGTGGACGAGGTCTACGGCGCGCGGGTGGGCTTCTTCTCCAAGCTCTTCATCTTCCTCGGCTTCGTGGGCGTTGCCGTGCTGCTCTGGCGGGTGCTGGTCGACGAGCCTTGAGTGCGCCCTCGGCATCTGAACCTACGCCAACAAGCGCCGGCCGCAACTGGCCGCACCGGCTGCCCGCGGGAATGATGCGCGCATGCCGAACAGCGATGCCTTGCCCTTGTGCGATGCGCCCGACGCGCCCGATGCGCGACCGGGCTCCGCGGCCACCGGGGCCACGCTCTGGCAGCGCGTGCGCCGCTGGGCCTTGCCGGTGCTGGGGCTGGTCGTGCTCGGCCTGCTGCTGTCGCACGCGCACAAGGTCGACTGGGCCGGCGCCTGGCAGGCGCTCGGGCGCTACTCGCCCTGGCTGCTGCTGGCCGTGCTCGCGCTGTGCACCGCCAGCCATGCGCTGTATGGCTGCTATGACCTGATCGGCCGGCACCATACCCGCCACCGCGTGCCGCGCTGGCGCTGCTGGGCGATCGCCGTCACGAGCTATGCCTTCAACCTCAACCTGGGCTCGCTGGTGGGCGGCGTGGCGATGCGTGCGCGGCTCTATGCGCGGGCCGGGCTCGACGAGGCCACGGTGGCGCAGATTGTCGGCATCAGCCTGGCGACCAACTGGCTGGGCTACGGGCTGGTGGCCGGCTGCGTGTTCGCCTCCGGCGTGGTGCAGCCGCCGGCGCAGGCGCATGTGGGCGAGGGCGCCTTCCGCGCGTTGGGCGTTCTGATGCTGCTGCTGGCGGCGGGCTATGTGGTGGCTTGCGCGAAGGCGCAGGGGCGGCACTGGCGCGTGCGCGGGCGGCGGCTGGAGCTGCCATCGGCGCGGTTGGCCCTGGTGCAGCTCGGCGTGTCGGCAACCAACTGGGCCTTGATGGCCTCGGCCGTGTACCTGCTGCTGGGTGGCAAGGTGCCCTATCTGGTCACGCTGGGCGTGATGCTGGCGGCTTCGATCGCGGGGGTGGTGACGCCGATCCCGGCCGGTCTCGGCGTGCTCGAGGCGGTGTACCTCGCGCTGCTCTCGGGCTCGGTGCGCCAGGGCGCGCTGATGGGCGCCTTGCTGGCCTATCGCGCGCTGTACTACCTGGTGCCGCTGGGCGGCGGGCTGCTGCTCTATCTGCTGCTGGAGCGTTATGCAGGCGCGCATCCGCCGCCGGAGGCCGAAGGCAGCGGGGCGCTCAGCCCACCACCACCTCGCTGATCTGCATCACCGGCTTGAGGTCCGTGTAGTTGGGCACATCGGCCATGATCGCCTTCATGTGCGGGCCGAAGGCCGCCTGGAAGCTCTCCACGGAGTCGCAGAAGATGTGGCACATGCCGATGTAGGGCGCCGGGGCGCCGGGCGCACCGCCCGCCAGGCCCTTGTCGATGGTGTACGACTTGCATGCGTCGCCCATCTTCTCCTTGAGCATGGGCATGTGCTTGTCGCGGTAGTAGTCGTGATCGAACCGGGCGCCTGCGGTGTTGGGGTACATCACGCTGACCTTGATCATGTTTCATCTCCGTGTGAAAGGGCCCGTGAGCATAGGAGATGCCGCAGCGCGTCACAAGCGCCACGCGCGGGTCCGGGTGAAAGCTCAGCCTTTGCGCGAGCCGATGTTCTCGGAGATGGACGACACCACTGCGGCCCATTCCTCATTGGTCAGCAGTTCGGCGGTGTGGGAGTGGAGCAAGGTGTCCTCCTGGTCCAGGTGATCGAGCATCAGGAGGCGGTGCTCTTCCAGCCAGTCCTCGACGGCGGCGGCGGCGGCCGTGTCGCCGGACTCGGCCTGCTTGAGCCGCGACTTCACCTGGGAGAGCAGGGCGTCGCAGCGTTCGCGCTGCTGCTCGAGGCGGCGCAGCAGATCATCGGACTCAGCCGACCTGCCGCGCAGGATCTGAAGCAGGACGGCGCCCTTGGGGCGATGGGTGGCTTCGTCGAAAGTCTGGAGGCGAGCGATCAGCCCGGCGATCGGCGAAGCCGCAGGTCCCGCCCGCTTCCACTCGCCGGTCTTCAGCGCCGCGTCGACCCGCGCCAGCAGCTCGCGCATGCGCGCGTGCTCGGCGCGCAAGATGGCCCACGCGCATTCGGACGCCAACATTTCCGCCCCCTTTGAAACAGTGGCCTCCCCGGGCTTGCCCGGAAAGTTCAGTCATCGCTTGATAACAAGATAGTTCTACTGCGTCGCGGGCGGCGACGCAAGTGAACTTTGATTTCGCAGGGAGCCATACCGGCCCGCGTGTCAGCGCCCGCGCTGTTCCCAGAAGCCGCGGTGGGTGGCGATCATCTCGTCCGCCACCTCGAGCACGGGCCCGATGACCTCGATGGCCTTCTGGCCGCGGGCGAAGAGCTCGCGGCAGGGCAGGGAGAGCGTCGGGTTCTCGGGATGGGCGCCGGTGAGCGCCAAGAGCGCCGACTCCTCGGCGCCGTAGACCACGCGGCCGATGTTGGCCCAGTAGACGGTGCCGGCGCACATGGCGCAGGGCTCGAAGGTGGTGACCAGGGTGCATTGCGCCAGGTACTCGCCCGGGTAGTTGAGCGCGGCGCTGCGTGCCAGCGTGGCCTCGGCGTGTTGCACGGTGTCGATGTTGCCCTGCTCGGCCAGCACCGTCTCGCCGTCCGGCGCGACCAGCAGTGCGCCGAAGGGATGGCGGCCCATGGCCATCGCGCGCCGCGCGACCTGGTCGGCGCGGCGCAGGGCGCGGATGGCCTGCTGCCTATCCATTCTGCGACCCCCGGTGCGCCCAGGCGGTGGTGTGCTTCTCGATCACGCTGAAGAGCTCGTACATCAGCATCGCCATCGCGCCCACCACCATCAGCCCGGCGAAGGCCAGGCCCATCTGCATGGCGGAGCCGGCCGAGATCAGCAGGTAGCCGATGCCTTCGTTGGCGGCCGTCATTTCGCTCACCGTGGTGCCCACGAAGGCCAGCGTGATCGCGACCTTGAGCGAGGCGTAGAAGTAGGGCATGGAGCGCGGCAGGCCGATCTTGACCAGCACGTCCCAGCGCTTGGCGCCCAGCACGCGCAGCACGTCTTCGAGCTCGGGCTCCAGCGTTGCCAGGCCGGTGGCGATGTTGACCATGATCGGGAAGAAGCTGATCAAAAAGGCGGTGAGGATGGCCGGCCCGATGCCGATGCCGAACCAGACCACCAGGATCGGCACGAAGGCCGCCTTGGGCAGGGCGTTGAAGGCCGTCATCAGCGGGTACATCGCGGCATAGGCCAGGCGCGAGCTGCCGACGACGAAGCCCAGCAGCACGCCCACCACGATCGCCAGGCCGAAGCCCGCCATCGTGACCCAGAAGGTCCGCCAGGCATGGCCGGCGATGATTTCCTTGAACTCCCAGAACTGCGTCCAGATGCGCCACGGGCTGGGGAAGATGAAATCGGAGACGCCGAAGGCCGAGCAGACGATCTGCCACAGCACCAGCACGGCGACGAGCAGCAGCCACGGCGACCAGCGTTCGAGTTGCTTGTTGATCATGCAGTCGCCCCCGCCCCCGCCCCCGCCGCCGCTGCCGCTGTCGCGACGCCGGTGCCGCGGATCGCGCCGATATGGCTGCGCAGCTCCAGCACGATGTCGGTGAATTCCTTGGTGTAGGTGAGCTCCAGCTCGCGCGGGCGCGGCAGCTCGATGTCGCGCTTGACCACGAAGCGGCCCGGGCTCTTGCTCATCACATACACCGTGTCGGCCAGGAACACCGACTCGCGCAGGTCGTGCGTGACCAGGATCACGTTGAAGCGCTGCTCGGCCCAGAGGTCGCGCAGAATGCACCACAGCTCCTCGCGCGTGAAGGCGTCGAGCGCGCCGAAGGGCTCGTCGAGCAGCAGCATCTTGGGCTCGTGGATCAGCGCGCGGCAGATGCTGGCGCGCTGCTGCATGCCGCCGGAGAGCTGCCAGGGGAACTTGTCCTCGTAGCCGCCCAGGCCCACCTTCTGCAGGAGGCGCCGCGCGCGTTCCACGTATTCCTTGCGCTTGGCCTTGAAGCTCGAGCGGTAGGGCTCGACGATCTCCAGCGGCAGCAGCACGTTGTCCACCGTCGTGCGCCAGGGCAGCAGCGAGGGCGCCTGGAAGGCCATGCCCGAGATCTTGAGCGGACCGGTCACCGGCGCGCCGTCGATGCGGATCTTGCCCATCGAGGGCATCTTCAGGCCCGTCGTGAGCTTCATGAAGGTGGACTTGCCGCAGCCCGAGGGGCCGACGATGGCGATGAACTCGCCGCGCTTCACTTGCAGGTCGATGGCCTCGACCGCGAAGTGGTTGGCGCGCAGCAGTTCCTCGTTGTAGGCGAGCCAGACGTCCTGGAAATCGACGAAGGGCGCTGTCTCGGCGACCGCCATCACTTCTTCAGGATGTTGAGCTCGGCCGCGGGCGGGAGCAGGGCGGCCGTCCACACCGCTTCCGGGCTCACGCGCGTCTTGGTGTTGAAGGCGTCCGACACCTGCGAGGCCATCAGCGAGAGCCGGCCCGCGTTGACCGCGCCGAAGCCGTCGGTGCGCGCATCGGGGCTGTTGATCACGGTGTCGATGGCCAGCTTGAGGCGGCGCGTCTCCAGCGCGCTGTCGATGATGCCGTCGCGCTTCTTGACCGACTCGATGGCCATGGCCGGATTGGCGAGCACCTCCTTGGCGCCCTTGGCGAAGGCCGACAGGAAGGCCTTGACTGCGGCCGGGTTCTCCTTGATCAGCTTGGGCGAGGCGATGATGACGTTGCCGTAGAGCTTCACGCCGTAGTCGGCGTAAGGCAGCACCACAATGTCGGCCGGCTTGGCGCCGCGCGCCTCCAGGTTGAGCAGCGAGGTGAAGGTGAAGCCGGTGATGGCGTCGATGTCGCCGCGGACCAGCATGGTCTCGCGCAGCGTCGGGTCCATCGCGGTCCAGTTGACGGCGCCGATGTTGTTGGCCTTGGCGAAGATCGGGAAGGCGCGGCGGCCGGCGTCGAAGACCGGCGCGCCCAGCTTCTTGCCCGCCAGGTCCGCGGGCTTGGTGATGCCGCTCTTCTTCAGCGTCATGACCGAGGCCGGCGTGTTGTTGTAGACCATCATCACCGCGACCGGCTTGTTGGGGCTGTCCGGGTTGTTGGCGTGGAATTCCATCAGCGCCGCAAGGTCGGCGAAGCCCATGTCGTAGGCGCCCGAGGCGACCCGCGTGACGGTGCCGCCGGAGCCGTTGCCGGCGTCGATGGTGACGTCGAGCCCCGCATCCTTGAAGTAGCCCTTGGCGGCCGGGTGCAGGAAGAGGGCGGCCGGGCCCTCGAAGCGCCAGTCGAGCTGGAACTTGATCGGCGTCGGGGACTGGGCGTAGGCGTTGACGAGGCCGAAGCTGAGCGCCGAGGCGGCAAGAAAGGAGTGGAGCAGTTGGCGCTTGTTCATTCGATGTCCGTAGGGATGGATGCTCGGCATTCAAGCAAATTCGGTGCCGGCACGCACTTGGTGCGAACCCTTCCGGCTGAGCCAAGCGGGTGCATGCGCCGCCTTCGTTCCCAATGAAGAACGCCCTGCCGCGTGCACCGAGGTGGGGCGTCCTTTCTGGTGCGAGCCACCAGCCTGACTTGGCCTGATCTAGCTCAAGCCACGTACACAAGAATCCAAAGCAGGATGCTTGCTACTGCGATAGCCAGCCCGTGCTTACAAATGCGCTGCCCTTCATCGTCGTACCGCTTCAAGTCCAGACACCACCAGAGTGACCAGCCGACGACCTTGTCCATTTCGTCGGCATCGCGCAGATGCTTGATGGCCGAGATGCCAAGGGCGGCATACCACAAGCCAAGGGCTGCTGCGAGGCAGCCCAAGATCAGATCAGGCATGTTCATTTCTATTGGTCCATCGAACCAGTGTCGAGTGAAGGCGCAAACGGGACGGACACATGAGGCCCGATACGCAAGCAAAACCGGCCGTCTGCCTTGATGGACGGACCCAAAAATGCGCCACCAAAGCGCTTCGATACCGGAAGCCCAGGTGGCTGGAGTTGGACATTTGAGTTGCTGGGATTTTTCCGGCAGCTTTCAGGTTCCGGCTTGGGCGGTGGTGGTGGATCGCAGATTTCAATCCCGCCCCCGAAGCTCAATTCAGCGCTGAACTGAGGGCCAGGATCTTGTGTGCCACCGCTCACGCATGCTAGGCCCATGCAACCAAACCCAGCTACTGTTGGGCTTGCACGATATGACTGTCCACCGGGCCTGCCAACCACACCACTTCCTTGGCCCATCAGTCCGAAGGGGTCCGTGTACAGCAGTGGATTGCCCTCGGCGTAAAGATACCCGTTTGGCCCACCCAGAAGTCCGATGGGATCGAACTGCGTGTACCTGCCATCAGGCGGCCGGTATTCCCTGAACCCATTCGAATTGAGGCCGCTTTCGACATCGAAGTACATCGCCCCTACCTGCGACGAAACCAGCAGGCTTGCCAGCACCACTAGCGCTTTGAATTGCTTCATCTGCCCACCATCCCCCTGATGTTTCTGCCCTGTTGAACATCTTCGATCCGCACGTAGCCCAGATCGATTGCCTTGCGCATCGTGGCCTTCGCTTGCAGAGCGTACGAAGAAGACTCGGAGCCGGACGTGAGCTTGCTGTAGTACAAATACGCTTCGGCGATCTGCTCGTACGTTTCGGCGCGACGAGGCGCCAGCGTGAGTGAGGCCTTCAGGTACTGAAGGCAAGTCGCCACATCTTTGTGCAGCGCGTGGATGTACGCGCTGCAAGTGATCAACACGCCCAAATGCTCGCGCAATGTCAGCGGTCGCATGTAGGCGCCGCTCTTCAGTGCCGTCGCATTCACCCCGTGGCGTCCGATGTAGTCGTCGTCGGTAAAGCGCTTTCCGCCACTTGTGGCTTCGATGTTGCCGTGCGGAAATGCAAGATCGACGTAGCGGGCGAAGGTGTGATCAGGAACGCAGACAAGGGCGATTGGATAGCCCAGTCGCTGGCCGACGGCCACGTACAGCAGCGGCATCGAGAAGCACATTCCCTTGCCCGTCTCGAGCAAGCCATGCAGCAAATAGTTGAGCGGCTTCTGGCGAGCTTGTGGGTCGTGGTCGTAACGGATGCCGCGCTCCTGAAAGAACACGGTGTTCATCGCCCAGACGCGCTCTTCCGGGTCGTTCGGCGATTTAACCTTTCGCCGAACCGCCGCCGCCATGGCATCGAGTTGCCGCGAGAAGTTCTCGATATCGACCGATGGATAAAGCTCTTGCGACAGCGCGAATGACGCGCGGCCGACGTCGATTCAATCTTCGGGTAACTACCGCAGGCTTTCCAGCCTGCTGGTGCCTGCCCAAGCCGCAGGCACCGCAGATACAGCGCCGCAGAGCAGACTTCGTCTCTTCATGCTTCCTCCTTGGAATCGCCTGTTAATCAGGCTGGAATTGATTTCGGAGGCGGATCATAGAGGCAAAATCGACGAGCGAAGCACCGCTCGTCGGCTGTCGTGGCGGACGGAAAAACGCCCTGCCGCGCGCACCGCGGCAGGGCGTTCGTTCTGGTGCGTGCGGCCTACTTGGACGAGCTCGAGTTGGCCACGGCCAGCGCCGTCATGTTGAGCACGCGGCGCACGGTGGCCGAAGGGGTGAGGATGTGCGCCGAGCCGGCCGCGCCCATGAGGATGGGCCCCACCGTCACGCCGTTGCCGCCGGTCATCTTCAGCACATTGAAGAGAATGTTGGCGGCATCGAGGTTGGGGCAGATCAGCAGGTTGGCCTCGCCGTTGAGCGTGGTCTCGGGCAGCGCGTTGTGGCGCACGGTGTCGGACAGCGCGGCATCGCCGTGCATCTCGCCGTCGCATTCGATGTCGGGGGCCATCTTCGCGAACAGGTCGCGCGCCAGCCGCATCTTGCGCGCCGAGCCGCGTTCGGACGAGCCGAAGTTGGAGTGCGAGAGGAACGCCACCTTGGGCGGCAGGCCGAAGCGGCGCACTTCGTCGGCCGCCATCACCGCGATTTCGGCCAAGGTCTGGGCGTCCGGGTCCTCGTGCACGTTGGTGTCGGCGATGAACAGGGTGTATTTCTCGAGCGTCAGCGCGTTGAGGGTGGCGAATCCGGGAGCGCCGCGCTTCAGGCCCAGCACCTGGTTGAGGATCTTCAGGTGGCTGTCGAAGCGCCCGACCAGGCCGCATAGCATCGCGTCGGCGTCGCCCAGCTGGACCATCAGCGAACCGATGGTCGTGTTGGAGCGCCGCACCATGGCCTTCGACGCCTCGGGCGTGATGCCGCGGCGGCCCATGATCTTGTGATAGGCCTCCCAGTAGGTGCGGAAGCGCGGGTCGTCCTCGGGGTCGACCACGTCCACGTCGGTGCCGATGCGGATGCGCAGGCCGGCCTTCTTGATGCGCGTCTCGATCACGGCCGGGCGGCCGATCAGGATCGGCTTGGCCAGGCCCTCGTCCACCGCCAGCTGGGCGGCACGCAGCACGCGGTCGTCCTCGCCCTCGCAGTAGGCCACGCGCTTGGCGCTCGCCAGCTTCGCGGCGCTGAAGACCGGCCGCATGAACATGCCGGTCTGGTAGACGAAGCGCGCCAGGTTCTGGCGGTAGATGTCCAGGTCCTCGATCGGCCGCGTGGCCACGCCCGAGGCCTGGGCGGCCTTGGCCACGGCGGGTGCGATGCGCAGGATGAGGCGCGAGTCGAAGGGCTTGGGGATGATGTAGTCGGGGCCGAAAGCCAGCTCCTGGCCCTGGTAGGCGGTGGCCACCTCTTCGCTGATGTCGGCCTTGGTCAGCTCGGCGATCTCGCGCACGCAGGCCAGCTTCATTTCTTCCGTGATCTTGGTTGCGCCGCAGTCCAGCGCGCCGCGGAAGATGTAGGGGAAGCACAGCACGTTATTGACCTGGTTCGGGTAGTCCGAGCGGCCGGTGGCGATGATGCAGTCGGGCCGCACTTCCTTGGCCAGCTCGGGCCGGATCTCGGGCTCGGGGTTGGCCAGCGCCAGGATGATGGGCTTGTCGGCCATGGACTTGACCATGTCCTGCGAGACCACGCCGGGTGCCGAGCAGCCGAGGAAGACGTCGGCGTTCTTCATCACGTCGGCCAGGGTGCGGGCGCCGCTGTCCGACTGCGCGTAGCGCGACTTCGAGTCGTCGAAGCCGCCCGGGCGGCCGATGTAGATCAGGCCCTTGGAGTCGACCGCGAAGATGTTGGCGGGCTTGGCGCCCATGCCCACCATCACGTCCAGGCAGGCGATGGCGGCGGCGCCGGCGCCGGAGACGGCGATCTTCACTTCCTGGATCTTCTTGCCGACCAGCTCCAGCCCGTTGATCAACGCCGCAGCCGAGATGATGGCGGTGCCGTGCTGGTCGTCATGGAACACCGGGATGTTCATGCGCTCGCGCAGCTTGCGCTCGATGTAGAAGCACTCGGGCGCCTTGATGTCCTCGAGGTTGATGCCGCCCAGCGTGGGTTCCAGCGCGGCGATGATCTCGACCAGCTTGTCGGGGTCGAGTTCGGCCAGCTCGATGTCGAACACGTCGATGCCGGCGAACTTCTTGAAGAGGCAGCCCTTGCCTTCCATCACCGGCTTGGCAGCCAGCGGGCCGATGTTGCCCAGCCCCAGCACCGCGGTGCCGTTGGTGACCACGCCCACCAGGTTGCCGCGCGAGGTGAACTCGGCGGCCATGGCGGGGTCGGCCTCGATGTCGAGGCAGGGGTAGGCCACGCCGGGGGAGTAGGCCAGCGAGAGGTCGCGCTGGTTCAGCAGCGGCTTCGTCGGCGTGATGGAAATCTTGCCTTTGGCGGGGCTGCGGTGGTATTCGCGGGCGGCATCGCGCAATGCTTCTTCTGCTGGGGACAGGGGGGCGGCCATGAAAGTCTCCTTGGTTCTGCTGACGAGCAAGGAGGCTACTCCAAAAGCGCGGGGTGCTCCTGTTAGTGGAACCACGAAGGTAGACAGCGCGAGCACCAAGGGCTCCTTCGCGATGCGGTGATGGCGCCGGCTGCCCGACCTGGCGCGCTGGGCAGAGTTCCTCGCGCTCGACAACGTGGTGCTCGTACCGCACATCGCGAGTTCGACCGTGCAGACCCCGGGAAGCCATGGGCCGAAGCGTGCTGGACAACCTCTCGGCGCTCTTCGAAGCCGCCGGTGTGCAGGGGCAGCAAATGAGAATTGTTCTCATGTAATGCCTGGCGCCGGTGCCGCAAGGATCACCGCCCAACGCCCACTTTTTTCGAGGCCAGCCCCCGCCAGCGGCCGGCGGTGGCCACGCACATGACGATGCTGCAGTCGGAGCCCGAAGCCCGGCCCAACGACCTGCCCTAGCGCGACTGTCACGCGATTCCCTTCGGGCGTATAAACCGTCCCGGGGGGACATCCATTGAAAATCATCATTCTCGGCGCAGGCCGGATCGGCGAGAGCGTGGCCGGCACGCTCGTGTCGGAGCGCAACGACATCACCGTCATCGACACCGACGCGGTGCGCCTGCGCCAACTCGAGGAACGCTTCGAACTGCGCGGCGTGGTGGGCAGCGGCATCGAGCCCGACGTGCTGGCCGAAGCCGGCGCGCGCGATGCCGACATGCTGATCGCCTGCGCCGCGCAGGACGAGACCAATCTGGTCTGCTGCAAGGTCGCCCACCAGGTGTTCGGCATTCCGACGCGCATTGCGCGCATTCGTTCCAATGCGTTCAAGGACGACAGCCCGCTCCTCGGCAAGGAAGGCTTTGCCGTCGACCGCGTGATCTGCCCGGAGGAATCGCTGACGCGCTATATCGGCAAGCTGGTGGAGTACCCCGAGGCACTGCAGGTGCGCGAGTTCGCGGGCGGGCTGGCCTGCCTGGTGTCGGTGCGCGCGGTGGCGGGCGCGCCCCTGGTGCGCCACACCATCGCCGAGCTGCGCGAATGCGTGCCCGGTGCCGACATGCGCATCGTCGCGATCTACCGCCGGCTCGAGAACGAGCCCGACCGCTTCATCCTCTGCGAAGGCCAGACGCTCATCGAGCCCGGCGACGAGGTGTTCGTGCTGTCGGCGCGCGAGCACCTGCAATCGGTCCTGTCGGCGCTGCACCGCTACGACCAGGCCGATCATCGCGCCGTCGAGCGCATCATGATCGCGGGCGGCGGCCGCGTGGGCCTGCGGCTCGCGAGGCAGCTCGTCGAGACCGGCCGCAACTACCAGATCAAGCTGCTGGAGCGCGACCACGCACGCTGCGTGCTGCTCGCCTCCGAGCTGCCGACCGGCGTGCTGGTGCTGCACGGCGACGGCACCGACGAGGACCTGCTGGAAGACGAGGGCATCGAGAACATCGACCTGTTCCTCTCGCTCACCAGCGACGACGAGGACAACATCATGGCCAGTCTGCTGGCCAAGCGCCTGGGCGCGCAGCGCGTGCTGGCGCTGATCAACCGCCGCAGCTATGCCGACCTGATGCACGGCACGCAGATCGACATTGCGCTGTCGCCCGCGCAGACCATGCTCGGCGAACTGCTGGCTTATGTGCGCCGGGGCGACGTGCAGGCCGTGCATAGCCTGCGCCGCGGCGTGGCCGAGGCCCTGGAGATCGTGGCGCGCGGCGACCGCAAGACCTCGCGCGTCGTCGGGCGCAGGATCTCGGACATCCAGTTGCCCAAGGGCGCGCAGTTCGGCCTGGTCATGCGCGGCTTGCCGGAGATCGGGGAGGGCGCGGTCCCGGCCGGCGAGGCGCCACTGCCCATGCCGGCACAAGTGATCATCGCGCGCGGCGACACCGTGATCGAGAGCAACGACCACGTCGTGATCTTCGTGCCGCGCAAGCGCCAGCTGCGCGACGTGGAGAAGCTGTTCCGCGTGAGCGCCACCTTCTTCTGACGCCATGGCTCGCGTTCAATGAGCGACTTCTTTCCAGCGTTGCGCGTGTTCGGTGCGCTCCTGGCTTTCTTCTCGCTCGGCATGTTCGTGCCGTGGATCATCTCGTGGACGCACGCCGACGGCCTGCGCCATGTGTGGGCCTTCTCTGCGGCGATCTCCTTCGTCTGCGGGGCCGCGTTGTGGGGTGGCCTGGGCCGCCACAAACGCGAGCTGCAACCGCGCCACGGCATCTTCCTGGTGTCCTTCACCTGGGTGCTGCTGCCGCTCTGCGCCACGCTGCCGCTGATGTGGGCGCTCGACGACATCGGGCGGCCGATCAACTTCACGCATGCGTATTTCGAGGCGGTGTCGGGCATCACGACCACGGGGGCGACCGTGCTTGCCAAGCTGGACGAGTTGCCGGTGTCGATCAACGTGTGGCGCACCTTCCTGCAATGGCTCGGCGGCATGGGGATCCTGGTGCTGGCGGTGGCCATCCTGCCGCTCTTGGGCGTGGGTAGCAGCCAGCTCTTCAAGGCCGAGGTGGCCGGCCCGATCAAGGACAGCAAGCTCACGCCGCGCGTGAAGGAAACCGCCAAGGGGCTCTGGGGCATTTATGCGACCTTTTCCGCCGTCTGCTTCCTTGCGTACTGGGCCGGCGGCATGACGGCCATCGACGCGTTGATGCACATGTTCACCACCGTGAGCCTGGGCGGGCTCTCGTCGCACGACGCGAGCTTTGCGCACTTCGCGTCGCCGCTGCTCGAAGGGGTGGCGGTGCTCTTCATGCTCGGGGCCAGCTGCAACTTCGCGCTGTACTTCGTCGCGCTGCGAAAGGGCCACTGGCGCGGCTTCTGGCGCGACCCGGAGCTGCGCGCCACGCTCGGCGCGCTGATCGGCGGCGGTCTGCTGGTGGCGGTGGTGCTGTGGGCGAAAGGCGTCTACGGGCCGGTGGATGCGCTGCGCCACGGCGTGTTCCACACCATCTCGGTCGGCAGCACCACCGGCTATGCCACGGTCGACTACCTGCACTGGCCCGTGTTCGCGCCGCTCTTCATGCTGCTGCTCTCGGGCGTGGCAACCAGCGCCGGGTCCACCGGGTGTGGCATCAAGATGGTCCGGGTTCTCATCCTCGTCAAGCAGGCGCGGCGCGAGATGACCAGCCTCGTGCATCCGCGCGTGGTCCAGCCGGTGACGCTCGGCAACATGGTGGTCGACCACCGCGTGATCTTCTCGGTGCTGGCCTTCATGCTGGTCTACGGCGTGACCACGATCTCGCTGAGCATGCTGCTGGTGCTGACCGACCTCGACCCCGTCACGGCCTTCAGCGCTGTACTGGCCAGCGTGAACTGCACCGGCCCGGGGCTCGGCACCGTCGGTCCGGCCGGCAACTTCAGCGGCCTGACGAACTTCCAGCTGTGGGTCTGCACCTTCGCGATGGTGCTGGGCCGGCTCGAGATGCTGAGCTTCATCGCACTGCTGACGCCTTCGTTCTGGCGCAAGTGAGGACGGGCTGCAGCAGCGCCCATCGCATCGCGGTCAGCATGGCCCATGGCGGCCACGCGTGAGGCCCGATGCGACGCTCGGTCGAACACCGATGCGGAAGGCGACGAATAGCGCCTCAGCTGGATGAAGCCTTGGAATGATGATCGTCGCCACCGTCCCGACGAGAACGTGGACGTAAAGTTCGTCGAGCTCTATGCAAGGCCGCAAGGCCCGCGAGATCGTGCCTTCGAACCCGAACGGCGAACTGGGGCTGTCGGTCATGACCAGACACCCGTGCCGAATCCAAATACGACTGCTCTAGGGGATAGCGGAAGTTGACGGCGGCTCTTCAGCGTCGGCGAGCTCGACCTCATTGAGGCCCTTGTGCGCAGTTGGCGGTTGCGATCTGCACGCGAGCAGCGGTGGACGCAGAAGCCGGCGTCTCCTGCCAGAGCGCCACGTAGTTCGGCACGTGCACGAGGCCTTGAATCGCTGGCGTGAACATGCCTACGCCTGTTCGTCCTTGCTTGCGAAACGGTCGAAGCTGACGAGCACCGCCATGACACCGAGCGCAGCCACCGGACCTGCTGCCGGGTGAACGATGGAGGCCAGGATGGGTGCCGCCAGAACAAGATGCCTGAGGCCCCAGCTGTAGAGGATGCCGGCTCGCCGCACGTAGGTCGTGCCGGCGTCGCTCCAGCGATTGCGCGCCTCGGAGCCGACCGGCATCGCGCTGACAAACCCCGCGTGGTTGTAGTAGCGCACCGCCATGACCGATGACAGGAGCGAGGCGAACAGCAGTGCCATGAGCACGAACTCCAGTGCGAGCCGCACGGTGAAGCTCGGCCAACCGGGGGGCTCGCCGAAGGCCGAATGCAGCGATGGCGCGGCCAGGGTCGCCGTACTCATCAAGGCCAGCGCAGCCGTCGATGCGGTCATCGTGGCCGACATCAGCGAGTTGCGAAGCGTCTGTACCGCCAGGACTTCGGATCCCTTCTGCGCCGAGACGGCGGCGAACCATTCCTCGCGCAGCGCCGCATGCGCCGTGCGCGCGAGGCGTGCGGGCCTTCGGCGATGCCCGAAAGCAAGGGCGACTTCATGGGACACGAGGATGCCCACCGTGGCCAGCGCCGCGAGCCAGCTCGCCATGTTCGTCATCGGCCGACCTCAGGCAGCATGCGGCACCGGCACGCGCTTGCGGCGTTCGAGAAACTCGAAAACGCCCATGCCCGCCATCATCGCCACCACGAAGACGAGCGCCTTGACTTCGCCCATTCCGAGGGAAACGAGGGCGGGGCCTGGGCAGAAGCCGGCGACGCCCCAACCGATACCGAAGAGCACGCTGCCGAGGACCAGGCGGCGGTCGATGTCGCGCGCCGAAGGCAGTCGCATCTTGGCGCCAAGGAGGGACACGGCACGGCGGTTGGCCACTCCGAAGGCGAGCGCACCCACAGCGATGGCGCCCGCCATGACGAAGGCCAGGGACGGGTCCCACTGGCCGGCGAGGTCCAGGAAGCCGAGCACCTTGGCCGGGTCGGCCATGCCAGAAACGATGAGGCCGAGGCCGAAGACCAGGCCGGCCAGAAGCGAAGCGAAAGCAATCATGAAGGCCTCCTCAGATACCGAGCAGATGACGCGTCACGAACACCGTGACAAAGCCGGCGCCCATGAAGGCGGCCGTGGCGACGATAGAGCGGGGCGATAGGCGAGACAGTCCGCAGACGCCGTGGCCGCTGGTGCAACCCGAGCCGTAACGCGTGCCTATGCCCACAAGCAGCCCGGCCAGAACGAGCGCGCCATACCCGGCGTCAATCTGCGGCCTGGGCAACGCCTCCAACAGCACATAGACCAGCGGCGCACCGACCAGTCCCAGGACAAAGGCAATGCGCCAGGCGCTGTCGCCCTTGACCGGCCTGAGCAGGCCGCCAAGCACCCCACTGATGCCGGCGATGCGACCGTTGAGCAGCACGAACATCGCTGCGGCGATGCCGATCAGCATGCCCCCGGCCAGTGCGGCAAGTGGCGTGAAGTGGTTCCAATCGATGGACATCATTCTTCCTTTGGGCAGTAGAGACGGTAGAGAAGCGCGAGGATTTCGAGCATCGACGGGTCGGCCACGCTGTAGAAGATGCTCTTGCCCTCGCGGCGCGTATGGACCACCCCTTCGTTGCGCAGGACACCGAGTTGCTGCGACAGGGTCGGTTGGTGAATGTTCAGCGTCTGCTCGAGGTCGCTGACGCACATCTCGCCCTGCGAGAGTTGGCACAGCAGAAGCAGACGGTCTTGATTGGCGAGCACCTTGAGGGCGCCGACCGCCTTGCCGGCGGCGCTGCGCAGGACTTCGGGGTCGATGACGGGGGAACGGTGCTTCATGGGTGTGGCTAAACAGTATGGATTGACATATTATGTCGATAAATATAATATTGGTCAATCGAATGACAATCGGCACTGACGGAGAACCTCATGACGACCCGCACCACGACCCAAGGCTTTTTCGACCCCCACACGTGGACGGTCTCTTACGTCGTCTGGGACCCTGTGACGGAGCGAGCCGCGGTCATCGACCCGGTGCTGGATTACGACTTCAAGTCCGGGCACACGAGCACTGCCTCAGCCGACCGGCTGCTGGCATATGTCCGGGACCAGGGCCTGCAGGTCGACTGGATTCTGGAAACCCACGCGCACGCCGACCACATGTCCGGCGCACGCTACGTGCAGGCGCAGGTCGGTGGACTCGTCGCTATCGGCGAGAACATCCGTACCGTGCAGGCGACCTTCAAGAAGCTCTACAACCTGGAGCGTGGCTTCCTGCCGGACGGGAGCCAGTTCGACCACCTCTTCAGGGACGGCGAGGTCTTCAAGATCGGCGAGGTCGAGGCCACCGCGATACTGGTGCCGGGCCACACTCCGGCTGACATGGCCTACCTCGTGGACGGTTCTGTCTTCGTCGGGGACACGCTCTTCATGCCCGATCTCGGCAGCGCGCGCGCGGATTTCCCCGGCGGCGACGCCCGCCAGCTCTACGCCTCGATGCGCAGACTGCTGGACCTGCCGCCCGAGACCACGATGTACGTCTGCCACGACTACCCGCCTTCGTCTCGACAGCCCCGGTGGCAGACCACCGTCGCCGAGCAACGTGCCCACAACATCCATGTGCGCGACGGCATCAGCGAGGACGCCTTCGTCGCAATGCGCACGGCTCGCGACGCTACTCTTGATGTTCCGACGCTCATCCTTCCGTCGATTCAGGTGAACGTGCGCGGCGGGCAGCTTCCACCCCCGGACGATAACGGGGTCGCCTACCTTCGCATTCCGCTGAATGCGCTTCCTGTTCATCCGCAGCTTGATGCAAGCTAAGCCGCTGGAGCTGGGCCTAGGATCTGGCTGTCCGGATTCGCAAACAAGTACCAAACTTGCCCTTGAATTGCTTCGATGAGGTTGTGCCGGGCTGAAGCGTCGCGAGGTATGCGTTCACTGAACGAGCCGAGGGACTGCGAATTCGTGTCCGGCTTTGGGCCTACAGGTGGTTGGTCTGCCCGAACGGACATCAAGCCTCTGATCGCTTTGCGGCCCTCAGTTCCTTGCTGTATCGCTTCGACTCCGCATGGACTAACTCCCCGGGCTCAACACTGAGGCCCTGCGCGAGGCGGAACAAGGTCGTTAAAGAGAGCGGCGTGCATGAGTGAACCAGCTCGCCCAGGCGGTCGAGGACGTGGTCGGTTCCCCTCGCCGCAGCGTCATCCCGGCCATATCTCCCTCCAGGAAGCGGCCGCGCTCGTCGACGTAGTGCTCGACGCTCGGCACCAACGCCCCGTATCGCGTGTCAGCTTGACGCAAGCCGACCGCCAATAATTATGAATTCAGTTTGACGCCCCGGCCGACCCACAAGTGGAGACAACGCTCATGAGCTACGCAGAGTTCTATCGCCGTTCCATCGAAACGCCGGAGGCCTTCTGGGCCGAGCAGGCCGAGCTGATCGACTGGAAAGCCCCGCCCAGCCAGATTCTCGATACGACACGGGCTCCCTTCGTGCATTGGTTCGCCGGCGGAACCACGAATCTCTGCCACAACGCGGTCGATCGGCATCTGGCGACCCGCGGCGACCAGGCGGCACTGATCGCCGTTTCCACCGAAACCGGCACCGAGAGGAGCTACAGCTTCAAGGAACTGCATGCCGAGGTGCAGCGGGTCGCCGCCTCCCTCATGGAACTCGGGGTAGGGAAGGGCGATTGCGTCCTGATCTACATGCCGATGATTCCCGAGGCCGCCTTCACCATGCTGGCCTGTGCGCGGCTGGGCGCGATCCACTGCGTGGTGTTCGGCGGCTTCGCGAGCGCTTCGCTGGCCTCGCGCATCGAGGATGCGACACCCAAGGTCGTCGTCAGCGCCGACGCCGGATCGCGCGGCGGCAAGGTGATCGCGTACAAGCCGCTGCTGGACGAGGCGATCCGCCTCTCGAAGCACAAGCCCGATGCGGTGCTGCTGTTCGACCGCGGCCTGGCGCCCATGGACCTGAGCAAGGGCCGCGATCATCTCGCCGCCCCCCTGATCGAGAAGCACCGCGACGCGCAGGTGCCCTGCACCTGGCTGGACGCCACCGACATCAGCTACACCATCTACACCAGCGGCACCACCGGCCGGCCCAAGGGCGTGCAGCGCGACACCGGCGGCTACGCGGTGGCGCTGGCCGCGAGCATGAAGCACATCTTCGACGGGCGGGCCGGCGAAACCTACTTCTCGACCAGCGACATCGGCTGGGTGGTGGGGCACAGCTACATCGTCTACGGGCCGCTGATCGCGGGCATGGCGACCCTCATGTACGAAGGCCTGCCCACGCAGGGCCTGGATCGGCAGCCCGACGGCGGCATCTGGTGGCAGCTGGTGGAGAAGTACAAGGTCACCGTGATGTTCAGCGCGCCGACCGCTGTACGCGTATTGAAGAAGCAGGACCCGGCGCTGTTGAAGAAGTACGACCTGTCGAGCCTGCGTGCGCTGTTCCTCGCGGGCGAGCCGCTGGACGAGCCCACGGCGCGCTGGATCAGCGAGGGACTGGGCGTGCCGATCATCGACAACTACTGGCAGACCGAGTCGGGCTGGCCCATCCTCACGGTGGCCAACGGCGTGGAGACCACGCGCAGCAAGTTCGGCAGCCCGGGCGTGCCGATGTACGGCTACAAGGTCAAGATCCTGCACGAGTCCACCGGCGAGGAGTTGACGGCCCCCAACGAAAAGGGCGTGGTCGTGATCGAGGGGCCGACGCCGCCCGGCTTCATGCAGACCGTGTGGCGCGACGACGAGCGCTTCGTCAACACCTACTGGAAGACCGTGCCGGGCAAGCTGGTGTATTCCACCTTCGACTGGGGCATCCGCGACGAGGACGGCTACTACTACATCCTGGGGCGCACCGACGACGTGATCAACGTGGCCGGCCACCGCCTCGGCACGCGCGAGATCGAGGAAAGCATCTCCGGCCACGCCAAGGTCGCCGAGGTGGCGGTGGTCGGCGTGGCCGATGCGCTCAAGGGCCAGGTGGCCATGGCCTTCGTCGTGCCGAAGGACGGGGCCGTGCTCGGCGACGCGCAGGCCGCCCTGGCGCTGGAAGGCGAGGTCATGAAGCAGGTGGCCGACCAGCTCGGCGCGCTGGCGCGGCCGGCCCGCGTGCACTTCGTGGGAGCCTTGCCCAAGACCCGCAGCGGCAAGCTGCTGCGCCGGGCGATCCAGGCCGTGTGCGAGGGGCGCGACCCCGGCGACCTGACCACCATCGAGGACCCGGGCGCGCTCCAGCAGATCAGGCAAACGCTCTCTCCCCAGGGGTAGGCCGCCACGCCCCGGGGGGGGGGGCTTGTGGAGCCGGCTTCTGGCGTCACATAGTTGCCGTGGCACAATGCCAAGGTACTCCGGCCCTTCCCCAGCCACAGTCGCATCCGCCAATCGGTTCAGCCGTGTCGCGGAAGGTTTCCTAAACCAGCTAATGCTTCCCCAAGGGAAGCGAAGGTCAGCGCAATATGAGCGATTCGACGTCCTCCGCGTCCATCTATCACGCCTACCAAGGCAACACCTACCTCTTCGGCGGCAATGCCCCCTATGTCGAAGAGATGTACGAGAACTATCTCGCCAACCCGGGCAGCGTGCCCGACAACTGGCGCTCGTACTTCGATGCGCTGCAGAACGTGCCGGCCACCGACGGCAGCACCACGCGCGACGTCCCGCACCAGCCGGTCATCAATGCCTTCGCCGAGCGCGCCAAGCAGGGCACGACCAAGGTGGTTCAGGCCAGCGGTGCCGATTCCGAGCTCGGCCGCCAGCGCACGGCAGTCCAGCAGCTGATCGCCGCCTACCGCAACGTCGGCGCCCGCTGGGCCGACCTCGATCCGCTCAAGCGCGCCGAGCGCCCCCCGATTCCCGAGCTGGAGCCTTCGTTCTACGGCTTCACCGATGCCGACCTCGAGACGGTGTTCAACACGAGCAACACCTTCTTCGGCAAGGACACGATGTCGCTGCGCGACCTGCTCAACGCGCTGCGCGAGACCTACTGCACCACCATCGGCGCGGAGTACATGTACATGACCGACCAGGCGCAGAAGCGCTGGTGGCAGCAAAAGCTCGAGAGCGCCCGGACCAACCCCAAGCTGAGCACCGAGCAGAAGAAGCGCATCCTCGAGCGCCTGACGGCCGCCGAAGGCCTGGAGCGATTCCTCCACACCAAGTACGTCGGCCAGAAGCGCTTCTCGCTGGAAGGCGGCGAGAGCTTCATCGTCTCGATGGACGAGCTGATCAGCCAGGCCGGCACCAAGGGCGTGCAGGAGATCGTGATCGGCATGGCCCACCGCGGGCGCCTCAATGTGCTGGTCAATTCGCTGGGCAAGATGCCGGCCGACCTGTTCGCCGAGTTCGACCACACGGCGCCCGAGGAACTGCCCAGCGGCGACGTCAAGTACCACCAGGGCTTCAGCTCCGACGTGTCGACGCCTGGCGGCCCGGTGCACCTGAGCCTGGCCTTCAACCCCTCGCACCTCGAGATCGTGAACCCCGTGGTCGAAGGCTCTGTGCGTGCCCGCATGGACCGCCGCGCCGACCCGCTGGGCAAGCAGGTGCTGCCCGTGATCGTGCACGGCGACGCCGCCTTCGCAGGGCAGGGCGTGGTGATGGAAACGCTGGCGCTGGCCGAGACGCGCGGCTACTCCACCGGCGGCACGGTTCACATCGTGATCAACAACCAGATCGGCTTCACCACCAGCGACCCGCGCGACAGCCGCTCCACGCTGTACTGCACCGACATCGTCAAGATGAACGAAGCGCCGGTGCTGCACGTGAACGGCGACGACCCCGAGGCCGTGGTGCTCGCCACCCAACTGGCCCTCGAGTTCCGCATGGAATTCCAGAAGGATGTGGTGGTCGACATCGTCTGCTTCCGCAAGCTCGGCCACAACGAGCAGGACACCCCCTCGCTGACCCAGCCGCTGATGTACAAGAAGATCGCGGCCCACCCCGGCACGCGCAGGCTCTACGCCGATCGCCTTGCCGCCCAGGGCCTGGGAGAGACGCTGGGTGACGACCTGGTGAAGGCGCAGCGCGCGGCCTTCGACGCCGGCAAGAACACCACCAACCCGGTGCTCACCAACTTCAAGAGCAAGTACGCGGTCGACTGGAGCCCCTTCCTCAACAAGAAGTGGACCGATGCCGGCGACACGGCGATTCCGACCGCGGAATGGAAGCGACTGGCCGAGCGCATCACCAAGGCGCCGGACAACTTCACGGTGCATCCGCTGGTCAAGAAGGTGCTGGACGACCGCGCCGCCATGGGCCGCGGCGAGATCAACGTCGACTGGGGCATGGGCGAGCACATGGCCTTCGCCTCGCTGGTGGCCAGCGGCTACCCGGTGCGCCTCTCCGGCGAGGACAGCGGCCGTGGCACCTTCACGCACCGCCATGCCGTGTTGCACGACCAGAACCGCGAGAAGTTCGACGAAGGCATCTATGTGCCGCTGCAGAACGTGGCCGACAACCAGGCGCCCTTCGTCGTCATCGACTCCATCCTCTCGGAAGAAGCGGTGCTGGCGTTCGAATACGGCTATGCCTCCAACGACCCCAACACGCTGGTGATCTGGGAGGCGCAGTTCGGCGACTTCGCCAACGGCGCGCAGGTCGTGATCGACCAGTTCATCGCCTCGGGCGAGGTGAAGTGGGGCCGCGTCAACGGCATCACGCTGATGCTGCCGCACGGCTACGAAGGGCAGGGCCCCGAGCACAGCTCGGCGCGCCTGGAGCGCTTCATGCAGCTGTCGGCCGACGCCAACATGCAGGTCGTGCAGCCCACCACGGCGAGCCAGATCTTCCACGTGCTGCGCCGCCAGATGGTGCGCAACCTGCGCAAGCCGCTGATCATCATGACGCCCAAGTCGCTGCTGCGGAACAAGGACGCGACCTCGCCGCTGTCGGAGTTCACCAAGGGCAGCTTCCAGACCGTCATTCCCGACAACAAGGAGCTCAAGGCCGACAAGGTCAAGCGCGTGATCGCCTGCTCGGGCAAGGTCTACTACGACCTGGCGAAGAAGCGCGAGGAGAAGGGCAACGAGGACGTGGCGATCATCCGCGTCGAGCAGCTCTATCCCTTCCCGCACAAGGCGTTCGCCGCCGAGCTCAAGAAGTATCCGAATCTGGTCGACGTGGTGTGGTCGCAGGACGAGCCGCAGAACCAGGGCGCCTGGTTCTTCGTGCAGCACAACATCCACGAGAACCTGCAGGAAGGCCAGAAGCTCGGCTACTCGGGCCGCGCCGCCTCGGCGTCGCCCGCGGTCGGCTACTCGCACCTGCACCAGGAGCAGCAGAAGGCACTGGTCGATGGCGCCTTCGCCAAGCTCAAGGGCTTCGTGCTCACCAAGTAAAACAATCCCACTCAAGAAACACGAAGCGGCTCAAAAATGTCCATCGTTGAAGTCAAAGTCCCCCAGTTGTCCGAGTCCGTGGCCGAGGCCACGATGCTGCAATGGAAGAAGAAGCCCGGCGAAGCGGTCGCCATCGATGAAATCCTGATCGAGATCGAGACCGACAAGGTCGTGCTGGAGGTGCCGGCACCTTCCGCCGGCGTGCTGGCCGAGATCGTCGCCGGCGACGGCGCTACGGTCGTGGCCGACCAGGTGATCGCCAAGATCGACACCGATGCCAAGGCGAGCGCGGCTGCGCCCGCTGCGGCACCGGCAGCACCTGCCGCCGCCGCGCCTGCACCCGCAGCGGCTGCCGCAGCCTCCGCCGCGGGCGGTTCCAAATCGGACGTCGCCATGCCGGCCGCGGCCAAGCTCCTGGCCGACAACAAGCTGACGACGGGCGATGTGAGCGGCACCGGCAAGGACGGCCGCGTCACCAAGGGCGACGTGCTGGCCGCGGTCGCGGGCGGCACCACCGCCAAGGTCGCCGCGCCGGTGGCCATCCCCACGGGCGCCCCCAAGACGACGCTGCCGCAAGTGGCGTCGCCCGCTGCCGCGCCGGACCTCGGCGATCGCCCGGAAGAACGCGTGCCGATGAGCCGCCTGCGCGCCCGCATCGCCGAGCGCCTGCTGCAGTCGCAATCGACCAATGCCATCCTGACCACCTTCAACGAGGTCAACATGGCGCCCGTCATGGAGATGCGCAAGCGCTTCCAGGAGAAGTTCGAGAAGGAGCACGGCGTCAAGATCGGCTTCATGAGCTTCTTCGTGAAGGCCGCGGTGCATGCGCTCAAGAAGTACCCGGTGCTCAACGCCTCGGTGGACGGCAACGACATCGTCTACCACGGCTACTTCGACATCGGCATCGCCGTCGGCTCGCCGCGCGGCCTGGTGGTGCCGATCCTGCGCAATGCCGACCAGATGAGCTTCGCCGACATCGAGAAGAAGATCGCCGAGTACGGCGCGAAGGCGCGCGACGGCAAGCTGGGCATCGAAGAGATGACCGGCGGCACCTTCTCCATCTCCAACGGCGGCGTGTTCGGCTCGATGCTGTCGACGCCCATCATCAACCCGCCGCAGTCGGCCATCCTCGGCGTGCATGCGACCAAGGACCGTGCCGTGGTGGAGAACGGCCAGGTCGTGGTGCGGCCGATGAACTACCTCGCGATGTCCTATGACCACCGCATCATCGACGGCCGCGAGGCCGTGCTGGGCCTGGTCGCCATGAAGGAGGCGCTCGAAGATCCCGCTCGCCTGCTGTTCGACATCTAAGGAGACCCGATGTCCAACAAGCAATTCGACGTCATCGTCATCGGTGGCGGCCCCGGCGGCTACGTCGCGGCCATCCGCGCGGCGCAGCTCGGCTTCAACGTTGCCTGCATCGACGAGTGGAAGAACGCCAAGGGCGGCCCCGCGCTGGGCGGCACCTGCACCAACATCGGCTGCATTCCCTCGAAGGCGCTGCTGCAGTCCTCCGAGCATTTCGAGCATGCCGGCAAGCACTTCGCCGACCACGGCATCAAGGTCGAAGGCCTGGGGCTCGACATCGACAAGATGCTGGGCCGCAAGGACGCGGTGGTGAAGCAGAACAATGAAGGCATCACCTACCTGTTCAAGAAGAACAAGATCACCTTCTTCCATGGCCGCGGCTCCTTCGCGAAGGCATCGGACGCGGGCTACGAGCTCAAGGTGACGGGCGCGGCCGAGGAGTCGATCGAGGCCAAGCACGTCATCGTCGCGACCGGCTCCAACGCGCGCGCGTTGCCGGGCGCCGACTTCGACGAGGAGAACATCCTCTCGAACGACGGTGCGCTGCGCATCCCCGGCGTGCCGAAGAAGCTGGGCCTGATCGGCTCGGGCGTGATCGGCCTCGAGATGGGCTCGGTCTGGCGCCGCCTCGGCTCGGAAGTCACGGTGCTCGAAGCGCTGCCGACCTTCCTGGGCGCGGTGGACGAGCAGATCGCCAAGGAGGCGCAGAAGGCCTTCGTCAAGCAGGGCCTGAAGATCGAGCTGGGCGTGAAGGTCGGCGAGGTCAAGACCGGCAAGAAGGGTGTCTCCGTCGCCTGGACCAACGCCAAGGGCGAGGCGCAGACGCTCGAGGTCGACAAGCTGATCGTCTCGATCGGCCGCGTGCCCAACACCATCGGCCTCAACCCCGAGGCGGTGGGCCTGAAGCTCGACGAGCGCGGCGCCATCGTGGTCGACGACGAATGCCGCACCAGCCTGCCCAACGTGTGGGCCATCGGCGACGTGGTGCGCGGCCCGATGCTGGCGCACAAGGCCGAGGAAGAGGGCGTGGCGGTGGCCGAGCGCATCGCGGGCCAGCATGGCCACGTGAACTTCAACACCATCCCGTGGGTGATCTACACCTCGCCCGAGATCGCCTGGGTCGGCCAGACCGAGCAACAGCTCAAGGCCGAGGGCCGCGCCTACAAGGCCGGCACCTTCCCCTTCCTGGCCAACGGGCGCGCCCGGGCGCTGGGCGATACGACGGGCATGGTCAAGTTCCTGGCCGACGCGGCGACGGACGAGATCCTCGGCGTTCACATCGTCGGGCCGATGGCCAGCGAGCTGATCTCCGAGGCCGTGGTGGCGATGGAGTTCAAGGCCAGCGCCGAGGACATCGCGCGCATCTGCCACGCGCATCCTTCGCTCTCGGAAGCGACGAAGGAAGCGGCGCTTGCAGTCGACAAGCGCACGCTCAACTTCTGACCCCTTGAGCGTCAAACAGGCCTACGAAGCGGAGCTGGTTGCGCGGGGGTTCCAGAGCGACCCAGCGCAGCTGCGCGCCGTGGAGGCGCTCGACCGCTGCGCCGGCGAATGGGCGGAGTACAAGGCGCAGCGCTCCAACGCCCTCAAGAAGCTGATCAACCGGCCCGAGATCCCGCGCGGCGTCTACATGTACGGCGGGGTGGGGCGCGGCAAGAGCTTCCTGATGGATTGCTTCTTCAACGCCGTGCCGCTGCGACGCAAGACCCGCCTGCACTTCCATGAGTTCATGCGCGAGGTACACCGCGAGCTGGCCGATCTGCAGGGCACGGTCAACCCGCTGGAGGAGCTCGGGCGCCGCATCGCCAAGCGCTACAAGCTGATCTGCTTCGACGAGTTCCATGTCGCCGACATCACCGACGCGATGATCCTGCACCGGCTGCTGACGGCGCTGTTCGACAACGACGTGGGATTCATCACCACCTCGAACTTCAGGCCCGACGATCTCTATCCGGGCGGCCTGCACCGCGACCGCATCCTGCCGGCCATCGAGCTGCTCAAGCAGCGCCTGGAGGTGGTCAACGTCGACAACGGCACCGACTACCGCCGCCGCACGCTGGAACAGGTCAAGCTCTACCTCACGCCCAACGGTGCGGCGGCCGACAAGGAGATGCGCCACGCCTTCGAGCGGCTCGCCGAGAGCGCCGACGAGAACCCAGTGCTGCACATCGAGGCGCGCGAGATCCATGCGCGGCGCAAGGCGGGGGGCGTGGTCTGGTTCGATTTCAAGACCTTGTGCGGCGGCCCGCGCTCGCAGAACGACTACCTCGAGATCGCGAGCCAGTTCCACACCGTGCTGCTGTCCGACGTGCCCCACATGCCGGTGCGCATGGCCTCCGAAGCACGCCGTTTCACATGGCTGGTCGACGTGTTCTACGATCGGCGCGTGAAACTCATCATGTCGGCCGAGGTTCCCCCCGAGGCCTTGTACACCGAAGGGCCCCTGGCCCACGAATTCCCGCGCACCGTGTCCAGGCTCAACGAGATGCAGTCGGCCGAGTTCCTCGCCCTGGAGCGTCGCGTCGTCGACACCCGCCTCACATGAAGAAACTGTTTGTCTGCCTGTTGATCGGCCTCGGCGCCGCGCCGCTGTGGGCGCAGAGCACTGCCACCACCGGCACCATGGATTTCGAGGCCGAGCGCGCGCGCCTGGCGCAGGAACGGAAGGCCATCGAGGAGCGCTTCGCCACCGAGCAGGCCGCGTGCTACCAGAAGTTTGCGGTCGAGGGCTGCCTGGAAGAAAGCCGCCGCCGCCGCCGCGCTGGCACCGAGAACATCAAGCGCCAGGAGGCGGCGATGAACGACATCGAGCGCAAGCGCCGCGGCGCGGCCGAGCTCGACAGGCTCGAGCAGAAGAAGGCGGGCCCGCGCCCGCAGGACACTCCGGCGGAGCAGGAAAAGGCGCAGAAGTCGCAGCAGGAACGCGAGCAGCGCTCCGCTGACCATGCCCAGGATCGCGCCCGCATGGCCTCCGAGGCGGCCGAGAAGCAGCGCCAGTTCGAAGAGAAGCAGCGGGCCCATGCCGAGGAGCAGGCCAAGGCCGCGAACCGGCGGGCCGAGGCGCCTGCCAATCGCGAAGCCCACGAGCGCAAGCTGGAGAAGGCGGAAAAACATCGCGCCGAACGCGAGCGGCGCAACGCCGAGAACACCAAGCCGCGCTCGGCGCCGCTGCCGACGCCGCCCTGAAGGGGGCCTGGCTCAGGCCGCGTTCGGCTCTTCCACCTCTTGCGGCTCGGGCAGGGCTTCCAGCTTGAGGATGGCCAGGGAGATGTTGTCGCCGGTCCCGCGCGCGCGCCGGCGCGCCTCCGACACCAGCAGCTCCGCGGCGACGCGCGGCGGCTGCTCGGCCAGCACCCGGCCCATTTCCTCGGGCTTGAAGTAGTGCCACAGCCCGTCGCTGCAGGCCATCAGCAGATCGTCGGGCTCGAGCTTGGGGACGAAATGGATGTCGACCGGTGGCGGGGTGGACTTCATGCCCAGGCAGCCGAGCAGGATGTTGCTCTGCGGGTGGACGTTGGCGTCCTCCTCGCTGATCTCGCCGCGGTCTACCAGCGCCTGCACGTAGGAGTGGTCCTTGGTGCGCTTGACCAGCTGCCCGCGCCGGAAGTGGTAGATGCGCGAGTCGCCGGCGTGGATCCAGGCGCAGTCGCCCTCGGGGTTCATCAGGAAGGCAGCCAGGGTGCTGTGCGGTTCCTGCTCGCTGGACAGCGCGGTCAGCTTGATGACGGTGTTGGCGTCCTCCAGCAACTGCCGCAGCACATGCACTGCCTCGTCCCGTCCCGGCTTGTAGCGCGCGAACAGCTGGCGGGCCGTCATCAGCACCTGGTCCGAGGCCTTGCGCCCGCCGCTGCGGCCGCCCATGCCGTCGGCGACCACGCCGATCACGCAGCCCGCCGCGCGCGGGTGGTTCATCACCAAAACCTGGTCCTGCTGGTAGGGACGGTCCCCCTTGTGAAGGCCGGTGGCGGCTGCGAGTCGAAAGCCTCGGGTCTGGGGCGCGGCTGCGTCGGCGGAGTCCTGCATGGGGTCTGGCGAGTGGAACGAGGACGTACATTATCGAGTCAACCCGAGCGAAGCCGGAGAGCACTCCGTCACGTCTTTGCGTCATCCCTTGGACTCCAATCTCCATTCTTTCTCCCGCCAGCTGATCGAACTGCGCATCGAACATGCTGACCTGGATGCCACCATCGACCGGCTGGCCGAGGTCATCGAGCTGCGCGACGAGCTGCTGCTGCGCCGGCTGAAGAAGAAGCGCCTGGCCCTGCGCGACCGCATCGTGCGGCTGGAGTGCCTGCTCGACCCCCAAGAGCCTGCCTGATGACGACCGTGGATTGGCCCGAAGACTTCGAGGCGGACGCGGCCTCCGTCGAGCCGGACCGCGCGCCGCGGGAAAGCGGCCACCTGGCGGCCGAAGTCCAGGCCGCCTTCGCCCAGGACGGCGTGCTCTCGCAGGCCGCCGAGCAATTCCGCGAACGCGAGGGCCAGACCCAGATGGCGCTGGCCGTGGCCCGCGCCATCGACCAGGGCGGCGTGCTGGTGGTGGAGGCCGGCACCGGCGTCGGCAAGACCTTCTCGTACCTGGTGCCGGCCCTGCTGAGCGGGGAGCGGGTGCTGCTGTCGACCGCCACCAAGACCCTGCAGGATCAGCTCTTCGGCCGCGACCTGCCGCGGCTGGTCGAGGCGCTGGGCCTGCCGCTGCGCACCGCGCTGCTCAAGGGCCGCGCCAGCTACCTGTGCCTGCACCGGCTCGACCAGGCGCGCCACGACGCCTCCCTGCCCGAGCGCAGCAGCCTGCGCACGCTGGCAAAGATCGAGCAATGGTCCAAGGCCACGCGCACCGGCGACCTGGCCGAGCTGCCGGGCCTGGACGAGCGCTCGCCGCTGATCCCGCTGGTCACTTCCACCCGCGAGAACTGCCTCGGCGCCCAGTGCCCGCAGTTCAAGCCCTGCCATGTGAACCTGGCCCGCCGAGAGGCCATGGCGGCCGATGTGGTGGTCATCAACCACCACCTCTTCTTCGCCGACCTGGCGGTGCGCGAATCGGGCATGGCGGAGCTGCTCCCGAGCGTGCGCGTGGTGGTGTTCGACGAGGCCCACCAGCTCAACGAGACCGGCGTGCAGTTTCTCGGCGTGCAGCTGGGCAGCGGGCAGGCGCTGGACTTCGCGCGCGACATGCTCGCGGCCGGCCTGCAGCACGCGCGCGGCCTGGTCGACTGGCAGCAGCTGGTCGCCGCGACCGAGCGCGGCGCCCGGGAACTGCGGCTGGTGGTCGGCAAGCAATGGCCGGGGGCCAAGCTGCGCTGGGCCGGCCCGGCACCGGAAGGCGTTCCGGCCGATGCGTGGCAGGAGGCGCTCGACGCGCTGAAGCACGCCTTCGCCGAGGCGGCCCGCGGGCTGGACACGGTGAGCGAGCTCTCGCCCGATTTCGTGCGGCTGCACGAGCGCGCCGAACAGTTCGCCGAGCGTGCGGCGCGCTTCGCCAAGCCCTGCGCGCCGGAATCGGTGCGCTGGGTGGACGTGGGCACGCAGCTGCGGCTGGTCGAGTCGCCGCTCGACATCGCGGAAGCGGTGCGCACGCGGGTGCTCAAGACCGGCCAGGGGGGCGCGCAGGAGCAGGGCCGCGCCTGGGTCTTCACCTCGGCCACGCTGGGCGACGACCCGAAGCTGCGCTGGTTCACCGAGCCCTGCGGCCTGGAGGACGCCGAGGTGCTGCGCGTGCACAGCCCCTTCGACTACGCGCGCCAGGCGGCGCTCTACGTCCCGCGTGCCTTTCCCAAGCCCAACGACCCGGCGCACAGCGCGCAGGTCGCCCGGCTCGCCGCGCAGGGCGCGGCCGTGCTGGGCGGGCGAACGCTGGTGCTGACGACCACGCTGCGCGCCCTGCGCACCATCGGCGACGCCATGCGCCAGCACTTCGAGCCCATGGACGCCTCACGCAGGCCCGAGGTGCTGGTGCAGGGCGAGCTGCCCAAGCGGGTGTTGATGGAGCGCTTCCGCGAGGGGGCAGCCCACGGGCGCGCGGGCTGCGTGCTGGTGGCATCGGCCTCGTTCTGGGAGGGCTTCGATGCGCCCGGCGACGCCCTGCAGCTGGTGGTGATCGACAAGCTGCCATTTCCGCCGCCCAACGATCCGCTGGTCGAGGCGCGCTCGCAGCGCCTCGAATCGCAGGGCCGCAGCGCCTTCGGCGACTACTCGCTGCCGGAGGCGGCGGTGTCGCTCAAGCAGGGTGCCGGCCGGCTGATCCGGCGCGAGACCGACCGCGGCGTGCTGGCCATCTGCGACACCCGGCTCGCGACCATGGGCTACGGGCGCCGGCTTCTGGCCGCCTTGCCGCCGATGCGGCGGCTGGAGGACGAGGGCGCCTTCGAGGCCGCGCTGCTCGAACTCACGCGCTGAAACAAAAAAAGGCCCGGATCGGGCCTTTTTCTCGTTGCGTTACCAGAGCTTCCACCAGGGGTCGTCCTTGCCGCGGAAGCCGCGCGACAGGTACTCGCTCTGGGGGTAGTTGGTGGTCAGCACGCGCTTGGCGTCGTCGCGCAGGTCCGTCATGCCGAGCGCATCGTAGGACTGGACCATGATGTAGAGCGCCTCTTCGAGCGCCGGCACTTCGCGGTAGTCCGCCAGCGCGAGCTGCGCGCGGTTGATGGCCGCCAGGTAGGCGCCGCGCGTGTAGTAGTAGCGCGCCACATGCACCTCGTACTGGGCCAGCGAGTTCACGATGTAGTTCATGCGCTGACGCGCATCGGGCGTGTAGCGCGACTCGGGGAAGCGGTTGACCAGCTCCTTGAAAGACTCGAAGGATTCCTTGGCCGCCTTCTGGTCGCGCTCCGACAGGTCCTGGCGCGTCAGCCAGCCGAACATGCCGAGGTCGTCGTTGAAGTTGATCACGCCCTTGAGGTAGATCGCGTAGTCCATCGCCGGGCTGGCCGGGTGCAGCTTCATGAAGCGGTCGAGGGTCGCGATGGCGGCCGCCTTCTCGCCGGACTTGTATTGGGCAAAGGCCTTGTCCAGCTGCGCCTGTTGGGCGAGCGGGGTGCCGGCGGCGCGGCCTTCGAGCTTCTCGAACAGGGGCACGGCCTTGTCGTAGGCGCCGGAGCTCGCTTCTTCCTTGGCTTCGGAGTAGATGCGATTGGGACTCCAGTTCGCGGTCTTGTCGACCGAGGTCGACGAGCAGCCGGCCATCAGCCATGCGGCCGAGCACAAGGCCAGCCAGGCGGGGACAACCGATAATTTGACGCGACGCATTACATCAGGCTTTCGTGAAAACAGTGCCTTCAATTATATCGGCCACCCCCCTGGGCGAACTTCCGGACGGAGCCGAGCACGACGACGGCGCCGAGCCCCATGAGCCCAGCGAGACCCGCAGCTTCCTCATTCACGAGGCGCAGCACGGGCAGCGGCTGGACCGCGCGCTGGCCGCGCTGGTGCCCGAGTTCTCGCGCAGCTACCTGCAGCAGCTGATCGAGGCCGGCGCGGTCGAGCTCCAGCACCGCGTGGTGACCAAGGCCGCCGCCACGGTCCATGCCGGCGAGATCGGCAGCATCGAGCTGCGGCCCACGCCACAGAGCCAGGCCTTCAAGCCCGAGCGCATGCCGATCACGGTGGTGCACGAGGACGAGCACTTGCGCATCATCGACAAGCCGGCGGGCCTGGTGGTCCACCCCGCGCCGGGCCACTGGAGCGGCACGCTGCTCAACGGCCTGCTGGCGCTGGACCCGCGCGCCGCGCTGCTGCCTCGCGCGGGCATCGTGCACCGGCTGGACCGCGACACCAGCGGGCTGATGGTGGTGGCGCGCAGCCGCGCCGCGATGGATGCGCTGGTGGCGCTGATCGCCGCCCGCGACGTCAAGCGCCAGTACCTCGCGCTGGCGCATCGCGGCTGGCAGGGCGCCGCCGCGCGCCACGTCGACGCCGCGATCGGGCGCGACCCCCGCAACCGGCTGCGCATGGCCGTGGTCGACCTCGAGCGGCACCCGGGCAAGCCCGCGCGCACGCTGGTCGAGTCGCTGGACAGCAACGAGCAGGGCTGCGCCGTGCGCTGCACGCTGGAGACCGGGCGCACTCACCAGATCCGCGTCCACATGGCCTCCATCGGCCATCCGCTGGTGGGTGACACGCTCTATGGCGGGGCCGCCGCGGCAGGCTTGGAGCGGCAGGCCCTGCATGCCTTCAGGCTCGCCTTCGTGCATCCCGTCACGGGCGCGCCCATGGAGTTCCTGGCTGCCCCGCCGCCCGATCTGGTGCAGGCTATGCAGGCCTGGGGGCTGGATTACAATCGCGCCTGACGGCCCCGAGGGCCGCGCCGGCGACCCGATGCCGGCTTCGCTGTCCATCGCCTGAGTGCCGGCAGCGCCTTCTTCCATCCTTCTGAAAAACAAGCGTCTGCAAGGCGCCTTTTCCCGGATACCGCGAACCATGAATACGGCGGATGCCAAGCGCATTCTCGAAACCGCCTTGATCTGTTCGACCCAGCCCCTGCCGGTGCGCGAACTGCGCGTGCTGTTCGACGACGAGCTGGGCGCCGACACGATCAAGACGCTTTTGCACGAACTGCAGGAAGACTGGTCGCAGCGCGGCCTGGAGCTCGTGAGCGTGGCCAACGGCTGGCGCTTCCAGAGCCGACCCGAGCTGCGCGACCACCTCGATCGCCTGCACCCCGAAAAGCCGCCGCGCTACACGCGCGCCGCGCTCGAGACGCTGGCGATCATCGCCTACCGTCAGCCGGTCACCCGTGGCGACATGGAAGACATCCGTGGCGTGACCATCAACTCCTTGATCCTGAAGCAGCTCGAAGACCGCAACTGGGTCGAGGTGATCGGCCACCGCGAGACCGTGGGCCGTCCGGCGCTCTATGCGACCACCCGCCAGTTCCTCGACGATCTCGGCCTGGAGTCGCTCGACCAGCTGCCGGTGATCGAGACGCCGGCCCAGCAGGCCGGGCTGGTCAATGCCCTGGCGGAGGCCGCCGACCGGCAGCCCGGCCTGCCGATCGACGAGCCTGCGCCTGCGGTCGTTGAAGCAGGGCCTGAGCCTGAGGCCTCCGCGGACCCGGTCCCCGAGCCTGCTGACGCGCCTGCGCCCCAGGCGGAGGTTGAAGCCCAGTCAGAGCCCGAAGTCCAGGCCGCCGATCCCCGCGTCCCCGAAGCGCCTCCCGAACCCGCGCTCGACGACCCCGCGCAGGTCGTGGCCGCCGGCCCCGAGCCCGAGCCCGAGCTCCAATCCTCGTTTACCCCCACACCCGACGTCGAGGCCGACGAGGAAGACGCCCCCGCTGTTCGTTCCGGAACCCGACCATGAGCCCATCCCATCCTGAAGACGCAGCGATGCTGCCGGCCGCACCCGTGTCCGAAGAAGAGGCGGCAGTCTTGCCCGCGCAGCCGACCGAAGACAATGCGCAGCCCGCGGGCGAAGCAGCGGGCGAAGCAGCGGGCGAGGCGCCGCGCAAGCGCCGGCCGCGCCGCCGCAAGCCGGCCGACCCGGCACCGGAGACGGTGGCCGAGGAGGCCGCGACGCCTGAGGCAGTGGCCGAGGAAGCCGCAGCGCCCGAGGCAGTGGCCGAGGAAGCCGCGACGCCTGAGGTGGTCGTCGAGACTGCCGAGGTGCCTGCCGCGCCCGTTGCACCGGCACCGATCGAACCGGTCGCGCTGGTCGAGCCGACCGAGGCCCAGGCGCCGGTTGTCGCCCAAGCAGAGGAAGAAGAGCGCGCAGAGCGCGAAGAGGACGAAGAGGAAGAGCCGGACGAGGAGGAAGACGACCTCGACCGCGCCCGCCGTGCCGCCGAGCGCGAGCAGCGCAACGCGCCGCCGCCCGAGCCGATCCGCTTTGTCGATGTCGTCTCCGGCCAGTTCGACGCCGACGAGGACAGCCCGGAAGTGCCCCCGCTCAAGCGCGTGCTGCTGCCCGAAGCCGACTCGCCCAAGCTGCACAAGGTGCTGGCGCAGGCCGGGCTGGGCTCGCGGCTGGAGATGGAGCAGCTCATCCTCCAGGGCCGCATCTCGGTCAACAACGAGCCGGCCCACATCGGCCAGCGCATCCAGTTCGGCGACCAGGTCAAGCTCAACGGCAAGCCGATCCGCTACCGCATCGCGCCGCCGCCGGCGCGCGTGATCGCCTATCACAAGCCGGTCGGCGAGGTCGTCACGCACGACGATCCGCAGAACCGTCCCACCGTGTTCCGCAAGCTGCCGCGCCTCCCGCAGGGCAAGTGGCAGTCGGTCGGGCGCCTCGACCTCAACACCGAGGGCCTGCTGCTCTTCACCAGCTCGGGCGAGCTGGCCAACCAGCTGATGCATCCGCGCTTCGGCCTGGAACGCGAGTACGCGGTCCGGGTGCTGGGGGCGCTGAGCAACGACGAGAAGCAGCGCCTGCTCGAAGGCGTGCGCCTCGACGACGGCATGGCGCACTTCGGCACCATCGAGGATGGCGGCGGCGAAGGCTCGAACTGCTGGTACCGCGTCACCATCTCCGAAGGCCGCAACCGCGAGGTGCGCCGCCTCTTCGAGTCGGTGGGCCATGCGGTCAGCCGGCTGATCCGCATCCGCTACGGCGCCATGGTGCTGCCGCGCGGCCTCAAGCGCGGCGCCTGGATGGAGCTGGACGAGCGCGACATCCGCGCGCTGTTCCAGGCGGTGGGCGCCGAGCGTCCCGCGCGCGGCCCTGGCCCAAAGAACGTTGGCCAGGAAGGCGGCGGCCGCAACAACCGCAACCGCAAGCGCCGCGGCAACCGCAACGGCGGTGGCGGCGGCGCGCAGGCCGAGGGCCGCGAGCCGCCGATCCCGAATCCGCTGACCAGCGGGCCCGGTGCCCGTGGCCGCGGCGGCAACGGCGGCATGCCGCAAGGGCAACGGGGGCAGGGACCGGGCCAGGGCCAGGGACGCGGCAACCGCCAGGGCGGCAAGCGCGACGACCGGGCGCCGGGCGGCGGCGGCGGCAACCAGCCCGATCCGATGAAGACCTCGCTGGGCTACATCGGCGCCGACAGCTTCTCGCGCCAGCGCAAGGAGCAGCGCTCGGGCCCGCGGCGCGGCGGCGGGGGAGGCCCCTCCGGCGGCAACTTCGGCGGGCAGGGCGGCGGGCAAGGCGGCGGTCGCCGCCGCGGCCGCTGAATCCCGCGATCGACCGCAGCCTGTTCACCCGCCCGTCACGGGTGGTGATGCCCGCGCCGGTTAAAATCAGAGGCTTTGTCAAGGGAGCGCAGCGTGTCGCTGCGGCTTGACGGAACTCATCGAAATCCAAGCACTCAAGAAAGCACTTCAATGGCCATCGAACGCACCCTCTCCATCATCAAGCCCGACGCCGTGGCGAAGAACGTCATCGGCAAGATCGTCTCCCGCTTCGAGGCCGCCGGCCTCAAGATCATCGCCGCCAAGCTGGTGCAACTGTCGCAGGCCGACGCCGAGCAGTTCTACGCCGTGCACAAGGAGCGCCCCTTCTTCAAGGACCTGGTCAGCTTCATGATCTCGGGCCCCGTGTTCGTGCAGGCCCTCGAGGGCGAGGACGCCATCACCAAGAACCGCGACCTGATGGGCGCCACCGACCCGAAGAAGGCCGCCCCCGGCACCATCCGCGCCGACTTCGCGGACAGCATCGACGCCAACGCCGTCCACGGTTCGGACGCCGTCGAAACCGCGAAGGTCGAAATCGCCTTCTTCTTCCCCGAGCTCAAGGCCCGCTGAGGCGGAGCCTTCCCCCGCGCAATGACCACGGCCAACCTGCTCGACTTCGATCTCGAGGGGCTGGCCGCGTTCTGCGAAAAGCTCGGCGAGAAGCGCTTCCGCGCCACCCAGCTGTTCCGCTGGATCCACCAGCGCGGCGCGAGCGACTTCGCGCAGATGACCGACCTCGCGAAGTCGCTGCGTGAAAAGCTCGCGGGCAGCGCGCGCGTCGAGGCTCTGCCGGTCCTCACGCAGCAGGAATCGGCCGACGGCACCATCAAGTGGCTGTTCGACGTCGGCGACGGCAATGCGGTCGAGGCCGTGTTCATCCCCGAGGACGACCGCGGCACGCTGTGCGTGTCCTCGCAGGCCGGTTGCGCCGTGGGCTGCCGCTTCTGCTCCACCGGCCATCAGGGCTTCAGCCGCAACCTGAGCACCGGCGAGATCGTGGCCCAGCTGTGGTTCGCCGAGCACTTCCTGCGCAAGCACCTGAAGCGCGACGAACGCGTGATCTCCAACGTCGTGATGATGGGCATGGGCGAGCCCCTGCAGAACTATGCGGCGCTGGTGCCGGCCCTGCGCACCATGCTCGACGACAACGCCTACGGGCTGTCGCGCCGGCGGGTAACGGTGTCGACCTCCGGCGTGGTGCCCATGATCGACCGGCTCGGTGCCGATTGCCCGGTGGCGCTGGCCGTGTCGCTTCATGCGCCCAACGATGCGCTGCGCGACGACCTGGTGCCGCTCAACCGCAAATACCCCCTGGTTGAGCTGCTGGAAGCCTGCCAGCGCTACCTGGCGCATGCGCCGCGCGACTTCATCACCTTCGAGTACTGCATGCTCGACGGCGTGAACGACCAGCCCGAGCATGCACGCCAGCTGGTCGAGCTGGTGCGCTCGCAGGGCATCTCCTGCAAATTCAACCTGATCCCCTTCAACCCCTTCCCGGCCTCCGGACTGCTGCGCTCGCCGCAGCCGCGCGTGCTCGCCTTCGCCAAGCTCCTGAGCGAAGCCGGCATCGTGACCACGGTGCGCAAGACCCGCGGCGACGACATCGACGCGGCATGCGGCCAGCTGGCCGGCGACGTGAAGGACCGTACCAACGCCGCCCAGCGCATGGCGCAGCGGCGCACCGTGGTGCTGCACCCGGCGCGCAAGAAAACCGCCCCTTCAACCGCCCAGGAGCGATGAACCGATGATCAAGGCCCCTTCGACCGCGCAGCAGCGGATGATGCAAGCGCTCTTCGGTGTTGCGGCGGCAGTCCTGCTCGCCGCCTGCGCCACCAAGGATGCCGGCGTGCCCAGCACGGCCGGTAACGCTGCCGGCATCATGACGGACTCGGACGAAGGCAATGCCCGCAAGCGCGCCCGCCTGCGCATCGAGCTGGCCGTCGGCTACTTCGAGCAGGGGCAGCCCACGGTCGCGCTGGACGAAATCAAGCAGGCGCTGGCCGCCGATCCGAACTTCGCTGACGCCTACAACCTGCGCGGCCTGGTCTACATGCGCCTGGACGATGCCGGCCTGGCCGAGGACAGCTTCCGCCGCGCGATCGCGCTGAACCCGCGCGACGCCAACGCGCTGCACAACTACGGCTGGCTTCTGTGCCAGCAGAACCGCTTCGGCGATGCGCAGCAGCAGTTCTCGGCGGCCCTGGCCATTCCCAGCTACGGCGACCGCGCCAAGACGCTGATGACGCAGGGCGTGTGCCAGGTGCGCGCCGGCCAGCGTACCGAGGCCGAGCGCAGCCTGACGCAGGCCTACGAGCTCGACGCCGGCAACCCGGTGATCGGCTACAACCTGGCTTCGCTGCTGGCGCAGCGCGAGGACTGGTCGCGTGCGCAGTTCTATATCCGCCGCATCAACAACGGCCCCTCGGCCAGCGCCGAGACGCTGTGGCTGGGCATCAAGGTCGAGCGCCGGCTCAACAACCGCGATGCGGTCACCCAGCTCGCCGGCCAGCTGCAGCGGCGCTTCCCCCAATCGCGCGAGGCTGGTGCCTATGAGCGCGGCAACTTCAATGATTGAGAAGGCGAGCGAGTTCGGGGCCTCCGCTGCGGTACCCCTGATGTCCGGCGACAGCACCCACATGAGCGCCGGGGACATGCTGCGCCAGGCGCGCGAGGCGCACGGCCTGCACCTCGACATGGTCGCCGCCGCGCTCAAGGTGACGCCGCAGAAGCTGGCCGCGCTGGAGTCCGACGACATCGAGGCCTTGCCCGATCCGGTGTTTGCGCGCGCGCTGGCCGCCAGCGTGTGCCGCGCGCTGCGCATCGATCCCGCGCCGGTGCTGGCCAAGCTGCCCGGCGCGCAGCCCGCGGGCCTGGCGCAGGCCGACCGCACCATGAGCAAGGCCCTGCCTTCGCAAGTGCGCGCCGGCAGCGCGTCGAGCGGCCTTCCGTCGCGTGCGCTGCTGACGGTGGTGGTGCTCCTGCTGGTCGGCGCGGCGGTGCTGTTCTGGCTGCCGCAATCGATCTTCGACCGCGTCGGCGAGGCGATCTCGCAGATCACGAACCGTGGCGAGACGAGCGAGGCTTCCGCGCCCGCGTCACAGGCACCCGCAACGCCGGGCCAGGCCGGCAGTGTCGTCGAGGCGGTTCAGCCCGCGGTCCCGCTTGCAGCAGCCCCTTCCCCGGCGACCCCGGCGGTGCCGGCGCCCGCTGCGGCGACACCGGCGGTCCAGGCCCCGGCGAGCACCGGCGCGGACCTGATCGTCTTCGCCGCGCGCGAGGACTCGTGGATCACGGTGAACGATTCCACCGGCAAATCCCTGCTGCGCCGCACGGTGCAGGCCGGCGAAACCGTCGGCCTGAGCGGCGCCTTGCCGCTGTCGGTGGTTGTCGGCCGTGCTTCGGGCGTTGACGTGCAGGTGCGCGGCAAGGCCTTCGACCTGAAGCCGGTAACGCGCGGCGGCGGTGTGGCCCGTTTCGAGGTGAAGCCATGAACGATGACACGGTGATGGAACAGAAATGCCCCCCCATCGAGTCGGCCGCGCCGCGCGCGCGCCGCTCCCGCCAGGCCAGCGTGGTCTGGGGCCCCCGCACGGTCACCGTCGGCGGCGACGCGCCGGTGCGGGTGCAGTCGATGACCAACACCGACACGGTGGACGCCATCGGCACCGCGATCCAGGTCAAGGAGCTCGCGGAGGCCGGCTCGGAGATGGTGCGCATCACCGTCAACACGCCCGAGGCCGCGGCGCAGGTGCCCTACATCCGCGAGCAGCTCGACCGCATGGGTGTCGACGTGCCGCTGATCGGCGACTTTCATTACAACGGCCACCGCCTGCTGACCGACTTCCCGGCCTGCGCCGAGGCGCTCAGCAAGTACCGCATCAATCCCGGCAACGTGGGCAAGGGCGACAAGCGCGACCGCCAGTTCGGCCAGATGATCGACGCCGCCATGCGCTGGAACAAGCCGGTGCGCATCGGCGTGAACTGGGGCAGCCTTGACCAGGAGCTGCTGGCGAGCCTGATGGATGTGAACAGCCGCCGTGCCGAGCCCTGGGACGCCAAGCAGGTGATGTACGAAGCGCTGGTCAGCTCGGCCATCGGTTCGGCGCAGCTCGCCGAATCGATGGGCATGGCGGGCAGCCAGATCATCCTGAGCTGCAAGGTGAGCGGCGTGCAGGACCTGATTTCGGTCTACCGCGAGCTGGCCAAGCGCTGCGACTACGCGCTGCACCTGGGCCTCACCGAGGCCGGCATGGGCACCAAGGGCACGGTGGCCTCGGCGACCGCGCTGTCGATCCTGCTGCAGGAAGGCATCGGCGACACCATCCGCGTCTCGCTCACGCCGCAGCCCGGCGAATCGCGCACGCAGGAAGTGGTGATTTCCAATGAAATCCTGCAGGCCCTCGGCCTGCGCGTGTTCGTGCCCAGCGTCACCGCCTGCCCCGGCTGCGGGCGCACCACCAGCACCACTTTCCAGGAACTGGCCAAGCAGATCGACGACTACCTGCGCATGCAGATGCCGGTCTGGCGCACCAAGTATCCGGGGGTCGAGACGATGAAGGTGGCCGTCATGGGCTGCATCGTGAACGGCCCCGGCGAGAGCAAGCATGCCGACATCGGCATCAGCCTGCCCGGCACCGGCGAAGCGCCGGCCGCGCCCGTCTTCATCGATGGCGAGAAGGCGCTCACGCTGCGTGGCGAGAACATCGCCGCCGAGTTCCATCAACTGGTCGAAAACTACGTCGAGAAACGCTTCGGCGGCGCGCCTGCTGCGCAACCCGCCTGAGCGATCACCCCCATGGCTGACAAACTGAATGCCGTCAAAGGCATGAACGACACCTTGCCGCCGGAATCGGCGCGCTGGGAATGGCTCGAGGGCGTCGTGCGCGAGCTGATGTCGCGCTACGCCTACCGCAATGTCCGCACGCCGATCCTGGAGCACACCGCGCTGTTCGTGCGCGGCATCGGCGAGGTCACGGACATCGTCGAGAAGGAGATGTACTCCTTCCACGACCGCTCCGACAAGTACGGCGACAACGACCATTTGACGCTGCGGCCCGAGAACACCGCCGGCATCGTGCGCGCCGCGATCGAGCACAACATGCTCTACGACGGCGGCAAGCGCCTGTGGGCCATCGGCCCGATGTTCCGGCGCGAGAAGCCGCAACGCGGGCGCTTCCGCCAGTTCCACCAGATCGACGTCGAGGCGCTGGGCTTCGCCGGGCCGGACGTCGATGCCGAGCTGGTCCTCTTGGCCAGCGCGCTGTGGAAGGCCATCGGCCTGACCGACGTGCGCCTGGAGATCAACAGCCTGGGCCAGCCGGCCGAGCGCGCGCAGCACCGGGCCCAACTCGTCGCGCACTTCGAGGCGCATGCCGACCAGCTCGACGAGGACGCCAGGCGCCGCTTGCACAGCAATCCGCTGCGCATCCTCGACACCAAGAATCCCGCGATGAAGGCGATGGTGGAAGCGGCGCCGAAGCTGATCGACTTTCTCGGCGCCGAATCGCTGGCGCACTTCGACGGGCTGAAGGCCATCCTCGATGCCAACGGCATCGCCTACACCGTCAATCCGCGCCTGGTGCGCGGGCTCGACTACTACAACCTCAGTGTCTTCGAGTTCGTGACCGACCGGTTGGGCTCGCAGGGCACGGTGTGCGCCGGCGGGCGCTACGACGGCCTGTTCGAGCAGCTCGGCGGCAAGCCCGCGCCCGCGGTGGGCTGGGCCATCGGCGTGGAGCGCGTGCTCGAGCTGGTGAAGGAGCAGCGCACCGCGATCCCCGCGCCGACGCCCGACGCCTATGCGGTGGTGCCCGACGCGGCCGCGATGCCGGTCGCGCTGCGCACGCTGCAGCAGCTGCGCGAGGCCGGCGTGCGGGTGCAGATGCATGCGGCCACGGCCGACGGCATGGGCAGCTTCAAGTCGCAGTTCAAGAAGGCCGACAGCAGCGGCGCGACCTATGCGCTGATCTTCGGCGCCGACGAACTGGCGCGTGGCGAGCTCACTGTGAAGGCGCTGCGCGACGGCACCGGGGCCCAGATCGCCCGCCCGCTGGTTGATCCGGCCGCCTGGGCCGCCACCCTACAATCCCCGGCTCCCAACAACTGACAGCGCATGGCCACCCATCTCGATCTCGAAGAACAGGAACAGCTCGACCAGCTCAAGCATTTCTGGAACACCTACGGCACGCTGATCACCTGGGTCGTGGTGCTGGCGGCCGGCGCCTTCCTGGCCTGGACCGGCTGGCAGTACTGGCAGCGCGAGCAGTCGGCCCGCGCATCGGCGCTCTACGACGAGCTCGAGCGCGGCGCGCAGGCCGGCGACACGGCGCGTGTCGAGCGCGCACTCGCCGACATGAAGAGCAAGTTCGCCGGCACCGCCTATGCCCAGCAGGGCGGGCTGCTGGCCGCCCGCGTGCTGCACGAGAAGGGCAATGCCGAGGCCTCGCGCGCGGCGCTCGCTTGGGTCGCGGAGCACGGCGAAGACGCCGGCTACCAGGCCGTCGCCCGGCTGCGCCTCGCCAGCGAGCTGCTGGAGGCCAAGTCCTACGACGAGGCGCTCAAGCAGCTCTCGGGCAGCATGCCCAAGGAATTCGAGGCCCTCGCGGCCGACCGCAAGGGCGACATCTACATGACCCAAGGCAAGCGCGAAGAGGCCAAGGCCGAGTACCGCAAGGCCTGGACCGCCTTCCCGCCGGGCAACGAGTACCGCCGCTTGGTCGAGATCAAGCTCAACGCGGTCGGCGTCGATCCCAAGAGCCTGGCTCCGGCCGGCACCGCATCTCCCGCCAAGACCACACCATGAATTTCAGCCAGCGTTCGATGCTTCCTGCCTCCCTCCTGCGCGCCGGGGCTGCCGCGCTCGTCGTCGCCGCGCTCGCGGCCTGCTCCGGCACGCCCAAGCCCAAGCCGGCCGAGCTGGCGCCCAACCAGGCGGTGCTTGGCGTGCGGCAGGCCTGGAACATCCGCATCCCGAAGGTGGAGTTCCCGCTTACCACCGACGTGAGCGGCGACATGGTGACGGTGGCCGGCAGCGACGGCACGGTGGTCATGATCGACGCCCGCTCGGGCCAGGAGTCCTGGCGCGCCAGCGTGGGCACGCCGCTGTCGGCCGGCGTGGGCAGCGACGGCTCGCTGGTGGCCGTCATCACCACAGGCAATGAGCTCGTCGCGCTGCAGGGCGGCAAGGTGCTGTGGCGCCAGCGGCTCCCGGCCCAGTCGTTCACTGCGCCGCTGGTGGCCGGCCGCCGCGTCTTCGTGCAGACCGCGGACCGCACCACCAGCGCCTGGGACGGCCAGACCGGCCGTCGCCTGTGGTCGCAGACGCGCACCGCCGAGAACCTGGTGCTGAAGCGCTCCGGCGTGCTGATCGCCGTCGGCGACACGCTGGTGGCCGGCGTCGGCGGCCGGCTGGTCGGCATCAACCCGGCCAACGGCACCTCGCGCTGGGAATCGCCGATCGCCGCGCCGCGCGGCACCAATGACGTGGAGCGCCTGGTCGACCTGACCGGCAGCGTGAGCCGCGTCGGCGACTCCGTCTGCGCGCGCGCCTACTACGCCAGCGTCGGCTGCGTCGACACCTCGCGCGGCACGCTGCTGTGGAGCAAGCCGGCCAACGGCGCCGACGGCATCGCGGGCGACGACCGCTTCATCTACGGCACCGAGGAGAACGGCAACGTGGTGGCCTGGCGCCGCAACGACGGCGAACGCGCCTGGCAGATCGACCGCTTCAAATACCGCGTGCTGACTTCGCCGCTGGCAGTGGGGCGCTCGCTCGTCATCGGCGACAGCACGGGCCTCGTGCACGTGATCTCGCGCGAGGACGGCGCGCCGCTCAATCGCCTGACGCCCGACGGCTCGGCCATCGCCGCGGCGCCCGTGCTCTCGGGCAACACGGTCGTGGTCGTCACGCGCAACGGCGGCGTCTTCGGCTTTCGGCCTGAATAACGCAGCGAGCGCTCGACCATGAAACCCGTCATTGCGCTGGTCGGGCGCCCCAACGTCGGCAAGTCGACGCTGTTCAACCGCCTGACCCAGACGCGCGACGCCATCGTTGCCGACTTCGCCGGCCTCACGCGCGACCGCCACTACGGCAACGGCCGCCAGGGCCCGCACGAGTTCATCGTCATCGACACCGGCGGCTTCGAGCCGGACGCGGGCAGCGGCATCTTCAAGGAGATGGCCAAGCAGACCCGTCAGGCCGTGGCCGAAGCCGACGTCGTGATCTTCGTGGTCGATGCGCGCGAGGGGGTGTCGGCGCAGGACCACGACATTGCCAACGAGCTGCGCCGCCTCGGCAAGCCCTGTGTGCTGGCGGCCAACAAGGCCGAAGGCATGAAGGACAACGCGCGGCTCGCCGAGTTCTACGAGTTGGGCTTCGGCGAGGTGCACGGCGTCTCGGCCGCGCACGGGCAGGGCATCCGCGGCCTGGTCGAGCTTGCGCTCGAGCCGCTGGCGCTGCCTGAGCCGGACGACGAGGACGAGGAAGACGACGTCAACAAGCCGATCAAGCTGGCCGTCGCGGGCCGGCCCAACGCGGGCAAGTCCACCCTCATCAACACCTGGCTCGGCGAGGAGCGGCTGGTCGCCTTCGACTTGCCCGGCACCACGCGCGACGCGATCTCGGTGCCCTTCGAGCGCAACGGCCAGCGCTTCGAGCTGATCGACACGGCGGGTCTCCGGCGCAAGGGCAAGGTGTTCGAGGCGATCGAGAAGTTCTCGGTGGTCAAGACGCTGCAGGCCATCGAGTCGGCCAACGTGGTGCTGCTGCTCATCGACGCCACCCTGGGCGTGACCGACCAGGACGCCCACATCGCCGGCTACATCCTGGAGAGCGGTCGCGCGGTGGTGATCGCGATCAACAAGTGGGACGCGGTCGACAGCTACCAGCGCGAGCAGATTCAGCGCCAGATCGAGACCCGGCTGGCATTCCTGAAGTTCGCCTCGCTGCACTTCATCTCGGCCACCCGGCGCCAGGGCCTGGGCCCGCTGTGGCAGGCCATTGCGCAGGCCCACAAGTCCGCCACCCGCAAGATGTCGACGCCGGTGCTCACGCGCCTGCTGCTGGAGGCCGTGCAGTTCCAGACGCCCAAGAAGTCCGGCATGTTCCGCCCCAAGTTGCGCTATGCGCATCAGGGCGGCATGAACCCGCCTGTGATCGTCATCCACGGCAACTCGCTGGAGCATGTCACCGAGGCCTATCGGCGCTTTCTCGAGGGGCGCTTCCGCAAGGAGTTCGACCTGGTCGGCACGCCCTTGCGCATCGAGTTCAAGACTTCGCACAATCCGTACGCCGACAAGGAAGGCTGAGAGGCTGTGAGTGGGTGCAGCGCGTGCCGCATTCTGGGGCGGGCCGGGCGGCGCGAGCAGTGCCGGCGCCCGAAGTTCCGCCTCTGAAGTGCCGTTATTTTTTGGGGGCTATGAGGGTTTCGTGCTGCAGTGCGGAAGTGCTGTGTTAAGGTGACCGGTCCAACAACTACTCTTGAACACGGAGAATATCGTGAGCAATAAAGGGCAACTTCTACAAGACCCCTTTCTGAACACCTTGCGCCGAGAGCACGTGCCGGTTTCCATTTATTTGGTCAACGGCATCAAGCTGCAAGGGCAGATCGAGTCTTTCGATCAGTACGTCGTGTTGCTTCGCAATACGGTGACCCAGATGGTCTACAAACACGCCATCTCCACCATCGTGCCGGGACGGGCCGTCAACTTCTCGGCGAACGAGAGCGACGACGCTGCTGCCTGAGTGCACGGAGCGCGGCGGCTCGCCCGCCGCGCTTTTTCCCCATTGATCCCGCTTGTCTGAACTGAATTCCCGGAAAGACGGTGCCGTCGTTCTCGTCGGCGTCGATTTCGGGTTGCCCCATTTCGACGGCGAACTCGAGGAACTCGGCCTGCTCGCGCAGACCGCGGGCCTTGCCCCGGTCGCACGCCTGATCGCCAAGCGGCGGGCGCCCGATGCGGCGCTCTTCGTCGGCAGCGGCAAGGCCGAGGAGATCCGCGAGCTGGCCGAGCTGCACGGCGCCGGCGAGGTGATCTTCGACCAGGCCCTGAGCCCGGCGCAGCAACGCAACCTCGAGCGCCAGCTCGGGGTAGCGGTGTACGACCGCACCTTCCTGATCCTCGAGATCTTCGCCCAGCGAGCGCGCTCCCACGAGGGCAAGCTGCAGGTCGAGCTGGCGCGGCTGCAATATCTCAGCACGCACCTGGTGCGTCGCTGGTCCCATCTGGAGCGCCAGCGCGGCGGCATCGGCACGCGCGGCGGTCCAGGCGAGACGCAGATCGAACTCGACCGCCGCATGATCGGCGACGCCATCCGGCGCACGCGCGAGCGGCTCGCCAAGGTGCAGCGCCAGCGCGGCACCCAGCGGCGCCAGCGCGAGCGACGCGACACCTTCAACATCTCGCTGGTCGGCTACACCAACGCCGGCAAGTCCTCGCTGTTCAACGCGCTGGTGAAGGCGCGCGCCTATGCGGCCGACCAGCTCTTCGCCACGCTGGACACCACCACGCGGCATCTGTACCTGGGCGACGCGGCCCGCAAGGTGTCGATCTCCGACACCGTGGGCTTCATTCGCGACCTGCCGCACGGCCTGATCGACGCCTTCAAGGCCACCCTGCAGGAGGCGGTCGACGCCGATCTGCTGCTGCATGTGGTGGACGCCTCCAATCCGCACCATCCCGAGCAGATGGCCGAGGTGCAGTCGGTGCTTCGCGAGATCGGCGCCGACACCGTGCCGCAGCTCCTGGTCTTCAACAAGCTGGATGCGCTCGAGGCCACGCAGCGGCCGCTCGCGCTCGCCGACGAGATCGAGCTCGACGGCGCGCAGGTGTCGCGCATCTTCCTGAGCGCCCACACGGGCGAGGGCGTGCCGGCGCTGCGGGCCGAGCTCGCGCGGCGCGCACCGTCGATCGCCGGGCCCATGACCCCAGAGCCGGACGCCGAATTGCACGATGCCGCCGGCGGATTGGCACAATCCCCTCACTGACCAGAGAAGAGATCGAATGAATGCAAAGCCAGTGTGGAGACGGTTTCAGGGCATGTTCAACCTGAATGACGGGCGTTGGGGCCGCGGCGACGAGCCGTCCTCTAAAGACGACCGTCCCAATGCCAACCGTCCCGACGACGACTCCGGTTCTTCCGGCAACAACAACCGCCCCCGCGGCCAGGGGCCGAACCAGGGTCCGCCGGATCTCGACGAGCTCTGGCGCGACTTCAACCGCAAGCTCGGCGGCCTGTTCGGCGGCCGCGGCGGCAACGGCGGCCGTCCGAGCGGCGGCAATGGCGGCAACGGGATGAAGCCCGACATGAAGAACGCGGGCGTTGGCCTGGGCCTGGTGGCGGCGGTCGCCGTGCTGATCTGGCTGGGCACCGGCTTCTTCATCGTGAATGAAGGCCACCAGGCCGTGATCACCCAGTTCGGCCGCTACAAGACGACCGTGGGGGCGGGCTTCAACTGGCGCCTGCCGTACCCGATCCAGCGCCACGAGGTCGTGGTCGTGACGCAGATCCGCTCCATCGACGTCGGCCGCGATTCGATCGTGCGCTCGACCGGCCTGCGCGAGTCGGCCATGCTCACCGAGGACGAGAACATCGTCGAGATCAAGTTTGCCGTGCAGTACCGCCTGAGCGATGCCCGCGCCTACCTCTACGAGAGCAAGAGCCCGACCGATGCGGTGGTGCAGGTGGCCGAGACGGCCGTGCGCGAGGTGGTCGGCAAGATGAAGATGGATGCGGCGCTGGCCGAGGAGCGCGACCAGATCGCGCCGCGCGTGCGCACCCTGATGCAGACCATCCTGGACCGCTACAAGGTCGGTGTCGAGGTGGTGGGCATCAACCTGCAGCAGGGCGGGCTGCGTCCGCCGGAGCAGGTGCAGGCCGCCTTCGACGACGTGCTCAAGGCCGGCCAGGAGCGGGAGCGCGCCAAGAACGAGGCCCAGGCCTATGCCAACGACGTGGTGCCGCGGGCCACCGGCACCGCATCGCGCCTGAAGGAAGAGTCCGAGGCCTACAAGGCGCGCATCATCGCGCAGGCCCAGGGCGATGCGCAGCGCTTCGGCGCGGTGCTGACCGAATACCAGCGCGCGCCCCAGGTCACGCGCGACCGCATGTACACCGACGCCATGCAGCAGATCTACACCAACACCACCAAGGTGCTGGTCGATTCAAAGCAGGGCTCCAACCTGCTGTACCTGCCGCTCGACAAGCTGATTACCCAGAGCGCGGCCGGCGCGCCCGCCGACGGCGCCAGCCCCAATGTGGCCGGCACCGCGCCGCCGCAGTCGTCGGTCATCCCGGTCGTCCCGCCCAACGACGCGCGTGCGCGCGACGGCCGCTCGCGTGACCGCGACGTGCGCTGAGGAGCAACACAACAATGAACAGACTTGGCTTCATCGTTTCGTCGGTCCTGGTGGCGCTCGCGCTGCTGAGCTCCACGCTCTTCGTGGTCGACCAGCGCCAGTTCGGCGTGGTCTACGCCCTCGGCCAGATCAAGGAAGTGATCACCGAGCCGGGCTTGAACTTCAAGCTGCCGCCGCCCTTCCAGAACGTGTCGTACATCGACAAGCGCCTGCTCACGCTGTCCAGCCTCGATCCCGAGCCCATGTTGACGGCCGAGAAGCAGCGCGTGGTGGTCGACTGGTATGTGCGCTGGCGCATCACCAACCCTTCGGAATACATCCGCAACGTCGGCCTCGACGAGAACGCGGGCGCCGTGCAGCTCAACCGCGTGGTGCGCAACGCCTTTCAGGAGAACGTCAACAAGCGCACCGTGCGCGAGCTGATCTCGACGCGCCGCGAGGCGCTCATGAACGACGTGCAGCGCGAGATGCTGGCGGTGGTGAAGGGCACCAAGCCCTGGGGCATCGACATCATCGATGTGCGGGTCACGCGCGTCGACTACGTGGAAGCGATCACCGAGTCGGTCTATCGCCGTATGGAGGCCGAGCGCAAGCGCGTGGCGAACGAGCTGCGCTCCACCGGCTTCGCCGAGGGCGAGAAGATCCGCGCCGACGCCGACCGCCAGCGCGAGGTGATCGTGGCCAATGCCTACCGCGACGCCCAGAAGATCAAGGGCGAGGGCGATGCCCGCGCCGCGTCGGCCTATGCCGAGGCCTTCGGCCGCGACCCGCAGTTCGCCCAGTTCTACCGCAGCCTCGATGCCTACAAGCAGAGCTTCAACAAGAAGAGCGACGTGATGGTGCTGGACCCTTCGTCCGACTTCTTCCGCGCGATGCAGAGCTCGGGTGGGGCGGCGGCAGCCGGGCGCCGCTAGCCGCAGCGTTCAGGCGTGAGCGCAGAGACCTTCTGGAGCGCGCTAGCGCTCGTCCTGGTGATCGAGGGCATCCTGCCCTTCGTCTCGCCCGGGGGCTGGCGGCGCGGCTTCGGCCAGCTCATGCAGCTGCGCGACGGGCAGCTGCGCTTCTTCGGGCTGTGCAGCATCCTGCTGGGCCTCTTTCTGCTCTGGGTCCTGGGCTGAGCCCGGTTTGCGCACGGGGGAGCGGGCCGCGATGGCCCGGTAGAATCCGGGTTTAACCACGCCCCCGATCCCCATGTCCGCCTGGGTCCTCCCGGATCACATTGCCGATGTGCTGCCCTCCGAGGCGCGTCACATCGAAGAACTTCGACGCCAGCTGCTCGACACCGCCCGTGGCTACGGCTACGAGCTGGTGATGCCTCCGCTGCTCGAGCATCTGGAGTCCCTCCTGTCCGGCACCGGCGAGGCGCTGGATCTGCAGACCTTCAAGCTGGTGGACCAGCTCTCCGGGCGCAGCATGGGCCTGCGCGCCGACACCACGCCTCAGGTCGCGCGCATCGACGCCCACCTCCTCAACCGCCGCGGCGTCGCGCGCCTCTGCTATTGCGGCCCCGTGCTGCACACCCGGCCCGACCGCCCGCACGCGACCCGCGAGCCGCTGCAGTTCGGTGCCGAGATCTACGGCCATGCCGGCCTGGAGGCCGACACCGAAGTGCTGCGCCTCGCACTCGACTGCCTGCGCGCGGCTGGGATACGCCACCCCGTCATCGTCGACCTGGCCGATGCGCGCATCGTGCGTGCGCTGTTTGCCGGCGTGCCGGTCGATGCGGCGAGCATCGCGCGCGTGCATGCGGCCCTGGCCGCCAAGGACCCCAGCGGCCTGCGCGAGATCACGGCGGACTTTCCCGCCGCGGCGCGCGAGGGTCTGCTCGCGCTGCTGCATCTCTATGGCGACGCCGCGGTGCTCGACGAGGCGGCCAAGGCCCTGCCCGATACGGCCGGCATGCGCCAGGCGCTTGCCGATCTGAAGCAGTTGGCCCAGCGCCTCGACGGCGCCCGCGTCAGCTTCGACCTGGCCGACCTGCGCGGCTATGCCTATTACAGCGGCATGCGCTTCGGCATCTACACGGAAGGCGCCAGCGACGCGCTGGTGCGCGGCGGCCGCTACGACGAGGTGGGCGCGGTCTTCGGCCGCAACCGCCCGGCCGTGGGCTTCAGCCTCGACGTGCGCGAGCTGGTGGGCGTGCTGCCGGCGCGGCCCCTGCGCGCCGCGATCCGCGCGCCCTGGAGCGACGCTCAGGGGCTGGCCCAGACCATCGCCGCGCTGCGCAGCCAGGGCGAGACCGTGGTCTGCGCGCTGCCCGGCCACGAGAGCGAGATCGACGAATTCCACTGCGACCGCGAGCTGATCGAGCAAGGCGGGCAGTGGAAAGTCCAAGCCATCTGAATCTTCAAAAGCGAAACATCATGAGCGTTACCACCGGACGAAACGTGGTCGTCGTCGGCACCCAATGGGGCGACGAGGGCAAGGGCAAACTGGTCGACTGGCTGACCGAGAGCGCGCAGGGCGTGGTGCGCTTCCAGGGCGGCCACAACGCGGGCCACACGCTGGTCATCAACGGCGTGAAGACGGCGCTGCACCTGATCCCCAGCGGCATCATGCGGCCCGGCGTCAAGTGCTACATCGGCAACGGCGTGGTGCTGTCGGCGGCCAAGCTCTTCGAGGAGATCGAGGGGCTGGAGAAGGCCGGCGTCGAGGTCCGTTCGCGCCTGCGCATCAGCGAGGCCTGCCCGCTGATCCTGCCTTTCCACGCCGCGCTGGACATCGCGCGCGAGACCTACCGCGAGAAGGGCGGCATCGAGAAGATCGGCACCACCGGCCGCGGCATCGGCCCGGCCTACGAGGACAAGATCGCGCGTCGCGCGCTGCGCGTGCAGGATCTCAAGCACCCGGAACGCTTCGCCGCCAAGCTGCGCGTGCTGCTCGAGCTGCACAACCATGTGCTCACCCAGGTGCTGAGCGCGCCGGCGATCGAGTTCGATGCGGTCTACGACGAGGCGATGCGCCACGCGGAACTGCTCAAGCCCATGATGGCCGACGTCTCGCGCGAGCTGAACGATGCTCATCGTGCAGGCGCCAACCTGTTGTTCGAGGGCGCGCAAGGCACGCTGCTGGACGTCGACCACGGCACCTATCCCTACGTGACTTCCAGCAACTGCGTGGCCGGCAACGCCGCGGCCGGCGCGGGCGTGGGGCCGGGCATGCTTCACTACATCCTGGGCATCACCAAGGCCTATTGCACGCGCGTCGGCGGCGGGCCCTTCCCGACCGAGCTCGAATGGGACAAGCCCGGCACCGTCGGCTGGCACCTGAGCACGGTGGGCGCCGAGAAGGGCGTGACCACCGGCCGCAGCCGCCGCTGCGGCTGGTTCGACGCCGCGCTCCTCAAGCGCTCGGCGCAGGTCAACGGCCTCTCCGGCCTGTGCATCACCAAGCTCGACGTGCTCGATGGCCTGAAGGAGCTGCTGCTGTGCACCGGCTACGAGCTCGACGGCGAGTACACCGACATCCTGCCGCTGGGCGCCGACGAGATCGCCCGCTGCAAGCCGGTCTACGAGACCCTGGAGGGCTGGAGCGAGAGCACCGTCGGCATCACCCAGTACGACAAGCTGCCAGTCAACGCTCGGCTCTACCTGCAGCGCATCGAGCAGGTCACGGGCGTGCCGATCCACATGGTGTCGACCAGCCCGGACCGCGATCACACGATCATGATGCGGCACCCCTACCTGGCCGATTGACTGATGAACGACCACCCCCGAGGAGAAGGCTTCCCATGCTGACCGAAGACGGCAAACACCTGTACGTGAGCTATGACGAGTACCACAACCTGATCGAAAAGCTCGCGATCAAGGTGCATCAGTCGGGCTGGCAGTTCGACACCATCCTGTGCCTCGCCCGCGGCGGCATGCGGCCGGGCGATGTGCTGTCGCGCATCTTCGACAAGCCGCTGGCCATCATGTCCACCAGCTCCTACCGCGCCGATGCCGGCACGATCCAGGGGCACCTGGACATCGCCCGCTACATCACCACGCCCAAGGGCGAGATCGCGGGCCGGGTGCTGCTGGTCGACGACCTGGCCGACTCCGGCCACACGCTGCACGCGGTGGTGGAGATGCTCAAGAGCAACTACCAGCCGATCACCGAGCTGCGCAGCGCCGTGATCTGGACCAAGGCGATCTCGACCTTCACGCCTGACTACTCGGTCGAGTACCTGGCCACCAACCCCTGGATCCACCAGCCCTTCGAGGGCTACGACTCGATGGGCGCCGACAAGCTGATCGAGAAGTGGTCGGTCTGAAAAGCTGAGGCGGCCGGAGCCTCACTTCGGATTCATCATCTCGGTGTAGCGCCGCTGCATCTCCTCGGTCGACAGCTGCTCGATGCTGTGGCCGATGTTCCAGCGGTGACCGAAGGGATCGCGAAAAGACCCCGAGCGCTCGCCGTAGAACTGGTCCTGCACCGCGATCTCGAGCGTGGCGCCGGCCGTCACCGCGCGCTCGACGATCGCATCGGCATCGTCCACGTGCAGGTGGATCGTGACCGAGGTCGCTCCGGTGCTGAGGGGGCCGCGAATGCCGTACTCGGGAAACTCGTCGCACAGCATCAGCGTGGTGCTGCCGAAGTCGAGCTCCGCGTGGCCGATGCGCCCGCTGGGCTCGGTCAGCCTGAATTTCTCGGTTGCGCCGAACACCTCGCCGTACCAGGCGATCGCCTTGGCAGTGTCGTTGACGCAAAGGTAGGCAAACAAATCATGGATTGCCATCGAGGACTCCTTTGGAAGCATGGGTCTGGCCGCGATTCTGCGAAGGCCCGGCCCCACCGTCTTGGACGAAATTGAACCCGGCCGGCACATGGTTCGGCGAGGCCGGCGCAGCGCGGCGGTAGGCCTGCGGCGTCATGCCCGCGATCTCCATGAAATCGCGGTTGAAATGCGGCTGGTCGCTGTAGCCGGCCTCCAGCGCGAGTTCCACCCAGGGCAGGGCGCGCGCGGCGGGTTCGGCCGTCATCACGCGCTGCAGCCGTTGCACCCGCTGCAGCTGCTTGGGCGCGAGGCCCGCCGCGTCGCGGAACAGCGTGATGAAGCGCCGGTGGCTGTAGCCGCTGGCCTGCACCAGCACGCGGATCGGCAGGCCGCCGCCCAGCCCGGCCAGGGCCCGGGCCACCGCCGGATGCATGGCCTGGGGCTGCGGCGCGAGGCGCTCGGCCAGCAGGGTCTCGAAGACGGCGAGCCGGGCCTCCGGGCCGCCGGCCGCGTCCACCCGCTCGAGCGCCTCCTGCGCGGCGCGGTGGCCCCAAAGCGCTTCCAGCGGCGTGTGGCTTTCGGCCAGCTCGCCGGCCGGCAGGCCGAAAAGCGCCCGTGCTGCGCCGGGCCGCAGTTGCGCGCCCACCGAGCCGGTCGCGACCGAGACGTCGCGCGCATAGAAGGCCGAGCGAGCGCCGCCGACGATCGCCCAACCCACGGTGTAGCCCGCCGTATCCGCCGCCCCGGCGAACAGCCGCAGTGGCGGGCCGCAGAGGCGCAGCACCAGATGCATGTCGCCGGTCGGCAGCACATGCTCGCGCGGCGGCGTGGCGAGGCTGCCGGCGCTGCGGCCAGGCGCCGACACCCACAGGGAGCGGACGTAGGGCCGCAGCCGGGGACCGGGTGAACGCGTCAGCAGCATGCAACCATTGTCGGGCGCACGCTCCGGCACGTCGACTAGCATGGCGGCATGCCCAAGCCCATCACCGACCTGATCCACCACCCGTACAAGCCCCCCGCCAACTTCGCCGCACCCCAGCCGGGCGTCTACAAGGCCTCCACCGTGTTCTTCGCCGACGTCGCCGCCATGCGCGCGCGCGACTGGAAGACCAAGGCCGGCTACACCTACGGCCTGCACGGCACGCCCACCACCTTCACCCTCGAGGAGCGCCTGGCGACGCTGGAAGGCGGCACCGAATGCCTGCTGGCGCCCAGCGGCCTGGCGGCGATCGCGCTGGTGGCCTTCGCTTTCCTCAAGACCGGCGACGAGGTGCTGCTCCCCGACAACGCCTATGGCCCCAACAAGGCGCTGTGCAACGGCGAGCTGGCCAACTTCGGCATCACGCACCGGCTCTACGACCCCATGAACCCGGCCGATCTTGCGGCCAAGCTCTCGGAGCGCACGAAGCTGGTGTGGCTGGAAGCGGCCGGCTCGGTCACGATGGAGTTCCCGGACCTGCCCGCGCTGGTGGCGGCCTGCCGCGCGCGCGGCGTGCTCACGGCGCTGGACAACACCTGGGGCGCCGGCCTCGCCTTCGCCCCCTTCGATTTCAACGGCAGCGGGCAGGGCGTCGACATCTCGGTCCAGGCGCTCACCAAGTATCCGAGCGGCGGCGGCGACGTGCTGATGGGCAGCGTCATCACGCGCGACGAGCGGCTGCACCGCGCCCTCAAGCTCAGCCACATGCGCATCGGCTTCGGCAGCGGGGTCGGCGACGTGGAAGCGCTGCTGCGCTCGCTGCCCAGCATTGCGCTGCGCTACGAGGCGCACGACCGCAGCGCCCGGGAGCTGGCCCTCTGGCTGGCCGATCGGGCCGAGATCGCGCAGGTGCTGCATCCGGCGCTGGAAGGCTCGCCGGGCCACGCGAACTGGCTGCGGCTGTGCGGCGCCACCGACCTGGCGGCCGGCCTCTTCTCCGTGGTGTTCGACGCCCGCTACAGCGCGGCGCAGGTCGACCGCTTCTGCGACAGCCTGAAGCTGTTCCGGCTCGGCTATTCCTGGGGCGGGCCGATCAGCCTGGTCGTGCCCTACGACATCGGCCTGATGCGCGACCCAGGCGTCTCGCACTGGCCGCACAAGGGCACGCTGGTGCGTTTCTCGATCGGCCTGGAGGACGCGGAGGACCTGCGCGCCGACCTCGAACAAGCCCTCGCCGCGCTCTGAACCGGCCCGGTTATCGCGTACAGTGAGGCACGCGCAGTCACCGGGACTGCCTTTCAGGAAGGAGTGAACGTGGCAACACCGAACTACGGCTACGAGAAACGTCAGAAGGAGTTGGCCAAGAAGAAGAAAAAGGAAGAGAAGGCACGAGAAAAAGCCGCTCGCAAGCTGAGCCCCAGCAGCGAAGGCCTCGCGCCAGGCGACCCTGAAACCGATGTCGCCTCGCTGGAACGCGATCCGCCCACCGTGCCGGAGCTGCCAACCAAGGACGGCTGAGCCGCTGCCAATCGGCTCGCTACACCGATCAGTGCAAGAAGAAAGCCGCCGCGGGCGAGGCCTGCAGCGGCTTTTTTTGCGCCTTTCGCTCAGCCGCTCATTTGGCCGGAAGCAGCTTCCGCAGCGCCGGCCACACGTTGTCCAGCATGCGCGCCTGGGCGGCGGCGGTCGGGTGGATGCGGTCGGCCTGGAACAGCGCCGCTGCCTCGGGACTGTCCGCCACGCCCTTGAGCAGGAAGGGCACCAGCGCCGCCTTGGTGGCGCCGGCCACCTTGCCGAACAAGGCCTCGAAGCGCCGCGTGTAGTCGCTGCCGTAGTTGGGCGGCACCTGGATGCCGACGATCAGCACCTGCGCGCCGGCCGCCTGGGCGGCCTTGGTCATCTGCATGAGGTTGTCCTCGGTGCCCGCGAGCGAGAGCCCGCGCAGGGCGTCGTTGCCGCCCAGTTCGAGCACCACGTGCGTCGGCTTGTGCTGCGACAGCAGGCCCGCCAGTCGCGCGCGGCCGCCCGCCGTCGTGTCGCCGCTGATGCTGGCATTGATCACCGTGGCTGCGATCTTCTGCTCGGCCAGGCGCTTCTCCAGCAGCGGCACCCAGCCCTCGCCGCGCTTGAGGCCGTACTCGGCGGACAGCGAGTCGCCGACGACCAGGATCACCGGCTTGCCGGCGGCGGCCTGGGCCGCGGTCCAATACCCGGAGGAACCGGCCAGTGCGCCGGCCAAGATAAAGTGACGTCGATTCACCACGCGCAAAACCCTTTTCAATGTCCTCGATCCCACCCGCCGCCATTGTCGCCGTCGAACATGTCTTCAAGTCGGTCACCGACTCCGCCGGCACGCTGGACATTCTGCAGGACATCGACTTCACGCTGGGCGAGCGCGAGACCGCCGCCATCGTCGGGGCCTCCGGCTCGGGCAAGAGCACGCTGCTGTCGATCGTCGCCGGGCTGGACACACCCACCCGCGGCACCGTCAAGCTGGCTGGCGAGGACCTCTTCGCCATCGACGAGGACGAGCGCGCCGCGCTCAGGGCGCGCAAGGTCGGCTTCGTGTTCCAGAGCTTCCAGTTGCTGGGCAACCTGAGCGCGCTCGAGAACGTGATGCTCCCGCTCGAGCTGGCCGACCGCCGCGACGCGCGCAAGGCCGCGACCGAGATGCTGGGCCGCGTCGGCCTCGGCCAGCGCCTGAACCACTATCCCAAGGTGCTGTCCGGCGGCGAGCAGCAGCGGGTGGCGCTGGCCCGCGCCTTCGTGGTCCAGCCCGCGCTGCTGCTGGCCGACGAGCCCACGGGCAGCCTGGACTTCGCCACCGGCGAGCAGGTGATGCGACTGATGTTCGACCTCAACCGAGAGCTCGGCACCACCCTCGTGCTGGTGACGCACGACCGCGGCATCGCCGCGCAGTGCGAGCGCCGCATCACCATCGAGGCCGGGCGCGTGGGCTTCGACGACCAAGGCGTCTGACCTGGGGACCTGCGAAGCGGGCTCGATAATCCCGCCATGTCTTCCCCCAAAGTGATCTTCGGCTTCCATGCCGTGGGCGTGCGCATCAAGACCGCGCCCCAATCGGTGATCGAGGTGCTCTTCGACGCCAGCCGGCGCGATGCCCGCATGCGCCAGTTCGTCACCCGCGCGCAGGAGGCCGGCGTGCGCCTGATCGAGGCCGACGGCCTGCGCCTTTCCAAGCTCGCCGGCAGCCACGGCCACCAGGGCGTGGCCGCGCGGGTGCAGCCGATCGCGCAGACCCACTCGCTCGACGAACTGCTCGAAGGCCTCGAGGCCGCCGGCACGGTGCCGCTGCTGCTGGTGCTCGACGGCGTCACCGACCCGCACAACCTCGGTGCCTGCCTGCGCGTGGCCGATGGCGCCGGCGCGCACGCGGTGGTCGCGCCCAAGGACCATGCCGCGGGCATCAATGCGACTGTCGCCAAGGTCGCGAGTGGGGCCGCCGAGACGGTGCCCTACTTCATGGTGACCAACCTTGCGCGCACGCTCAACGAGCTGAAGGAGCGCAACATCTGGTGCGTGGGCACCAGCGACGATGCACCCGGCACGCTCTACCAGAGCGACCTGCGGCGGCCTCTCGCGCTGGTGCTGGGGGCCGAGGGCGAGGGCATGCGCCAATTGACGCGCAAGACCTGCGACGAATTGGTGCGCATTCCGATGGCGGGTGCGGTCGAGAGCCTCAATGTTTCGGTCGCAAGCGGGGTGTGCCTTTACGAGGCGATGCGGCAGCGCAGCGCGGCCTAAGTCAACTTGGCGAAGCCGGTCTCGCCCGAGTGATCGCGCGCCTCCCAGTCGTCGACCCAGGCCTTTGCCTTGCGCTCCAGCGCATCGCAAGCGCTCTCGGAATCCTGGAATCGCCCGGTCAGGGCGACTCGGCACTTGTGCTCGCCATCGCGCCACAGGTCCGCGTGGCCCGAGGCCTGCCCTTCGATGGCCGCCCCATCGAGGCACACACGGATCTCCCACGCCTCGTAGACGAAGCGCCTGACTTCGCCGTCATCGTTCATCGCTTCTTCCTCGGTTCAGGTCTTCAGAGGCTGCATCGAACCCACGCGAAAGCGTACGCTTTCGCGTGGAGACACCCTCCGGGCCGACCGCGCCGGCCGGAGGGTCAAGCTGGCTTCAGCCCACCTCGACGTTGATGCGCCGCGGCTGTGCCTGCGCCACCTTCGGGATGCGCAATGTCAGCACGCCCTGTGCCAGCTCGGCCGAGACCTTCTCGGTGTCGAGCTCCTTGCTCAAGGTGAAGACGCGATGGAAGTGCGCGAGGCCGACCTCCGTGTGACTCGACTGCAGCCCCTCGGGCACCTGCAGGTTCGAGTCGGCATCGATGGTGAGCGTGTCGGACTCCACCTGGAGGTGAAGCTGGTCCTTCGAAACGCCGGGAAGGTCGGCATACAGCGTGATGCCGGTGCCATCCTCCACCACGTCGACGGGCGGCGTCAGCGCCGCCTCGCCGTAGCCCGCCCTGTCCTTGCGGGCAACGGTGGAGGGAGAAGTCGAGCGGACCGTGTCAACGTCGTTCATGTCGCTGCTCCTTTCATTGGATCGTGATGCGGCGGGGCTGGGCCGACGCGCGCCGCTGGACCGTGATGTGCAGGATGCCGTCGCGGTAGTCGGCCGCGATCGCATCCGGGTCGGCGTCGTCGGGCAGCGTCAGCATGCGGCGAAAGCTGCCTGCGAAGCGCTCGTTGATGTGGACGGCGGACTTCGAGTCCTCCTGTGACGGCAGCTTCGAGGCGCGCTCGCCGGCCACGGTCAGCAGGCCGCGGTCGAGCTGGACGTCGATCGTGGCTGGATCGAGGCCAGGGGCGAAGGCGTAGACCTCGACCGTCTGCGGCGTGCCCCCGACGTTCAGGGCGGGAAAACCGCCGCGGCCGAGACCCCGGATGCTTGGAGACAGATCGAAGGCCTGCTGCATTTCGCGTTGCAGGCGATCCATCTCGGCGAACAGATCGCGCGGGAACAAGGATCGATACATGGCGAAAACCTCCATACGGTTGGACCAGACGGAGCGTCGGAGACGCCTCCGGCGCTTCCGTGGGAGGAATTAGGACCGGGTATCGAAAATTTCAAGAGGGCACGTGCATCCCTGGGATGCCTGAAGCGCAGCGGCTGCGCGCTATGAAGGATCCTTGCTGCGCGTGCGCCCGACGGCGCTGAAGATGCCGATGCCCAGCAGGATCAGGGCGCCGATGCCGATGTAGAGCGTCGGAATGCCGATGACCGAGGCCCCCCAGGCCAGGCCGGCGAGGAAGAGGAGGAAGCCGATCATGTAGAGCGCGAAAGACATGGTTTTCTCTCCGACGTGAGGATCGAACCAGTCTCTTCATGCCATGCCGCGCGTTCCATGGGGCGGCGGCCGCCAAGGCGTGTCGGCCGGCACCTACCGTTGCTGTGCGCCCTCGGCGCTCGCCTCGTCGAGCTGGGCGATGGCCTCTGCATCGAGCGGGAGCCGGGTCGCGGCCACCAGCTCGTCGAGCTGCCCGGCCGAGGTGGCGCTGGCGATCGGCGCGGTGATGGCGGGGCGGGCGATCTGCCAGGCGAGGGCCACCTGGCCCGGCGTCGCACCCCGTGTCTTCGCGACCTCGTCGAGCGCGGCCAGGATGCGCAGGCCGCGCGGGTTGAGGTACTTCTTCGTCGTGCTGGCGCCGCGCGCGCTCTTGGCGGCGTCGGCCTCGCTGCGGTACTTGCCGGTCAGGAAGCCGGCGGCCAGCGCGTAGAAGTTGATCACGCCCACGCCGCGCTCGAGGCACAGCGGCTCCAGCGCCTCCTCGAACACAGCGCGGTCGTAGAGGTTGTAGAGCGGCTGCAGGCTCTCGTAGCGCGGCAGGCCCTGGCGCTCGGCCACGTCCAGCGCCTCGGCCAGCCGCGGCGCGCTGTAGTTCGAGGCACCGATGGCGCGCACCTTGCCGGCCTGGATCAGCTCGGCGAAGGCGCCCAGCGTATCGGCCAGCGGCGTGTCGGCGTCGTCGTCGTGCGACTGGTACAGGTCGATGTGGTCGGTCTGCAGGCGCTTGAGCGAGGCGTCCACGGCCTGGCGGATGTAGGCCGGCGACAGGCCCTTCTTGTTGTTGCCCATCGGCTTGCCGACCTTGGTCGCGAGCACCACGCGGTTGCGTTTGCCGCCCTGCCGCAGCCACTTGCCGATGATGGTTTCCGATTCACCCCCGCTGTGACCCGGCACCCAGCTGGAGTAGACGTCGGCGGTGTCGACGAAGTTGAAGCCGGCGTCGAGCCAGGCGTCGAGCAGACGGAACGAGAGCTTCTCGTCGACGGTCCAGCCGAAGACGTTGCCGCCGAAGGCCAGCGGCGACACTTGAAGGCCGGAACGGCCGAGGGGGCGGAGTTGCATGAATGTCTTCCCGGGAAATTTCAGACGAAGCCGAAGGCGCCCAGCAGGGCGCCGGCACCCAGCAGCCACAGCAGGTGAAGGCGGGTGCGCCAGACGATAAGCGCCGCCACGCCGGTCAGCAGCCACAGGTGCCAGGCAGGCGCGTTGCCGGCATGGTTACCGGCGGCCAGCACCCAGCCGGTGGCGATCAGCAGGCCCACGACCACCGGCGCCATGCCCTGCTTGAAGGCGCGCACCTCGCGCCGCTCGCGGTTGCGGTGGCCCCAGCGTGTCGCGAAATAGGTCAGGGTGGTGCTCGGCAGCATGATGCCGACCATGGTGACGGTCAGCCCGAACAGGCCCAGCGCCCAGGCCTGCGGCCCGGCGCCGATGCCGCCGCCCGCGTTGATGCCGACGTTCCATCCCATCAGCGCGACGAAGAGCACGTTGGGGCCCGGCGCGGCCTGGGCGATCGCGACCGAGGAGCTGAATTGTGCGTCGGTCAGCCAGCCGTTCTGGTCGACCAGGTAGCGGTGCATGTCGGGCACCGTGGTGATGGCGCCGCTGATCGACAGCATCGAGAGCATCAGGTACTGGGCGAAGAGCGCCAGCCAGTCGTGCCAGTGCATCGCGATGGTCATAAGGCCCCCACGCTCGGCACTGGCGTGTCCTCGCTGCCCCCCGAGGGGGCTTTCGCATCTTGGGGCGGCCCGGCGATGCTCATGCTTGCAGCCTCTTCCAGGTCCACACGCAGGCAACGCCGCCGACGACCAGCAGCACCCAGCCCAGCGGAATGCGCGCGAAGGCGATGGCGCTGAAGACGAGCGCCACGATACCCAGGCAGACGCCGAAGCCCAGTGGATGCCGGCGCAGCGCCGGGACCAGCTTGATGCCGGTCGCCGCGATCAGCCCGCCGGCCACCGCGCCCATGCCGCGCAGCGCGCCGGCGACCTGCGGGTTGCCGGCGAAGTGCGCGTAGAGCAGCGCCAGCACCAGGATCACGCCCAACGGCACGGTCAGCATGCCGGCCACGGCGGCGATCGCGCCGCGCAGGCCGAAGTGGCGGTCGCCGATCATCAGGGCGAGGTTGATCACGTTCGGCCCCGGCAGCACCTGGGCCACGGCCCAGTCCTCGAGGAACTCGTCGGCCGTCAGCCAGCGCTTTTTCTCGACCATCTCGCGCTGCACGATGGCGAGCACGCCGCCGAAACCCTGCAGCGCCAGCCAGGTGAAGGAAAAGAACAGGTCGCGGACGGAGCGGGGTTGCGGGCGCTCGGAGGGCGCCGCGAGGGGAGAGGCCGGATGCATCGCCCGCGATTATGTTCGCAGCGCGGTCCGGCCGCTGCTCGGGGCTGGCGCCGACGCGCGGCCGCGCCCATGCTGCGACACTCGCGGGCATGCAGCCGCGCGCACTCTTCGATCTCTGCAAGCAGGCCGTCCTGTCCTGGAAGGCCGACTACGCCCCGAGCATGGGCGCCGCACTGGCCTACTACACCGTGTTCTCGGTGGCGCCCCTGCTGTTGATCGTGATCTCCGTCGCGGGCCTGGTCTTCGGCCAGGAGGCCGCGCGCGGCGAGATCATGATCCAGCTCTCGGGGCTGATGGGCGAGCAGGGCGCGCGCGCGGTGCAGGGCATGCTGGAGGCCGTCAACAAGCCGAAGGAGGGCATTGTCGCGACCGTGATCGGCATCGCGCTGCTGGTGGTCGGCGCGACCACCGTGTTCGGCGAGCTGCAGGACGCGCTGGACCGCATCTGGCGCGCGCCGGCGCGCGACGAAGGCAAGAGCTGGCTGAAGCTGCTGCGCGTGCGGCTGCTGTCCTTCAGCATGATCATGGGCCTCGGCTTCCTGCTGATGGTGTCGCTGGTGGCGAGTGCCGCGCTGGCGGCGCTGAGCAAGTGGTGGGCGCCGGTCTTCGGCGGCTGGGCCGCGCTGGCGCAGGGCGTCAACTTCCTCTTCAGCTTCGTCATGGTCACCGTGGGCTTCGCGATGATCTACAAGATCATGCCGCGGGTGCGCGTGCAGTGGCGCGATGTGTGGGTGGGCGCGGCGGTCACGGCGCTGCTGTTCGCCGTCGGCAAGCACCTGATCGGCCTCTACATCGGCAAGAGCAGCGTGGCCTCGGGCTACGGCGCCGCGGGCTCGCTGGTGGTGGTGCTGGTGTGGGTCTACTACTCGGCGCAGATCTTCCTGCTGGGGGCGGAGTTCACGTGGGTGTATGCGCACAAGTATGGGTCGCTGCGGCATGTCGAGCGGCCGGGGGCACCGACTTCGCCGACGCGTTAGCCAAGGCCTGTTCACACTACAGCGGAAGAGCGAGAGGCCGGTCGTTGGATGCACGCCCGGCATGCGGTGCGGGCCGGTCGACCCCGCTGCGGCGGCCCCTTCGGAGCTTTCCTGCGCTGCTCGCGTCAGGCGGGGTCTCGCTCAAACTCGCCTTCGGCTCAAACAGTCGCGAGCCCTGATCCGCCTGCCGCCTGCGCTGCTCGGCGGTGCCTCAACGGCCGGTCCCAGGGCATACCGCACGCCTCCGCGCCCCTGCGTCATCACTCTTTGAGCCTGAGCGCAAGGCGGCTGTGTGAACCGGCGCTACCCCGCGAAGCCGCCCTGGTCCAGGAAGGCCTGTTCCTCCGGCGTGGTCTCACGCCCGAGCATCGGGTTGCGATGCGGGAAGCGCCCGAAGCGCGCGACGATGTCGCGATGCAGGACCGCAAAACGCTGCGTGTTGGCATCGAGCGCGGCATTGAGCTCGACCGAGCGCTCCTGGTCGGCCAGCGACTCCGAGTGCATGAAGGGCAGGTAGAAGAAGGGGCGCAGCGTGCCCTCCACCTGCTGGTCGAGGCCGGCCGCGACGGCAGCGCGCGCGATGGCGCGCGCCTTGCCGTCGGTGGCGAACATGTGGGCGCTGCCGCGCCAGGCATTGCGCGGGAACTGGTCCAGCAGCACCAGCAGCGCCAATGCGCCGTCGGCCTCGTTGGCCCAGGCATCGAGCATGCCGCTCGCGGCAGCGTGATGCGCAGCCTCGAAGCGCGACTTGAACTCGGCATCGAAGGCCTCGTCCTTGGCGAACCAGCGGGCGGGACCGGCGTCGCGCCAGAAGGCGGCGACCTCGTGGGGGGAGGGCAGGGGAGCAGTCGTCATGCGCCGGATGATGCCATCGCAACGCCCCCCGAAAAACGGGCTCGTGGCCGACACGCGGGGCGTCCCGTGCTGTCTATGCTGTTCGCTCTTGCAACTATGGAGATCCGCTCATGAACCGAACTGCCACCCTCTTGCGCGCCGCCCTCGTGACCGGCGTGGCGACCGCCGCCCTCGCGGGCTGCGGCATGATGTCGAGGTCCAACACGGCAAGTTTCAGCGGCAGCATGAACGCAGCCAGCCAGGTGCCGCCCAACATGACGCGCGGCAGCGGCCTGGCCGAGGCCTGGCTCAACAAGGACACCAATGTCCTCAAGTACAAGATCGTCTACACCGGCCTGAGCGGCCCGGCCACGGCGGCCCACTTCCACGGCCCCGCGGCCGCCGGCGCCAACGCGGGCGTGGTGCTTCCCTTCGCCAACCCCGCGAGCCCGATCGAGGGCCAGGCCACGCTGACCACCACACAGGCGGCCGACCTGATGGCCGGGCGCTGGTACGCCAACATCCACACCGCGGCCAATCCGAATGGCGAGATCCGGGGACAGTTGCTGCCCAAGATGTAAGGCTTCGGCCTGGAACTTCGGGGTGGGTGCATGGTGTCCAATCGATCCATGCGCACCACCTCTCCAAGAAAAAAGCTCAACGGTTCCACCTCTCGCCCCTCCACCCCGCGCGTCGACATCACGGCCGCCAGGAAGGCCCTGGTGCTGCAAGGCGGCGGCGCCCTGGGCGCCTACCAGGCGGGCGTTTATGCCGGCGTGTACGAGAAGCACAAGGCGCTCGACTGGGTGGCCGGCGTGTCGATCGGCGCGATCAACGCCGCCCTGATCGCCGGCAACCCGCCCGACATGCGCGTGGCGCGCCTGCGCGAGTTCTGGGACCTCGTGTCCTCGGGCCCCGCGCAGCGGCTGCCGCCCGGCTGGGGCGACCGCACACTGTTCAACCAATGGAGTGCGAACACGGCCGCGCTGTTCGGCGTGCCGGGCTTCTTCACGCCGCGGCGCAACCCCGCGCTGCTGCTCGGCGGCGCGGCGCCGGTGCTGAGCTACTACGACACCGCGCCGCTGAAGTCCACGCTCGAGCGTCTGGTGGACTTCGACCGCATCAACCACTGCGACATCCGCTTCAGCGTGGGCGCGGTCAACGTGCGCAGCGGCAACTCGGTCTACTTCGACAACACGAAGCAGCGCATCGGTCCCGAGCACATCATGGCCAGCGGCGCGCTGCCGCCCGGCTTCGCGCCGGTGCACATCGACGGCGAGGACTACTGGGACGGCGGCATCGTCTCCAACACGCCCCTGCAGTACGTGCTCGACACCCATCCGCGCACCGAGTCGCTGCTGGTGCTGCAGGTGGACCTGTTCAGCGCCCGCGGCAGCATGCCGCGCACGCTGGCCGAGACCCTGGAGCGGCAGAAGGACATCACCTACTCCAGCCGCACCCGCATGAACACCGACGCGCTGGCCTCCAACATGAACCTGCAGCAGGCGGTGGCCGACCTGATCGCCAAGCTGCCGGCCTCGCTGCGCAACGATGCCAGCGTGGCCGCGGTGTGTGCGCAGCTCACGCACCAGCCGGTCGAGATCGTGCACCTGATCTACCGCGACAAGCCCTACGAGCTCGACTCCAAGGACTACGAGTTCTCGCGCACCTCGGTCGACGAGCATTGGGACGCGGGGCTGCGCGACATCCGCAACACGCTGGAGCATCCGGAGCTGCTGCGCGCCGCCGCGCAGGTCAACGGTGTCACCACCTTCGATCTCACCGAGGCCCACAAGCCGCGCGTTCGACACCCGATGCGGGTGCCGGCCGTCCAGTCGGCGCCGCAATGAGAGGCCTCTGAGGCCGACGGTGGTCAGCCTGGCCCAAGATTCCCGAGCCACGCTCCGTCACCGGCACGCAGCTTGCACGCGCCATCATCCTCCCACCCCTCATCCAAAGGACATCCCATGCAACTCAAGGACAAGGTCGCCTTCATCACCGGTTCGGCCAGCGGCATCGGCAAGGAAATCGCCCTCCTGTTCGCACAGGAAGGCGCCAAGATCGTCATCGCCGACCTCAACAAGCAGGCGGCTGACGCCACCGCCGCCGAGCTGAAGGAAGGTGGTGCGCAGGCCATCGGCGTCGGCGTCGACGTCACCAGCGAAGAGCAGGTCGACGCGGCCGTCGAGGAGGCCGCCCGCGCCTTCGGCGGCATCGACATCCTCATCAGCAATGCCGGCATCCAGATCGTGTACCCGGTCGAGGAGTTCAGCTTCGCCGACTGGAAGAAGATGCTGGCCATCCACCTCGACGGCGCCTTCCTCACCACCAAGGCCTGCCTCAAGCACATGTACGCGCAGGGCCGCGGCGGCAGCGTGATCTACATGGGCTCGGTGCACTCCAAGGAAGCCTCGCTGCTGAAAGCGCCCTACGTCACGGCCAAGCATGGCCTGATCGGGCTGGCCAAGACGGTGGCGAAGGAGGGCGCGAAGCACGGCGTGCGCGCCAACGTCATCTGCCCGGGCTTCGTGCGCACGCCGCTGGTCGAGAAGCAGATCCCGGAGCAGGCCAAGACCCTGGGCATCTCCGAGGAGCAGGTGATCAAGAACGTGATGCTCAAGGAGACGGTGGACGGCGAGTTCACCACCACCGACGACGTGGCGCGCGTGGCGCTGCTGTTCGCGGCCTTCCCGACCAATGCGCTCACCGGGCAGTCGCTGGTGGTGAGCCATGGCTGGTTCATGCAATAGGTCTCAGAGCTTGAGCTCCCAAGTCTCGCCCACCAGCTGCTGGCCGAAACCTTCGTAGGGCTCGGACTTCACCAGCTCGAAGCCGCGCGCCGCATAGATGCCGCGCGCGGCCAGCAGGCAGCTGTTGGTCCACAGCATCATCTTCTTGTAGCCCTTGCGGCGGGCGAAGGCGATGCATTCGTCCGTGAGCCGCGCGCCCAGCCCCAGGCCCCGCGCTTGCGGCGCCAGGATCAAGAGGCGCAGCTGCGCCACCGTGGGCGACTTACGCACCAGGAACACGGCCCCCACGCGCTCGCCGTTGAGCTCGGCCATCCAGCAGTGCTCCCACTCGGGCTGGAATTTGCGCAGGAACTCGCCGGCAATCTCGGCCACCAGGGCCTCGAACTCGCTGTTCCAGCCGTACTCGCGGGCGTAGATCTCGCCGTGCTGCTGCACCACCCAGCCGATGTCGCCCGGCTGCGGGTCGCGCAGGACCGCGGTGCCCGGCCTGGCCGGCGCGTAGGCCTCGGGCTCGATCAGCGCCTGCACCGTGTGCATCGCATCGATCAGCCGGCGCTGTTGCGACGCCGAGAGCGGGGCGAGCAGGGCGCTCGCCTCGTCGCGCGACTTCTGCTGCAGCGGCGCGAAGGCGGCATGTCCCGCCTCGGTCAGGCGCAGCAGGCTCTGTCGCGCATCGCGTGGGTGCGTCTCGCGCACGAGCCAGCCCGCGCCCTCGAAGCGGCGCAGGATGCGGCTGAGGTACCCGCCGTCCAGGCCCAGGTCCTTCGCGATCTCGCTGGCCACCGCCTGCTCGCGGTGCGCCAGCTCGTAAAGCACCCGCACGTCGGTCAGGGACATGTCGCTGCCCAGGTACGGGTCGAGGGCCCCGATGCGGCGGGTGTAGAAGCGGTTGAACTGGCGCACGGCCTTGACTGCGGCGACGTCGGACACGGTGATGGATTCGGCGGACATGCTTGCCATTGTCAATTGATTGGTTGACTGAGGCAATCAATTGAAAGTCTCACCGCTCGGGCGGCATGGCCTTTGGAGGCGACGGCCGGGTGTCTAAACCCGTAAAATCGCGGGTTGCCCGAAACCGGGCCACCGCGGCCTGCCTGCCGCCACCTCCCACATGAACGCCCCCGTCGACGTCTCCTTTTTCGCGCGCGCCGCCAAGCCGCTGACCAGCTACCGCAAGTACTGGGCGGCCCGCTTCGGCACGGCCCGGTTCCTGCCCACCTCGCGCGCGGAGATGGAGGCCCTGGGCTGGGACAGCTGCGACATCGTGATCGTCACCGGCGACGCCTACGTCGACCACCCGAGCTTCGGCATGGCGGTCATCGGCCGCATGCTGGAGGCGCAGGGCTTCCGGGTGGGCATCATCGCGCAGCCGGACTGGCACAGCGCCGATCCCTTCAAGGCGCTGGGCAAGCCGAACCTGTTCTTCGGCGTGACCGCCGGCAACATGGATTCGATGATCAACCGCTACACGGCGGACCGGAAGATCCGCAGCGACGACGCCTACACGCCTGGCGATGTCGGCGGCCGGCGGCCCGACCGCGCGGCCATCGTGTATTCGCAGCGCTGCAAGGAAGCCTGGAACGACGTGCCGATCGTGCTCGGCGGTATCGAGGGGTCGCTGCGCCGCATCGCGCACTACGACTACTGGCAGGACAAGGTGCGCCGCTCGATCGTGGTGGACGCCAAGTGCGACCTGCTGCTCTACGGCAATGCCGAGCGCGCCATCGTCGAGATCGCGCACCGCCTGGCCGCCCGCGAGCCGGTACACCAGATCACCGACGTGCGCGGCACGGCCTTCGTGCGGCGCGAGACGCCGCAGGGCTGGTTCGAGATCGACTCCACCAGCGTGGACCTGCCGGGGCGGGTCGAGGCGCATGTGAATCCGTACCTGATGGTGTCGGAGCAGGCGAAGGCGAATGGGGCGACCTGCGCGAAGGAAGAGGAGGCGCAGGCCGTGGCTGCCGCCGCCGAGGCCCGGTCTTCGCTCCCTCTCCCGCTTGCGGGAGAGGGCCGGGGTGAGGGCGCGGCGAAGCCGCTCCACTTCATCCCCAACCCGAGCCTCAGGAAAGCGGGGAACCCTCACCCCAACCCTCTCCTGCAAGCGGGAGAGGGGGTAAATCCGGAAGGCAGGGTCCGACCACCGCCGCGCGATCGCTCGGTGATCCGCCTGCCTTCCTACGAGCAGGTGCGCGCCGACCCGGTGCTTTACGCCCACGCCAACCGCGTGCTGCATCTCGAGACCAACCCCGGCAACGCCCGCGCCCTGGTGCAGGCCCACGGCGAGGGAGCGACCGCGCGGGACGTCTGGATCAACCCGCCGCCCATCCCGCTGACCACGGCCGAGATGGACCACGTGTTCGACCTGCCCTACGCGCGCAGCCCGCATCCGCGCTACGCGGACGAGCACGGCAGCCACGACGGCGCCACCAAGATCCCCGCCTGGGAGATGATCCGCTTCAGCGTGAACATCATGCGCGGCTGCTTCGGTGGCTGCACCTTCTGCTCCATCACCGAGCACGAAGGGCGCATCATCCAGAGCCGCTCGGAGGACTCGATCATCAAGGAGGTCGAGGCCATCCGCGACAGCGTCAAGGGCTTCACCGGCACCATCTCCGACCTCGGCGGACCCACCGCCAACATGTACCGCATCGGCTGCAAGTCGCCCGAGATCGAGGCCGCCTGCCGCAAGCCCAGCTGCGTGTACCCGGGCATCTGCCCGAACCTCAACACCAGCCACGATCCGCTGATCAAGATCTACCGGCGTGCGCGTGCGCTCAAGGGCATCAAGAAGATCCTGATCGGCTCCGGCCTGCGTTACGACCTGGCGGTGCAGTCGCCCGAGTACGTGAAGGAACTGGTGCAGCACCACGTGGGCGGCTACCTGAAGATCGCGCCGGAGCACACCGAGCAGGGTCCGCTCACGAAGATGATGAAGCCCGGCATCGGCAGCTACGACCGCTTCAAGCAGATGTTCGAGAAGTTCAGCGCCGAAGCGGGCAAGAAGCAGTACCTCATCCCGTATTTCATCGCCGCCCATCCGGGCACCAGCGACGAGGACATGATGAATCTCGCGCTCTGGCTCAAGCGCAACGGCTTCCGCGCGGACCAGGTGCAGACCTTCTATCCCTCGCCCATGGCCACGGCCACGGCGATGTACCACACCAACAAGAACCCGCTTCGCAAGATCACACGCGAGAGCGAGACGGTGGACATCGTGCGCGGCGACAAGCGCCGCCGCCTGCACAAGGCCTTCCTGCGCTACCACGACGCCAACAACTGGCCGCTCCTGCGCGAGGCCCTGAAGAAGATGGGCCGCGCCGACCTGATCGGCAACGGCAAGCACCACCTCATCCCGACCTACCAGCCGCTGACCGACGGCAGCTACCAGAGCGCGCGGCGCAAGAACTCGACGCCCGTGGTCTTGAAGCCGGTGCAGCCGGTCCAGGGCCGCATCCTCACGCAGCACACCGGGCTGCCGCCGCGCGAGACCGGGACCGGCCGTGCCAAGCCGGCGCGCAAGGGTCGCTGAGCACGCCGGCGCGCCGGGCGGGTCGCCAAGCCGCTAGGCAGCGCACCACCGGCCGACGCCGCGCTGCTCGGCCCGGCGATGGCGCTGCTGGCGCGACAGGCTCGTTCAGGCGCCGTTGGCCCGGTGGTTGTATGGTGTTGTGGATGAACCGGCACCCAGCCTCTTTCCTGCAACTCGCGTCCCGCACGGGTCTGGGGCTGCTCCTCGCCACCTGCGCACTCGTCGGCGAGGCGGCCCCGCCCGATGCCGGCTCGGCCCCGGCTCTGCGCGAGCAGCACCAGAAGCTGGCCGGCCAGCTCGCCCGCAGTCCGCTGCGTCGGCCGATCCACCTGGAGTCTGCCGAGACGGACGGCGGCCTCCAGGGCGACGTCTATGCGGTGGTCGACCATCCGCTGGAGCAGGTGCGCGCCGCGCTCGCCGACGGCACGCAGTGGTGCGAGATGCTGCTGCTGCACATCAACAACCGCCGTTGCCGCGTGAGCCGGCAGCCCGGGGGCGAGACCCTCACGCTCAGCGTGGTGCAGCGCTACGACAAGCCGGTGGACCAGGCCTTCGAGCTCCCCTTTGTCCACCGGACCGCGAGCGACGGCAAGGACTACCTGGCGGTCAAGCTGTCGGCCGAGAGCGGGCCGATGGGCACCAGCAACTACCGCGTGACGCTCGAGGCCGTGCCGCTGGGCGAGCGCCAGACCTTCGTGCATTTCGGCTACGCCTACGACCACAACATGATCGCGCGGCTGGCCACCATGGCGTACCTCGCGACCTTCGGCAGCCACAAGGTGGGGTTCACCGTCATCGGCAAGACGCCGAACGGCGAGCCCGACTACATCCGCGGCCTGCGCGGCCTGATGGAGCGCAACGCCATGCGCTACTTCCTCACCCTCGATGCTTACCTGGCCGGGCTCGACATCCCGCCGACGGAGCGCGCCGAGAAGCGCATGCATCGCTGGTTCCAGGAGGCCGAGCGATACCCGGCGCAATTGCACGAGATCGATCTAGCGACCTACCTCGAGCACAAGCGCAGCGACCGGCGGCGGGACGCCGTGAAGCCGTAGCCCACCGGACCGTCAGCGCAGCACCAGCACCGGCGTGTGCGAGTGCGTCAGCACATGCAGCGTCTCGCTGCCCATCAACAGACGCGAGATGCCGCGGCGGCCGTGCGAGGCCATCACGATGAGGTCGCTCTTGTGGACGCGGGCGGCTTCGATGATGGCCTCGGAGACCAGCTCCGACTTCATGACCACGGCGCGCGTGCTCTTGACGCCCCGGCCATCGGCCTTGGCCTTCACGGCGTCGACCACGCGCTGCGCTTCGGCGTCGGCCTGCTCCTGCATGCGCTGGACTTCCATCTGGCTCAGGAGCAGGGAGCCTTCGAAGTAGCCGGTGGGGTAGTGGTGGACCACCTTGACGGCGACCAGCTCCGCGTTCATCAGCAGAGCCAGGTCGATCGAAGCGGTCACGGCCAGTTCCGAGAGCTCGGAACCATCGGTGGCGACGAGTATGCGTTCATACATGGCGCTCTCCCGGGACGGGAACGCCCGTCCCCGGTCCCAGATTAGCGCTGTGCCGCAGGCGGAACAAGGCGCATAGCGCGGTTCTAGGCGACGCGCCCTAGCCTTGCACCTCGCGCCAGGCTTCGTACAGGTCCTGGCCCTCGGGCCGCACCCGCAGGCCGGCGAGCTTCATCTCGCGCTGTTCGACAGGCCGGGCGATCTCCACGTAGCCGCGCTCGGCGGACAGGTCGTAGGGCGCGCCGTCCTCGTTCGAGTAGGCGTAGTAGACCGACTTCACCCCCGCGAGGTACATGGCGGTGAGGCACATGGGGCAGGGGTAGCCGCTGGCGTAGACGGTGCTGCCGCTCAAATCGGTGCTGTTCTGCGCGCGGCTGGCGGCGCGCACCGCCTGCATCTCGGCATGGGCCGAGGGGTCGCACAGCGCCTCGACCTCGTTGACGGCGCGTGCCAGCACCTGGCCGTTGCGCACCAGCACCGCGCCGAAGGGCCAGGTCTTGCGCTCGCGCACGTTGTCCATGGCCAGGCGGATCGATTCGAGCAGGTACTTCTCGGTGTCTTGGTCTTGGGTCATTCGCTGGGTTCTTCGTGAGGGTCAGGGTGTTCAGCTGCCGCGGTACGTGGAGAAGAACCACGGCGAGCAGAGCAGGGGGATGTGGTAGTGCTGGGCCGCGTCGAACACGCTGAACTGCACCGGCACCTCTTCGGCCAGCGCGTCCGGTGCCTTGAAGTGCGCGTTGACGTAGAAGCGCAGCTCGAAACGGCCCGTGCGGGCGGCCTGTGCGGACAGCATCGGCACGTCGGTGCGGCCGTCGGGATTGGTGCGCGTCGCGTGCAGGCGCGTCGGCGGCGTGGTCGCGAGATCGAAGAGATCGACCTGCATGCCGCCGATCGGGCGGCCCGTGCGGACGTCGAGTACATGGGTGGTGATGCCTGCCATGAGAGGGGCTCCTTGTCGTGGATTTGCGTGCGGTTCAGCTGCCGCGGGAATAGGTGTAGGCCCAGGGCCCGAACTGGATCGGCAGGTGGATGCGCTCGCCGGCATTCGCGACCTGGAAGCGCACCGGCAGCTTGGTGAGGAAGGCGGGCGAGGGCAGCGCGGCCTTGCGCGCCGCGAAGTAGTCGCCCACGTGCAGCAGCAACTGGTAGCGGCCGGGGCGGTAGCTGTCGCCGATCAGCAGCGGCTCGTCCGAACGCCCGTTGGCGTTGAGGGTGACGGAGCGCAGCAGCGCGTAGTCTTCGCCGTCGAAGGCCGAGAAGTCGATGCGCAGGCCGGCGGCCGCCGTGCCGTGGAAGGTGTCCAGGGCATGGACCGTGAGGCGCGGGCTCACGCCGTGCAGCACGATGGGACCGCTGGCGCGGGCCGGTGCGGCGGGCCCATCGGCGGCCTGCGCGCCGCGTGCGGCGAGCACCGTGGCGCCGAGGGCCAGGCCGGAGAGCGCGAAGCGCCGGCGCGCGGGTTGCTGGATGGCTTTCATTCAGATCTCCTTGCGTTGAGATTTGCGAGCGATGAACGCGATGACGAGGACCGCGGCGAGCAACTCGATCGCTGCGACCAGGTACAGGCCCGGGCCCACCTTGCCGGTCGCGTTCTTGATCAGGCCCATCAGGTAGGGCGCGCCGAAGCCTGCGAGGTTGGAGATCGAGTTGATCAGCGCCACGCCCACCGCCGCCGCGCCGCCGGCCAGGTACATGTTCGGCAGCTGCCAGAACACCGGGATTGCGCTCATGGTGCCCACCAGGGCCAGTCCCATCGCGAGCAGCGGCACCACGGGCGGCAGGCCGGGCATTGCCAGCGTGATGGCCAGCAGGGCCATGCCGGTCGCGCCGCAGAGTGCCGCGCCGCTGAAGTGCCAGCGCACCTCGCCGTGGCGGTCGGAGTGGCGGCCGTTGAGGATCATCCCCGCCGCACCGAAGATGTAGACCGCGCCGGCGATCCAGCCCACCGCCATCGGCGTGGTGAAGCCGGTCTCCTTGATCACGGTCGGGATCCAGAAGGTGAGCGTCGAGTTCGCACACAGCAGGCAGAAGAAGATGCCGATCAGCAGCCACACCTTGGGGTTGGTGAAGAGCGTGCGCCAGTCGCTGCCGCGCTCGCCTTGGGCGCGGTGGTCGCGCTCGAGCTCGTCGCGCACGATGCGCTTCTCATCGGTGCTGAGCCAGTGCGCCTGCTCGGGCCGGTCGGTCATGTAGAAGAGGGCGACGACGCCCGCGATCACCGACGGGATGCCCTCCAGCACGAACAGCCACTGCCATCCGGCCCAGCCCTGCACGCCGCCCATCGAGCTCATGATCCAGCCCGCCAGCGGCCCGCCCAGCACGCCCGCGATGGCCGAGGCCGACATGAAGGTGCCGAAGGCCTTGGCCCGCCGCTGCGACGGATACCAGTAGGTCAGGTAGAGGATCACGCCGGGATAGAAGCCGGCCTCGAAGGCGCCGAGCAGGAAGCGCAGGATGTAGAACTGCGTCGGCGTCGTGACCCAGGCCTGCAGCATGCAGATCAGGCCCCAGCCGATGGTGATGCGCATCACCGTCTTCTTCGCGCCGATCTTCTGCAGCAGCATGTTCGAGGGCACCTCGAAGAAGAAGTAGCCCAGGAAGAAGATGCCGGCGCCCAGGCCGTAGACCGCCTCGCTGAAGCGCAGATCGTCCAGCATCTGCAGCTTGGCGAAGCCGATGTTGACGCGGTCCAGCCACGCCAGCACCCAGAGCGCGCCGAGGAAGGGCAGCAAGCGCCAGGAGATCTTGCTGTAGGTGGCGTCGACCCGGTCGGGCTGGGCGATGGCGCCGGGCAGCGCCGCGGAAGGTGTGCTCATGTTCGGTTCCTTTGTCTCTCGTGTGTGCTTCTCGGACCCGTGGAACGGGGGTGGCGCCAATGGTCGCGAGTCGGGGCCCTGTGCGAAACTGGGCAGGCGCAATAGGGCGCATAGCAAAGTCGATATCCGGAGTCCTCACGCACGTGTCCCGCGCCGACGATCCCTTCGAGACCTACCTGCTGCGCGTGCTGTGCGCGCTGATCGCCGAGCAGAGCGTTTCGCGCACCGCGATCCGGATGAACCAGTCGCAGCCCGCCATCAGCGCGGCGCTCAAGCGGCTGCGCGAAATCTTCAACGACCCGCTGCTGGTGCGCGACAAGAACACCATGGTGCCGACGGCGCGCGCGCTCGCCGCGGCCGCGCAGGCGCAGTCCGCGCTGGGCCTGCTCGACGGCCTTTTGAATTCCGGCGAGGGCTTCGATGCGTCGACGACGGAGCGCAGCTTCACCATCGCCATGCCCGACTACCTGGCGCCGCCCTTCCTCGCGCAGGTGGTGCGCAGCTTCCGCGCTCAGGCGCCGAATGCGCGCCTGGTCGCTCAGCCGCTCGGGCCGCAGTACGACTACGAGCTGGCCCTGCAGGACGGCGCGATCGACATCGTGATCGGCAACTGGCCCGAGCCGCCCGAGCACCTGCACAGCTCCACGCTGCTGGAGGACGACATCGTCTGCCTCATGGCCGAGGACCATCCGTGGGCCGCCGAGGGCGAGCTCAGCGCAGAGCGCTACCTGCGGGCCGCGCACGTGGTGCCGATGCCCTATTCGATCGCCCAGCGCGGCGTGGTGGAGTCGAGCCTCGCCACCCTGCGCGTGAGCCGCGACCGCCGGGTGCAGTGCCCGTACTTCGGCCTCGCGCCCAACCTGCTGCCGGGCACCGATCTGATCATGACGACCAGCCGGCATTTCGCGCACTACTACGCCCGGCGCCTTCCGCTGGCGATCCGGCCGTCGCCGATCGAGTTCGCGCGCATGCGCTTCTACCAGCTCTGGCACGCTTCGCAGCACCGGGCGGCGCCGCACGTCTGGCTGCGCGGACTGCTCACGGCGGCCTCGCAGGTGCTGACCGATCCGGACGCCCAATGAACGTGGCGCGCGGCCTCCTATGCGCCGTATAACAGCGCGCTGCTTCAAGCCGCGGCACCGGCTTCCTACACTGCCGGCCATGTCCTCAGAACACGCCGCCACCCACGATCTGCGCGCCCTCAATGCGATGGACCGCGCCGCCTTCACCGCCGCTCTGGGCGACACCTTCGAGCACTCGCCCTGGGTCGCCGAGGCGGCCTGGGCGCAGCGCCCCTTCGCCACGGTGCAGGCGCTGCACGACGCGATGATGGCGGCGGTGTACGCCTGCGGGCGCGGCCGCCAGATCGAGTTCCTGCGCGGCCATCCCGAGCTCTCGGCCAGCGCGGTGCGCGCCGGCGGGCTGACGGCCGATTCGATGGACGAGCAGAAGAGCGCCGGCCTGGGCGCCCTGTCCGCCAGCGAGGAAGCCTTGCTGGCGCGCAGGAACAAGGCCTACGCCCAGCGGCACGGCTTCCCCTTCATCGCCTGCGTGCGGCACTACACCCGGGCCGGTATCTTCGCCGAGTTGGCCTCGCGCACCGCGCGCGAGCCGGGCCATGAGCTGGCCGAGGCGCTGCGGCAGATCGGCTTCATCACGCGCATGCGCCTGGAGCGTCGCGTCGGCGCATGAGCCGCAGGGCCGCTCCCAAGGCGATAGCACCGCAGCCGAAGGCGAAGGTACTCCAGTCAGCCGCAGGGCCGCTCCCAAGGCGAAGGTACTCCAGTGAGCCGCGCGCGCGGGGCTTGTGGATCGAGGCGGCCGCTCGCATGATGCGGGCACACGGGCATCGCTCTTGCATTGGAGACGCCATGACCTTCACCCGACCCACGCGCCGCGGCGCGCTTCAGCTGCTTGCCGCCGGCGCCGCATCGCTCGCGCTGCCGGCCCTCGCCCAGTGGCCCGACAAGCCGATCAAGATCGTCGTCACCTTTCCGGCCGGCGGCGCCAGCGACATCCTGGCCCGCGTGATGGCCGAGCAGCTCGGCAAGAAGCTGGGCCAGCCGGTGGTGGTGGACAACAAGCCCGGCGCGGGCGGCACCATCGGAGGCGCGCAGGTCGCCGCCGCGGCGCCCGATGGCTACACGCTCATGCTCTCGAACACGACGCCGATCGCGCTCGGCCCCTTCGCGCTCGAGAAGCAGCCCTACGATCCGGTCGCGGCCTTCACGCACATCGCCTACCTGGGCTCGGCGCCGCTGGTGCTGATGGCCAGCAAGGAGTCGGGCATCAAGACCTTTGCCGATCTCGAAGCCCGCGCGCGCAAGGAGGGCCGGTTGGACTTCGGCTCCGGCGGGCCGGGCTCGGTGGGCCACATCCACGGCGAGCTGATCCGGAAGATCACCGGCGCCAACATGGTGCACGTGCCCTACCGCGGCGGCGCGCCGATGACCACCGACCTGATTGCCAACGTGATCCCGGTCGGCATCGACGTGCTCACGGCCTTCGTGCCCTTCTTCAAGAGCGGCCAGCTCGTGCCGATCGCGGTGACGAGCCAGGCGCGCTCGCCGCTCACGCCGGAGGTGCCGACGGTGGTGGAGATCGGCCAGCCCAAGCTGGTGCTGGAGAACTTCTTCGGCCTGAGCGGGCCGGCAAAGCTGCCGGCAGCGATCGTCACCCGGCTCAACAGCGCGTGCAACGAGGTGATGGTGATGCCCGAGGTGCAGAAGAAGATCCTCGAACTGGGCATCGTCGGCAAGCCCGAGAGCACGGCGCGCTTCGAGAGCTTCGTGAAGGACCAGGTCGGCGTGCTCGGGCCCACGGTGAAGGGCGCAGGCATCAAGCTCTGAGCCTGATCAGCCCAGCGTGAGCAGCGGTACGTCGCGCTCGCGCGCAACGGTTTCGAGCTCGGCGCGCGTGCGGGTTTGCAGCCAGGCGGCCAGCGCTTCTCGCGTGGCCGGCGCCATCATGTCCTGGGCGCCGAGGCCCGCCGCCTCGCACAGGCGCGCCGCGAAGTGCGGCTCCAGCGCGGCGATGGCCACGCGCCCGTCGGCGCAGGCGTAGACGCGGTAGCCCGCATGGGCGCCGCCCACCGCCCCCGTGGGCCGGGTCAGGCCCCAGCTGCGCGGCAGCGCCAGCCAGTCGGCCGCGCCATTGAGCGCGACCTCGAGGTAGATGCCGCTTCCTGGCTTGGTGCGCGCGTGGAGCACGGCCTGGAGCACCGCCTCGCTCGCGAGCAGCGCGCCGCCCATGTCGGCATAGAGCGTGGGCGGCAGCTCGGTGCCGGTCACCAGGCCGCTCTCGGCCAGGTAGGTGAGGTCGTGGCCCGGCTCCTCGGCCCGCTCGCCGGGGGCCCCGACGATTGCCACCTGCGAGAGCGCGGGGTGGCGCGCCTGCAGTGCCTCCCAGCCCAGGCCCAGCTTGGCCAGCGCGGAAGGACGGAAGGAAGTCAGCAGCACCTCGGTCTGGTCCAGGGCCTGGTGGAGCTGGGCCAGGCCGGCCTCGGTCTTCAGGTCTGCCGTCGCTACGCGCACGCCTTCGTGCAGCGCCGCGTAGGCGGCCCGGTTGTAGTGGGCCATCGGGTCGCCGCTCGGGGGCTCGAACTTCAGGCAGGTGGCGCCCATGGCACGGCAGCGCATCAGCGCCGCGGGGCCAGGCAGGTTGAGCGCGAGGCTCAGCACGCGCACGCCGGCAAGGGGTGCGAAGGCGGGAGTGGGAGAGGCTGGCATGGGGGAATCCTTGGGCGCTGCTGTCACCTTTGGAGCTTACCGGCTCGGCCGCATCGCTCTACGATGTGGCTGCGCAAGCTCATCCACCAGAACCAAGGAGACCCACATGTACCAGAGCGATCTCATGGCCGGCCGGCGCATCCTCGTCACCGGCGGCGGCACCGGCCTCGGCAAGGCGATGGCCGAGCGCTTCCTCGGCCTGGGCGCGGACGTCGCGATCTGCGGCCGGCGCCAGTCGGTGGTCGAGGAGACGGCGGCGCAATGGCGCACGCAGTTCCCCGGCCGCAAGGTCGATGCCTTCGGGGTCGACATCCGCAACGCGCAGAGCGTGGAGGAGATGGTGGAGGCGCTCTGGCAGAGCGGCGGGCTGACCGGCCTGGTCAACAACGCCGCCGGCAACTTCGTCGCGCCGACCGAGAGCCTGTCCTCGCGCGCCTTCGACGCCGTCGCCAACATCGTCTTCCACGGAAGCTTCTACGTGACCCAGGCGGTGGGCAAGCGCTGGGTCGCGGAGGCGAGGGCCGGGCAGTGGAAGGCGGGCGACCCGTACCGCAGCGTGATGAGCATCATCGTGACCTGGGTCGACAACGGCGGGCCTTACGTGGTGCCCTCCGCGATGAGCAAGGCCGGCGTGGAGGTGATGACCAAGTCACTGGCCACCGAATGGGCGCGCTACGGCATCCGGCTCAACGCGGTCGGGCCGGGCGAGATCCCGACCGAGGGTATGAGCAAACGCCTCAACCCCGGCGAGGAGCCCGGCGCCCGCAGCAAGCTGCGCAACCCGATGGCGCGCACCGGCCAGATGAGCGAGCTGCAGAACCTCGCTGCCTTCCTGATGGCGCCCGGCCAGTGCGACTGGCTCACCGGCCAGAGCATCATGATGGACGGCGGCCACGCCCTGGCCACCGGCGGCAACTTCTACGAGCTGCGCGAGTGGAGCGACGCGCAGTGGCAGGAAGCACGCGAGCGCATCGAGGCGCAGAACCAGAAGGACAAGGCGCAGAGGTAGGGCCCATCGACACGGGGCGGACAGCACGCAGACGCTCGATCCGGCGCGACTTGCAGGAATTCAGGTCGCGGTCGTCGTCGGGAGCAGGCGGTCGTATTCGGCCTTGACCACGGCGTAACACTCGCAGGTGCGCTTTTCGAGCCCGCTGCGATCGAGCACCGAAATGCGGCCACGGGCATAGCGGATCAGCCCGGCTTGCTGCAACTTGAGCGCGCCCTCCGTCACGCCTTCGCGACGAACGCCGAGCATGTTGGCGATCAACTCCTGCGTCATCACGAGTTCGCTCCCCTGGAGCCGATCCAGGCTCAGCAGGAGCCAGCGGCACAACTGCTGATCGAGCGAGTGGTGCCGGTTGCACACGGCGGTCTGCGCCATCTGCGTGATCAATGCCTGCGTATAGCGCAACAGCAGATGCAGCACCGGGCCCGCGCGGTTGAACTCGTCTTTCATGAGTTGCGCTTCCAGGCGGAAACCTTGTCCGGCGCTTTGCACCACGGCGCGACTGGGCGTCGATTCGCCGCCCATGAAGAGCGAGATGCCGACGATGCCCTCGTTGCCGACCACGGCAATCTCGGCCGAGGCGCCGTTCTCCATCACGTACAACAACGAGACGATGGCGTTGGTCGGGAAATAGACATGGCTCAGGGTGCGGCCCGATTCGTAGAGCACCTGACCCAAGGGCATTTCGACCGGTTCGAGTGCCGGCCACCAACGCTGCCGTTCCGCCTGGGGCAAGGTAGCCAGAAGGCGGTTGTCAAGGGGGTCGAGCGACGCGGCCATGGGGAGGCTTCAGTATAGGCATCGCGACGCCTTCTGTCCTCTAGCGCACCGACCGCGATGCGGCGGCGCAGCCGTGCGGACGGTCTGTGCGCCAACGCACGGACGGCAGGTGCAGCGCGTTCTATAAGTGATCTTTGAACCTCCGCGCGAGAGCACTACATGGACCATGACCCCGATTTCGTTCGTCTTCCTTATCACGGATGGGACGCCATCCGCGCCATCGAGGTGAAGGCGACGCGCTCGACCGATCAACGCGGGACTTCTGCCAAGACAAGCAATGACGAGCCCCGTCTTCTATGAGGCTCCATGAGACGTCGGGCACTGTTCGGTTCCGGGGGCTTGTTCACGGCGAGGAAGCGGGTGCCACGATCGGCAAAAAGACGCTCAGCCCCTGCAGGACGGATGGAACATGAAGATCGCGCAAATCGCACCCCTTTGCGAATCGGTACCACCACGCCTGTACGGTGGTACGGAGCGGGTCGTGGCCCATCTCACCGAGGCCTTGGTGGAGCAGGGGCACGAGGTCACACTCTTTGCATCAGGCGATACGGTGACCTCGGCCAATCTGGTCGCCACGCGGGCTCTGCCGCTGCGGCTCGATCCGGCGTCGCTCAAGTCCGACCTGGCGAGCCACCTGACGCTGTTGCACGAGGTGCGCCGACGGGCCGACGAGTTTGATGTGCTGCATTTCCATATCGACTTGCTGCACTTTGCGCTGTTCGAGCATATCCCCGAGCGCACGCTGACGACGCTGCACGGTCGACTCGACATTGCGGACCTGCAGCAGGTGTACGAGCGCTGGCCCGCCTACCGCCTCGTGTCCATTTCCGACCATCAGCGCACCCATTTGCCAGACGCGAACTGGCATGCAACCGTCTACCACGGCATGAACCCCCGAGGCTACAAATACAGCGCGCAAGGCTCGGGCGGGTATCTTGCGTTCCTGGGGCGCATCTCGCCAGAAAAGCGGCCCGACCGCGCGATCGAAATTGCCAAGGCTGCCGGTGTGCCGATTCGAATCGCCGCCAAGGTGGACGAAGTCGACCGAGCCTATTTCGAGCAGCGCATTCGGCCGATGCTGGACCATCCCCTGGTGACTTACATCGGGGAGATCGGGGATGAGCTCAAGAGTGACTTTCTCGGCCAGGCCCGCGCGCTGCTGTTCCCGATCGACTGGCCGGAGCCATTCGGGCTGGTGATGATCGAGGCCATGGCCTGCGGCACCCCTGTCATCGCGTGGCGCTGCGGCTCGGTGCCCGAAATCGTGGAGCATGGCGTCACCGGCTGGATCGTCGACGATATCCGACAGGCGGTTGCGGCGGTCGATGCGGTGCGCCACTTGTCACGCTCGCGCATTCGCGCTGCGTTCGAACAGCGGTTCACGGCGCACGCCATGGCAACGCGTTACTCGCAGCTGTATTGGCAGCTCGCGCGAGCCAGTCGCAGCGCGCATCTGGAAGGCGAAGCCGCATGAACGCGTCACGACCTGGCACGCCAGGTCATACAGGCGCGGACCCGTCGCCACAGGATGCTTGGCCAGCCCCGCCAGCGCGCGCGGGCCAGCGCCTGTATGTACTCAAGGAGGGCGATACGTTTGTCGTGGCCGACGCCTCCGGCGACGTTACCGGCGAGGGCGATGGTCTGTTTCACAACGACACCCGGCTGCTCTCCACTTTTCGGCTGTTGCTCAATGGACAACATCCAGCGCTGCTGTCGAGCGCGGTGAGTCAGGACAACGCGTTCTTCACCGCGAACCTGACCAATCGGCCGTTGCCGCCGCTGGGCGAGAGCTCGATGCCGGAAGGAGTGATCCACGTCGAGCGTCGGCGCTTCCTGTGGAGTGGGCGGCTGCACGAACGGGTGCGATTGACCAACTACAGCGACATCCACACACGGCTGCCCGTGCAGCTGCTTTTCGGTGCCGATTTCCGCGACATGTTCGAGGTCCGCGGGCAGAGTCGTAGCCGGCGTGGCGAGATGCAGGCGAGCCAATGCGGGACGGACTGCGTCGCACTGCGCTATCACGGGCTCGACCAGGTTCTGCGCGAGGTGGCACTCTCGTTCTCCGAGCAGCCGCAGCGGCTGACGGCGCAGCACGCCGAGTTCGAAGTGGTCCTCCCGGGGCGCGAAAGCTGGACGCTCTATGTCGAGGTCGGCGATGCTTCAACACAACCATCTCGCGAGCGCTGGCGGGGCGCAGCGGCCCGCACGCGCTGGTCCCTGCGGGCTCACAGGCGGCGTGGCGCCCGGGTGCGAGCGTCAGGGCGCTTGCTGCAAGCGTGGATCGACAAGTCGGAAGCCGACCTTGCGTTGCTGACCACGGAACTGCCGACCGGTCCCTATCCTTACGCCGGAATTCCATGGTTCTCCACCCCTTTCGGGCGCGACGCCCTGATCACGTCGTTGCAAACGCTTTGGATCGACCCCGCGCTTGCACGCGGCGTATTGGCCTTTCTGGCAGCGCACCAGGCGAGCGAAATTTCCACCTTCCGTGATGCCGAACCCGGAAAGATCATGCACGAGACCCGAAAGGGGGAGATGGCTGCAGTCAATGAGCTGCCGTTCGGCAAGTACTACGGCGGCGTGGATACCACGCCGCTGTTCGTCATGCTTGCGGCCGCGTACGCCCGGCGCACCGGGGACCTCGCCTTTATCGACAGCATATGGAAGGAGCTGGTAGCGTCCATCGCCTGGATCGAGGACAACGTCGCGCGGCATGGCGGCCTGCTCAGCTATGCGCGCGGGGAAGCCACGGGGCTGGCCAACCAGGGTTGGAAAGACAGCCATGATTCTGTGTTCCATGCCGACGGCAGTTCGCCTCGCGGGCCGATCGCGCTGATCGAGGTGCAAGGCTATGCATATGCAGCGCTGCACGGCATGGCCTTGTTGGCACGCAGACGCGGTGACACGGAGGCGGCCGCGCACTGGGACGGCGCGGCTCGACGCATCGCCAGGAAAGTCGAAGACGAATTCTGGATGGAAGAGCTGCAGTTCTATGCGCTGGCGCTCGACGGAGACGGTCGCGCTTGTCGGGTGCGTTCTTCCAACGCAGGCCATCTGCTCTATACGGGCCTGCCGCGGCCGCAGCGCGGGCGTGCCGTAGCCAGGCAGCTGTTGTCGGCCGCATTCGCCTCTGGTTGGGGAATCCGGACTCTGCCGACCGGGACATCGCGTTTCAATCCCATGTCTTATCACAATGGCTCGGTCTGGCCTCACGATGTCGCGCTCTGTGCTGCGGGCGTCGCACGCTACGGCGAACGCGAAGGCGCGCTGAAGCTGCTCGATCAGTTGTTCGAGGCCGCGACGTTCTTCGGCATGAGGTTACCGGAGCTGTTCTGCGGTTTCGAACGCGCGTTGGGCGAAGCCCCGGTCGCTTATCCCGTGGCGTGTCTGCCGCAGGCGTGGGCCGCAGGTGCGGTCTTCATGTTGCTGCAGGTGGGCCTGGGCGTGCAGATCGACGCGATGACGCCATGCGTTTCGATTGACCGCCCCCTGCTGCCGACGGGCATCGCTTCCCTTCAGATCTGTGGGATTGCGCTGCCCCAGGGTCGTCTCGATCTCGGTTTTCGACGTGTGGGCTCGCGCGTTCTTGCCTTCGCCGATCGCGGGCCGCCCGAAACGGTCTTGCGCATCGACGTGCGGCTCTAACGGGCATGGCGTTGACAGGCCCTCAGGCCACGATCTCCGCCCCCCGCGCCTTCAGCAGCTCGCGCAGGAAGGACCGGTGGCAATGCGACTCGTCCTCGCAGTAGCAGCCGATCGAGAAGGCGCTCTGGTGCGACAGCGCCGCCAGCAGGTCCAGGCTGCGGCTGGCGTCGGACTCGGCCATCTCGGCCTTGAACTTGCGCCCGAAGGCCGCCCATTGCGCCGGCGTCTCGGCCGCCTGGGCGGTCTTCATGGTCTCGACCGAGGGCGCGAGGTTGGGATACCAGACGTCGTACCAGTTCTGCGACGCGAATTCGCTCTTGGGCACGCCGCGCGGCGGACGGCGCACGGTGCCGATGCGCAAGCCTTCGCCAGGGGCGCGCTCGGTGCCGAGACGGACGATGCGAATGGCCATGGATGTCTCCTCGTGGACGGAATGTACTGTCGACGACCTGTTGGCTGGGCGACAGGCGCGATCATCGCCGAAGCTCGATACTCGCTCGCATCGAAGGAACCGAAAGACATGCCATGAACGATCGCATCGAATCGATCCGCCACGCCGACGGCGTGGTCGAACTGCACCTGGCGCGCGCCGACAAGATGAACGCGCTCGACCCGGCGATGTTCGACGCGCTGATCGATGCCGGCGAGCAGCTTCGCGACGACGCTCGCGTGCGCGCGGTGGTGCTCGCGGGCCGCGGCAAGGCCTTCTGCGCGGGGCTGGACATGCAGTCCTTCCAGCGCATGGAGCAGGGTGCCGGCAGCGGGGTCATCGGCCGTCACGCGGCAACCGACCTGCTCGTGCGCACCCACGGCATTGCCAACGCGGCGCAGCAGGTGGCCATGGTCTGGCGCGAGGTGCCGGTGCCGGTGATCGCCGCGGTGCACGGCGTCGCCTTCGGCGGCGGCCTGCAGGTGGCGCTGGGCGCCGACATCCGCCTGGTCGCACCCGACACCAGGCTCTCGGTGATGGAGATCAAGTGGGGTCTGGTGCCCGACATGGGCGGCCTGGTGCTGATGCGCGAGCTGGCGCGGACCGACGTGGTGCGCGAGCTGACCTTCACCGGCCGCATCTTCTCGGGCGAGGAGGCGGTGGCGCTGGGCTTCGCGACGCGCGTGTCGGCCGACCCCCTGGCCGATGCCCTGCAAATGGCACACGAGATCGCGCGGAAGAGCCCCGACGCCATCCGCGCCGGCAAGCGGCTTCTGAACGCAGCGATGGCGCATAGCGCGGCCGATCTGCTGCTGGCCGAGTCGGTGGAGCAGAAGGCGCTGATCGGCAGCGCCAACCAGACCGAGGCCGTGCGCGCCAACATCGAGCGGCGCGCGCCGCACTTCGAGCCCCAGCCCTAGTCGATTCCGGGATCGGGCTGGGCAGTCGTCCAAACCGGACCCGGCATACTCGCGGGGTGCCCATCTCACTGCTTCACCGCCTGGCAGAGCATGATCTGCCCATCGCCGTCAACGACGGCGCAGACGTCGACGCCTTGCGCGTGCTGAGCCTCGCCGGCCACGTGCGGGCGACGATCCCCAAACCTGTGCGGACCATCGACGGCTATGGCCAGCCGCCGGCCACCGTCATCGCCATCACCTCGCTGGGGCGCAGCATGATGAAGCGATTTCCGAGAGACCTGATGGCCTCTTCGGCCAGGCTGTGAGCCGCGCCGAGCAGCATTCAGCGCGTGTCGCCGGGCCGGGAACTCCTGTGTGGCGGCGACCGGGTCGCATCGTCGTCACGCCGCGCATACCGGAACACGCTGAGCTGACCATCGCTTTCGAGCCGCGCCAGGCGAACGTCGGCGATCCGCTCCACGCCCTGTTCGCGCAGCTTGCCGGCCAGCTCGTCGAGCGTGATCATCTCGCGCCGCAGCACCCGATGCACCGGCTTGCCATGCCGGATCACGACTTCGGCCGGCGGCTCCAGCAGACGCGAGACGAGTTCGAAGCGATAGCTCAGCCAGTCGAGAAGAAAGTTCCAGCCGATGAGGGTCGCCAGCAGCACCAGGCCGTCGCCGATGGTCTTGTACTCGCCCTGCATCGCATTGCTGGCCGCGTCGGCCACCAGCACCACGAAGAGCAGGTCGGCCACGCCCATCGTTCCGACGTCCCGCCGCAGCAGGAAGCGGAAGATGACGAGCAGGAACCAGTAGATCACGGTGCCCCTCAGCACCATCTGCCAGGGCGGGTAGTCGAGGGAGAAGAGGGCGACGAGATCGGCCATGGGCCGATCATGCGCAGCGCGCCGGCTTTGTCGGTCGGAGGCCGGCTCGTTGGCGCGCAGGCGCGGCGCCTACCCTCCGCTCATCGGGGCTGCGCCAGGGTCGCCGCGAGCTCCCACAGCGAACCCATCTGCCCCGAATGAAAGAGCAAGGGCGGCGTCTCGGTCCTCGAGAAGCGGTCGACGCGCCCGAGGATGATCGTGTGGTCGCCCTCCTGGTGGCGCGAGTAGGTCGAGCATTCGAAGGTCGCCACGCTGTCGACGAGCCGGGGACATTCGTTGGAGCCGGCCTCGAAGGCTTCGGCGTAGCGCTCGAACTTGTCCGCGGCGGGCTTCGCGAAATGCCAGGCCAGCTCGCGCTGCCCGGCGTTCAGCACGCTGAGATTGAACGAGCGCGACGCCAGGAAAGCCTCGGCGCTGCGGGTGTCGTCGCGGATGCTCCAGAGGATCAACGGCGGATCCAGCGACACCGAAGCGAAGGAGTTGATCGTCATGCCCTCGCGCTTGCCATCGGGCGTTGCGGTGGTGACGAGGCACACCCCCGTCGGGAAAGCGCCGAGCGCCTGCCGCAGCTGGCGCGCATCCACCGTGTCGGCGGCATCGCCCGTGATCAGAGCCCAGGAGTACATCGCCGATCCCTCGATCAGTACTGGCCCTTCGGCTCGAGGCCGAGCAGGTACTGCCCGACCATCGAAGAGACCGCATCCCAGTTGAGGCTGATGTGGCGCGAGATGGCGTTCGCGTCGCGCCACATGCGCTGGATCGGCTGGTCGAGCGCCAGGCCCGCGCCGCCCACGCTGGCGAACACCGCCTCGACCGCATCGCGCGACAGGCGTGCGGCGAAGGCATGGTCGCGGCGATTGCGGATGCGCTGCTCGACGCTGATGATCCGGCCGTCGGCCGCCATCTGCTCCACCTGCGCCGTGTCTCGGTAGAGGAGCAGGCGCGCCGCATCGACGCTTGCCGATGCTTCGGCCAGGCGGGACTGCACCGGGAAGAACTCGCTCAGCCGGTTGCCCCCGCCGGCAACGGCGCCGCGGGTGACCCGCGTGCCCGCCAGTTCGATCAGCTCGTCGACCGCGCCCTGTGCCGTTCCGAGGATGGGCGACACCAGGCACACGGGGACCGCGGACAGGAAAGGGATGCGGTAGATCGGATTCGTGTTGACCCGGCTGCCGGGTGGGCTGTTCGAGGAGGCCTCCGCGAAGCTCAGCTTGCGGTGCTGCGGAATGAAGGTCGGCTTGTCGATGACGACGGCCTTGGACCCCGTCCCCGCCTGGCCGGCCACATGCCAGTTGTCCTCGATCGCCCAGTCCGAGCGCGGGGCGAGCAGAAAGCCCGCGCTGGGTGGCGCGCCCTTTTCCTCCGCGGGGAATTGAACGCCCAGCAAGGCCCACTGCGAGTTGTCCACGTTGGAGGCAAAGAGCCACTTGCCCTGCACAAGGTAGCCGCCGTCGACCTTCTCGGCCATCGTGGCCGGCGCATAGGAGCCGCAGACGATCGCGGCGGGGTCCTTGCGCCACACGTCGTCCTGCGCCTCCTCGGGGAAGGTCCCGACAAGCCACTGGTGGATGGCGCCCAGCGAGCAGCCCCAGGACGAAGACGTGCAGCCGCGCGCGAGCTCGCTCACGACGTCGATGAAGGCGGTGAATCCGTACTCGTAGCCGCCGTAGCGCGCCGGCTGCATCAGCTTGAAGAAGCCCGCGTCATGGAAGGCGCGCGTCGTCTCTTCGGGGACGCGGCGTTCCTGCTCGGTGCGTTGCGCCCGGGCGCGAAGCATCGGCACCAATTCAGTTGCGCATGCAACTATTTTTTCGATCGAAGGGGCGTCCTTCACCGGCGACTTCCGGCCTGCGGCGGGCAGATCGACGTGATGGAGGCGGGCAAACAGGTTCGCGGCATCGGTCATGGGGTCTCCAAGGGTGGTCTGGGTCTGGAGCCCAGATTGAAGCGCAATACATTTGCAAATGCAATTAATAAATGCCTAGGGTTTACGCCATATCGGTGACATGATTCGCTTGTAAGATCCGTCATGGCCAAGCGAAAAACATCCGCGGTGGTGTCCCTGGAGCAACGCAGGGCACGCGCCGAGGAGTCCCCTGAATCGACTGCAGTTGCAGACAAAATTGCAAATCACGACCTCGAGCGGGCCATCCCGTACTTGCTTGCACGTGCAGGCACGCGGATGGGGCAGTCCTTCAGCAGGGAGCTCAAGCAGTTCAGCCTCTCGCTCACCGAGTGGCGGGTCTGCGTCGCGCTGCACCACCAGGCGCATCAGCGGCTCTCCGAACTCGCGCTGCACACATCGACCGAGGCTTCCACGCTGTCCCGCGTGGTCGACGGTCTTCTGCAGCGCGGCGTGCTGGTGCGCGACCGATCGGACGCGGATGCCCGCGCGCTTGCCCTGAGCCTGACCGAGGCGGGGCGCGATCTGACGCTGCGCATCATTCCCCTGGCGCAGTTGTACGAGCGCGTATCGCTGTCCGGCCTGAGCCCTGCGCAAGCCGAGTCCCTGCGCGACATGCTCCGGATGGTCTACGACAACCTGGCGGTGCTGGACCGCGAGTGAGCTCGCGCACTGCCGATCCGCATCGGGTCGGCGAAAGAGAAGAACGGAGACGGCGCGGTGAACATCAACTCCATCGACCTCAATCTATTCCTGGTGTTCCAGGCGATCTACGCCACGCGCAGCGTCACGCTCGCCGGCGACCGCCTCGGCATGACGCAGTCCGCGGTGAGCAACGCCCTCAAGCGCATGCGCGAACGCTTCAACGATGCGCTGTTCGTGCGCTCGGCCGACGGGATGGTCCCCACGCCCGTGGCCGAGCGCCTGGTCGCGCCCATCGAGGAAGGCATCGCCTGCCTGATGCAGGCCGTCGACCAGGGCCGGACCTTCGAGCCGGAGACGACCAACCGCATCTTCCGCATTGCCGTCAACGACATCGGGCAACTGGTCATGATGCCGGAGCTGCTCTCGGTCGCACGCGGCATCGCGCCCGGCGTTCGCTTCGAAACGGTGGATGTCTCCGTGGCCGATGCCCGGCAGCGCATGCTTCACGGACAGATCGACATCGCGCTGGGCAGCTGGGAACCGATGGGCCCCGCGTTCTACCAGCAGCGGCTGTTCGACGAGACCTTCGTCGTGCTGATGTCCAAGGCGTCCCGCCTGGGTTCGCGCGAGCGCATCGAGCTGGGCGACTACCTCGCGGCGGAACACATCGCGTACCGGCCTCACGGAACGACCGATACGCAGCTTCAGCAGACCTTGAATCGCGCGGGGGCGCTCGATCAGCGCCGGGTGGTCCTGACGGCCGCCCACTCGCTGGGCCTGTCGGCGATCGTCGCCGCGTCGGGCTTGCTGCTGACCGTGCCGGCGCGGCTCGCCAAGGCGATGGTGGCCTCCCGCGTGGACTTGCACGCCGTCGAGGCGCCCTTCGAGGTCGCGCCCTTCGAGATTCGCCAGCAGTGGCACGAGCGATTCCATCAGGACAGCGGCACTCGCTGGCTGCGGGAGCTGATCTTCGGTCTGTTCCACGAACGATCGCGCCGCACGCCCGAGGCGCAGGGCGCAGAAGGCGCACGCCAGGAACCTCTCAGGACCGATCCAGCTTGAACAGCGACAGCGCGTTCGTCCGGCCGATCTTGCGCCGGTCGGCCTCGCTGATGCTCGCGTCGTTGAACCAGTCCGATGCATGGTCGACGTTCTCGAAGGGCCAGTCGGTCGAGAACAGAATCCGGTCCGATCCCACCTCGAGCATCGCGTCGATCAGCGTCTGGGTGCGGAAGTTGCCGGAGGTGGTGAGGTAGAAGTTCTCGTGGAAGTAGTCGCAGAGCTTGCGCTTGGCCGGATAGCCCTTGGGCGCCTGGACCCAGGCATTGCGGTGATCGACGCGCCACATGTTGTAGGGCAGGCCTTCGCCCAGGTGGCCCAGGATGATCTTGAGACCCGGATGGCGATCGAAGAGGCCGCTCGCCATGAGGCGCAGGGCGTGGACGGCGGTCTCCTGTGCAAAGGCCCACGTGGGCCCGAGCAGCCACGGGTGGCCTTCGTAGATCTGCGCCCAGCTCGCCAGGGGATTGCGCGGATGCAGGTAGAAGGGCGCGTCGAGCCGCTCCACCGCAGCCCAGAAGGAGGCGTACTGCGGTGCGTCGTAGTAGACGGCGTTGTCGGGCGTGCCGACCTGCGAGAACCCGTTGACCAGCGCACCGCGGAAGCCGAGCTCGGTCATGCAGCGTTCGAGTTCCCGGGTCGCCTGGTCAGGGTCCTGCATGGGCAAGGCGGCGAAGGCCTGGAAGCGATCGGGCCGCCTCGCCACCTGCTCGGCCAGGAAGTCGTTGGCGCGGACGGCGAGCTCGCAGGCTTTCTTTGGATCGGGCACCGCCTGGACGGCAGGCGCGTTCAGCGAGAGGATCATCATCTCCATGCCGTGCGCGTCCATCTGGCGCAGCCGGCCTTCGTGGATATCGAGGAGGCGGCTGCTCAGCTCCCTCCAGTAGTCGCCGGGCACGAAGCCCGCCGAATCCTGCAACGTCTCGGGAATCGCGAAGTGCTCCTCGAGGCCGATCTTTCCTTGCATGTCCGTTTCCTTTGTCTTCATGGCAGTGCCACACCGGCGCTTGCCTCGTCGGTGAATCTACGAGGGCCTGGAGGCACGGTCCAACGAAGATCGGTGATAGCGCGCATTCGAAAAGCGCATGGAGGAGCGGGCCGTCACGGCCGGCGTGGTGGAAGACCCTCCCCAACATTCACAGGCCTCATAGGCCCTATCCGAAAAATGCGTTGGACCCGGCAGGCCAAGCTTCGCATCATCGAAGGCGTTCTTCCCCCCTTCGACCGGAGACAAGAGAGTCATGCGCCAAATCGACCTTCACAAGCTGGCCGACGATGCCCGCTTCAACCGCTTCCACGGGCTCGTGCTCTTCTGGTGCGCACTGATCATCGTGTTCGACGGCTATGACCTGTCGGTGGTGGGCATCGCGCTGCCGTCGATCATGAAGAACATGGGCGTCGATGCGACGCATGCGGGCTTCATGGTGAGCTCGGCGTTGTTCGGCATGATGTTCGGCGCCATCTTCCTGGGCACCATTGCCGACAGGATCGGCCGCCGCTGGGCCATCGTCATCTGCGTGGCGCTGTTCAGCATCTTCACGGCCGCCGCCGGCCTGGCCAAGGACCCCATCACCTTCGGCGCGATGCGCTTCCTCGCCGGGCTCGGCATCGGCGGCGTGATGCCGAACGTGGTGGCGCACATGACCGAATACTCGCCCAAGAAGATCCGCGCCACGCTGGTGACGCTGATGTTCAGCGGCTATGCCGTCGGGGGGATCATCGCGGCGATCCTGGGCAAGAGCTTCATCGAGGCCTACGGTTGGCAATCGGTGTTCTTCGCGGCGGGCCTGCCGGTGCTCCTGATTCCGGTCATCCTGAAGTCGCTTCCGGAATCGATGCCCTTCCTGCTGGCCAAGGGCCGAACCGAAGCGCTGAAGACGATCGCCTCGAAGCTCGACCCGAGCTACAAGCCGCTGGCCAGCGACCGCTTCGCCGTGCCGGCCGAAGACAAGGCCGACAGCGCGCCCATCAAGCACCTCTTCGCCGAAGGCCGCGCGTTCAGCACGGTGATGTTCTGGATCGCGTTCTTCATGTGCCTGTTCATGGTGTTCGCGCTGAGTTCCTGGCTGACGAAGCTGATGGCCAGCGCCGGCTACAGCCTGGGTTCGGCGCTGACCTTCGTGCTGGTGCTGAACGTGGGCGCCATGGCCGGCGCGATCCTCGGCGGCTGGCTCGCCGACAGGTTCCACATCAAGTACGTGCTGGCTGGGATGTATGCCTTGGCCGCCGTCTCCCTGACGCTGCTCGGCTACAAGATGCCGACGCCGGTGCTGTTCGTCCTCGTGGGCCTGGCCGGCGCATCGACGATCGGCACGCAGATCGTGGCCAACGCCTACACCGGCCAGTTCTATCCGATGGCGGTGCGCTCCACCGGTCTCGGGTGGGCCTTGGGCGTCGGCCGCAGCGGCGCGATCCTGGCGCCGATCCTGATCGGCACGCTGGTGGGCATGAACCTGCCGCTGCAGCAGAACTTCATGGCCATTGCGATTCCCGCCGTCATCGGCATGATCGCGGTGCTGTTCGTCAACCATGACCGCTCGGCGTCGGCGCATCCCGCCGAAGCGAGCGTTGAGCGGCCCCAGGCTGCGGCAAGCGTCTCCGTGGCGCAAGGGGGCTGACCGGCGGTATCGTGACAGGCCCGATGCCGGCAATTAAACTGCCGGTCCGGCCTCTGGGCCAGCGCCTGACGACGAAGGAAAGCGTATGGAACTGCCCACGCCCGGAGCGGCACCGCATGTGCTCGTGGTCGATGACGATCCGTCGATACGCCAGATGCTGGTCGACTTTCTCGGCGACTACGACTACAAGGTCAGCGCGGTCGCCACCGGCGCGGAAATGGCGGAAGTCCTGACCCGCGCCGCGATCGACCTGCTGGTCCTCGACGTCCGCCTGCCGGACGAGGACGGCATCCAGATCGCGCGGCGGCTGCGCGAGCAATCCGACCTGGCCATCATCGTGATCACCGGAAGGAGCCACGAGGCCGACCGCGTGATGGCGCTCGAGCTGGGCGCCGACGACTACCTGACCAAGCCCTTCTCGCCGCGCGAGCTGCTGGCCCGGGTTCGTGCCTTGCTGCGCCGCACGAAGATGCATGCGGACGGGGCCAGGCGCGAGGCCGGTGCCCGCGCCTACCGCTTCGCCGGGTGGGAGCTCAACGTGGGCTTGCGCAGGCTGTCCTCGCCGCAAGGGGACGTGGTGAGCTTGTCCAACGGCGAGTACAACCTGCTCGCGGCCTTCCTGGGTGCGCCGCAGCGCGTGCTGACGCGCGCCCAGCTGCTCGAGCTCTCGCGCCTTCACGACGACGAGGTCTATGACCGTTCCATCGACGTGCAGGTCGGCCGGCTGCGCCGCAAGCTGGAGCCGCAGGGCCAGCCTCCCATGATCCGCACCGAACGCGGCGCCGGCTACACCTTCCTTCCGAAGGTCGAGATCCTGCGCTAGGGCGACCCGCTCAGCGGCCGTCCAGGCACTGGTCGACCGCCGCGAGAAGTTCCGCGCAGGTAAAGGGCTTCGGCAGCACCTTGGCGACGCCGAGCCGCCGCGCCGCGTCCTCCGAGGCCGCGGGGGCCCGCCTGAAGCGCCCCGACGTGGCGAGGATGGGGGCGCCGTGGCGGGCATGGAGCGCCCGCAACGCAGCACCGGCCTGCGCCGGGTTCGGGACATCCGCGATCACCAGCGCGATGCCGTTCGTCTGCGAATCATTCGCCGCGACCGAGTAGCCCGCCTCGGTCAGCCAGCGCACGAGCAACTCGCGGATGAGGTCGTCCGTTTCGATGATCAAGAGCAGCCTGCTGCTCGGAGTGCTTTCCGTGGTCATGGCTGGAAGGCCGGCCGCCGCGCTTTCGTCAATTGAGCCCGAGACCATTGCATCCCGGGCGGCGCACGGCAATGTGTCAGTGGCGCCACGTTGTGTGTCAACGGACACGAATGCGCGCACCACGGCAGGGCGGCCGGCCGCTGCCCCGGGGGGCGCGCGCCATGCAGTCATGACACCTGACAAGCGCGGTCGCCATCCCGACATCGTCTGGCTACATCCGGGGCAGACACTGAAGTCTCATCGAGCTGCAGGAGCAGAACATGGAAGCCATCATGAGTATCCGGGGCGTGCACTACGAGTTGCGCTTCCAGTCTCTGCACAGGCAGGGCCGCGGATGGGCTTTCCCTTGCAATGCGCAAGGCGAGGTCGATCTCGACCGCCTCAGCGAACGGGCGCGCAACAACTACTTCTTCGCCCGTGCGCTGATGGGGCGCGAGTACGCGTTTCCGCGCGTCGAGCTCATCGCGTGATCCGCAGCACGCATGCCACGATCGCCCGGCGTGGTGCTGCGTCGCACCGCCACGTGCCGGGCGGGACACCTCTTCCCATCAAGGATCTGCTCCCATGACATCCTCTACCGTCGGCTGCTCTGGTTCCGCTCCCCTCACGCTGCGCGCGGATGGCCTGGCCTCCAGCTTTGCCACGAGCTATGCGGGGGTCGTCGCCTTCATTGCCGTGGTCACGGAAGGCAGCTTCGCCCGGGCCGCCGAACGCCTGGGTGTCGGCCGCTCCGCGGTGAGCCGCAGCGTCCAGAAGCTCGAGGACCAGTTGAACGTCCGGCTCTTCCTTCGGACCACCCGCAGCACCACCCTGACCCGCGAAGGCGACCTCTTCTATGCCAACTGCCACACGGGGGTGGACCGGATCGTTCGGGCCCTCGAAGAAATCCGGGACCTCCGGCAGGGGCCGCCCCGCGGGCATCTGCGCATCAGTGCAGGGGTCGGCTTCGGCCGGAGGGTGGTGGCGCCGCTGCTCGGCGAGTTCCGGGCCGAATACCCGGAGGTGTCGATCGACCTGCTGCTCGACGACAAGCCGATCGACTTCATCTCGGACGGCGTGGACATCGCATTTCGCAACGGACGCATGGAAGACGCCCAGATCATCGCGAAGCAGATCATCCCCATGCAGATGCTGGTCTGCGCCTCCCGCCAATACCAGGAAGCCCATGGACTGCCCCAGACGGTGGAAGAGCTGCTCCATCATCAATGCATCAACTACCGCTCTTCGTCGGGCCGGATCTTCGAGTGGGAGTTCAAGGTGGACGGGCAGCTGCGCAGATTTCTGCCGCAAGCCAAGGTCAGCTACAACGACCCCGACCTGGTGCTGCAGGCCGTGCTCGACGGCCACGGCGTGGCCCAGGTGGCCGGCTACCTGGCCTGCGATTCGCTGCGCTCCGGCGCGATCGTTTCCTGCCTGGCGCAGCATGCCCCCGAGGACTGCGGCCACTACATCTGCTACCTGAGCCGGCAGCACCTGCCTTCGCGCATGCGCGTCTTCATCGACTTCATGACGACGAAGATCCGGGCGTCCGACCTTCAGTGCCTGACGGACTTCAACGCAAAAGCGCCCCGCGGCTGAAGCCACGCGGCGCTTGGCTTCTCGAAGCGCTCAGGCGAGCTGCGCCTTGTCGAGGCCGAAGGCCTTGTCCGACGATCCGGGCACCATCTGGAAGGCGATGTTCACGCGATTCCATGCATTGATGCTCATCACGACGAACGTCAGGTCCGTCAGCTCCTTCTCGGACAGCTGCGTGCGCACGCGGTCGTAGATGTCGTCGGGCACGCCTTGCTCGGGCAGCTTGGTGAGGATCTCGGTCCATGCCAGCGCGGCGCGCTCGCGCGGGTTGAACAGGGTCGACTCGCGCCAGGAGGCGACGTGGTGCAGGCGCAGTTCGCGCTCGCCGTTGATCCTGGCCTGCTTGACGTGCATGTCGACGCAGAAGGCGCAGCCGTTGAGCTGCGATGCGCGCAGCGCGATGAGCTCCTGGATCGAGGGCTCGATGGCGCCGTCGTGCACGGCCTGGCTGAACCCGACGAACCTCTTGAAGAGCTCGGGCGACTGCTGCATGTAGTTGAGACGTGGCTTCATGGTGATGACTCCTGAATGCTTCCGGTGACCGGCCTCAGAGCGGCCGAGGGACTCGCTGGCGAAGATCGCGATAGCGGATCCATCGTAGGTTTCGGCCCTCCGCGGCGGTAGCCCTGTGGAAGGCGTCGCCGTGTTGCGCGTCGCGCACCATTCGATGCGTCAGCGCTTGTGCATGTGCGGACAAACCGCCGTCTGCGAAGCTGACGCCGGATTGCCGATGAAGGTGCGGGCCGACCAGAGTTCGGGAAACGGAATCTCGTCCATCGTGGGCAGCAGCCACGCGACGCCTTCGGTGCCGAAGTACGCCGGCCTGGCGCCGAAGGTCCGGCGCGTGGCCATCAGGTGGCGGTACTTCCAGTGAGCGAATCCTTCCGCGATGTCGGCCAGCGTCTCGCCGAGCTGCTGGAGCTCGATGTTGGCGTCCGGGTCCGCGTAGATGTCGCGCCAGACCTGCTCGATCTCCTTGCTGGGGCTGTAGGGCGCAGCGAGGTCGCGCTCGAGCATCGCGCTCGGAACGGCCATGCCGATGCGGCCGAGATAGGCGAGGACGTCGTCATAGAGGCTCGGCTCGGCCAGCGCCTTGCGCAGCTGCGCCCAGCGCTGGGGCTGCGGGACGAAATGCTGCAGATGCTCCGCCTGCTTGATCCCCAGCAGGTAGGCCATGTGCCTGTAGGTCCATCCCTGCAGGGCCGTGTCCTTGCCGTGCGTGGCAGCCGCACGCGAAAGAATGGCCAGCAGGTCGTTGGGGGTCATCCATGCGATCGAGCGCCAGATCGCGTCGAGCGGCGCTTGATGGGCAACGATGCGCAGCAAAGTGCGCAAGGCCTGGGCCAGGTCGTTGGCGCGAAGGCAGCGCTGCGCCGTCTGGATCTCCTTGATGATGAGCATCCAGTAGAGCTCCGACACCTGCACGTGAACGATCCAGGCATGCTCGCCGGGATGATCGCTGACCGTGCGTTGCAGCGAGTGCAGCACGTCTGTCTGGATCCACGCGCTGTAGGGGGTCTGCCCGGCTGCTGCCGTGCTCTCGTTGTTCTGAAGGGTTTCGCTCATGTCGTGTCTCCTGGTTGTGTGGACGTTCATCACGCGGCAACCCCGGCGGGGCATTCGGAGATGGCATTCATGTAGGTCGAGGGCGGCATCGAGTTCACCGATGCCTGGATCACTTCCTTGCACAGGGAGGGCCGCCTGGCGAGCGCCTCGAAGTAGCGCCGCACATGCGCAAGCGCGCTCCACATCGAGGACAGGCCGAGATAGTTCAGGCGAACGAGGTTGACGCCCCAGAACGCATCGGCGAGCGAGAAGGAGTTTCCGTCCAGGCAGGAGAAGGACTTCGAAGCCAGATCGCGCTCGAGATCTTGCAAGAGCTCGCCCAGTCGATCGCGGGCGGCACGCTGGAACGCCGGGTCATGGCGCAGCTTCCTGCCGGCGCTTTCCTTCACGATCTTCGCGCGATAGGCAGCCACCAGCTCGGGCTCGCCGGCGTTGGCGGCGATCAGCTGCTCCAGGGCCATGATCTTGATGTCATAGACCGTCTCCATCGACAACTTGAGAGGACCGGGCCGCAGGTCGGCATCGGGATGAAAGCCGTACAGCAACGCGCCGTTCGGTACGCGGTCGACGATGCCGACCTGGCGCATCACCTCGCTGCGCGTGTCCGGATCGTCCGGGACCAGCTGGATCGGCTGGCGCGACACGGCGTCGAGGTAGCCGCAGATCTGCCGCGAATCAGCGACCACCCGGCCCGTCTCGTGGTCGACCAGCAAGGGCACCACGCAGGGATCGAAGCCTTCGGTCTCGACCGATGTCCGTCCGCTGTAGCCGTTGACGTATGGCCGGCCCGACTCGCGCGCCGCGATCAGCCGCAGACGGATGTAGGCGGGACTGTAGTGTTCGGCCGGGATCACGCCGTCGCGCCCCATCGAACCCAGGATGAGCATGTCGTTGGAGCGGTAGGACAGCCTCTTTTCGAACAGCACCGTGCGCACCTTCTGCGAGCACAGCGAGCTCGCTGCGTGGAACAGCTCGAAGCGGGGATTCGCCTGCTCACCCACGAGGGTGATGCGGCTCGGGTCCAGGATGGCAGCGCGGGCGGCGGCGGCCATCTTCATCAGGGGGGCATGATTCGTCATCGGATTCCTCTTCTCGACCTGCCGGGCAGGTCCACATCGATCAGTGAACGGTTGGCGTTCGAACGGGTTGAACGCAGCCCGATCGTGAAACCTTGCCGGTGCTTTGAGAAGACGCCAATGCTTGTACGCACGGTCCGGAAAATCCGAACGATCGCTGCCGCAACGAGGTGTGCGGGCCGCACGCGAAAAAGCCTCGGCGTCATCGACGCCGAGGCGGGGTGGGCAAGTGCGGGATCAGGCGCCCAGCCAGAAGGCCAGGTTGCGGACATACTGCTTCGTCGAGCGAAGCGCCTCGGGGAACCGGGCGATGCCGTCGCCGGCGGGTTCCGACACGAAGGAGGGAGCGCCCGCAGAAGGGTCCCAGTTGTAGTCGGCGAAGTGATGAAAGGTCGATTGCGCGATCGCCCGTCCGCCCTGCGCGGAGCGCTCGAAGGCGACCGCCAGGTTGAAGCGCCGGCCGGACACCGAGCTCTGCCCCGCCATCACGGCCCGCGCGCTCGGATCGTCGAGCGGCGCGCTGACGGCGCCTTCGTGCGGATGCGAGGGCAGGTACTGGATGACGCCGGTCGCCGCCTCCTGGTCCTGCATCACCGGATGGACGCTTCCCACGGCTCGGACGCGCTGGTAGTCGCCGTTCGCGCCCGAGTGGTAGTTGGGCCAGGAGATGTTCGCGGCGAACGGGTTGTCGACGCAATGACGCTCCTCGTCCGGCTCGCAGTTGAGGCTGTGAAAGTGGTGTGCAGCCCCGACCCCGCCCAGGTTGCAGATTGAGCTGCCGAGGTCCATGTGGTCGCGCGTGACCATGAGCGAGCCGCCTCGACGCCGGAAGCGGCCGATGCCCTCGCAATCCTGGGGCGTCAGGCCATCGCCGACGTCGACCGCGAAGAGCCAGAGTTGATCGAACTCCGTTTCATGCAGCTTCGACAGCACGGGATCGGGCTCGCCGCGCTTCGTGCGGTTGCGAGCGGTCACCTGGAAAGCGAAGCGGCCATCCTCGTCTCGCAGGCTCAGAAGATGGGCCTTCAAGAGACTGAAGCGCTCGATGTGCCAGTCGTCGTGATCGCCCTCGATCGTGGTTTGCAGCAGTAGGTTCGGCATGGTGCGACAGGGAGATGGGGTTCGGGAATCACGCTGTTGTGCCGTGCTCGCCGATGCGGGCCTGCTCGAGGACGGCGATGACGCTTTGGGGGTCGATGCGCTCGCGATAGTCCATCTCGACATGGGCGAAGCGGATCCGTCCCGCCCGGTCGACCACGTAGGTCGCAGGGATCGGCAGCACCCACTGCCCGTTGCCGTTGAGGACGGGGATGTCGGTGCCCGAGGATGCGTACAGGTCGATCAGCTCGGGCGGCAGCGTGAAGGCGATGCCGAAGCCATTGGCGGCATCCAGGCTCGAGTCGCTGAGCACCGTATGGGCGAGCGCGTTGCGCTCGGCCGTGTCGATCGAATGGTCCGGCGTCTGCGGGGAGATCGCGACCAGATCGACACCGAGTCGCTTCAACTCGCCCGCATGCTGTTGCCATTCGTGCAGTTGAAGATTGCAATAGCTGCACCAACCACCGCGATAGAAGATCACGACGAGCGGCCCGCGGCGCCACAGGCCGGACAGTTTCACCGGCGCGCCGGAGGCGTCGAGCAAAGTGGCATCGGGGGCCATGTCGCCCTCGCGCACGGCGCGCTGGCAGACGCCCGTGGCGCGGAGGATGGCCGCGGTTTCGTCGATGGCAGTCATGGGGACGGAACGGTCACTTCACGGGCATGAAGAAATCGACGCCCTTGTTCTTCACCATCACGACGAGGAACTTCGCGGGCTGGGTCTTGCTGGCATTGCGGCCGACCGTGTGAACGTCTTCGGGGCCTTCGTAGAAGGTCTCGCCGGGCTTCAGGGTCACTTCCTTGCCGCCCTTGACGCCCATGACGATCGAGCCCTCGAGCACGTAGACGAAGGCATGCGCATCGTGGCGATGGACGGGGTCGCCGGCGCCCGGCGCGTAGTCCACGGTGATCGCCAGGACTTCCTTGCCGGGAATGTCCGGCAGCACCTTGGTCATCAACTGCTTGACGACGATGTCTTGTGCCGCGTTCGGCGTGCCCGCATGTTGCCCGCTCGCGTGTTGCGCGGTTGCGCCGAGCGGGGCGATCAACAGTGCCGCGACGATGTGTCTTGCAATACTTCTCATGGCTTTGCCTCTCTCGTTTTCGAGATCTCTGGGGATTTGTGCGCCACTCATTGATTGCGCACGACCAGATCCTAGGTTTGCATCGCCCGATGCAGTAGGCCTGTGGAAGGGATCACGGCGTTGCCGTTCGATCACCAATCGAGCGGCGCGGGCCTCCGGCGCTGAGGCTGCCGGCTCAGGTCATCGAGTCGCGGAGGCGACGGGATTTCGCGTCAATGCATTCGCCCGGTGCGGGGGTGCAGCCGTTGCTCCATCCGGCTGGCCATCCGCAGCAGCGCGGCATCGTCGCCGGGGCGGGCAACGATCTGGAGGCCGACCGGAAGCGCACCGGCGCTGCGCGGCAGCGGGATCGAGATCGCCGGGCAGCCTGCAAGATTGAAGGGCGCCGTGTAGGCCATCAGGGCTTGCCGCACGCTGCCTGTCCAGGCGCCGATCGTCAGCTCCGCCTCGCCGATGGGCGGGGCGGTGCATGGCGTGGTGGGCAGCACGATGAAGCGGTTCTTGGCCATGAGGCGGGCCAGGCCCGCGGCGAACTTTCGCCGGGCCTGTTGCGCCAGTGCGTAGTCCTCCATCCGCATCGACTTGGCGCGCGCGAGGCGCTCGACGGTTTCGGCGCCGTAGTGCTCCGCAATCCAGTCCGGGTCGTTCCGCGCGAAATGGACGAACGCGCCTTCGGCCAGCACGATGCGCGCGAAGGCGTCGAAGCTGTCGCTGAAGAGGTCCGCCGTGTCCAGCGCTTCGAGATGGAAGGCCGATGCGAGCGAATCCGCAGCCACCGCAAAGGCGCTGGCGATTTCACACGCAGCGGGCACCGGGCCGATCGCGCAGATGACGCCCACGCGCGCGTCACCGAGTTCCTCCGTCGCGCCGGGCCCGGCACCGAGGCCCAGCGCATCCGCCAGCACGCGAATGTCGTCGACGCCGGCGCCCAGCAAACCCGGATGGTCGAGGCTGGCAGCCAGCGGAAAGACGCCCTGCGTCGGCAGCGTACCGAAGCTCGGTTTGAAGCCGGCAACGCCGCAGAGCGCGGCGGGAATGCGCACCGATCCGCCGGTGTCCGTGCCGAGCCCGGCGGCCACAACGCCGTCGGCGATCGCCACGGCCGCGCCGCCGCTCGAGCCGCCGGGGATGCGCTGCGGGTCCTGCGGGTGGAGGGTGTCGCCGAAGGCGGCACTCGCCGTGGTGACGCCCCAGGCGAACTCGTGCGTGGTCGTCTTGCCGACCACGATCGCGCCCTGTTCCACGAGCGTGCGCACGACGCAGGCATCGGCGGAAGGGATGTGGCCGATGAAGGCGGGCGATCCGTAGCGCGTCTCGATGCGCCGGGTGTCGATGAGGTCCTTGACGCCGATGGGCAGGCCTTCGAGCGGACGTTGCGTGCCTTCGGCATAGCGGCGATCGCTCGCCGCCGCAGCCGCCATGGCCTGCTCGCGCGCGATGGTGGCAAAGGCGTTGAGCCGGCGCTGCGTATCGTCGGCCTTGTCGAGCGTGTGCTGCACGAGCTCGCTCGCGCGGATGCGGCCGCCGGCAAGATCGGCCAGCGACTGCCGCAGCGACGCGGCGCGCGGTGGCGCGAGGGCTACCACAGGCGCTCCAGCAGCGCATCCAGGCGCGCGGGTGCGTCGCCGCCGAGGTCCGCGACTTCCTCGGGGTAGTTGGCCTTGAGCAGCGCGGCGACCTCGGGCAGCTTCGCCCGGTCGAGGTCGAAGGCGCCGATGCGGCTCGGCAAGCCGAGCTTCGCGACCACGGCGGCGATGCGCTCGGCCAGCCGCGCCGCGGCTCCGGGTCCGCCGGGCGACAGGGCTTCGAGCTTGTCGCCGTAGAAGGCGGCACATGCCTGGATGACCGGCGCGAGCGTGATGCACGAGGTCGCGCTGTGCGGCAGGCCGAAGCTGCCGCCCAGGATGTGGCCGATGCGGTGGCTCAACCCGTAGACGACGGAGGCCGGCGAGAAGTAGCACTGCCAGGCGCCGAGCTGCAGCTCCAGCAGGTCGTCGTCGCTGACGAGTCCCGCCTCGAGGGCCGGGCGCGTCTCGAGCTTCGCGGGCCATTTCTCGAGCACCCGGAGGAAGCGATCCACGCCGCTCGCCGCCATGATCGCGTGGGGATGGCTGGCCCCCACCTTGCGCATGCCCTCGACCGCATGGTCGATGCCCTTGATGGCGGAGGACAGCAGCAGCGCCCGCGGCGTGTCGCGCACCAGCAGCGGGTCGATGAGCACGAGCTTCGGCGTGGTCTCGCGCACGGCGTAGCTGCGCTTGAATTTCTGCGGTCCGTCGGTCTCGGTGATGCCGAAGTAGTGCGAGAACTCCGAGCCCGAGAGTGTCGTGGGCAGAGCGACGATCGGCAGATGCCTGCCGGTGCGGCCGTGATGAAGATGAGAGACCGCCTTGGCCGCGTCGAGCACCGAGCCGCCGCCGAGTCCCACGATGGCACGCGCATCCGAGCGCAGGCAGGCCTCGAGCGCCGCATGCACCGCGACATCGGGCACATGCGCGGGCAGGCCGGTGAAGTAGCCGGCCGCGTCCTTCAGGTGCGGTTCGAGATGGGTGCGAGCCAGCGCTTCGAGGGGCGGGGCGGTGAAGACGATCGGCCGCTCGATGCCGTAGCTTTCGAGGCGGGGCAGGGCAGCGGCGAGGGTGTTCTCGCCCCAGAACACCGCGTCTTGCGGCAGGCAGTTCAGATGGTTCATGTGAGCGGTCCTGAATCCGGTGGAGTCGGAGGAGCGCGACGATAAGGCCGATCCGGCCTGGCTGGGGATGCCCTGGCAGGGACTCTGCGTCCAGCGTATTGGACGATGTCTTCAGTGCCCGCCGAAGTCCGTGACCTTCGGGATCTCGACAGCCAGGAAGTCCACCAGCGACCTCACCGCGGGCAGCAGTCCGGTGCGATAGGGAATGAGCGCCGACAGGCGGGCATCGGCCGCGATCCATCCCGGCAGGATCTGCCGCAACGAGCTCGCCGCAAGCTCGCTGCGGCAGATGTAGCCCGGCAGCGCCGCGATGCCGAGGCCGGCGCAGGCGGCTTCCTTGAGGGACACCAGGTTGTTGCTCTGGAAGCGCGGCGCCATCGGCACGACGAACTCCTTGCCGCCGGGGCCCTTGAGCTGCCACTGCACCGGACCGTTTCGCAGGATCGAGATGCTCGCGTGGTGCAGGAGGTCTTCCGGATGCTGGGGCTCCTTCATCTTCGCCAGGTAGGCCGGGCTGGCGAACAGGAACCATGGCACGCCCGCGATGGCACGCTGGACCAGCGTCGAGTTCTGCAGCGGCGTCGTATGCCCGCGAATGGCCAGGTCGAAGCCTTCGCCGACGATGTCCACGAGCCTGTCGGTCGCGATCTCGACGATCTGGACCTTGGGGTATCGGTTGAGGAAGACCGGCAGCAGGTCGCGCAGCGCGAACTGCGCGATCTCGATGGCCGTCGTGATGCGGATGACGCCGCTCGGTTCGGCGAGGCGCTGACGGATCGCCTCCTCGGCAATGTCGCTGCTGCGCAGCATCGCGATGGCGTACTGGTAGAACTCCTTGCCGATGTCGGTCATGCCGAACTGGCGCGAGGTGCGGTTGAGCAGCCGCACGCCCAGGGACGCCTCGAGTTCCTGCACGCGGTGGCTCAGCGTGGACTTGGGCAGCCGCAAGGCCTGGCCGGCCGAGGTGAAGCCGCCGCGGTCGACGACCTGTACGAAGTAGTAGACGTCCTTGAGGTCGAGCATCGGTGCGTGTCAGGGGGATCGTGCCGAGCATACGCCGTGGCGTGCCCCTCTCGCCCATCGTCCAGGAATCCGCAACCTTGCGTGCAAGGCGCGCCGGCTTCTCAAGCGCAGTGGCCATTCCTACGATTCCCTGGCCAGGTCGACGCACCCCGCCAACGACCGCCACCCCCCCCACCACCACGGATGGAGACACTGCAATGCATTCGCTCATCGACGAACTGATCTGCGAGCGCCGCACGAAGCGCGGCTTCCTCGACCGCCCCGTACCGCTCGAGACCGTGAGGGACATCCTCTCGGTCGCGAAGTACGCCCCCAGCTCGAGCAACACGCAGCCCTGGCGCTGCTACGTGGTCACGGGCGAGGCGCGCGAGCGCGTGACCACGGCGGCCGTCGAGGCCTTCCGCGCCGGGCCCGAGAAGCTCGCGCCCGAGTACCCCTTCTTCCCCCAGCCGCTGCACGACCCGTACTCGTCGCGCTTCAACACCTTCCGCGGCCAGCTCGGCGATGCGCAGGGCGTGCATCGAAGCGACAAGGCGGGCCGCATGCGCGACGTGGAGCGGCAGTTTCTCTTCTTCGATGCGCCGGTCGGGATCATCTTCACGATGGACCGCCGCCTGGAATGGGCCAGCTTCATCTGCTATGGCTGCTTCCTGCAGAACATCATGTTGGCTGCCAAGGGGCGCGACCTCGACACCTGCCCGCAGCAGATCTGGTCGCTGCAGCACCCCGTGCTTCGCGCCGAGCTTCAGATTCCCGAGGGCGAGATGGTGATCGCCGGCATGTCGCTCGGCTATGCGGACAACAGCATGCCGGAGAACCGCATGGCGCTGCACAAGCTCGAGGTGGAGGAGTTCACCACCTTCGTCGAAGCCTGAACGGGCATGCCGCCCATCAAGACCCCCAACCCACAAGGAACCCGAATGTCGATCATCAAAGGTTTTCATCACCTGACCGCCTGCGTCAGCGGTGCGCAGGAGGACGTGGACTTCTACGTCAAGCTGCTCGGCCAGAGCCTGGTCAAGAAGACCGTGCTGCTGGACGGCGAGGACCCGATCTATCACCTCTACTACGGCAACCCGCAGGGCGACGCCGGCACGCTCGTCACCTCCTTTCCCTTCAAGCAGAAGGGCGTGCAGGGGCGGCGCGGCTCGGGTCAGATCCGGGTCATCAACTATTCCGTGCCGAAGGGCTCGCTGGACTTCTGGCGCGCGCGCTTCGCGGCGCACGGCATTGCCTTCGACAAGGAGGTGGTGGAGCGCTTCGGCGAAGAGCGCCAGCGCTTCCATCACCCCTGCGGGATCGAGTTCGACCTGGTCGCCTCGGACCGCGACCCGCGCGTGCCGTGCCTGGCCGACGACATTCCCGAGGCCTTCGCCATCCGTGGCGTGCACAGCATCACGCTGTCGCTGCGGGAGGTGGCCGAGTCGATCACCTTCATGCAGGAAGCGATCGACTTCCGCTACGCGGGCGAATCGGGCCCGTACCACCGCTTCGAGACCAGCGACGGGGCACCCGGGACCATCGTCGAGTTCCTCCATGAGCCGGATCGCCTGCAGGGATCGTCCATCTACGGCGAAGGGACCATCCACCACGTCGCATTCGCGGTCGACAGCCAGGAGCAGCAGATGCAGATCAAGGACAAGTTGATGAGCATGGGCTACATCGATGCCTCCGAGTCGGTCAACCGCAACTACTTCCGCTCGATGTATTTCAAGATGCCGGGCGGCGTGATCTTCGAAGCCGCGACCACCGACATCGGCTTCGCCATCGACGAGGAGCCCGGTCACTTCGGCGAGGAGTTCCAGTTGCCCCCGTGGCTGCGGGATCGCAAGGAGGAACTGCTGGGCCGCCTGGAGGCGATCGCGGTATGAGCGCGATCTTCGAACCCGCGAGCTCGTCAGGCGACGCCGCCGCCTGAGCCGCGCGGGCTACTCGCCGGGCAGCAGCGGCACCCAGCCGGGCTGCGCGGCGACGCGCCCCAGCCAGGCGCGGATGGCCGGATAGCGCGCCATGTCGTAGCCGCCCTGGGGGGCGAGCGACACATAGCATGAAGCGGCGAGGTCGGCGAGCGTGTAGGCCTCGCCGACCAGCCAGGTGCGCGGGGCGATCCACTGCTCGAGCTTTTCGAGAACGGCGTTGCCCTCCTTGTGGCATCGAGCGATGTCGTCCGTCATGGCGGCAGCCATTCCGCGCAGGTGGTACACGCGCGGTACCGCGATGGGCTTCTGAATATCCGCCTGCTCGAAGAACATCCAGCCCAGCATTTCCGCGCGCAGGAACGGGTCTTCGGGGATGAAGCGGGTGCCCTCGGCCAGGTAGAGCAGGATGGCCCCGGATTCGACCAGGGTGCGGCCGTCCTCGAGTTCCAGCGCCGGCACGCGTGCGAAGCGGCTCTTCCGGCGGAAGGCCGGCTCGGCGGCTTCACCCTTGGCGAGATCGAGCGTCACGCGCTCGAACGGAAGCTCGAGCTGGTTCAAGAGGATGCGGACTTTCCAGCAGTTGCCGGAGTAGAGGCTGTCGTAGAGGCGCAGCATGTCCGATGATCCCGTATCCGGCCCGATGCTGGCAAGCCCGATGCCGCCGCGGCGGCCATGCGCGGTTCATGGTGCGAGCGCCACCGTGCTCTGGATTCCCTGGCGCGCCAGCTTGGTGTACGGGCAGATGCGTTCGACGCTGCGCACGAGTTCCTCGGCCACACGCTTCTCGAGCCCCGGCAAGTGAACCCGGATATCGGCCGTCACCATGAACATGCCGTCGACCGGGTCGCGCCCGAAGGCGACGTTGACGCGAACCACGAAGTCTTGAATGGGGATCTGCAAGCGTTCGGCCAGCAGGCTGAGCGCCCCATGGAAGCAGGCCGCATAGCCCGCTGCGAAGAGCTGCTCTGGGTTGGTGCCGCCGCCGGGGCCGCCCAGTTCGGGCGGGAGCCGGAGCGACAGCGCGAGGCTGCCGTCATCGGATCGGACCTCGCCGGAAGCACGCCCATGCCTTGCCTCTCCACCGCTGACGCTCACCGTGGTGGTGTAGAGCGGGAGGAAGTCCGGCCCGTGGAACTTGTCCAGCAGATCGACCGGCGGCGGTTCCAGCGGCGTCGTGGTCATTTCAGCGCGGTGCCTTGGGCCGGTTGACGAGCTTGCTGCCGATGAGGCCGGAGCCTCCGATGGCGACGATCTTCATGTGGGTCCTTCAGGCGCCTCGAGGGGCATTGAGTCGGGAGTGGGCGCCGGAATGGATCGTAGGGTCGGGCGTGCGCCGCCGGTAGGGTCGCAGGGGGGCGCACGGTGTTTCATGGCGAGCACCAATCGCCGCCCGGCAGCCTTCGCGCTAGCCGCGCGAGCGCTTGAGGACGTCGGCGATGAGGAAGGCCAGCTCCAGGCTTTGCGATCCGTTCAGGCGTGGATCGCACGCGGTGCGATAGCGGCTGGACAGGCCTTCGTCGGTGAGCGCCTGCGCGCCGCCGCGGCACTCCGTCACGTCCTGCCCGGTCATCTCGAAATGGAGCCCGCCCGGATGGGTGCCCTGCTGCGCGTGCGCGGCGAAGAAGCCGCGCACCTCGCCGAGGATGCGGTCGAAGTCGCGCGTCTTGTAGCCGGTGGAGGAGCTGACGGTGTTGCCGTGCATCGGGTCGCAGCACCAGACGGGCGTGCGCCCGGCGCGGCTGACCGCCTGCAGCAGGGGAGGGAGTCGTTCGGCCACCTTGTCACTGCCCATGCGCGTGATGAGCACCACGCGGCCGGGTTCCTGGTCCGGGTCCAGCACGTCGAGCAGGCGCAGCACGTCATCGCACGTGGCGGAGGGACCCAGCTTGACGCCGATGGGGTTCTGCACGCCGCGCAGGTATTCCACGTGGGCGCCCGAGAGCTTGCGCGTGCGTTCCCCGAGCCACAGCATGTGGGCCGAGCCGCCATACCAGCGCTGCTGGCGCGCGTCGAGGCGGGTCAGGGCTTCTTCGTAGTGGAGGTGCAGCGCCTCGTGCGATGTGTAGAACTCGACCGCGTGCAGCTGCGGCGCCCGCGTGGCGTCGAATCCGCAGGCTTCCATGAAGGCGAGGCACTGCGTGATCCGCTCGGCGAGTTCCTCGAAGCGCTCGCCCTGGGGGCTGGAGCGCACGAAGTCCGCCGTCCAGCGGTGCACCTCGTGAAGATCGGCGAAGCCGCCCTGGGCCAGCGCACGCAGGAGGTTGAGCGTGGCCGCGGAATGCGAATACGCGGTGAGCAGCCGGGCGGGATCGGGATGCCGGGCTGCCGGGGCGAACTCGCTGGCGTTGATGATGTCCCCGCGGTAGGAGGGCAGGGTCACGCCGTCGAGGGTCTCGACGTCGGACGAACGCGGCTTCGCGAACTGCCCCGCGATGCGCCCCACTTTCACGACCGGGCATGCGGCGGCATAAGTCAGCACGACGGCCATCTGCAGGATCACGCGGAAGGTGGACTCCACCGGCTCGTGCCCGAACTCCTCGAAGCTTTCGGCGCAGTCGCCGCCCTGCAGCAGGAAGGCTTCTCCGCGCGCCACTGCCGCGAGGCGCTCGCGCAGCTGCGAGATCTCGCCCGGGAAGATGAGGGCCGGCAGCGACGCCAGGCGTTGCTCGACCTGCGCCAGTGCGCGAGAGTCGCCGTAGGCCGGCATCTGGAGAGCGGGGCGGTCGCGCCAGCCGGCGGGGTGCCAGTTCACATGGGCTTCGGCGGTCACGGCATCTTCTCCGTCACGCCATGGCCGAGGCGGTCGGCGGCATCGGTGTTCACCATCGTCTGGATCTGCGCGCTCATTCCGGCACTCCTTCTGCGTTGCCGCATGGTAGCCGCGGGTGGCCAGGACACGGAGCAGCGTCTGTTTTCGCGACACGACGATCAAGCTTTTAGATAGTACTTTGCACCTAAAATCTGCCGCAGTGCAACATCGCGGAGGAGGCGAGTTGAAACGCAAAGCAGAAGCCTTCCGGGCGCCATCGGGAGCGGCGTCTTCGTGGGCTTCAGCAGTGCCCGTTTCGACCGGCACGCCTTACACCGTTTGGGTCTTGCTGGCAGCAACCGGCTACGAGGACCGTTCGCAACTGATCCAGCGGCACTGCCGAGTCGGCTCGACGGTCGCCCTTCGAAGGGAACGGGATCACCCACACGATGGGGAGGCCATCGCAGCGTGGCTGCGGTGCCCATCGCTGTTCGGGCTGTTGCCCCGCTGGAGAAGGATCGGTTACGTCAAGGCCAGCCACAAGGACCGCTGGGCCGCAAGACTCGACGAAGGGTCATTGCAGGTCGAGAGAGCCGTCGTGTGCAGTTGCTACGCCCCCACGGACTGCGAGGTGCCGCGGATCTCGCTTCAGATCGAGTTTCGGCATGTCTGAAGAGGAGCGACTGGCCTGCCCGGAGGGGATCGAACCCCCGACATTCGGCTTAGAAGGCCGATGCTCTATCCAACTGAGCTACGGGCAGTGAGGAAGGTGCGCGATTTTACGGTGTGGCCGCGCGGCGTCGGCGGCGGCCGACATCGGGTGGGGAGTTTGCCCGAGACATCCGCGCATTTACGGGCGCCAAGGTGGCGGTTTCAGATGGAGTTTCATCCCATGAGCACCAACACCACCCGAACCCCCAGCGAGGAGCCGGAGATCGGCTTCGAGGAATCGATCCCCCTGGATGGCCCGGATCCTGTCGGCGAGAAGATGATCGAGGAGCTGGGTGGGCGCGAGCCGGCCGAGAAGGAGCCGTCATCGCCGCCGCCGGAGCCGATGCCGGAGCAGTTGCCCGTCAGTTGAGTGGCTGTGGTGGCGGCTCGGCATTTGGAGTACCTTCCGCCCATGAGCACCAAGGCTGCGCGTCGCGAGTACCTTCAGGCGGTTGCCGAGTTCAACCTGGCTTGCCAAGATTTCTCCCGCGGGATGGACCGGGTGCTCCAGGCGGCACCGGCGCCCGCTGCAGCCCGCCTCTTCGGGCCCAGGAAGCCGGCGCGGCGCGCGCCTCGCGCCGCGCGAGTGCTCGAGCGCGCAAGGACGGCTTGAGAGCGCAGGGAAGTTCCCTGCAAAGCAAAACGCCGGCACAGACTTGCGTCCATGCCGGCGTTCACTTGGTTGTTGGTCGGGGCGAAAGGATTCGAACCTTCGACCCTCTGCTCCCAAAGCAGATGCGCTACCAGGCTGCGCTACACCCCGACGAGCCTGTGATTCTAGCCTGCGCGGCGGGGGCGGGCCCTCAGCGTCGCTCGTATTGCGTCTTGCCGAACAGCACCTCGCGCTCCTTGTCGCCCGTAATCGGTTGGCGCAGATCCGCCAGCACCTTGACGCCGCGCTGCACGGCCGGTCGCGCGGCAATGCCCTCGAACCACTTCTTCAGGTGCGGGAAGTCCGTCAGCACGATGCCCTGGCCCTCCCAGTTGCGCAGCCAGGGGAAGATGGCGATGTCGGCGATGGAGTAGCTGTCGCCGGCGATGAAGGCGTGGTTGGCGAGCTGCTTGTCGATCACGCCGTAGAGGCGGCGCGCCTCGTTGCTGTAGCGGTCGATCGCGTAGGCGATCTTCTCCGGCGCGTAGAGCCGGAAGTGATGGGTCTGGCCGAGCATCGGGCCGACGCCGCCCATCTGGAACATCAGCCACTGCAGCACCTCGTAGCGCCCGCGGTCGCTCTCGGGCATGAAGCGGCCGGTCTTGCCGGCCAGGTAGACCAGGATGGCGCCGGACTCGAAGAGCGAGATCGGCTTGCCGTCCGGCCCCTCGGGGTCGGTGATGGCCGGAATCTTGTTGTTGGGGCTGATCTTCAGGAAGGCGGGCTCGAACTGGTCGCCCTTGCCGATATTGACCGGGTGCGCGCGGTAGGGCAGGCCGCACTCCTCCAGCATGATGTGGATCTTGTGGCCGTTGGGGGTGGGCCAGGAATAGACGTCGATGGGCGCTTGGGACATGCGTAGGGTTCCACGGATGAAAGACGGCCGGCCAGCATAGCCGCCGGTGGTCCTTCGTGCAGGGCGCCCCCCGGATGCCGGCAGCCGACGTGCCGGCTTTCAGGCGGCCACGGCGCTGGGGGCCAGGTGCTTGTGGATCAGCGCGACCACCTGCGCGCCTTCGCCGATCGCACCGCCCACGCGCTTGACCGAGCCCGAGCGCACGTCGCCCACCGCGTACACGCCCGGCACGCTGGTTTCCAGCGCGGTTGCAGGGCGGGCCGGAAAGCCGCGGCTCGCGGCCTCGCCCGTGAGCACGAAGCCGTGCTTGTCGACGGAGACGCCGCAGCCTTCCAGCCAGTCGGTTTCCGGCACCGCCCCGATGAACAGGAAGATGTTGCGGGCCGGGCAGCTGAACTCTTCGCCGCTGGTTCTGCAGCGCCAGCTCGCGCCGTTGAGCCCCGAATCAGGCTCGCCATGCAGGCTGATGAGCTCGGTGTGGGGATGCAGCTCGATGTTCGGCGTGGCTTCGATGCGGTCGATCAGGTAGCGCGACATGGTGGCCGCGAGAGACGGGCCGCGCACCAGCAGGTTGAGCTTGTCCACGTGCTGCGAGAGAAAGACCGCCGCCTGGCCGGCCGAGTTGCCGCCGCCGACCAGGGCAATCTCCTGCTGGGCGCACAGCTTGGCCTCCAGCGCCGAGGCCCAGTACCAGATGCCGCGGCCTTCGAATTCGCTCAGGCGCGGCACCTCGGGCCGGCGGTAGCGGGCGCCGCTGGCGATCACCACCGTTCGCGCGCGCAGACGCCGCCCGTCCGAGAGGCGGACGATCAGCTCGCCCTTGCTGTCGGCCTGGCTGCAATCCATGGACGCGGCCTGGGCCGGGATCATCATCTCGACGCCGAACTTCTGGGCCTGCACGAAGGCGCGCCCCGCCAGCGCCCCGCCGGAGATGCCGGTCGGAAAGCCCAGGTAGTTCTCGATGCGCGCACTGGCGCCGGCCTGGCCGCCGAAGGAGCGGCAGTCGAGGACGATCACGCGCAGGCCCTCGGAGGCTGCATAGACGGCGGTCGCGAGGCCGGCCGGGCCGGCGCCCACCACCAGCACGTCGAACAGCTCGTCGTGCTCGACGGAATCGATCATGCCGAGGCAGCGCGCCAGGGCGCTCTCGCTGGGATCGGTCAGCACCGAGCCGTTGGGGCAGGTGACCAGCAATTCCGCGTCGGGATACTGTTCCAGCAGGGCGCGGGCATCGCTGTCTTGTGTGGCATCGACGACCTGGTAGGGATGGCCGTTGCGCGTCAGGAAGTTCTGCAGGCTCAGCAGCGCGGCGGATTGCGGCCGGCCGATCAGCACCGGCCCGCTGCTGCCCGATTCGATCAGCGCCACGCGGCGCAGGATCATCGCGCGCACCAGCCGCTCGCCGAGGTCGGCTTCGGCGATGATCAGGGCCCGCAACTGCTCGGGCGGCACCAGCAGGGTCGTGACCTCCTCTTCTGCGTGGCCGTCGACCAGGGAAGGGCGGCCGGAGAGTTGCGCGATTTCGGCGAGGAACTGGCCGTGGCCCTGGTGCCGGATCGGCACCACGCGTCCCAGCCCGTCGCGTTGCGTGATGGCCACGATGCCCTCGAGCACCACGAACATGCCGGCGCCCGGCTCGCCGGCAGAGAACAGGCAGTCGCCGCGCGCGTAGTGCTGCACGCTGCCGAAGCGCCGGGCGCGTGCGATGTCGCAAGCGGTCAGCGTGGGGAACATCTGGTCGCGCCGGGTCTCGGCGATGCCGACGGGGGCGTCGGCAGTCATTTCAACGGACATGGGTGGAACTCCATCGCTTGCAAGGTTCAGCCGTTCGGCATTAGACGCCCAAAGTTTGGCCCTTTAGCGACACGTCATGCAACTGCCATCGGAGTGACACGCGTATTTCATTGCGTGCTCACAGACTTCGTCGGCAGAAAGGGTCCCCGCATGAAAGAACTGCCCACGCCGACGTTTCCGTTCTCGCAACTGGGATTGCGCGCCGCCCTGTGGCCCGCCCCGGTTCGCACGCCGGCGACCGTTCCCGTGCCTGCCGCACCCGTCACGCTGCCCGAGGCGATCGAGCCCGGCCGCGGCGGCATCAGCGTGAGCTGGGCGCGCCACCAGGACGACGTGCGTGCCGCGCAGCGCCTGCGTTATGAAGTGTTCGCCGGCGAGATGGGCGCGCGCCTGAACACCACGCTCGAAGGCCACGACGTCGACCTGTTCGATGATTTCTGCGAGCACCTGCTGGTGCGCGACGAGGCCACGCGCCAGGTCATCGGCACCTACCGCGTGCTGACGCCGGCCCAGGCCCGGCGCGTGGGCAGCACCTACAGCGACACCGAGTTCGACCTGACGCGCCTGCGCGACCTGCGCGAGCGCATGGTGGAGCTGGGCCGCAGCTGCGTGCATGCCGACCACCGGCAGGGCGGCGTGATCCTTGCGCTGTGGGGCGCGCTCGCGGCCTTCATGAACCGCAACAAGCTCGACACCATGATCGGCTGTGCCAGCATCCCGATGTGGCACAACGGCGTGACCAGCGGCGATGCCGCCGCCAGCATCTGGCGCCAGCTCTCGGCCACGCACATGGCGCCCATCCAGTTCCAGGTCCAGCCGCGGCTGCCGCTGCCGGTGCATCGGCTCAACGGCGATCTGGACATCGAGCCGCCGGCCCTGATCAAGGGCTACCTGCGGCTGGGTGCCAAGGTGCTGGGCCCGCCGGCCTGGGATCCGGACTTCAACACCGCCGACCTGCCCATGCTGATGCGCATCGACGACCTGCCGGCGCGCTACCGCAAGCATTTCCTGGGCAATTGACAGCCGGGAAAGAGCGTCACACAGTTGTCATGGAAGTGTCACGAAGTCGTTCGACACTGTCATGTTCTCGCATGCGACCATTCCTGTGCCCGTTGTTCCAGACAATTTCGCTTCTCCCCCCGTCCTCGCCGACAGCCCGCCTGCCGTCGCGGAACCCTCGCTGACGCTGCTCGATCGCGACCACAGCATCCTGGCCTTCAACGAGCGCGTGCTCGACTGGGCCTATAGACCCGAGGTCCCGCTGATCGAGCGGCTGCGCTACCTGTGCATCGTTTCGTCCAACCTCGATGAGTTCTTCGAGGTGCGGATGGCGCCTCACCTGGCCGCCAATACCGCCGGCGACCGCAAGGGCAACTACACGGTCGACTCCTTCGCTCGCCTGGCCGAGGCGGCGCATACCCTGGTGGGCCGCCAGTACGCGCTCTACAACGACGAGCTGATGCCGACCTTTGCGAAGGAAGGCGTCCACGTCATCTCGCACGGCGAGCGCAATGCGGCGCAGCGCAAGTGGGTGAGCGACTATTACGAGCGGGAGGTCCGGCCGCTGCTGATCCCCGTCGGGCTGGACCCGGCCCATCCCTTCCCGCAGGTCGCCAACAAGTCGCTCAACTTCATCGTGCGCCTGGGCGGAAAGGACGCCTTCGGCCGCGAGAACCCGATCGCCATCGTCAAGGTGCCGCGGGTGCTGCCGCGCATGATCGCGATGCCGGGCCGCGTGTCCGGCGGCAAGAGGCTTTTCGTCGCGCTGTCGAGCATCGTGCGGGCGCATCTGCAGAGCATGTTCCCGGGGCGCGAGGTGGGCGACTTCTCCCAGTTCCGCGTCACGCGCCATTCCGACCTGGCGGTCGACGAGGAAGACGTCAAGAACCTGCGCACCGCGCTGCGCCAGGGGCTGCAGCACCGGCACTTCGGGCAGGCGGTGCGGCTGGAAGTCTCGGCCAGCTGTGCCGAGTCGCTGGCGAGCTTCCTGCTCGCGCAGTTCGATCTGCCGCCGGAGGCGCTCTACCGGGTGCATGGGCCGGTCAACCTGGCGCGGCTCACGCAGCTGATCGACCTGCTGGAGGAGCCGCAGCTTCGCTTCGCCCCTTACCAGGCCTCCTACCCCATTTCGCTGTCGCCGGGGCAGTCCTTCTTCGAGCGGCTGCAGGCCGGCGATGCAATGATCCACCAGCCCTTCGAGAGCTTCGAGGGCGTGCTCGCCTTCCTGCGCGAGGCGGTGCAGGATCCGCAGGTGCTCGCGATCAAGCAGACCATCTACCGCACCGGCGCCGATTCCGAGCTCATGGAGCTGCTGCGCGAGGCGGTGCGCCGCGGCAAGGAAGTCACGGTGATCGTGGAGCTCAAGGCGCGCTTCGACGAAGAAGCCAACATCAACTGGGCCGAGATGCTCGAGTCGATCGGCGCCCAGGTGGTGTATGGCGTGGTCGGCCTCAAGACCCACGCCAAGATGCTGCTAGTGACGCGGCGCGAAGGCAAGCAGATGCGGCGCTACGGCCACCTCTCTACCGGCAACTACAACCCGCGCACCGCGAGGCTCTACACCGACATCAGCCACCTGACGGCCGATCCGGCGCTGACGGCCGACATGGAGGCCGTGTTCGTGCACATGGCCAGCCAGAGCCGGCTGCCGAAGCTCAACCGCATGTGGGTGGCGCCCTTCGATCTGCACCGCAACCTGGCCGCGCGCATCGAAGCGCTGGGCGCGGCGGCCGCGCGCGGCGTGCCCACGCGCATCGTCGCCAAGATGAATGCGCTGACCGACGAGGCTCTGATCGCCTCCCTGGTCGCCGCGGGCCGCAAGGGCGTGAAGATCGACCTGATCGTGCGCGGCGCCTGCACGCTGCCGGCCCTGGTGCCGGGCCTGACCGACAACATCCGCGTGCGCTCGGTGATCGGCCGTTTCCTCGAGCATTCGCGGGTCTTCTATTTCCGGGAAGGCGAGGACGAGGCGCTCTACCTGTCGAGCGCCGACTGGATGAACCGCAACATGATGCGGCGCATCGAGCTGGCCTGGCCGGTGACCGACCCCGTGCTGCGCCAGCGCCTGATCGACGAATGCCTGGTGGCCTATCTGCACGACGGGCGCGATGCCTGGGACCTCGGCGCCGATGGCGCCTACCGCCGCGTGCACCACGACACGCACCAGGGCGAGGAGGGCGCGCCGCGCGCCGTCCAGGCGCATGGTGCGCAGACCGCGCTCATGGTCCGCTACTCGTCGCGTGGCCGCAGCCGCGCCGCCACGCGAGGATGAGGCGCGCATGGACCTGATCTTCTGGCGCCATGCCGAGGCCGAGGATTGGACCGAAGGCTGCGACGACATGCAGCGTTCGCTGACCCAGCGCGGCGAGAAGCAGGCCAAGCGCATGGCGGCCTGGCTGGACCGGCAACTGCCCGAGGGCACGCGCGTCGTCTGCAGTCCGGCCCGGCGCTGCGAGCAGACCGTGCTGGCGCTGGGTCGCAAGTACAAGCTGCGCAGCGAACTCGCGCCCGACACCACGCCCGATGCGCTGCTGGGCGCGGCCGGCTGGCCCAACGGCAAGTCGGTGGTGCTGCTGGTCGGGCACCAGCCCTCGCTCGGCGAGGCGATCTCGCTGCTGCTCGGGCTGAAGCAGGACAGCTGCCCGGTGCGCAAGGGCGCCGTCTGGTGGATTCGCACGCGCGAGCGCGACGGAGACGTCCAGACCGTGGTGGTGACGGTTCAGTCGCCCGAGCTGCTCTAGGCGGGCGGGCGGCGCCAATCGCTCTGGCGGGCGCTCAGCAGCCTTCCAGCTGGACCCGCCAGGGGGTCTTCTGCCAGGCCAGCACTTCCTCGCGCAGCAGGTGCGCCGATTGTGGATAGCTCTCGGCCCAGCCGCTGCGGCAGCCGAGCACGAAGAAGCGGCTGTCCGCCCGCACGAGACGCAGACCGTCCAGGTCGGGGTCGCGCCGCGCATGGCACAGGATCACCGCCAGCCGCAGTGCCAACAGCTGGGGCACGAAGGTCTCGTCGTCCAGCGATCCTTCGAGCTTGCGCAGCTTGCCCCGGTGGCCCAGCACCAGCTGGCTGAGCCAGTGCATCTCGTTGACCGCGAAGCCTGGCGCGTCGCAGTTGTCCAGGATGTAGGCGCCGTGCTTGTGGTATTCGCTGTGGGAGATGTGGGTGCCGATCTCGTGCAACTGCGCGGCCCAGCCGATCTTGCGCAGCGCCCGGCCCGCGCGGCTGGTGGTGCTGGCGCCGCGCGAGGCCGGCTCCAGCTGCAGGAACAGGGCCGCGGCCGTCTCGCCGACCCGCCGCACCTGGGCGGCATCGACGGCGAAGCGGCTGGCCAGGCGCGCCACCGTGCTGGCGCGCAGGTCGGCGACGCTCTCGTCGCGCTCGAGCAGCTCGTACAGCACGCCGTGACGCAGGGCGCCCTGCGCCACCCGCATCTCCTCGATCTCCAGCAAGTCGAAAACGGCCCGCAGCACGCTCACGCCGCCGCCGATCACCGCCTTGCGGTCTTCCCGCATGCCCTCGATGCGCAGGCGATCGGCGCTGCCGGCCTTGAGCAGGCGGTCGACCAGCCAGTCCAGCCCTTCGCGCGTGATCAGGCCCGGCTCGCCGCCGGCGGCCGCCAGCACGTCGCCGACCGCACCGATGGTGCCCGAGGCGCCGTAGGCCACGTCCCACCGGTCGGGCACGTAGGTGCCGAGCGCGTCGTCGAGCACCGCCTTGGCCGCGATCTGGGCGGCCCGGAAGGCGGCGGTGGTGAACTGGCCCTCGGGAAAATGCTTCATCGACCAGGCAACGCTGCCGACCCGGTACGACTCCATCACCTCGGCCTCCAGGCCCTGGCCGATGATCATCTCGGTCGAGCGGCCGCCAATGTCCACCACCAGCCGACGTTCGCGGCTCGAGGCATCGGTGTGGGGCAGCAGGTGCGCCACGCCCTGATAGATAAGGCGGGCCTCTTCGCGGCCGGTGATGACATCGATGCCGAAGCCCAGGATGGTGCGCGCGCGCAGCAGGAACTCGTCGCGGTTGCGGGCTTCGCGCAGGGTCTGAGTGGCCACCACGCGGACCTGCGAGCGCTTGAAGCCCGCCAGCCGTTCGCCGAAGCGTGCCAGGGCGTCCCAGCCGCGCTGCATGGCCTCGGGCGTCAGATTGCGGGCCGCGTCCAGGCCGTTGCCCTGGCGGACGGTTTCCTTCAGGTATTCGGCGCGGTGGATCTGGCCATGGTCGACCCGGCCGATTTCGAGCCTGAAGCTGTTCGAACCGAGATCGACCGCGGCGAGGCGGGTTCCGTTTTGCATGTCGAGATGGGAGAGGCCGGGGCCTGATCGTAACGTCGCGGCCGGCCGGCGCCGCGTAGGCAGGCGCCGCGGCACGCTGCCGAGGCTAGGTGCGGATCATGACGGTTGTGTGACATCGTCATAGAATCCGCGGCCCAGCAGGGCCGTTTTCCCTCTGGAGAGGGTGTCACATTGATGTCACACAAGCTTCCTAGAGTCGCTGCCAAGTCCCCGGCAAGGGGGTTCTTTGCACATCCAGAAGGAAGCTTCATGAAAACGACGTTCAAGTTTGCAGCCGCCGGCCTCATCGCCGCGGCCCTGGCCCATGTCCCCGCCTTTGCCCAGGAAGCTACGGGCGCAGGCGCAAGCTTCCCGGCCCCGCTGTATTCCAAGTGGGCTTCCGATTTCAACAAGGCCACCGGCGCCAAGATCAACTACCAGTCGGTCGGTTCCGGCGCGGGCATCAAGCAGATCGACGCCAAGACGGTCGATTTCGGCGCTTCCGACATGCCGCTGACCGACGAAGACCTCAAGGCCAAGGGCCTGGTGCAGTTCCCGACCGTCATCGGCGGCGTGGTCCCTGTGGTCAACATCCAGGGCATCAAGGCCGGCGAGCTGAAGCTCAGCGGCCAGGTGCTCGGCGACATCTACCTGGGCAAGATCACCAAGTGGAGCGACCCGGCGATCAAGGCGCTGAACGGCTCGCTCGCGCTGCCCGACGCCGCCATCGCCCCGGTGCGCCGCGCCGACGGTTCCGGCACCACCTTCCTTTTCACCAACTACCTGAGCAAGGCCAACCCCGACTGGAAGGCCAAGGTCGGCGACGGCACCGCCGTCAACTGGCCCACCGGCGCGGGCGGCAAGGGCAACGAAGGCGTGGCCCAGTTCGTCAGCAAGCTGCCCAACTCGATCGGCTATGTCGAGTACGCCTACGTCAAGCAGAACAAGATGACCTATGCGCAGATGCAGAACGCTGCCGGCAAGTTCGTCTCCCCGGACGACGACGCCTTCAAGGCGGCCGCCGCGGGCGCCGACTGGTCCAAGACCTTCTACCAGGTGCTGACCAACCAGGCCGGCGACCAGTCGTGGCCGATCACCGGCGCCACCTTCATCCTGATGCACAAGACGCAGGACAAGCCGGCACAGGCGACCACCACGCTCAAGTTCTTCGAGTGGGCCTACAAGAACGGCGACAAGACCGCCGGCGACCTGGACTACGTGCCGATGCCCGAGAAGGTGAAGGGTGCCATCGCGATCGCCTGGGGCGAGATCAAGGACGCGTCGGGCAAGCCCGTCGTCGCCAAGTAAAGCGAGCCGGCGCGTCATGAGCAGCACCCCGCTCGAGCACGCGCCGAATTCGGAGCGACCTGTGTCATCCACTTTCCCCGCTGCCGCCAACCCCCTCGACCTCCCGGCCGAGGGTGCGCGCACATCCACCAACCCGCCCCCTGTCAGGAAGCCGCGCACCGGCGCCATCGCCGACCGCCTGTTCGGCATCGCGGCCAAGGGCGCCGCGCTGCTGACCCTGGCGATGCTCATCGGCATCCTGCTGTCGCTCCTGGCAGGTGCCTGGCCCGCGATCGCCAAGTTCGGCATCGGCTTCCTCACCAGCAGCGTGTGGGATCCGGTCCAGAACGAGTACGGCGGCCTGGTGATGATCTACGGCACGCTCGCCACCTCGCTGATCGCGCTGATCATCGCGGTGCCGGTGAGCTTCGGCATTGCGCTGTTCCTGACCGAGATGTCGCCGGCCTGGCTCAAGCGGCCGCTCGGCACCGCGATCGAGCTGCTGGCTGCCGTGCCCTCGATCGTCTACGGCATGTGGGGCTTGCTGGTGTTCGGCCCGATCCTCTCGACCTATGTGCAGCAGCCGCTGCAGAGGCTGTTCGACGGAGTGCCTTACCTGGGCGCGCTGGTGTCCGGCCCGCCGGTGGGCATCGGCATTTTGTCGGCCGGCATCATCCTGGCGATCATGATCATCCCGTTCATCGCTTCGGTGATGCGCGACGTGTTCGAGGTCACGCCGCCGCTGCTCAAGGAGTCGGCTTACGGCCTCGGCTCCACCACCTGGGAAGTGGTGTCCAAGGTGGTGCTGCCCTACACCAAGGCCGGCGTCATCGGCGGCATCATGCTCGGCCTCGGCCGGGCCCTGGGCGAAACCATGGCGGTTACCTTCGTGATCGGCAACACCAACCAGCTGAACTCGCTCTCGGTGTTCGAGGCGGCCAACAGCATCACCTCGGTGCTGGCCAACGAGTTCGCCGAAGCCGGCGCCGGCCTGCACCAGGCCTCGCTGATGTACCTGGGCCTGGTGCTGTTCTTCATCACCTTCGTGGTGCTGTCGCTGTCCAAGCTGCTGCTGCAGCAGATGCAGAAGAGCGAGGGCAAGAAATCATGAGCTGCCGGGCCGTTCCCAAGGCGAATACCGCAGCGCGCAGCGCGGAGGTTTTTCTATGAGCACCGCGGAGAAGCTCCTCAGCGCCCAGGCGCTCAACGAGACGCGCGCGGCCAGGTTCGCCAGTCGCAAGCGGGTCAATGTCATCGCGCTGTCGCTGTCGCTCGCCGCGATGGCCTTCGGCGTGTTCTGGCTGATCTGGATCCTCTGGGAAACGCTGCGCCTCGGCGTCGGCGGCCTGGCGATCGCCACCTTTACCGAGATGACGCCGCCGCCCAACGAGGCCGGCGGCATCGCCAACGCGATCTTCGGCTCGCTGGCGATGGTGGCGATGGCGACCTTCGTCGGCACGCCGATCGGCATCATGGCCGGCATCTACCTGGCGGAGTACAACCCCAAGGGCTGGCTCGCGAGCGTCACGCGCTTCGTCAACGACATCCTGCTGTCGGCGCCTTCGATCGTGATCGGCCTGTTCGTCTACGCGATCGTGGTGGCCTACTTCAAGTCCTTCTCGGGCCTGGCTGGCGCGATGGCGCTCGCACTGATCGTGATCCCGGTCGTGATCCGCACCACCGAGAACATGCTGCAGCTGGTGCCGCCCGGCCTGCGCGAGGCCGCCTACGCGCTCGGCACGCCGAAGTGGAAGGTGATCATGAGCATCACGCTGCGCGCGGCGCGCGCCGGCGTGGTCACCGGCATCCTGCTGGCAGTGGCGCGCATCGCGGGCGAAACCGCGCCGCTGCTCTTCACGGCGCTCAACAACCAGTTCTGGACCGCCGACATGACGCAGCCGATGGCCAGCCTGCCGGTGACCATCTTCAAGTTCGCGATGAGCCCGTACGAGAACTGGCAGCAGCTGGCCTGGGCCGGCGTGTTCCTGATCACCGTCGCGGTGCTGGCACTCAACATCCTCGCTCGCGTCCTGACGCGCAACAAACTCTGAACATCATGCCTTCCACCATCGCTGCACAGCCGTCCCGCGCGAAGATCTCGGTCAAGGACCTGAACTTCTACTACGGCAAGTTCCACGCGCTCAAGGGCATCAACCTCGAGATCCCCGAGAACAAGGTCACGGCCTTTATCGGCCCTTCGGGTTGCGGCAAGTCGACCCTGCTGCGCACCTTCAACCGCATGTTCGAGCTCTACCCCGAGCAGCGCGCCGAGGGCGTGATCTCGCTGGACGGCGAGAACCTGCTGACCTCCAAGCAGGACGTGGCGCTGATCCGCGCCAAGGTCGGCATGGTGTTCCAGAAGCCGACGCCGTTCCCGATGTCGATCTACGACAACATCGCCTTCGGCGTGAAGCTGTTCGAGAACCTGAGTGCATCCGAGATGGACGACCGCGTCGAGTGGGCGCTCAAGAAGGCCGCGCTCTGGACCGAGGTGCGCGACAAGCTGCAGCAGAGCGGCTCGGGCCTCTCGGGCGGCCAGCAGCAGCGGCTGTGCATCGCCCGCGGCATCGCGATCAAGCCCGAGGTTCTGCTCCTCGACGAGCCCTGCTCGGCGCTGGACCCGATCTCCACGGCCAAGATCGAGGAACTGATTGCCGAACTGAAGAACGAATACACAGTGGTCATCGTGACGCATAACATGCAGCAGGCGGCGCGTTGCAGCGACTACACCGCCTACATGTACCTGGGCGACCTGATCGAGTTCGGCGCTACCGAAGAGCTGTTCTTCAAGCCGAAGCGCAAGGAAACCGAGGACTACATCACCGGCCGTTTCGGCTGAAAGGGGCGTCATGACCGAAAAACATCTTTCCAGCCAGTTCGACAGCGAACTGAACGCGGTCTCCTCGCGGGTGATGGAGCTCGGCGGCATGGTCGAGTCCCAGATCAGCCAGGCCGTGTATGCGCTGGCGCAGTTCGACACGGAGTCGGCCGACCGGGTGATCGAGACCGAGGTCCGCGTCAATGCGATGGAGATCGAGATCGACCGCGAGCTGTCCTCGATCATCGCGCGGCGCCAGCCGACGGCGCGCGACCTGCGCCTGCTGATCGCGATCTCCAAGACCACCGCCAACCTCGAGCGCGTGGGCGACGAGGCGAACAAGATCGCGCGCATGGTCAAGTCGATCATCGAGAGCGGCTCGGCGCGTGCGTTGCCTTCCACCGAGCTGCGTATAGCGGCCGACCTGGCCTCCGGCCTGCTGCGCAAGGCGCTCGACGCCTTCGCGCGGCTGGACACTGCGGCAGCGCTGTCGATCCTCAAGGACGACGACCTGATCGACAAGGAGTTCGACGGCTTCGTGCGCAAGCTGGTCACCTACATGATGGAAGACCCGCGCACCATTTCGGCCAGCCTCGACCTGCTGTTCCTGGCCAAGGCCATCGAGCGCATCGGCGACCATGCGAAGAACATCGCCGAGTTCATCATCTACATCGTCAAGGGTGCCGACGTGCGGCACACGTCGATGCAGGAAATCGAGTCGGCCCTTCAATAGGCATTCATTCCGATCAATGAAGAAACCCCGCGTCCTGATCGTCGAAGACGAGTCCTCGATTGCCGAGCTGATTGCCGTCAACCTGCGTCACAACGGCTTCGAGCCGATCTGGGCCGAGGACGGCGCGGCGGCGCAGCGCGAGATCGATGCCTATCTGCCCGACCTCGTGCTGCTCGACTGGATGCTGCCGGGCCAGAGCGGCCTGCAGTTGGCACGCCAGTGGCGCAAGGACCCGCGCACCAAGAGCATGCCGATCCTCATGCTGACGGCGCGCGGCGACGAGCCCGACAAGGTCGCCGGACTGGACGCCGGAGCGGACGACTACATCACCAAGCCCTTCTCCACCCAGGAGATGCTGGCCCGCATCCGCGCCGTGCTGCGGCGCCGCGCGCCGGAAGTGGTGACCGAGCGCGTCGAGATCGGCGAGCTGGCCCTCGACACCGCGACGCACCGCGTGACCTGGCAAGGCACGCCGTTGAAGGTGGGGCCGACCGAGTTCAAGCTGCTGGGCTACCTGATGCAGCACGCCGAGCGCGTGCACAGCCGCGCGCAGTTGCTGGACAAGGTGTGGGGCGATCACGTCTACATCGAGGAGCGCACGGTCGACGTGCACGTCAAGCGCCTGCGCGAATCGCTCGGCCCCGCGGCGCCGATGGTCGAGACTGTGCGCGGCGCGGGCTACAGGCTGACGTCCCAGGTCACGGTGTGAAGGGCTCGCCGGCGGGGACCCCGCGGCACAATGGGCGGGCATGCCGTTTCGTATAGCAACTTTCCTGACGGCCTCGTTTCTTGGGGGCGCCGCGGTCGCGGCAGTGGCCGGACTCCATTACCTGTGGCTGGGCGCCTGGCTGGGGGCGGCGCTGTGGCTCGGGCTCGATGCCTGGCGCGCCCAGCGGCTGCTGCACGTGCTGCGCAACGATGGCAACGGGCTGCCGTCGCGCGGTTCCGGCGTCTGGGGCGAGCTGGCCGAGCGCATCCGCAAACTGTTGCGCACGCGCGAGCAGCAGGCCCGGCAGGCCGAAGACCGGCTCCAGGAGTTCCTGGCCGCCATCCAGGCCTCGCCCAACGGCGTGGTGCTGCTCGACGAGCAGGGCCGCATCGAGTGGTGCAACCAGACCGCGGCCGGGCAATTCGGCATCGATACCGAGCGCGACCTGCTGCAGCATCTCTCGAACCTGGTGCGCGACCCCGCCTTCGTGGCCTACCTGGCCTCCTGGAACTACAGCCGCGACGTGGTGATCGATGCGCCCTCGCAGATCCAGGCCCATCGCGGCCATCCGGTGCGCCTGTCGGTGCAGGTGCATCCGTACGCCGGCAACCGCCGCATGCTGCTGACGCGCGACATCACCGCCCTCGAGCAGGCCGAGGCGATGCGGCGCGACTTCGTCGCCAATGTCTCGCACGAGATCCGCACCCCGCTCACGGTGCTCGCCGGCTTCGTCGAGACGCTGCAGAACCTGCCGCTCGATGCCGAGGAGCGGTCCCGCTATCTGGCGCTGATGGGGCAGCAGTCGCACCGCATGGAGACGCTGGTCAACGATTTGCTCACCCTGTCGCGCCTGGAGGGCAGCGCTGCACCGCCTGCCAACCGCTGGACCCGGATGCGGGCGCTGATGGCGCAGTGCGAAGACGAAGGCCGCGGGCTGTCGAACCGTCTGACCTCGCAGGGGCACAGGCTGAGCTTCGAGATGGATGCCGATTCCGAGATCGCCGGCGCGGCCACCGAGCTGCAAAGCGCGATGTCCAACCTGCTGAGCAATGCCATCCGCTACACGCCCGGCGGCGGCGAGGTGGCGGTGAGCTGGCGCCTCCTGCCCGACGGGCGCGGTGAGTACGCGGTGCGCGACAGCGGGCCGGGCATCGCGGCCGAGCACATCCCGCGTCTCACCGAGCGCTTCTACCGCATCGATCGCAGCCGGTCGCGCGAGACGGGCGGCACCGGCCTTGGGCTGGCGATCGTGAAGCACGTGGCGCAGCGCCACGGGGCCGAGCTACGCATCGAGAGCACGGTCGGCAAGGGTTCGCGCTTCGCATTGATCTTCCCGGTCACGCGGCTGCGGCAAGCTGCCGTGCTCAGCGCCGTCGCATGAGAAGGCGTGAACGAACCCGCCATGCCCGCTCATCCTGCCCAGGCGCACCCACTCTGCGTTGCAAATGCTCGCCGTCGCGGAAGCTACGGCTGCGCTTTGCGCCTTGATTGGGCACGCCTGGACAGGCTGCTCGGGCACGCCGGATTCATTCACGCCTTCTGAGCGTCGACCACAGCACCGCCAGCAGCAGCGCGGCCGCCAACGCGAGGGCCATCGCGCTCATCAGCCAGAAGGCCAGTGGCGACTGCATCGCCGGCCAGGGCCCGATGCCGCGGTAGGCCAGCATGTAGCTGCCGCCCAGTCCCACGCCCCAGAGCAGCGTGCAGTACAGGACGAGCGGCATCACCGTGACGCGGTAGCAGCGCAGCACGAAGACGCACAGCGTCTGCACGGCGTCGGCCAGGTGGTAGGCGGCGGTTGCCAGCAGCAGCGTGGCGCCGAGCGCCACCACGGCGGGATTGGCGGAATAGATGGCCGCGAGGCGCCAGCGCAGCAGCGCCATGGCGGCGGCAAACAGCAAGGCGCCGAGCACGGCCAGCTCGAAGCCGCGGGCACAGGCGCGCCGGGCCAGCGTGGCGTCGCCGGCCCCGAGCCAGAAGCTCACGCGGGCGCTGGTGGCGATCGAAAGCGACAGCGGCACCATGTAGGCGACGGCCGTGAGGTTCGATGCGATCTGGTGGGCCGCAGTGGCGGCGGTGCCCAGGCGCGCGATGAACAGCGCCATCAGCGTAAAGGACGTGACTTCCACCAGCACCGCGAGCCCCGCGGGAACCCCGAGCCGGGCGAACTGGCCGAGCTGATGCCAGTCAGGCGCCTCGATGCGGCGCCAGATTCGGTAGTCGCGGTAGAAGGGCTGGCTGCGCAGCAGCCAGGCCGCGCAGGCGAGCATCGCCCAGTTCACCGCCAGCGTGGCCCAGCCGCAGCCCACCAGGCCCAGCGCGGGCAAGCCGGCGCCGCCGAAGGTGAACCAGATCGACAGCACCAGCTTCGGCGCGAGCGACGCCACTTGCAGCCAGGTCACCAACTGCGGCTTGCCCAGGCTCTGGTTGAGCGTGCTGAACAGGCGGAACAGCAGCGCTGGCGGCAGCGCGAAGGCCAGCACCTGCAGATAGGCTTCGACGTCGGCGCGCATCGCCTCCGGCACCTCGGCCCACCGCAGCAGCGGCGCCGGGAAGAGGAGGATCGCCATGCCGAGCGAGATCGCGAAGCCGCACAGGTAGAGCGCCTGGCGCACGGAGCGGCCGACCTCGTCCGTGCGCTGCGCGCCGTGCAGCTCGGCCCAGATGGGCAACAGCGCCTGCAACACCCCCAGCAGCGAGACGTAGACGCTGACGAAGATGGCCGAGCCCACCGACAGCGCCGCCAGCGCACCCTCGGCGTAGCGGCCGGCCACGATGGTGTCGGTCACGCCGAAGGCCATCACGGCCAACTGGCCGGCGAGCACCGTCGCCGCATGGCGCGCAATGACCCGCCGTTCGCTGCTCAAGGCGCGGTTCTTTGGTAGAGCAGCAGGTCGTCGCTCGGACTGGTGGGGCGGCGCAGCGTGCCGATGAGACGCCAGCCCTCGAGGTTGACCAGCGTGTGCAGGCGCTCGATGGCCTCCGGGCTCACCACCAGCCAGGGACAGCTCGGGCCGCCCATCAGCGGCTGCAGGTTGATCTGGCCATGGTGGCGCAGGGCCGCGATATGGGGCCGGCCGAGCGCCAGCTCGGACATGCAGCTCGGCTGGCCGACCCGTTCGGTGATGGCGCGCACCTGCGGCGCGTAGCTGCGTGCGTAGTCCAGCAGCGGCAGCCACAGCGTCATCACCAGCATCCAGCACAGGGCCGCGCCACCAGCCGGCAGCACCAGGGTTTTCCACAGGGCGGCGCGGTGCCGGCCGGTGCGCCAGCGCACCAGCCAGGCCCAGGCCAGCGTGGCGGCGATGGCGAAGACCAGCGCCGTGGCCGAGAAGTGGGGGACGAAGCCGGGGGCCAGCTTCGCCACGTTGGCGGCCGTCTTCGCCGGAAAGCCGGTCTGCATCGCGACCCAGATCACCCAGAAGACGATGGCCCAGACGCTGAAGAAGAGCAGAGTGAACCAGTCGATCAGCGCGGCGACGCTGCGCCTGAAGGTCGGCAGGGCGAAGGCCGCCAGCGTCGCGAAGGCCGGCAGGGCGAGCAGCAGCGAGCGCTCGGAAAAACTCGTGGTCCAGGTGGCGGCCAGCGGCACTAGCGCAAACCACAGGGGCAGCGCGACGTGGCGCGCCGTCAGCTGCCGGCGCCAGCGCCAGAGGGTCCACAGCGCGAGCGGCCAGGCCGGCCAGGTGAACCAGAGCATAAGCCTGGCCTGGCTGCGCAGTTCGCTCCAGACGCGGGTGCCGGGCTGGCTGCCCGGCAGCTCGATCTTCCATTGCAGCAGGCCGAGCCAGGCGGCCAGCAGCCCGGCCAGCAGCGTGGCGCCGAAGATCGTCCCGATCGCCGCTGCGGAGTAGTCGGGTTCTTCGTCGGACGTCTCCTCCCTGGCGCGGCGACGGCGCTCCATGGCCAGGAAGATCACGCACCCGATGCCCAGCGCCAGGCCGACGGTGGGACCGCCGCTGAGCGTCATGCCGGCCGCGCCGACCACCAGGGCGATGATCGGGCCGACGCGGTGGTAGGGCAGGGCCACGACGCCGTAGAACAACTGCGAGGTGAAGAAGAGCTGGGCCAGCGCCGGCGTGGTCTCGTGCCCCAGCTGGGCCAGGCCCAGGGAGGCGATCAGCGCCAGCAGCGCACCGTCGGCGATGGCGCGGGCGTAGTCGGTGGGGCGCGCCTCGCCGCCGAACGCAAAGGCCACGGGTTGTGCCTGGGTGGTGCGCGCGAGGTAGTACGCCGCGTACCAGGTGGCTGCGAAGGTGCCCCACAGCAGCAGCGCGAAGGCGATGCGGACCGCGAGGTCCGGGTGTACCCAGGCGGGCGCGATCTTGATCGCCCAGGCGCCGATCCAGTAGGGGATCAGGGCCGGCGTCTCGGGCCGCAGGCCCAGCAGCATCGGATCGAGCCAGCGCGCCAGGCCCTCGGTGCTGCGCGCGAGTTCGGCCATGTAGCCGAAGGAGACGATGTCCGCGCTCTTCCAGGGGCCGCGCCCCAGCAAGCCGGGCATCAGGTACGCCGCGCAGAGCAGGATGAGGGCGATGCGCGGCAGGCGCCGCACGGCACTCTGGGCAACGATCGCTGGCGTCGGCTGGTTCAACGGGAAGAGGGGCTGGGTGGAGGAGGACTAAAAGAAAAAGGGCAGCGCGGTAAACCGGGCTGCCCTCGACTCGGAAGCGCCTGCCTTACTTGGAGGCGGCACCGCCGGTCTTGCCGAAACGGTTGCGGAACTTCTCGACGCGACCGCCCATGTTGTCCACCGACTTCTGCGTGCCGGTGTAGAAGGGGTGCGATTCGCTCGAGGTGTCGAGCTTGAAAAGGGGCAGGTCGCGGCCGTCGTCGGTCTTGCCCATTTCCTTGGTGTTCACGCAGGAACGGGTGACGAACTTGAAGCCGTTCGACAGGTCGACGAACAGGACCTCGCGGTAGTTCGGGTGAATGCCTTCTTTCATGGTATTTCCTTGGTCGATGCGAGAGCCACAAGCTTGAACGGGGTGATGTCCTGCCTATTGAGGCATCCCCCGCTCATCCGGCACGGCGCCGGGCTGCACTTTTCGCGAAGCCCTCAATTATCGCATACTGAGCGTTTTGGGCGCCAGCGCCATTCAGCCATGAATTCAAGCCTTTTGCGCGCCGGGCTGGTCGGCTTCGGCTTCGCCGGCCAGACCTTCCATGCGCCCGTGCTCTCGGCCGTCCCGGGCCTGCAGCTGGGGGCAGTCGCCAGCTCCCAGCCCCGCAAGGTCCACGCGGAATGGCCGGGCGTCGACGTGGTGCCCGACGTGGACGCGCTGCTGGGCAGGGCCGACATCGACTTGGTCGTGGTCGCCACGCCCAATGCCCAGCACCATCCGGTCGCCAAGGCCGCGCTGGCCGCGGGCAAGCATGTGGTGGTCGACAAGCCTTTCACGCTCGACGCGGCCCAGGCCCGCGAGCTTGCGGCGCTGGCGCAGCGGCAGGGCCGGCTGCTGTCGGTCTACCAGAACCGCCGCTTCGATTCGGATTTCCTGACGCTGAAGGAGCTGCTCGCCGGGGGCGAACTGGGCCGGCCGGTCTACTTCGAGTCGCACTTCGACCGCTTCCGGCCCCAGGTGCGCGAGCGCTGGCGCGAGCAGCCGGTGCCGGGGGCGGGTCTTTGGGTGGACCTGGGCTCGCACCTGCTCGACCAGACCGTGCAACTCTTCGGGCGGCCCGACACGCTGCAGCTCGACACTGCCGCCCTGCGTGACGGCGCGCTGGTCGAGGACTACTTCCACGCCGTGCTGCGCTACGAGAGCGGCACGCATGCGCCGCTGCGCGTGGTGCTGCACGCCACCACGCTGGCCGCCCATGCCGCGCCGCGCTACATCGTGCACGGCACGAGTGGCAGCTACGTCAAGCGCGGTGTCGATCCGCAGGAAGATGCCTTGCGCGCCGGCGGAAAGCCGGGTGGCGAGGGGTGGGGCGCCGACGACCTGGACGGCGAGCTGACCCTGCCGTTCGACGACGGCCAATCCCAGCGGAGGAATGTGCCGACCTTGGCCGGCAACTACATGGCCTACTACGCCGCGGTGCGCGACGCGATCCTCGGCAAGGGCGAGAACCCTGTTCCGCCCGAACAGGCGGTCGAACTCATGGAGCTCCTGGACCTCGGCCGCCAAAGCGCGTCCGAGGGCCGCGCATTGCCGGTTGGTGGAGCCTGGGAGAGAGCTTAACCCCCCCCGCGGCGCATCATGTCGAAGAACTCGACGTTGGTCTTGGTCGCCCTCATGTTCTTCAGCATGAGCTCCATCGCCTCGATTTCGTCCATGTTGTACATGAGCTGGCGCAGGATGCGGGTCTTCTGGAGGATCTCGGGCGGCAGCAGCAATTCTTCGCGGCGGGTGCCGCTGCGGTTGAGCTGGATCGAGGGGAACACGCGCTTCTCGTAGAGGCGGCGGTCCAGGTGGATTTCGGAGTTGCCGGTGCCCTTGAACTCCTCGAAGATGACTTCGTCCATGCGGCTGCCGGTGTCGATCAGCGCGGTGCCGATGATGGTCAGCGAACCGCCTTCCTCGACGTTGCGCGCGGCGCCCAGGAAGCGCTTGGGGCGCTGCAGCGCGTTGGAGTCCACGCCGCCGGTCAGCACCTTGCCGGAAGAGGGCACGACGTTGTTGTAGGCGCGGGCCAGGCGGGTGATGGAGTCCAGCAGGATCACCACGTCCTTCTTGAGCTCGACCAGGCGCTTGGCACGCTCGATCACCATCTCGGCCACGTGCACGTGGCGCGCCGCGGGCTCGTCGAAGGTCGAGGCGATGACCTCGCCCTTCACCGTGCGCTGCATCTCGGTCACTTCCTCGGGCCGCTCGTCGACGAGCAGCACCATCATGTGGACCTCGGGGTAATTGGCGCTGATCGCGTGCGCCATGTGCTGCATCATCACCGTCTTGCCGCTCTTGGGCGGTGCCACCAGCAGGGCGCGCTGGCCTTTGCCGATGGGGGCGATGATGTCGATGATGCGGCCGGTGATGTTCTCTTCGCCCTTGAAGTTGTCGCGCTCCAGGCGCATCAGCTCCTTGGGAAACAGCGGCGTGAGATTCTCGAACATCACCTTGTGCTTGTTCGCCTCGGGTGCGCCGCCGTTGACCTTGTCCAGCTTGGTCAGCGCGAAGTAGCGCTCGCCGTCCTTGGGGATGCGCACCTCGCCCTCGATCAGGTCGCCGGTGTGCAGGTTGAAGCGCCGCACCTGGCTGGGACTGATGTAGATGTCGTCGGTGCTGGCGGTGAAGCTGGTGTCCGGGCTGCGCAGGAAGCCGAAGCCGTCCGGCAGGATCTCGAGTACGCCGTCGGCGAAGACCTGCTCTCCGGCCTTTGCACGCTTCTTGATGATCGCGAACATCAGCTCCTGCTTGCGCATGCGGCCGGTGTTTTCGATCTCCAGTGCTTCAGCCTGCTTGAAGACTTCAGACACGTGGAGTGCCTTGAGTTCGTTTAAGTGCATGGAACAACCCCGTGCGGGGAAATTGTCGGAAAGAACCAGGGGGGAGGTTTGAGGAGAGGCGAGGAGGCCTCACAAACCGGGGAACTCGAACCGGCTGCCAGAAAGAAAGAGCCGGTGAACTGCGAAGATTATGACAGGAAAAACGACAAGGGCTGCCAGCGCGTTGCACGCCGGCAGCCCCGGGAGACGAAGACTCAGGCGAGTTGCTGGTCGATGAAGGCCGTCAGCTGGGCCTTGCTCATCGCGCCGACCTTGGTCGCCGCCAGCTGGCCGTCCTTGAACAGCATCAGCGTGGGGATGCCGCGGATGCCGAACTTGGCGGGGATGTCGCGGTTCTCGTCGACATTCATCTTGGCGACCTGCAGCTTGCCTTCGTAGGTGCTGGAGACTTCGTCCAGGATGGGGGCGATCATCTTGCAGGGCCCGCACCACTCGGCCCAGTAGTCCACGAGCACGGGTTTGCCGGACTTGAGCACGTCGGCTTCGAAAGAAGAATCGGAGATGTGTTTGATGAGTTCGCTGGCCATGGGATGGGTCCTTCTGCGCTGGATGATGGTGCAGCTAAAGTGCGGGCCATTGTGACAGAAACCAAGTGATGGCGTGGTCGGCGCCCACGCTATGGCCCCGATAGCCAAAGCCCTACAAGAACCCCTGATGAACTCTTCCGAGCGCCACCCCGCGCATGCCCTTTGGTGCGACCGGGCCGAGGGCCTGGTCGCCCGCATTTCGCGCCTGCTGGCCGAGCGCGAACTGCACCCCGCGCGCACCGTGGTGCTGGTGCCCTACGCGCAGCTGATGCAGACGGCGCGCGCCATGTGGGCCGGGTGCGGCGCGCCGGGCTTCGCGCCGCGCTTCGAGACCACGCGCAACTGGGCGCGCAGCGTGGGCGGCTTTGTGCCCGGCGCGGACGACATCGCCTTCGACATGGCGCGCGACCTGCTCACCGCGCAGTCGCTGCTGGCCCGCGCCGGCTTCGCCGCGGCCCGCAATGCGCTGGCGGGCCGGGTGGTCGAGATCGCCTTGCAGCTCGCGCCACTGGCCGCGGCCGAGCATCCTGACGAGCGCGCCCCCTGGGCCCACCGGGTGCGCGAAGCCCTGGTGGCGGGCCGCGGTTCGGAATGGTTCGACACCGAGAGCGCGCTCAACGGCATCGCACTGGCCTGGGCCGCCAGCTCCGGCTATGCGACCGACGTGCTGCTTGCCGGCGCGGCGCTCGACCGGGTCGATCAATTGATCGTGCTCGAAGGCCTGCAAAGCGATCCGCTGGCCAACAAGCTCGCTGCCCTGTTCGGCGAGCGTGCGCTGTGCCTGCCGCTGGCAGCGCAGGCTGCCCCTGCCTGCATCGCGGATCTGCACCCCTGCGACGACCCGGAGGACGAAGCCCAGCGCGCCGCCGCCTGCGTGCTGCGCCACCTGGCCGAGGGCCGCGCGCCGGTGGCCCTCGTGGCCACCGACCGCGCGCTGACGCGCCGCATCAGCGCCCAGCTGATCGCCCACGGGGTGCAGCCGCAGGACGAGACCGGCTGGAAGCTCTCGACCACGCGCGCGGCTGCCACGCTGATGAGCGCCTTGCGCGCCTGCGCTCACGATGCTTCCAGCGACGAGGTGCTGGACTGGCTCAAGAGCGCCGCCGCCCTCGACGGCCGTGCGATCCGCGTGCTGGAGGCGCGCCTGCGCGAGCGTGGCATGCGCGACTGGCGCAGCTGGTGCCTCTTCGCCGCGGCCAGCGAACACCCGCGCGACCAGGACCTGCTGGCCTTCACCAACGACATCGAGACGCTGCGCGCGACGCTGGCCCGCGCCAGGCCGGTGGCCGAGTGGCTCGACGCGACGCGTGCGCTGCTCGAGACCGGCGGCCAGTGGCCTTCGCTTCACCAGGACGTTGTGGGTGCCGAGGTGATCGGCGCGCTCTACCTGGACGCCGGGGAGAGCGAGGTCCGCGGCACGCGCTGCACCCTCGCGGAGTTCACGGCCTGGGTCCGCGACGTGCTCGAGGCCGCGAGCGTGCGCCTGCCCTCCGACGAGGAACTGCCGCGGGTGGTGGTGCTGCCGCTGCACCAGCTGCTGGGCCGGGCCTTCGGCGCCGTCGTGCTGCCGGGCTGCGACGACCAGCGCCTGCCCGCTTCGCCCGAGCCGCCCGGCGACTGGACGCCGGCGCAGCGCCTCGCGCTCGCGCTGCCTGCGCGCGAGGCGCTGGAGCAGGCCCAGCGCGCGGCCTGGGCCATGGCCTTGCGCGCACCGCACTGCGACCTGCTGTGGCGCCGCTTCGACGCCAGCGGCGAGCCCGTGCGTCCCAGCGCCTTGCTGCAGATGCTGCAGCTGGATCACGCCACGGCCGAGGCCGCGGACCCGCGCATCCCGGTGCAGGTGGCCGCGCGGCCGACGCCACGGCCGCAGCCGCATGGCGATGCGCTGCTGCCCACGACGCTGTCCTCCACTGCCTACGAAGACCTGCGCCGCTGCCCCTACCGCTTCTTCGCGATGCGCCAGCTCGGCCTGCGCAGCAGCGACGAGCTCGACGCGGAGGTCGACAAGCGCGATTTCGGCAACTGGCTGCATGCGGTGCTCGGGCATTTCCACGAGGCACTGAAGCAGCAGCCCAGCGCGGACCTCGATGCGCGGCTCGCCTTGATGGCCACGGCCGAGCAAGAGGCGACGCGCGAGTTCGGCCTGTCGCAAGCCGAGTTCCTCCCCTTCGCCGCGGCCTGGCCCGCGGTGCGCGATGGCTACCTCGCCTGGCTCGCCACCCACGAGCAGGACGAGCACGCCGTGTTCGTCGAATCCGAGCCCTGGAAGGAGCTGGCACTGGGCAGCGTGAAGCTGGTCGGCCGGCTGGACCGCGTCGATGCCACGGCCGACGGGCGCGCCTTCGTGATCGACTACAAGACCGAGTCGGTCGACAAGACCCGTGATCGCGTCAAGGATCCGACCGAGGACACCCAACTCGCTTTCTACGCCGCGCTGTTCCCCGACGATGGCCTGCGCGCGGCCTACGTCAACGTCGGGGAGAAGGCGTCCGGCACGCGCACCGTCGAGCAGACCGATGTGATCGCCGCGCGCGATGCCCTGGTGGCCGGCGTGATGGACGATCTCGCCCGCATCGGGCGCGGCGCGGCGCTGCCCGCGCTGGGTGAAGGCGCGGTGTGCGAATACTGCTCGGCGCGCGGCCTGTGCCGCAAGGACTTCTGGGGCGACGAGCCCTCGCAGCCTGCTGCGCCTGCTGCGCCTGCTGCGGCTGCTGCGCCCACGGCGCCGCCCGTCGAAGCGCCGGCATCGCCCATGCCGGCAGCGCCGCCGAAGGCCGCGGCCTACGAGCACAACGGCGCCGGCGTCTCGCGCGAACGCTTCTACGCCATCGCCTGTGACCCGCGCCGCTCGGTGGCGGTGGAGGCCTGCGCGGGCGCGGGCAAGACCTGGATGCTGGTCTCACGCATCCTGCGCGCCCTGCTGGAGGAAGGCGAGAGTGCCTGCGCGCCGCACGAGATCCTCGCCATCACCTTCACCAAGAAGGCCGCCGGCGAGATGCGCGAGCGGCTCGACCAGTGGCTGGAGACCTTCGCGGCGCAGCCCGTGGAAGCATTGGTGCCCGAGCTCGTGATGCGCGGCATGGACCGAGCATCCGCCGAGGCTCGTGCGCCGCGGCTGCAGGGCCTCTACCGCGAGCTGCTCGCGGGCGGCCGGGCGGTCCAGTTCCGCACCTTCCACGCCTGGTTCGCCGGTCTCCTGCGCAGCGCGCCGGTCGCGGTGCTCGAGCGCCTGCGGCTGCCGGCCAACTACCAGCTGCTCGAGGACGACGCCGAGGCGCGCGCGCATGTCTGGCGCCCCTTCTTCGCGACCGTGGCGGACGACCCCGAGGCCGCGGCCGACTACCACGCGCTGGTCGCGCACTACGGCCGCTCGCAGACCGCCAAGGCGCTGGACGAGGCGCTGACGCGGCGTGTCGAGTTCGTGCTGGCCGATGCCCACGGCGCGGTCGACGATGCCGTGGTGCCCATGGGCGAGTTCTATCCCGCCTTCGCGGGCGCCGAGACGCCCGAGGACAGGCTGCTGGACGACCCGGCCCCGCGCGCCGCACTGCTCGCCGCGGCGCGCGTGCTGGGCCGTGCCAGCGCGCCGACCTTCTCGCAGAAGGGCGTGAAGCTGGAGCACGCCGTGGCCAAGGGCCGCATCGCCGGGGTGCTCGATGCGCTGCTCACCCTAAAGGGCGAGCCGCGCAAGTTCAGCGACAAGCTCGCCGGCATCGAGGACGTGCGCGCCGCGCAGCAGTACGTGCAGCAGTACTGCGAGGCCCAGGCCCAGCATGCCGCCTGGCTCTACCAGCAGCGCATGGCACGGCTGACACGCCTGCTGATCCGCTGCTTCGCCGAGGTCAAGGCGGCGCACGGCTGGGTTGACATGAACGACGTCGAGCAGGCCGCGCACCTGCTGTTGGGCAACGCCGAGTTGTGGGGCTGGGTGCAGGAGCGGCTCGATGCGCGCGTGCGGCACCTGCTCATCGACGAGTTCCAGGACACCAACCCGCTGCAATGGCAGGCGCTGCACGGTTGGCTGGGCAGCTATGCGGGCGCGGGCGGGCGGCGGCCTGGCGTGTTCATCGTGGGCGATCCGAAGCAGAGCATCTACCGCTTCCGGCGCGCCGAGCCGCAGGTGTTCATCGCGGCCAAGCACTTCGTCAAGGAAGGCCTCGACGGAGACCTGCTCAACTGCGACCACACCCACCGCAATGCGCAGGCCGTTGTGGACCTGGTCAATGCGGCCATGGGCGATGCGCAGCGCGCCGGCGAGTTCAGCGGATTCCGCAACCACACCACCGAATCGCGCGCAGCGGGCCGGGTGCGCAAGCTGCCGCCGATCCCGCGCGATGCGATCGCGCCGAAGGAGCAGGGCGGCGCGACCAACGAGGAGGGCATGCTGCTCTGGCGCGACAGCCTGGTCACGCCGCGCGTGCTGCCGGAGGAAAAGCTGCTGCAGAAAGAATGCGAGCAGGCTGCGCACTGGATCGCCGGGCGCATCGCGCAGGGCCTCGCGCCCAGCCGCATCATGGTGCTGGCGCGCCGCCGAAGCAGGCTCGCGGCGCTGCAGGACGAGCTGCGCAAGCTGCACATCGCGGTCCAGCAGCCCGAGAAGAACGAGCTGCACGACGCGCCCGAGGTGCAGGACATGGTGGCGCTGATCGATGCGCTGGTCTCGCCGGACCACGACCTCTCGCTGGCGCGCGCCCTGCGCTCGCCGCTCTTCGGCCTCGACGACGATGCGCTGGTCCGCCTGGCACTACGCCGGCGCGAGCACGGCGCGAGCTGGTTCGAGCTGCTGCAGGCGCCGGACCTGGCGCCGCCGCTCGCGGGCATCGGGCAGCGCCTGCGCCAATGGCAGCGCTGGCTGGCCGACTGGCCGCCGCACGATGCGCTCAGCGCGATCTATCACGACGCCGATGTGCTCGGCCGCTTCGCCGCCGCCGCGCCTGCGGCGCTGCGTGCCAGCGTGCTCGGCAACTTGCGCGGGCTGATGGCCGCGTCGCTCGAGCTCAACGGTGCGCGTTTCGCCACGCCCTACGCCTTCGTGCGCGCGCTGCGCCGCGGCGGCGCCCGCGCGCCCACGGTCGCGGCGGCCGATGCGGTGCAACTGCTCACCGTGCATGGCGCCAAGGGCCTGGAGGCCGACCTGGTGCTGATGCTGGACACCGACGCCTCGGCGCAGCGCGCGCAGACCATGGGCGTGCTCGTCAAGTGGCCGGGCCAGGCGGCGGCGCCCGAGCGCTTCGTGTTCGTCGCGAGCGAGAAGAGCCCGCCGGCCTGCACCACCGACGACATGGCCGAGGAGCAGGCCGCGCGGCACCGCGAAGAGATCAACGGGCTCTACGTGGCGACCACGCGGGCGCGGGGCGAGCTGGTGCTGTCGGCGGTGCCGGCCGCGCGGCCCGACGGCCGCAGCTGGTGGGTGCGCCTGGAAGCGCTCTGCGAGCCCATCGACGCGGCGTCGGCCGCTGGCGCCTCCGCGGGCGGCATGTCTCGGGCGCTCGACAGCTTCGGCATGCTCCAGCTGCCGGTGCCGGCCGGCCTGGCGCGCACGGCTGCGCGCGTCGCGGCAAGGAGCGTCGATTCGCGCGCCTCGGCCCTGGGCCAGGCCATGCACCGCCTGCTCGAGTGGGCGCAGCCCGGCGTGCCGCCGGCACCGGCCCATGTCCGGGCCGCGGGCCGCGAGTTCGGGCTGGACACCGACACCGCCCGAGTCGCTGCCGCAATGGCCCAGCGCATCCGTGCGGGTGCGGGCGCCTGGGCCTGGGATGCGGGCGCGCTGGCGTGGCAGGGCAACGAGGTCACGCTGGTCCACGGCGGCGAAGTGCTGCGCATCGATCGCCTGGTGCGGCATCGCGCGAGCGGCGTCTGGTGGGTGCTCGATTACAAGTCGGCGGCACGTCCCGAGCGCGACGAGGCGCTGATCGCGCAGATGAGGCGCTATCGCGAAGCCGTGCAGGAGGCCTGCCCCGGCCAGACGGTGCGGGCGGCCTTCCTGACGGGGCAGGGCGAACTGGTGGGCGTCGAATGAGCCGCCGGGCCGCTCCCAAGGCGAATAGCACCGCAGCCGAAGGCGAAGGTACTCCAGTGAGCAACGAAAACATCAAGACGATCGCCGTCATCGGCGGCGGCCCGGCCGGCCTGATGGCGGCCGAGGTGCTGAGCGCGCAGGGCCTGGCCGTGCATCTCTACGACGCCATGCCCTCGGTCGGCCGCAAGTTCCTGCTGGCGGGCCGCGGCGGCCTGAACCTCACGCATTCCGAGCCCTTCGAGCACTTCGCCAGCCGCTTCGGCGAGCGCCGCGCGCAGGTCGAGCCGCTGCTGCGCGCCTTCGGGCCCGAGGCGCTGCGCGAGTGGGTGCATGGGCTTGGCATCCAGACCTTCGTCGGCAGCTCGGGCCGCGTGTTTCCCGCCGACATGAAGGCCGCGCCGCTGCTGCGCGCCTGGCTGCATCGGCTGCGCGAGGCCGGCGTGCACTTCCACATGCGCCATCGCTGGTTGGGCTGGCCCGAGGCGGGCGCGGCGCCGAGCGCGCTGCGTTTCGCCACGCCGGCTGGTGAGTTCGAAGTGACCCCCGAGGCCACCGTGCTGGCCCTGGGCGGCGCCAGCTGGTCGCGGCTGGGTTCCGACGGCGCCTGGGTGCCCTGGCTGGTCGCACGCGGCGTGGAGGTTGCGCCGCTGGCGCCGGCCAACTGCGGCTTCGACATCGGCTGGACGCCGTACTTCGCCGAGCGCTTCGCCGGCAAGCCCTTCAAGTCGGTGGCGGTCTTCTGCGGCGATGCGCAGGGCCGTCGTTTCGCGCGCAAGGGCGAGTTCGTCGCGACCGCGACCGGCATCGAAGGCAGCCTGGTCTACGCGGCGTCGGGCTTGCTGCGCGACGAGATCGCCTCGCAGCGAAGCGCCACCCTGTGGCTCGACCTGCTGCCCGACCGCACACCCGAGCAGGTGCGTGCGGCCGTGCTGCATCCGCGCGGGGCGCGCTCCGTGGCCAGCCACCTGAAGAGCCGGCTCGGCCTCGAGGGCATCAAGACCGCGGTGCTGCACGAGGTGCTCACGCGCGACGAGATGCATGTGCCCGAGAAGCTGGCCGAGACGATCAAGGCGCTGCCGCTGCGGCTGGTCGCGCCGCGGCCCATCGACGAGGCGATCAGCAGTGCCGGCGGCGTGCGCTTCGAGGCGCTCGATGCGCACTTGATGAGCACGGCGCTGCCCGGCCTGTTCTGCGCCGGCGAGATGCTCGACTGGGAGGCGCCCACCGGCGGCTACCTGCTGACCGCCTCGATGGCGAGCGGCGTGGTCGCAGCGCGAGGGGTCCTGCGGCACCTGGGCCGAAGCCTTCCCGAATCATGAAATTGCATACTTCCGGCTGAAGTGCATTTGTTTGCAAGCCGGCAGAGAATCGCGGGTTGCCCTGAGGCCCCCACCATCCATGCATCCGAACGTCGACATCAAGAAGATCCGGGAGAGGTACTTCAACTACAGCGTCAGCATCGGTACTGCCGACGATCGCTACGTACGCCAGGGCCTGCGGTCGATCGCGGAATGCCTGCACGATGCGGCCACGGCGCTCGGCCACCATTTCCCGGTGGCGGCGATCAGCTACGAGGGGCGGGCGCTGGGCTGCTATCGCGTGGCGAGCATGGAGCACAAGACGGTGGCGCTGGCGCACACGCTGCTGGCCAAGCTGGAGCGCTTCGAGGCCGCGACCTGAGGCAGGTCTTGCAGACCGATAAAAAAGCCGCGTGGGTCCACGCGGCTTTTTTACTGATGTGAGGTTGACGAGCCTTACCCCCGGCACTGGCTACGCAGTTAGGGCTGCTTGGTTCCCCACCTGACCCGGTTGGCCACTTCACCATGCGGGGAGGCCCGTCAGCCGCGATTGTAGGCGACGCCCCGATGCCCCCCGCCTCACCAGGCCATCAGCGAGGTCTCGAGCGCCGCATCGGCGTAGTAGAGGCGCACGCCCACCAGGTAGTGCCGGCCCTTCTGCAGGCGCATGCTCACGCGGGCGTTGAGGTCGGTGCCGCTGTCGTCGTTGCCCGCGATCTGCACGTTGCCGGCAGGCGTGACCTCGAACAGCACCAGCACCGTGTCCGAGGTGCCGAAGGTGCCCAGCTGGTAGGTGCGCGTGCGCGGCGGCACGAACTCGAAGTTGCGGGTCTCGCCGGCCTTGAGCTTGAGCAGCTGCGACAGGCCGACCTTGAGCGTGCCGACCGCCGGCGCACGCACGCCGGGGTAGGACTCCACCACCCAGGCCTTGTCGGCGTAGGAAAGCCCGCCCTTGGGCACCAACCCTTCGCGGTACTGCGCGGGCGCGTCGATGAGGCCGGGCTCGAAGTGGTACTCCATCACCGAGTCCGGGTCCCAGGTCGTGCCCTTGACCTCCGAGGCCGGGATCTTGCGCAGGATGTTCCACTCGATCTGCGGCTCCTGCCAGTGGTTGGGCGGGCCCGAGAAGTAGTCGAGCACCGCCTGCCGGTTCCAGGTGATGCCGGCGTGCGGATTCTGGTGCTCATGCTCCAGGCCCAGCGTGTGGCCGATCTCGTGCAGCGCGGTGTCGTTGCCGTAGTCGGTGTTGAGCGGCCAGCCGAAGTTCATCGTCCGCTGCAGCGGGTCGCGCACGCTCAGAACGTCGCGGCCCACGTAGGACCAGGATCCGTCCTGCGGATCGAAGCCGATGCGCACCATCGCATCCTCGGGCGCCTCGACGCGGCGGAAGCTGATGCCGATGCCCAGCTTGGCCCAGGCCTCGAAAGCCTCGTCCACCACCCCCGTGTCGGCGTTGTTGCCCTGCCAGGCGGCCGGCACCGCGTCGCCGCGCTTATAGCAGTAGTAGCTGAGCTGCGTGCCGTTCACCCATTTCTTGCTCGCGGCCAGGATGGCAGAGGCGCGGCCGGCCGAGACGCTGTTGTCGAACTGGCGCGGCGCCTGCACGGGCTGCATGCAATAGCGGCGCGCGCCGGTCGGCTGCTGGGACTTGGCCTTGGCCGCGGGCGCTCGCGCCGCCGCCCTGGGATGCGCAGTGGGCATGTCTGTCTCCTTGGAAGACCAAGCCATGCTAGGGGCGAAACAGTGAAAATCCATAAGTAAAAAGGCCTATGCCCACCCGGAAAGGCCTCCCGGGGGGACCACCTAAAATGCGCCGATGGCCTATCTCGTTCTCGCTCGCAAACACCGCCCCAGGACCTTCAGCGAGATGGTGGGCCAGGAACATGTCGTCCAGGCGCTCGAGAACGCGCTGACCTCCCAGCGGCTGCACCATGCCTACCTCTTCACCGGCACTCGCGGAGTCGGCAAGACCACGGTCTCGCGCATCCTGGCCAAGTCGCTCAACTGCCAGGGGCCCGACGGACAGGGCGGCATCACCGCGGCGCCTTGCGGCGTGTGCCAGGCCTGCAAGGACATCGACTCGGGCCGCTTCGTCGACTACACCGAACTGGACGCGGCCTCGAACCGCGGCGTCGACGAGGTGCAGGCCCTGCTGGAGCAGGCGGTCTACAAGCCGGTGCAGGGCCGCTTCAAGGTCTTCATGATCGACGAAGTGCACATGCTCACCGGGCATGCCTTCAACGCGATGCTGAAGACACTGGAGGAGCCGCCGGAATACCTCAAGTTCGTGCTGGCCACCACCGATCCGCAGAAGGTGCCCGTCACGGTGCTGTCGCGCTGCCTGCAGTTCAACCTGCGGCCGATGGCGCCCGAGACGGTGCTGGAGCACCTCACGCGCGTGCTGCAGACCGAAACCGTGCCGGCCGAGCCGCATGCGCTGCGCCTGATCGCGCGCGCGGCCCGCGGCTCGATGCGCGACGCGCTGTCGCTGACCGACCAGGCCATCGCCTTCGGCAACGGCGAGCTGACCGAGGGCGGCGTGCGCCAGATGCTGGGCAGCGTCGACCGCGGCCATGTGTTCCGCCTGATCGAGGCGCTGGCGCAGGGCGACGGCCGGACGGTGGTCGAGACCGCCGAGGGCCTGCGCCGCGACGGCCTGTCGGCCGCCTCCACGCTCGAGGAAATGACGGCCGTCCTGCAAGCCATGGCCGTGCTGCAGGCCGTGCCTTCGCGCGCCGAGGCCGCCGATGCGGGCGACCCCGATGCGGCCGAGACCGCGCGCCTCGCCGCCGCGATGCCGGCCGACGAGACGCAGCTGCTCTACAGCCTGTGCCTGCACGGCCGCGGCGAGCTGGGCCTGGCGCCCGACGAGTACGCCGCGCTCACCATGGTGTTGTTGCGCCTGCTGGCTTTCAAGCCTGCGGCTGCGGCCGGCGCGGAAAAAAAAACTCTGAATGAAGCCCCCGCGGGCGCGCCCGAGCGCCCGCAGGCGCCCCGGACCCCGGTTGCCGCCTCTGCACCCGCCGCGGTTGCGGAGACAACGCCCATCGCCGTGCCCCCTGGCGCGACGGGCGCCGCGCCCCCCGGCCACCGCCTGCCGGTGCGCGAGGAGGGCCGCTTCGCCGCTGCGCCGCCCGCGCCCGAAGCCGCCCCGGCGGCCGCCCAGGTGCTGGCCATGCAGGTGCGCGTGCAGCCTCCGCCCGGCGCTCGCGACCTCGCGCGCGAAAGCGCCCCGGCGCCCATCGAGCCCAGCGAGGAGGGCGACTTCTGGTACGCCACCGTCACGCAGCTGGTGGCGGCCGAGGCGATCACCGCGCTGGCGCGCGAGCTGGCGCTCCAATCGCAGCTGGTCGCGCGCGACGTCGACCAGTGGCTGCTGCGCGTCGAGCGCGAGTCGCTCAACCAGGCGGGCAGCCGCGACAAGCTGCAGGGCGCCTTGGCGACGCTGGGCCATGGCGTGAAGCTCGCCATCGAGATCGGCTCCGTGGCCGACAGCCCGGCACGCCGCAACAAGCAGGCGGCCGATGCGCGGCAGCGCGAGGCCGAGGAAGCGATCCGCAACGACCCCGAAGTGCAGTCCATGATGCGCGACTGGGACGCCCGGATCGTGCCGGGCACGCTGCGGCCGGCCTGATCGGACTTATCCTTCTTCCATCCATTCAACGACCACAGGACCAACGATGTTCAACAAAGGACAACTGGCCGGCCTCATGAAGCAGGCGCAGGCAATGCAGGACAACCTCAAGAAGGCGCAGGAAGAGCTGGCCACCATCGAGGTCGAAGGCGAGTCGGGCGCCGGCCTGGTGAAGGTCGTGATGACCTGCAAGCACGACGTCAAGCGCATCACCATCGACCCCAGCCTCCTGGCCGACGACAAGGACATGCTGGAAGACCTGGTGGCCGCCGCCTTCAACGCCGCGGTGCGCAAGGCCGAGGAAACCAGCGAGCAGAAGATGGGCAAGCTGACCGCCGGCATGCCCGGCCTGCCGCCCGGCATGAAGTTGCCCTTCTAAGCGTCCGCATGGCGGATTCCAGCGCGCTCGATGGCTTGATCGAGGCCTTGCGCCGCCTGCCCGGCGTCGGCGTCAAGTCGGCCTCGCGCATGGCCTTCCACCTGCTGCAGCACGACCGCGAGGCCATGCAGCGGATGGCGCGCTCCTTGCAGGAGGCCGCGGCGCAGGTGCGGCATTGCGAGCGCTGCAACACCTTCACCGAGGCGCCGGTGTGCAGCGTGTGCCTCGATGCGCGCCGCGACGCCACCAAGCTGTGCGTGGTCGAGACCCCGGCCGACCAGGCAGCCCTGGAGCGCACCGGCGCCTTCCGCGGCTACTACTTCGTGCTGATGGGCAAGCTGAGCCCGCTCGACGGCATCGGCCCCAAGGACATCGGCCTCTCGAAGCTGTTCGATCGCGCGCTCGACGGCACGGTGAGCGAGGTGATTCTCGCCACCAACTTCACCGCCGAGGGCGAGGCCACCGCGCACGTCATCGGCGAGGCGCTGCGGCAGCGCGGGCTCACCGTGACGCGGCTCGCGCGCGGCGTGCCGGCCGGCAGCGAGCTCGAGTACGTGGACCTCGGCACCATCGCGCACGCGCTGGTCGATCGACGCTGAGCATGCGCCTGCCCGCGTTGACGCTGGCCTACTGGTGCGTGCTGGTCGCGGCGCTCCTGCCTTACCTCGCGGCCTACATCGCGAAGGCCGGCAGCTTCAGGCTGCGCGACAACCTGGCGCCACGCGACTGGATGGGGCGCCAGGCCGGCTGGCGCGCGCGAGCGCTCGCCGCGCAGAACAACAGCTTCGAGGGCCTTCCCTTCTTCATCGGCGCGGTGGTCATCGCGCACCAGCTCGGCGCGGCGCAGGCGCGGCTCGACATGCTGGCCGCGGTTTACGTGCTCCTGCGCATCGTCTACATCGCGCTCTACATCCGCGGCTTCGGCACCGCGCGCAGCACGGTCTGGGCGCTCGCGTTCGCAGTCAACATCGCGATTCTTTTCGCCGGCCGCTAGAGGCCTTCATGTTTACGTGGAAACCCGCACGGGATGTTCCCGATGCAGGCAGATGGCGCGCGCCCCTAAGCTCGATTCGAACAACGATCCCAGAGAGCCCCAGGGCCACAACGCATGCTCCACCGCCGTAGCTTCACCGTCGCCGCGACCCTCGGTGCAGCCGCATCCATCGCGGCGCCGCTGTGGGTGCGCGCGCAGGCCAAGCTCGAGAAGCCGAAGATCTCCATCGCCGTCGGCGGCAAGGCGGCCTTCTACTACCTGCCGCTCACCATCTCCGAGCAGCTGGGCTACTTCAAGGCCGAGGGCCTGGAGGTCGAGATCTCCGACTTTGCCGGCGGTGCGCGCGCGCTGCAGGCCGTGGTGGGCGGCTCGGCCGACGTGTGCTCGGGCGCCTACGAGCACACCATCAACCTGCAGTCCAAGAACCAGGTCTTCCAGGCCTTCGTGCTGCAGGGCCGCGCGCCGCAGATCGCGATCGGGGTGTCGACTAAGAACATGGCGGGCTACGCGGGCATCGCCGATCTCAAGGGCAAGAAGATCGGCGTGTCGGCGCCGGGATCGTCCACCAACATGGTGGCCAACCTGGTGCTCTCGCGCGGCGGCCTCAAGGCCAGCGACGTGAGCTTCATCGGCGTGGGCGTGGCGGCGGGCGCGCTGACGGCGCTGCGCTCGGGCCAGATCGACGCCATCAGCAACACCGACCCGGTGATGACCATGCTCGAGCAGAAGGGCGACGTGAAGATCATCAGCGACACGCGCACGCTGAAAGGCACGCAGGAGGTGTTCGGCGGCCCGATGCCGGCGGCCTGCCTCTATGCGCCGGCGGAATTCGTCCACAAGCATCCCAACACCTGCCAGGCGCTGGCCAACGCGATCGTGCACGGCCTCAAGTGGCTGCAGACCGCGGGCCCGGGCGACATCATCAAGACCGTGCCCGAGACTTACCTGCTCGGCGACCGCGCGCTGTACCTGGCCTCCTTCGACAAGGTGCGTGAGGCGATCGCGACCGACGGCATCCTGCCGGCTGAGGGACCGAAGACCGCGCTTGCCGCGATTGCGAGCTTCGACCCGACGGTGAAGGCAGACAAGATCGACCTGGCCAAGACCTTTACGAACGACTTCGCGCGCCGCGCGAAGGAGCGCTTCAAAGCCTGAGTTGCCAGTTTTCGCGACCCGGCTCCGGCCGGGTTTTTTTTCTTCCGTTCATGTCCACCGACTCCGACCACGCGCTCGAACTGCTCGACATCAGCTGCACCTTCCGTTCGAAGGACGAGCGCAGCCAGCGCTACACCGCGGTGGCCGGCACCTCGCTGCGGGTGCGCGCGGGCGAGTTCGTCTCGGTGGTCGGCCCCACGGGCTGCGGCAAGTCGACGCTGCTCAACGTCGGCGCCGGCCTGCTCGAGCCGTCCTCGGGCACGGTGAAAGTCTTCGGCCAGCCGCTTTCGGGCATCAACACGCGCGCGGGCTACATGTTCCAGACCGAGGCACTGATGCCATGGCGCAGCGCGCTCGCCAACGTGATGCTGGGGCTGCAGTACCGCGGGATGCCGGACGAGGAGGCGAGGGCGCTGGCCGAACAATGGCTGGCGCGCGTGGGGCTGACGGGCTTCGGCGACCGCTATCCGCACGAGCTCTCGGGCGGCATGCGCAAGCGCACCGCGCTGGCGCAGGTGCTGGCGCTGGACCCGGACATCATCCTCATGGACGAGCCCTTCAGTGCGCTCGACGTGCAGACGCGGCAGCTGATGGAGAACGAGGTGCTGGAGCTCTGGGCCGCCCAGAGCTCCGGGCGCCGGGCCGCCCCAAGGCCGGTGCTCACCCCCTCGGGGGGTGGGCGCGAAGCGCCCGGGGGCCAACAAGGACGAAAGGCGGTGCTGTTCATCACCCATGACCTCGACGAGGCCATCGCGATGAGCGACCGCGTGGTGGTGCTCTCGGCCGGCCCGGCCACGCATCCGATCGGCGAGTTCGCCATCGACCTCTCGCGCCCGCGCGACGTGGCCGAGGTGCGCACGCATCCGCGCTTCGTCGAGCTTCACTCGCAGATCTGGAACGTGCTGCGCGACGAGGTGCTGAAGGGCTATGCGCAGCAGCTGAAGAAGGCCGCCTGATGACGCTGCGGCCGAACGAGGGCAATGCGCGCGGCTGGCAGCTCGCGCTGCTGGTCGTGCTGCTGGTGCTGTGGCATCTGGTGTCGCGCGACACGCAGGTCGCCTTCTTCCTCGGCGAGCCGATCAAGGTGGCGGGCCGGATCTGGAGCTGGTTCCTGCCCATCGCCATCGCGCCGAACGCGCTCTTTCCCGACGGCCTGGCGGGCCGCGCCGACATCTACCTGCACCTCGGCGTTACCTTGCTCGAGACCGTGCTGGCCTTCGGCATCGGCACCCTGCTGGGCCTGGCCTGCGGGCTCTGGCTGGCGCTGGCACCGACCGCCAGCCTGATCCTCGACCCCTACATCAAGGCCGCGAACTCGATGCCGCGCGTGATCCTGGCGCCCATCTTCGCGCTGTGGTTCGGCCTGGGCATCTGGAGCAAGGTGGCGCTGGCGGTCACGCTGGTGTTCTTCATCGTGTTCTTCAACGTCTACCAGGGCGTGCGCGAAGTGAGCCCGGTGGTGCTGGCCAATGCGCGCATGCTCGGCGCCAGCCGGCGGCAGCTGCTGCGCACGGTCTATTTGCCGAGCGCGACCAGCTGGGTGTTCTCCAGCCTGCACACCTCGGTGGGGCTGGCCTTCGTCGGCGCCGTGGTGGGCGAGTACCTGGGCTCGGCGCGCGGCGTGGGCTACCTGATCCTGCAGGCCGAAGGCACCTTCGACGTCAACACCGTGTTCGCCGGGATCGCGGTGCTCACCGCCTTCGCGCTGGTGCTCGACGGCCTGGTGGGTCTGATCGAGCGGCGGCTCATGAAGTGGCAGCCGAAGAGCGGCGAGACGGAGAAGCTCTGAGCGGTTCGTGCCCTTCGCCGCCATGACGGCCGTGTGACATCTCCGCGCTCGGTGCGGCGCAACTACAACTAACCGGAGCGCACTTCGGTTCGAGTTGGAGTCTTACCCGTAATAGGTGCAGCATGCGCAAGGAATACGACTTCTCCAAGTCCCGAAAGAATCCGTACGCTTCCCAGCTGAAGAAGCAAATCACCATTCGGCTGGACGAAGACGCTATCGCGTACTTCAAGGGCATATCCGAGGAGGTAGGCATCCCCTACCAGAGCCTCATCAATCTCTACCTGCGCGACTGCGCGGCGTCGCACAGAAAGCTCAGTTTGAGCTGGAAAAGGGCAGCTGCAAGCGGGGCGGGTGGCTAACCCCTCCCCATTAGCGGATGTTCCACAAGCGAGCTGCTTCGGGGTACTAGCGCTTCTTCTTGGACGGCGTGCCGCCGCGCTTTTCGCGCACGATCTTGCTCGAAGAGGCGGACCTCGCCACCGGCGCGGTCTTGGCGGTGCTGGTCTTGACGACGCCGCCGCCGCGCTTGCTGGTCACGACCACCGTGCTGTCATGACGGCCGCGCAAGCCGCGGCCGACGCGCTCGGCGCCTGCGGCCCGCACCGGCAGGTAGACCACCACCTGCCCGCCGCGCTGGAACACATGGCCGGTCTTCACGTCGTTCCATTCGGCGACGCTGGCGGGGCTGAGCTTGTAGCGGCGCGCGATGCTCGCCACGTTGTCGTTGCGACCGGCCTTGACCACGGTCCGGCGGGTGACGATCTCGGGCTGGAAGCTCAGGTGGCCGGTGTCGGCGACGGTGGCCTGCACGTCCTCCTGCACGCGCGCGCCTCGCGGCACGATCAGCGTCGAGCCGGCCTTGATCATCATGCGCGGGGGCACGCTGTTGATGGCGCGAAGGTCGGACTCGCTCATGCCCGAGCGCTGGGCGGCGTCGGCCACGGTCATGGTGTTGGGCACGGTCCAGGCGGTCCAGCTCGCGTACTGGCCCTGGGTGTAGGCCTCGAAGTTGCGCTGGAACACGGCGGCGTTGTCCCAGGGCAGCAGGATCTCGGGCGTGCCCGCGGCCAGCAGCACCGGCTTGTGGGCCGAGGGGTTGAGGGCGCGGAAGTCTTCGATCTTCACGTCCGCCAGCTTGGCAGCCAGGGCGACGTCGAGATCGCGCTTGAGCGTGACGGTCTGGAAGTAGGGGTGGTTGGCGATGACCGGCAGGTCGGCGTTGAAGCGTTCCGGGTTGGCGACGATGTTCTTCACCGCCTGCAGCTTGGGCACGTAGTACCGGGTCTCGGCCGGCATGTTGAGGTCGGTGTAACCGGTGGGCAGGCCGGCGCGCTGGTTCCTGGCGATGGCGCGGCTCACGCTGCCTTCGCCCCAGTTGTAGGCGGCCAGCGCGAGGTGCCAGTCGCCGAACATGCCGTAGAGCTTCTGCAGGTAGTCGAGCGCGGCGCGGGTGGACGCGACGACGTCGCGACGGTCATCGCGGAAGATGTTCTGCTTGAGGTCGAAGTCGGTGCCGGTGGCGGGCATGAACTGCCACATGCCGGCGGCCTTGGCGCTGGAGACGGCCTGCGGGTTGAAGGCGCTTTCGATGTAGGGCAGCAGCGCCAACTCGGTGGGCATGTCGCGGCGCTCGAGCTCCTCGACGATGTGGAAGATGTAGCGGCTCGAGCGCTCGGTCATGCGCTGCATGTAGTCGGGCCGGCTCGCATACCACTGCTCGCGGTCGCGCACGAGCTCGTTGTCGAGGTCGGGCATCTTGAAGCCGCGGCGGATGCGGTCCCACATGTCGACCGGCGGCGCGAGCGTGACGACGGAGCGCGAGCGGGTGGTGCCGGAGGTGATGGGGGTCAGCGCCCCGCCGGGATAGACCGGTGCCGCGGCGGTGCTCGATGTGGTGGAAGCGGTGTCGGGGGTGGTCGAGGAGGAGGAGGAGCCCGTGCCGGTGGTGCTCGCGCAGCCCGCGAGCAGCAGCGAGCCGGCAAGGCAGGCAGCAAGGATGAATTTCATCGGAAGTCGTTTTTCCATTGGCGCGGTGTGGCGCCGTGATCGACATCATGGTGCGGAGGGACAGACCCTAGAATCGCGGCCAACTGCAGATTGCCGCGAGCGGGTGCATCGAAGACCGGCGCGGCATCTCCCGGGTCGACCACGATCGCGTTGCGTCCATCCTGCAGCATCCAGATGTAGTTGTCGGCGAAGGCGGGCAGGGGGACGAGCTTCATGAGCGGTCAAATTATAGGTTTGCACGAGTGGTTCCAGACCCCTCCCGGCCGCTACCTGCTGGCCTGGGAGCAGTCACGCTTCGACCAGGCGGTGGCCGACGTCTTTGGTTACCACGCGCTGCAACTCGGCCTGGCCGAGGTCGAGGGCCTGCGCGCCAACCGCATGCCGCACCGCTGGCTGGCGGTGAACGATCCGGCGGTGGCGGCCAGGAGCGCGCTGGTCACCGACTTCACCGCGCTGCCTTTTTCGGCCAACAGCCTCGACCTGGTGGTGCTGCCCCATGCGCTGGAACTCAGCCACGACCCGCACGGCACCCTGCGCGAGGTCGAGCGCGTGCTGGTGCCGGAGGGCCGCGTGGTCATCTGCGGGCTCAACCCGACCAGCCTGTGGGGCATGCGGCAGTGGCGTGCGCACCTGTATCGGCGGCTGGGCTTCGGCGAGCTCTTCCTGCCCGACTCGGGCGACTTCATCGGCTACCGGCGCATGCGCGATTGGCTGCGACTCTTGAGCTTCGAGGTCGAGTCGGGCGACTTCGGCATTTACCGGCCGGCGGTGCGCAGCGAGGCCTGGCTCGAACGCTGCCGCTGGTTCGACACCCTGGGCGAGCGCTGGTGGCCGATCTTCGGCGCGGTGTACTTCCTGGTCGCGGTGAAGCGCGTGCGCGGCATGCGGCTGCTGTCGGCCGACTGGCGCCGGGCGGCGCAGCGCGCGAGCGCGCCGGTGCCGATCGCCGGCAAGGTACACCGCGGCCATCACCATCACCGGACACGACAACGACAAGGAAACGGTTCTTGAACGAAGTACAGATCTACACCGACGGCGCCTGCAAGGGCAACCCCGGCCCCGGCGGCTGGGGTGCCTGGCTCAAGTCGGGCGCGACCGAGAAGGAGCTTTTCGGCGGCGAGCTCAACACCACCAACAACCGCATGGAGCTCCAGGCGGTGATCGAGGGCCTGGGGGCGCTCAAGCGGCCCTGCAAGGTGGTCCTCTACCTGGACAGCCAGTACGTGCGCATGGGCATCACCGAATGGATCCGCGGCTGGAAGGCCAAGGGCTGGTTGACCTCGACCAAGCAGCCGGTGAAGAACGTGGAGCTGTGGAAGCAACTGGACAAGCTGGTGTCCGAAGGCGGCCACCAGATCGAATGGCGCTGGGTCAAGGGCCACTCGGGCGACGTGGGCAACGAGCGCGCCGACATGCTGGCGAACAAGGGCGTGGAGCGGGCGCTGGGGCGGCTCTAGGCTCTAGAGTTCGGCCGGCCGCGTGACGAGGCGCTCCGGCGCTTCCAGCGCCTCGCCCATGCGGGCGCGGAACAGCAGCTCGTCGGTGTGGCGCAGGCGGCGGCTGATCTCGCGGCCGATGTTCATCTGGATCAGCGCGAACTGCACGGCATCGTGCTCGAACAGGCGCAGCAGGTTGTCGGGCGTGATCCGGATGGCGCGGCAGTCCTCGTCCGCGCGGATCGAGGCGCTGCGCGGGAACAGGTCCAGGAGCGCCATCTCGCCGAAGCAGTCGCCCGGCCCGAGCCGGCGCAGCAGCAGGCGCTGGTCTTGCCAGCTCTTCGACACGGTCACGCAGCCGCGTTCGAGCACGTACATGCCGTCGGCCATGTCGCCTTCGCGGCAGAAGTAGTCGCCCGCGGCGACCTCGATCACCGGCGCAGGCTCGAGCAGGAACTCGATGGTCGCGGCGTCGATGGCGCCGAAGATCGGCATCTGCTGCATCAACTCGATTCTGGCTGCGAGCATGCGCGCCTCCTGCGCGGGCTGAGGTCGCGATCCTAGATCACGCCTTCGAACATCATCACGTCGACCAGGTCACCTGCCGCCACGCTGCCCTGCGCATGGTGCAGCACGACCAGGCCATTGGCCTCGACCATCGAGCTGAGCACGCCGGAGCCCTGGTTGCCGGCGATGCGCACCTCGGGCAGCGAGCCCGGCACCGGCTCGACGCGGCCGCGCTGGTATTCGGTGCGGCCCGGCTTCTTGCGGATCGCATCGACGCTCCTGGCGCGCAGCAGGGGCGGCGGGGCGCAGCCCTGTTCGTGGCAGCCCATCATGCGCAGCAGGGCCGGCCGCACGAAGGCGAGGAAGGTGACCATCACTGCCACCGGGTTGCCGGGCAGGCCGAAGAGCGCGGCCGTGCCGCCGGCCTCGCGCGACTTGGGAATCAGGCCCACCGCCATCGGCCGGCCGGGGCGCATCGCCACTCGCCAGAAGGCCATGTCGCCCTGCTGTTGCATCACGGCGCGGGTGTGGTCGGCTTCGCCCACGCTCACGCCGCCGCTGGTGATGATGGCGTCGGCCTCGGTCGCGGCGCGGCGCAGCGTGTCGGCCAGCGTGGCGGTGTCGTCGCGCACCAGGCCCAGGTCGATCACCTCGCAGCCGAGGCGGGTGAGCAGGCCCAGCACGGTATAGCGGTTGCTGTCGTAGACCGCGCCTTCGCGCGGCATCTCGCCCAGGCTCAGGATCTCGTCGCCGGTGGAGAAGTAGGCCACGCGCAGGCGGCGCAGCACCGGCACCATCGGCAATCCGAGGCTGGCCACCATGCCCAGCGCGGCGGGCGACAGGCGCTCGCCGCGCAGCAGGGCGGGCTGGCCCTGCTGCAGGTCCTCGCCGGCCAGGCGGCGGTTGTCGCCGCGCCGCAGCGCCTTGGCGGGAAAGCGCACCTGCTCGCCCTCGACGAAGCAGAACTCCTGCGGGACCACGGTGTCGAGGCCGGCCGGCATCACGGCGCCGGTCATGATCTTGACCGCGTCGCCCGGCGCCAGCGTGCCGCGCCAGGGCGCGCCGGCGAGCGCGGTGCCGGCCACGCGCAGGCTCACCGACGCGTCGCTGGCGGCGTCGGCGGGCAGCAGGGCGCCGTCGAAGGCGAAGCCGTCCATGGCCGAGTTGTCGTGCGGCGGCACGCTCACGGGCGAGACGATGTCCTCGGCCAGCACGCGGCCCAACGCGTCGCGCAGCGCGATGCGTTCGGTCTGCGTGACGACGGCGGATTGCGCGAGGCGCGTCAGGAAGTCCTGCACCGCCTCGACGCCGAGGGCCTTGGGGTCGTAGCCGGCCAGTTCGGCGGCGATCTCGGCAATGCGGCTCACTGGAGTACCTTCGCCTTCGGCTACGGTGCTATTCGCCTTGGGAGCGGCCCGGCGGCTCATGATGGAAGCAGAGGGTCAGCGTCGCTGGGCTTCGAGCGCGTGCAGCTCGGCCAGCGTGTTGGCGTTGAAGAAGGCGTCGGGCGCATCGCCCGGGCGGTCGAAGGGCGCCAGCGCCGTGCGGTGCTGGGCGGTCCAGCGGTCGATCTTGCGGCCGCCCTCCTGGGTGAAGCGCACCAGGCTTTCGAGCAGGGTGGCGCGCAGCAGGCAGAACACGGGCTGGGGGCGCAGGGCCGACGCGCCATCCGCTTCGGCCGCGGCCTCGGGGGCGTTGACCATGGCGATCTCGGCGTCCTGCGCCAGCAGCGCCTCGCCGAGGCGCTGCGCCAAGTCGAGGGGGAACAGCGGCGTGTCGCAAGGGACGGTGAGCAGGTAGGGCGTCTCGCAGCGCTCCAGCCCGGTCAGGAAGCCGGCCAGCGGCCCGGCATAGTCGGCGAGGCCGTCCGGCCAGACCGGCACGCCGAAGGATTCGTAGGCCGCGAGGTTGCGGTTGGCATTGATCATCAGCTCGCCGACCTGCGGCGAAAGCCGCATCAGTGCGTGCAGCGCGAGCGGCGTGCCGTTGAAGTTCTGCAGGCCCTTGTCGACGCCGCCCATGCGCGAGCCGCGCCCGCCGGCGAGGACCAGGCCGGTGATCTCGCCGGCAGCGATGGCATTGGAAGAACTCATCCGCCGATGTAGCTCATCTCGACACGGCGCGCCCCGCTGGCCGCCTCCGCGTCGGGGCCGCGCAGCGCGCGCAGCTCGGAGTAGCGGTCGGCGCGGCCCTGCCAGATGTGGCCGATCGCGGAGGCGATCTGCGCATCGTCGGCATCGCCGCGCAGCAACGGCCGCAGGTCGTGGCCGCTGGTCGCGAAGAGGCAGAGGTAGAGCTTGCCCTCGGTCGACAGGCGCGCGCGGGTGCAGTCGTGGCAGAAGGCCTGGGTCACGCTGCTGATCACGCCGATCTCGCCGCCGCCGTCGCGGTAGGCCCAGCGCTGCGCGGTCTCGCCGGGGGCGGTGGCGTCGAGCGGCTCGAGCGGGAACGCCTCGGCGATGCGTTGCAGCACCTCGGCGGAGGGCATCACCTCGTCCATGCGCCAGCCGTTGGTGGCGCCGACGTCCATGTACTCGATGAAGCGCAGCACCACGCCGGTGCCGCGGAAGCGCCGCGCCATCGGCAGGATCTCCTGCTCGTTGGTGCCGCGCTTGACCACCATGTTGACCTTGATCGGGCCGAGCCCGGCGGCGTGTGCCGCATCGATGCCGGTGAGCACCTCGGCCACCGGGAAGTCGACGTCGTTCATGCGTCGGAACACGGCATCGTCCAGGCCGTCGAGGCTGACGGTGACGCGCTGCAGGCCCGCGGCCTTGAGCGCGGCAGCCTTGCGCGCGAGCAGCGACCCGTTGGTGGTCAGCGTGAGGTCCAGCGGCTTGCCTTCGGGCGTGCGGATCGCCGCCAGCTGTTCGACGAGGAGTTCGAGGTTCTTGCGCAGCAGCGGCTCGCCGCCGGTGAGCCGGATCTTGTGCACGCCATGCGCGGCGAAGATGCGCGCGAGCCGGGTGATCTCCTCGAAGCTCAGCAGTGCGCTGTGCGGCAGGTACTGGTAGTCCTTGTCGAAGACTTCCTTGGGCATGCAGTAGCTGCACCGGAAGTTGCAGCGGTCGGTGACGCTGATGCGCAGGTCGGTGAGCGGGCGCGCGAGCCGGTCGAGCAGCACTCCGGTGGCCGGCATTGCGTGCGCCGGCAGCGGCGCGGCGCGGCGGGCGCGGCCGATCTGGGAGACGGGGACGATGTGCTTGCTGCTCATGGGGAAAGGCCAATTTAACCCATTGCCGGGCCTGGCGCCCCCTGGTGACTACTTGACCACGGCGGCGTAGATCATGTTGCGCTGCCGCACCAGTGGACCGTGACGGTCCACTAGACGCAGCGCGCGCCGTCGACCTCGATGCAGACGCCGCTGATGAAGGCGGCCTCGTCGCTGGCCAGGTAGAGCGCCGCGTTGGCCACGTCGAGCGCGGTGGAGAAGCGGCCGAGCGGGATGGTGGCGAGGAACTTGGCCTTGCGTTCCTCGGTGATCGGACCGCCGGCGAACTCGGCTGCCAGGCCGGTGTCGGGGTTGAACACGGGGTTGATGCAGTTGACGCGGATGTTGTCCGGGCCGAACTCGGCGGCCAGCGACTTGCTGGTGGTGATCACCGCGCCCTTCGAGCCGTTGTACCAGGTCAGGCCGGGGCGCGGACGCACGCCGGCGGTGGAGGCGATGTTGATGAACGCACCGCCGCCGTTGGCGCGCAAGGCCGGCACCGCATGGATCGTGGAGAGGTAGATGCTCTTCATGTTGACCGCAAAGCAGCGGTCGAACTCGTCCTCGCTCACTTCGAGGGCGGGGCGGTTGCGGTGGGTCCAGCCGGCGTTGTTGACCATCACGTCGAGCTTGCCGTGGCGCTGCACCGCGGCGGCGACCAGGGCCTGCACCTCGGCCGACTTGGTGACATCGGCCGCGAAGAAGGAGGCCCTGCCGCCGGCGCGCAGGATGGCCTCGACCACCTGTTCGCCGAGCGCGGTGTTGATGTCGTTCACGATGACCTGCGCGCCCTCGGCCGCCAGCCGCTTGGCAATGCCTTCGCCGATGCCGCCGCCGGCGCCGGTCACGATGATGGATTTGTCCTTGACGCGCATGCTTGAGTCTCCAGGGATGAGGGAAGAAACGGGCAAGTGTAGGCACCTCGTCGCCGCCCCGGGCTGCCTCTATCGGGAGCATTGAAATTCCCGAACCACGATCCAGATGAGAATTACTATCATCTGACTCATGAACCCAAGCTCCTCCCTCGCCAGCGCCGCCGGGCGCCCCTCCTGGCCCTTGCGGCAGGCCCTCGGGATCGCCATCGTGCTGGCCGGCGTGCTGGTGCTGGGCGCGCAGTTCTGGCAGTACGCGGCCAGCCGGCCGGTGGTGCTGCAAGCGCTGACCGGCGGCTCGATCGCGGCGCTCGCGACCGCGCTGGGCACCTTGCCCATCGTGTTCTCGCAGCGGCTGTCGGACCGCACGCAGGACACCTTGTTCGGCTTCGGCGCCGGCGTGATGCTCGCCGCCAGCGCCTTCTCGCTGATCATTCCGGGCATTGCCGCGGCGCGCGCCGCGGGCGCGGATGCCTGGGGCGCCGGCGGCATCGTCGGCAGCGCGATCCTGCTGGGCGGCCTGGCGCTGCTGGTGCTGGACCGGGTGCTGCCGCACGAGCATTTCATCAAGGGCGTGGAAGGGCGGGACACGCGCGCGCTGCGGCGCACCTGGCTCTTCGTGTTCGCGATCGCGCTGCACAACCTGCCCGAAGGCCTGGCGATCGGGGTCGGTTTTGCCGGCGGGGATGCGCTGCGCGGCAGCGCGCTGGCCACCGGCATCGCGATCCAGGACGTGCCCGAAGGCTTGGTTGTCGCCGCGTCGCTGCTGGCCGCCGGCTACCGCCGGCCCTTTGCGGTGGCGATCGGCATGGCCTCCGGCCTGGTCGAGCCGCTGGGGGCGGTGTTCGGCGCCGCGATCGTCAGCCACTCGGCGCTGCTGCTGCCCTGGGGCCTGGGCTTTGCGGCCGGCGCCATGCTCTTCGTGATCAGCCACGAGATCATCCCCGAGTCCCACCGCAAGGGCCACGAGGCCTTTGCGACGGGCGGGCTGATGGTGGGGTTCGTGCTGATGATGCTGTTGGATACGGCCCTCGGTTGATGCTCAGCCGTGGCGCACCGCCACGGTCTTGAGCGTGGTGAAGCCGTAGAGCGCCTCGAAGCCCTTCTCCCGCCCATAGCCCGAGGACTTGACGCCGCCGAAGGGCAGCTCGACGCCGCCGCCGGCCCCGTAGTTGTTGACGAAGACCTGGCCGCTCCTCACCCGCTTGGCCATGCGGAACTGGCGCGCACCGTCCTTCGTCCAGATGCCGGCGACCAGGCCGAACTGGGTGGCGTTGGCCTGCGCCACCGCCTCGTCTTCGTCGCGGAAGGACATGGCGGCGAGCACCGGGCCGAAGACTTCCTCCTGCGCCAGCCGGTGCGTCACCGGCACGTCGCGCAGCAGGGTGGGGGCCTGGTAGAAGCCGGTCTGCGGCGCTTCGTCGACCACCACGCCCTGGGCCACCATCGGGATGCCGGCATGCTGGGCGTCGGACAGGAAGTCCCAGACGCGCTGCTGCTGGGTCTGGCGGATCAGCGGGCCGACGTCCAGGTCCATGGCCGCAGGCCCCACCCGCAGCGCCTCGAAGGCCTGGCCCAGGCGTTCCAGCAGCAGCTCGTAGATCTCGCGCTCGACCAGCACCCGGGAGCCGGCCGAGCAGGTCTGGCCGGCGTTCTGCACGATGGCGTTGATCAGCACCGGGATGGCGGCGCCCAGGTCGGCGTCGGCAAAGATGATCTGCGGACTCTTGCCGCCGAGCTCCAGCGTGACCGGGCAGTGGCGCTCCGCCGCCACCTGCTGGATCAGCGTGCCCACCTTGGGGCTGCCGGTGAAGCTGATGTGGTCGATGCCCGGGTGCCGCGCCAGCGCATCGCCCACCTCGTGGCCGTAGCCGGTCACGATGTTGATCGCGCCCGGCGGGAACCCCACCTCCGCCGCCAGCTGCGCGACGCGGATCAGCGACAGGCAGGCGTCTTCCGAAGGCTTGACCACGCAGACATTGCCCGCGGCCAGCGCCCCGCCGACGCTGCGGCCGAAGATCTGCATCGGGTAGTTCCACGGAATGACGTGGCCGGTGACGCCGTGCGGCTCGCGCCAGGTGAAGACGCTGTAGCCGTCCTGGTAGGGGAGGGTCTCGCCGTGCAGCTTGTCGCAGGCGCCGGCATAGAACTCGAAGTAGCGCACCAGCGCCAGCGCATCGGCGCGCGCCTGCTTGACGGGCTTGCCGCAGTCGCGCTGCTCCAGCAGCGCGAGCTCGTCCGTGTGCTCGGCGATCTTCTGCGACAGCTTGTAGAGCAGCCGCCCGCGCTCGGCCGCGCTCTGCTTCTGCCAGCTGCCCTCGAAGCAGTCGCGCGCGGCGCGCACGGCCGCGTCGATGTCGGCGGCATTGCCGCGCTGCAGTTCGTCGAAGGGCTGGCCGTCCGACGGGTCCAGAACGGGGAGGGTTCGGCCGGAGGAGGAAGGGACGCTTTCGTTGGCGATGTAGTGGAGCTGCATGGCGTGAATTGTGGCGCGGGGGGAAGCGCCGCGCAGTCTTGCTCGGAAATGTGAGAAAAATTACTACGTAAAACTACCGCATCGTGTCATTGAAGACATACAAAACGTTACACTGCCCGGGCCCTGAAAGGGCCCCGCGCGGTCCCCAGCCCACCGCTCGGGCGCAAAAAGAATCAACAACTTACTCTTGAGGAACGGACGGATGGCGATTGTTAACGGCACCGCAGGCAACGACTTGCTGAGCGGAACTGCAAGCATTGACAGCATCGATGGCCAGGGAGGCAACGACACGATCTCGGGCTTCGAGGGCAACGACACCATCCGCGGCGGCGCCGGCGACGACTATCTGTTCGGCGATGGCGGCAGCGACACCATCTTCAGCGATGCCGGCCAGGACATGATCTGGGGCGGCGCCGGTTCCGATTTCATCGTCGGGAACGGGACCTGGAACGTTTGGGCGCGCTATGACTTCGATCCGGGCCCCATCAACGTGAACATGCAGATGGGCACGGTGGCCGACGGATGGGGTGGGATCGACACGCTGTCGCAGATCTATTCGGTCGCCGGGTCCAGCTACAACGACACGCTCGACGCCAAGGGCACGACCTCGATGATCGGCTTCATCGGCGGCGCCGGCGACGACAAGATCACCGGGGGATGGGCTGGCGACGTGCTCTTCGGCTCCGAAGGCAACGACACGATCGATGGCGGCGACGGCGCTTCGGGTCTGCGCGAAGGCGCGGTGGGCTCGGCCTATCGGCTCTACCGCGCGACGCTCGGCCGGGAGCCCGACGTGAAGGGCTTCGAGGACTGGGCCTATGCGCTCAACCACGGCATGTCCGTGGAGACCGCGGCCTCGCAGTTCCTGACCTCGCCCGAGTTCCAGGCGGTCTACGGCGCGCTCGACAACACGCAGTTCGTCACTCTTCTCTATAAGAACGTCCTGGGGCGCGCGCCCGATGCCGGCGGTTTGGCGGGCTGGGTCGGCTCGCTCAACGCCGGCGCTTCGCGGGCGAGCGTGGTTGCGGGATTTTCCGATTCGACCGAATTCAAGAACAACACCGCGCTGGAAGTGGACGCCTTCGCGACCTCGAAGGTGAGCAGCGAGCACCAGGGCCAGATCTACCGGCTCTACCTCGCCACGCTGGGTCGCGAGCCCGATGCCGGCGGCTTCCTGAACTGGATGAACGCGCTGGACACCGGCAGCCAGTCGTTGAAGACGGTGGTCGCAGGCTTCGTGGGCTCGACGGAATTCCAGCAGAAATATGGATCACTGAACAACACGCAGTTCGTCACGCTGCTCTACAAGAACGTGCTGGGGCGTGCGCCCGACGCTGGCGGCCTGTCGAATTGGGTGAACGCGCTGAACAACGGCATGAGCCGGGCCGATGTCGTGGTCGGCTTCTCGGACTCCGCCGAGTTGCGCTCGACGAGTTCCTACTGGTTCAAGAGCTACATGTCCAACGGCTTCGGCAGCTGGGCCGACTGGATCGAGGGCGGTGCCGGCAACGACGTGCTGATCGGCGGCCGCGGTGCGGACGACTTCTCGTTCCGCCTGTCGGACGGCGGCGGCAGCAACGATGTCTACGGCCTGGAGAACATCGACCGCCTCTGGTTCCACGGCTACGGCTACAACAGCGCGTCGGACGTGCTGTCGCACATGAGCCAGAACGGACAGAACGTCGTGTTCTCCGATGCGGGGCAGAGCATCACCTTCCACAACATGACGCTGGCGCAGGTCGCGCAGTCCAACATCTACCTGACCGCAACGGCGTAGCGCACCCGGCAATCGGCATGCAGGGGGCCGCTGCGCACGCGGCCTTCCTCTCGCCTGCCACGCCTCGAAGCACGCTGATTCCAGAGTGAACGATTCCGCCGCCTCCGCCCCAGCGCGCCTGGCCCTGTCCGCGCTGGAACCCATCGCGGCGCATTTTTCGCTGGGGCTGACGCCGCGCGCCATCGGCCAGTCCCTGGGCTGGCAGCCGGCGACGATGGTCACGCTGCAGGACATCCGGTGGGCCGCCCAGGCGCTCGGCCTCAGGGCCAGGCCGGTCGATGTCCGGCGCCGCGCCGCCGGCCGCCGGTTCGGGCGCAAGCAGGCGGGCGGACCCGCCACCGTTCCCGTTCCCAGCCTGCTGCTCGGGCCCGACGAGAAGATCGCCACCCTCGTTGCCCGGCGCTCGAACCCCGCTCCCCATCCGCCGGCCGGCGACGGAACCGGTCCTGCCGATGCGCAGTCGCAGCCGTCGCCCGGGGCCGCCGAAGAGTTCCTGCTGTGGGAGCCGGGCAACGCGCGATTCCGCTGGGTCGGATTGGAGGCGCTCACCGGCGAGTACGGCCAGCAAGGCGCGCTCACGGCGCTCGTGTTCCACCAGCCGCTGCGCCTGGCGACCCAGCCGGGCGGGGCGCCGCCGCGCTTCGGCCTCGCCTGGTTCGTCCCGCTGCTGTGGCGCTACCGCAAGCCGCTCGGCCAGGTGCTGCTCGGCGCCTTCCTGCTTCAACTCGTCGCGTTGACGACGCCTCTGTTCAGCCAGGTCATCATCGACAAGGTGCTGATGCACAAGAGCCTCTCGACGCTGCACGTGCTCGGCATCGGCATGGCCGGGCTCATCGTGTTCGAGGCGGTGACCAACGTGCTGCGCGGCTACATGCTGGCGCACACCTCGGCGCGGCTGGATGCCGGGCTGTCCAGCGATCTGTTCAGGCATCTTTTGAGCCTGCCCCTGCGCTACTTCGAGCAGCGCCAGGCGGGCGACACGTTGGCACGCACCCGCGAGCTCGAGAACATCCGGGGCTTCTTCACCGGGAGCGCCCTCACGACCTTGCTGGACGGCCTGTTCATCGGCATCTTCATCGCGGTGATGCTGCTCTACAGCATCAAGCTGACCCTGGTCGCGCTGATCGGCCTGCCGCTGCTCGCCATGATCAGCCTGGTCGCGCAGCCTCTCTTCGAGCGCGCCCTGAAAGCCCGGTTCGACCGAAGCGCCGAGGCGGGCAACTTCCTGGTCGAGAGCATCCAGGGTGTACACACCGTCAAGAGCCTCGCGCTCGGCGCCATCTGGCAGCGTAAGTGGGACCTGCTGGCGGCCCGGCAGGTCACGGCCGGCTTCGATGTGCAGAAGTTCGGCAACGCGGCCCAGAGCGTTTCGCAGGCCGTGCAGCGCGCCATGACGCTGGCCGTCCTCTGGGTCGGAACGACCCTGGTGATGGAGAACGAGCTGTCGGTCGGCGGCCTGATCGCGTTCCAGATGCTCTCCGGCCAGGTGCTGCAGCCGGTCGCCCGGCTGGTCGGCCTGTGGCAGAACTTCCAGCAGGTCAAGCTCTCGGTCGACCGGCTGGGCGACCTGATGAATGCGCGGCCCGAGTCCGTGGGCATCGAGACCCAGGCCATGCCGATGCTGCGCGGGCGCATCGAGCTGCAGTCGCTGCATTTCCGGTATCAGCCGGAGGCGGCCCTGGTCCTGCGCGACCTGAGCCTCGTCATCGAGCCGGGCGAGGTGGTGGGCATCGTAGGGCGCTCGGGTTGCGGCAAGTCCACGCTCACGCGCCTGATCCAGCGGCTGTACGGCGTGGAGTCCGGCCGCGTGCTGATCGACGGACAAGACATCGCCCACGGCGACGCGCAAAGCCTGCGCCGCCAGATCGGCGTGGTGCTGCAGGACAGCTTTCTCTTCGGCGGCACGGTGGCGGAGAACATCGCGATCGCGCAGCCGGGCATGCCGCTGGAGCGCATCGTCAATGCCGCCCGACAGGCCGGTGCCCATGACTTCATCGCCGGCCTGCCGCAGGGCTACGACACGCCGGTGGGCGAGCGCGGGGCGTTGCTGTCCGGCGGCCAGCGGCAGCGCATCGCCATTGCGCGCGCCCTGATGGGCGATCCGCGCATCCTGCTGCTCGACGAGGCGACCAGCGCGCTGGACGTGGAGAGCGAGATGGCCATCCACGCCAACATGGCGCAGATCTGCCGCGGGCGCACCGTGATCATGATCGCGCACCGCCTGTCGACCTTGCGCGACTGCCATCGCATCGTGGTGCTCGACGGCGGCTGCATCGTGGAGCAGGGCGCCATGCACGATCTGCTGGAGCAGGACGGGCCCTTCGCCAGGATGTGGACGATGCAGCAGCAGGACGTGGCGCACCGGCCGCCCCACCTGCGCCCGCTGCCGGCGCGCGCCATGCCGCAGCAGGAGGCCGCGGCATGACGATGCTGCTCTCCGCGAAGGAGCGGACCTTTCATTCCCCGGCGCTGGCGATCGTCGAGACCCCGGCGGCGCCGATGGCCTCCGGCCTGCTGTGGGCCCTGGCGGCGCTGCTCTTGGGCGCGATCGCCTGGGCCTGCATCGGCGAGATCGAGATCGTGGCCACGGCGCCGGGCCGCCTGATCCCCGACGGCCGCGTGAAGGTGCTGCAGACCATCGAGCCGGCGCTCGTGCGCGCCGTCCACGTGCGGGAAGGGCAGAGGGTGAAGGAGGGCGATCTGCTGATCGAGCTCGACCCCACCCTGTCGCAGGCCGATCTCTCCAGCAGCCAGCAGCGCCTGCAGCAGAACCAGCAGCAGATGGCCCGGCTGAGCATGGAGCTGAAGGGCCAGCACCTGCCCCAGGGCCTTGGCGGGGAAGCGCAGGCCAAGGCCCTGCCCGCGACGCTGACGCCCGGCCAGCTCGCCACCATCCAGGCACGCGAGGCCGCCTACGAGGCCAAGCTGGCCGAGGCGAGGGCCGCAGTCGAAGAGAAGACGAAGGCCATCACCTCGGCGGAGGCGACGCACACCAAGCTGCGGATCAACTTCGAGCTGGCCAGCAAGCGCTACCAGCAGAGCCTCGCCCTGGTCAAGGAAGGCTTCTTCAGCGAAGCCGAGCGGTTGAAGCAGCAGCAGGAGGTGGTCAGCCTGGAGCATGACCTGGCCGCGCAGACCCAGACGCTCGCGCAGCTGCGCGCCGGCCTGCAGGAGGCGCGCCATCGCCAGGCGGTGGTGGAGCAGGAGCGCAAGGTGCAGATCCTGGCCGAGGTCGAGCAGGCCAGCAAGGAGGGCATGGCGCTCCAGGCCGAGTTCGCCAAGGCGCAGCAGGTGAATGCGCTGAAGACCCTGCGCGCCCCCGTGTCCGGGGTGGTCCAGAGCATCGGCATCACCACGCTGGGCAGCGCGGTCGCAGCCAACCAGCCCCTGCTGACCATCGTCCCCGAGAACACGCCGTTGATCGCCGAGGTCTTCCTGAGCAACAACGACATCGGCTATGTCAGGGTCGGCCAGCCCGTCGAGCTCAAGATGGACAGCTTTCCGTTCACCCAGTACGGCGCGGTGGCGGGCACGGTCAAGTGGATCAGCGCCGATGCGGAATTCCAGAACCCGCAGGCGCTCGATCGGCAGAGCGGGCCGGGGCGACCGGGCCCGGCGAGCCAGCCCTTGGGCAACGACATTCCGGACCAGCGGGCCGGCGGCCTGACCTACCGGGCCCAGATCGCCCTGGCCTCGGGCGATGCGAGCATCCTCGTGAAGGGCCGCCCACAGGCATTGCAGTCCGGGATGAGCCTGCAGGCCGATATCCAGACCGACCGGCGCAAGTTGGTCCAGCTGCTGCTGAATCCGCTGGAGAAGGGCTGGACCGAGGGCGTCAGCGTTCGCTGAACGCGGGACGTGCCCGCTGCGTCACTTCGATGCCGTCGGCTTCGGCAGCGCCTTCAGCGCATTGAGCATGCGCTCCACATGCTTGTCCGGGTTGAGGTTCTGGTAGTAGTACGCGACCGTGCCGTTGGGCGCGACCACGTAGGACAGCCGGTTGGCGAAATCGGGGCGCGTCTGCATCACCGCGTCGAAGCCCTCGATCACGACCTTCGAGCGGTCGGCCGCCACCGGGAACTTGCTCTGGCACTGCTTGACCGAAAAATCCTTCAGCGTTTCGATATCGTCGGCCGAGACGCCGATCACCGACGCGCCCGCCGCCTCGAACTGGCCCATGGCCTCGGCGAAGGCATGCGCCTCGATGTTGCAGTCGGTGGTGCCGGCAGCCGGGAAGAAATACACCACCACCGGGCCCTTGGCCAGCGCGTCGGCCAGCGAATAGTTGAAGGTCTTGCCGCCCAGCGCGGCGGTGGCCGTGAACTTGGGCACCGGATCGCCGATGTCCAGGGCCGCGAAGGCCGGGGAAAGAGCGATGCCTGCGACTGCAGAGGCGGCGATACGCGCGAGAATCCGTCGTGTCATGGTGTAACTCCGGGAAGAGGCATCGCGAAATTCTAGAACCCGAGTGGATTGTGCGGCAGGGGTGAAACCGGCAGGCGACCGGCGCCGTATCCGTAAAACGATCAGAGAGAGAGGAAAGATCATGAACGCATGGGTCCATCTGCTGCGCGTCGCGTTGCTGTGCGTCCTCGCCGCCGGGCTCGCGGCCTGTGGCTCGCTGCCGCCGGCCAAAGAGCGGCCCATGGCGTTTGCGGCGCCGCCCGATCCGTCGACCACGCTGGCCAAGGTCGTGGCCGCGTCCACGCCGCCCGGCGAGCATTCCGGCTTCCGCCTGATGCCGCTGGGCGTGTATTCGCTGGACGCCCGCATCCAGCTCGCCAGGCGGGCCGAGCACTCGCTGGTGGTGCAGTACTACCAGCTCGAGAACGACGGCGTCGGCCGGCTGCTGATGCGCACGCTGCGCGAGGCTGCGGCCCGCGGCGTCAAGGTGCGCATCCTGGTGGACGATCTCTACACCGAAAAGAGCCAGTACCTGCTGCTGGCGCTCTCGCAGACGCCCAATGTCGAGGTGCGGCTCTTCAACCCCTTCTGCTGCGGGCGCGACGGCTTCCTGTCGCGCTTCGTGGCCTCGCCGGGCGAGATCTATCGGCTCAACCACCGCATGCACAACAAGCTGTTCATCGCCGACGGCGTGATGGCGGTGGTCGGCGGGCGCAACATCGCCGACGAGTATTTCGTGCTGAGCGAGGCGCAGAACTTCATCGACATGGACGCGGTGGTGGTGGGCAAGGTGCTGCCGCAGCTCGAAGCCATCTTCGACACCTACTGGAACAGCGAGCAGGTCTGGCCCATCGCCGACATCGTGCGCGGCCAGGGCGGGACGACGCCCGGCACCGCCGAGTTCGATTCCTGGGTGGACATGGCCGCGCCGGCGCCCAAGATCGTGCTGCCGCCCAACGACATCCTCGGCTACGGGCCGATCTCCGAGGAGCTCGACGAGGGGCGCATGGGCCTGCTGTGGGGCGTGGCCCATGCCGTGGCGGACCCGCCCACCAAGCCCACGACCATGACCGCCGAGGAGGCGCTGGCCACCAGCGTCACCATGCGGATCTGGAGCAACCTGCTCGACGCCAAGCAGGAGGTGCAGATGACCTCGCCCTACCTGGTGCCGGGCGAGAAGGGCATGGCCGCCTTCGAGTCGCTGGGCAAGCGCAAGGTCAAGCTCGTGCTGCTGACCAACTCGCTGGCGGCCAACGACGAGCCGCTGGTCCACACGGGCTACATGCGCTATCGCGAGCGCCTGCTGAAATCCGGCGCCGACCTCTACGAGCTGAGCCCCGAGCGCACCACGGCGAGCAAGCGCTTCGGCTCCTTCGGCAGCTCGCTGGGGCGGCTGCACGCGAAGACTGCGGCCATCGACCGCTCGCGCATCATGATCGGCTCGGCCAACCTCGATCCGCGCTCGGCCACCCAGAACACCGAGATGGGCATGCTGATCGACAGCCCGCAGCTGGCGCGCGAGATGCTGCGGGTGATCAGCGTGAGCCGGGTCCAGAACTCCTACCGCCTGCGGCTGGCCAAGGACACCGGCCGGCTCGAATGGCTGACCACCGACGGCGAGAAGGAGATGGTCCTCACATCCGAGCCGGAGGCGACCTTCTTCCAGCGCTTCTACAACAGGCTGATCGCGCCGATCGTGCCGGAAATGCTGTTGTAGCCGCGCGTGGCAGGCACCTTCCGATCTCCGCCCGCGCGCCGGCTTCGCCGGCCGCGGCTGCGCCACTGGCGCGACTGGCAAAGCCTCGCCTATCTGGCGGCGCTGCCGGCGCTTGCAGCGTGGCAATGGGTACACGGCTTCCACTGGCTGCTCTACGGCCTGATGCTCTTTCTCACGCTCGGCGTCAGCGTGATCCATCACAACCATGCGCACCTGCGCCTGTGGCGCGGCCGCCGGGCGAACCGCTTCACCGATTTCTGGCTGACCCTGCTGCAGGGCCACCCGACCTTCGTGTTCTGGCCGGCGCATGTGGCCAATCACCACCGCTTCCGGCACGGACCGCGGGACGCCGCGCGCACCTATCGCTTCGGCGGGGACACCAATCACCTCTGGGGCTACCTGGTGCATCCCCTGCAGGCGGCGACCGTGCTCTACCCGATGTTCATCGCCTGGCTGGCGACCCTGCGCCGCCACTGGCCCGGCGCATGGCGCTACTGCATGGCGCAGTACGTGCTGTGGCTGGGCAGCTGGGCGATGCTGCTGGCGCTCGACTGGCGCCGTGCGCTGGTGTTCGTGATCCTGCCGCAGCTGCACGGCCTGCATTGGCTGCTGGCCACCAACTACCTGCAGCACGCGCATGCGGATGGCCGATCGGGAACGAAGGGCCGGTCCCTCGACTACGCCCGCAATTTCGAGGGGCTGGTCAATCCGCTGCTCTTCAACATCGGCCTGCACACGGCGCACCACGAGCATTCGCATGCCCACTGGTCGGAGCTCGCGTGGCTGCACCGCGAGCGCTACCGAGACCGCGTCCACCCGGCGCTCAACGAGCGAGGCCTCCTGCCCTACATGGCGCGCGTGTTTCTGCTGGGGGCGCTGGTGCCGCGCTTTCGCAGCCGATCGCTGATGCCTGCCAGTTCTCATCCACCGCACTGATCCATGCCCGTCCCATTCCAACGCGTCTACCTCGAAAGCGCCGGCTACTTCATGCCCGGCGAACCGGTGTCCAACGAAGGCATGGATGCCTACATCGCGCCGCTCAACCGGATGTCGGAGCGCATCAAGCGGCGCATCCTGGCCGAGAACGGCATCCGCGAGCGCTACTACGCGATCGACGCCGAAGGCCGCACCGTGCACAGCAATGCCCAGCTGGCGGCCGGCGCCGTCCGCCACTGCCTCGAGCAGGGTACGGCCGAGCTCTCGCGCGTCTCGCTGCTGGCCAGCGGCTCCTCGGGCGGCGATACGCTGATGCCGGGCTTCGCCAACATGATCCAGGGCGAGCTCGCGGCGCCGCCCATGGAGACGTTGTCGGTACACGGCATCTGCGCGGCCGGCGTGTCGGCGATCCAGGCGGCGGCCCAGGGCGTCGAGATGGGGGCGCACCGCTCGGCGCTGGCGGTGGCGAGCGAAATGCCCTCGCGCCTCTTCAAGCGCTCGCGCTTCGCGGCCCGGGGCTACGACTGCGATTTCGACTCGCACTTCCTGCGCTGGATGCTGTCCGATGGCGCCGGGGCCTTGCTGCTGTCGGACTGTGCGCCCGCGCTGGCCGGGGCTTCCGGTGTGCGGTTGCGCCTGAAGTGGATCCACCAGCGCGCCTTCTCGGGCGACTACCCGGTGTGCATGCAGCTGGGCCTGACCGAGGATCGCGCGCGTGGGCACCTGGACTTCGCTTCCTGGGCCGAGGCCGAGGCCGCGGGCGCGCTGTCGCTGCGGCAGGACATCCGGCTGCTGCCGCACCTGTTCGACATCGGCATCCACGAGTACGCGGGGCTGGTGCGCGAGGGCTGGCTCGACCCGGCGCGGGTCGACCATTTCCTGTGCCACTACTCGTCGGAGAAGTTCATCCCCGTGGTCGACGGCCTGATGCAAAAGGCCGGCCTCGCGATCCCGCGCGAGCGCTGGTACAGCAACCTGGCCTGGCGCGGCAACACCGGCGCGGCCTCGATCATGATCATGCTGGCCGAATTCCTGCAGACCCGCCGCCTCGAGCCCGGCGAGCAGATCTTCTGCTACGTGCCGGAGTCGGGGCGCTTCATGGCGGCGTACATGCTGTTCGAGGTCGAAGCGGTGGATGCCGCCGTTGCGTCCGCACCGGTGCGCGCAGCAGCGGCAGCGCCGGTCGATGCCGACGCGGATGCCATTGCCCCGCCGCACGACCCGGCCGGCGCGCCCGGGGCCCTGGGCGGGCTGCTCACCGAGCTGGCCTCGATCTGGCACGACTACCGCTCGCGCGTCTGGCGCACGCCGCTGGTGCGGCAGATCCGCGAGCGCCGCTTCGCGCTGCCGGACTACCTGAACTGGATGGAAAACTGGATTCCCCAGGTGCGCGAAGGCAGCAAGTGGATGCGCGAAGGCGCCGCCTCGCTGGGCCAGCCCTACGAGGCCCTGGCCTCCCTGATCGGCGTGCATGCCCGGGAGGAGCAGGACGACTTCATGATCCTGTTCAAGGACTACCGCCAGGCCGGCGGCAGCGTGGCCGACATCGACGCGCTGCGTCGCAACCCCGGCGGCGAGGCGCTTAACGCCTACCTGCATGGCCTGGCCGCGACCCCGAACCCGATCGGCCTGCTGGGCGCGATCTACATCATCGAGGGCACGGGCCAGCGCATCGTGCCGGCGCTGCTGCCGCTGATCAAGGCGGATGTGAAGCTGCCGCCCGAGGCCTTGCGCTTCCTGGAGTACCACGGCCACAACGACGAGAACCACCTGAACCGCTGGCTGGCCGCCGTCGAGATGGCGATGGCGCTGGACGAGGAGGGCGGGGCGGCACGCCGCATCGTCGACACCGCGCGACACGCCGCCGCGCTCTACCTGATGCAGTTCGAGCACGTCACGCAGCAACAGCAAAAGCGCGCATGAAGCCGATGCCCGATTTCCTCGCGCAGGCGCACGACCCGCGCGACCCCAGCCCCTGGCTCGCGCTCTACCTCGACCAGAGCACGCCGCTGCCCGACCCGGTGAAGGCGGCCTGGCTGGCCGACTCGAGCTCGGGCTCGCGGCAGTACCTGCTGCCTTTCCTGCGGCCGCTGGCGCGCATGGCGATCGTGCTGTTCCAGGTGTGCAAGGTCTTCGTGCCGCGCAACTGGTCGCACTCGCGGCTTCTGCATCGCCTGCTGGCCTGGGGCTTGAAGCGCTTCGTCTCGCCCGAGGCCAACTGGCTGATCCTGCGCCATTTCCACCTGGGCTCGCAGGTGCTGGCTTTCATCGCCACCAACTCGCCGGTGCCGGTGGAGACTTCGCCCCTGGAGCCCGAGGATCTCGACGCGCTGAAGGACGACATGTTCCTGAAGCACGACCTGAACCTTTTCAACTTCGTCATCCGCCTCAACCAGGCCCTGCGTGCCAAGGGGCTCGAACTGAAGAAGGCCGAGACCGTCGATTTCTCGATGATCCGCGAGCCCGGCGTGCGGCTGCAGGACATGCCGAAGGGGCGGCTCAACTTCCTGGACCTGCAAAGCGCGATCGAACTGTTCACGCCCCTCTACCAGCTGATGCTCACCGACAACGACTTCTGGCGCGCTGCCAATTCGCTGCAGCTGGACGAGACCATCGGCATCTACGCCGCCACGCTGCTGGACGCGCCCGAGCACCTGATCCTGGTGAACAACAAGCATCCGCTGGTGCCGCTGTCGACCCTGCGGGCCGGGCACCGGCTGGTGATTCATGGGCTTTCCACCGAGATGCTGCACAGCCTGCTGGTAAAGTTCCGTGCTGCCCGGGAGGCTGGCGCTGCCGGCGGTCACTTGTAATCCCGCGCCACCGCCCTATATGCCCCTCATGAACGCTACCCCATCTCCGGCGCCCAAGATCGGGCGCGCCACGCGCCCTGCCGAGCCGGATGCCGCCCATGGCCAAAGCTGAAATCAAGACCGCCATCGTCGCGGATGGCCTGCGCTACAAGGCCAAGGCCTCGGGCTCCCCCTTCCGCGCCTCGGCCTCCTTCAGCGGCGCGACCATGTCCTGCTTCCTGTGCGGCAAGCATCGCGTCCGCTCCCAGATGCGCACGCGCCAGTTCCTGGGCAAGTCGCAGACGGTCTGCGCACCCTCCTGCAAGGCGCTGGAAGAAGCAGAGGCAGCCGAAGCGGCTTCGGAGTAAATCTTCTTCCGTGCGCCCGGCCCGCGCGCGCAGGCGCGCGGCCGTTTCGTGACATTTTCAAGACCTTGCACGTCGATTTGGCTCTGTAAATCGACTACCAAAAGCGTCGAATTCGATCTACAGTTGGAAACAATTGATGCAAATATTTGCTTCAATACAAAAGTTCTAATTCACGGTCGAATAAATGTATCCGCTTAAAACCATTCACTGCTATTGGTTGCGGCGCGTCCACGATATCGGGAAGGGCGGTTTGCAATGAGCCGGCCTCCCCGTCATGTCGTCATGCAGGTCGTCAAGCGCTCGGGTGGTGCCACGCACCACGTGGAGTTCACCATGGACGACAACTTCGCTGAGCGCCTGCGCCAATTGCGCTCGCTGGTGCCGCCGCTCACTGCCCTCAACAAGCAGCGCGATCTCGTGATCGACAAGGTGCGCGTGCGGCTGCCCACCGCCGTGTGGCGCCTCGGCGGCGAAGAGGCTGCGCAGGTCGACGGCTCCTGCATCGTCATTGCTGCCGAGGGCTTCTTCAATTGCGGGGGCAAGGACCGCAAGACCAAGGAGAAGCTGGTCACCTACACCTTCCCGATCGCGCGCCTCATCGAGTTGCACACGGAGCGGCCCGCCGGCGAGACCTTCTACATCCGCGACGGCGTCTTCACCAACGACGAGCCTGCCAACTCCGCGGCTGGCCGCTGGGTCGCCTCGCTGCACGAGATGGAAGAGACGCGCCCCCCGGAGTCCCCGTCCGACTTCGACACGCTGCAGGGCGTACCGCTGCGCACCGAGCAGGGCGCGCTGCCGACCCACGGCGCCAGCCTGAACTGAGTCCGGCGGCGGCCATCCGCCGCCGCACCTGCGCACTTACTGAAGCTTGACCTCGACGCGCCGCGCCTCGGCCGGCGGCCCGTCGGCCTGCGCCTGTGCCGGCTTGGCGAGCTCCACCTTGTCGTCTGGCACGCCCGCCATCCGGAGGGCGGCGCCCACCGCCATGGCGCGCTGCTTGGCGAGCTCGGCGTTCTTCTCGGCGTCGCCCGTGGCATCGTGGTAGCCGCTCACCAGCACGCGCCCGCCGCTCTGCACGGACTTCACGATGTCGGCCAGCGCGGCGCTGGAGCCGGCCGGCACCTCGGCGCTGGCGCTGGCGAAGTAGAACTTCACCACGCCGCCATCGGTCTTGATCGAGGCGCCCGTGTCGCCGGCGGCCGCCGGCGCAGCGGCCGGTGCCGGCGCGGGAGCCGGAGCGACCGCTGGGGCAGGCGAGGCCGCGGGCGCCGTCATCGCGGCGGCATCGCCGGCATGGAACTTGACCACCAGCGGCACGATGAGCAGCGCCACGATGTTGATGATCTTGATCAGCGGGTTCACCGCCGGGCCGGCCGTGTCCTTGTACGGGTCGCCCACGGTGTCGCCCGTGACGGCGGCCTTGTGGGCCTCGGAGCCCTTGCCGCCGTGGTGGCCGTCTTCGATGTACTTCTTGGCGTTGTCCCAGGCGCCGCCGCCGGTACACATCGAGATCGCGACGAACAGGCCGGTGACGATGGTGCCCATCAGCAGCCCGCCCAGCGCCTTCGGTCCCAGCAGCAGGCCGACCAGGATCGGCACCACCACCGGCAACAGGCTGGGGATCATCATTTCCTTGATCGCGGCGCCGGTCAGCATGCTCACCGCGCGGCCGTACTCGGGCTTGCCGGTGCCTTCCATGATGCCGGGGATCTCGCGGAACTGGCGGCGCACTTCCTCCACCACCGAGCCGGCCGCGCGGCCCACGGCCTCCATCGCCATGGCGCCGAAGAGGTAGGGGATCAGGCCGCCGATGAAGAGGCCGACGATCACCATCGGCTCGCTCAGGTTGAAGCTGATGGCCTGGCCGTAGCTCTCGAGCTTGTGCGTGTAGTCGGCGAACAGCACCAGCGAGGCCAGGCCGGCCGAGCCGATGGCATAGCCCTTGGTCACGGCCTTGGTGGTGTTGCCCACCGCGTCCAGCGGATCGGTGATGTCGCGCACGCTGGCCGGCAGCTCCGACATCTCGGCGATGCCGCCGGCGTTGTCGGTGATCGGGCCGTAGGCGTCGAGCGCCACCACGATGCCCGCCATGCTCAGCATGGCCGTGGCCGCCACCGCGATGCCGTAGAGGCCACCGAGCCAGTAGGAAGCCAGGATCGCGATGCAGACGCAGATCACCGGCCAGGCGGTGGAGCGCATCGACACGCCCAGGCCCGCGATGATGTTGGTGCCGTGGCCGGTGGTCGAGGCCTGTGCGATGTGGCGCACCGGCGAATACTGCGTTCCGGTGTAGAACTCGGTGATCCACACCAGCGCCGCCGTCAGCGCCAAGCCGACGAAGCAGGCGCCGAAGAGCTTGAGCTGGCTGCCCGAGGCCGCGATCGCGTTGTCTGGAATGAGCCACTGCGTGACGAACCAGAAGGCGATCAGCGACAGGATGCCCGCCACCGCCAGCCCCTTGTAGAGCGCCGGCATCACGTTGACCATGCCCGGCGAGGCGCGCACGAAGAAGCAGCCGATGATCGAGGCGATGATCGACACGGCCCCCAGCGCCAGCGGATACAGCACCGCGTTGACCGGCGCCGCCGTCACCATCAGCGCGCCCAGCACCATGGTCGCGATCAGCGTCACCGCATAGGTCTCGAACAGGTCGGCCGCCATGCCGGCGCAGTCGCCCACGTTGTCGCCCACGTTGTCGGCGATCACGGCCGGGTTGCGCGGATCGTCCTCGGGGATGCCGGCCTCGACCTTGCCCACCAGGTCGGCGCCGACGTCGGCGCCCTTGGTGAAGATGCCGCCACCCAGCCGCGCGAAGATCGAGATCAGCGAGGAGCCGAAAGCGAAGCCGATCAGCGGATTGAGCAGGGTGGCCAGCTTGGTGTTGGGCGTCAGCTGCCCATTGCCTGCCAGGAACCAGAAGAAGACAGTGACGCCCAGCAGCCCCAGCCCCACCACCAGCATGCCGGTGATGGCGCCGCCGCGGAAGGCGACGTCGAGTGCCGGGCCGATGCCTTGGGTCGCGGCCTGCGCGGTGCGCACATTGGCGCGCACCGAGACGTTCATGCCGATGAAGCCGCAGGCGCCCGAGAGCACAGCGCCGATCACGAAGCCGACCGCGGTGGTGACGTCGAGGAAGACGCCGATCAGGATCGCCAGCACGAGGCCCACGATCGCGATGGTGCGGTACTGCTTGGCCAGGTAGGCCGCCGCGCCGGTCTGGATCGCGGCCGCGATCTCCTGCATTCGGGCGTTGCCCGGGTCTTTCGAAAGAATCCAACTGCGTGCCCAGAAGCCATAACCCACGGCCACGAGGCCGCAGACGATGGCGAGGACGAGTGGGGTGTTGCCGATCATGCCTTGCTTCTCCATTCGTACGTTGTGACTTGTGGAGACGAAAGCACTTGGCCCTGCGCGCAACGCGTACGGGTCAGTGCTTCCGCCGCGTTGCTTCCTCGAAGCCCCGTTCCCTGGAAAGGCGGAGCCGATTGGCCAACGGAGCCAATTTACAGGCAAAAGTCTCGTTTGGTGCGACCGGCCCGTGACACGGAAAGTAAACTTCGGGTTTGTCCGAATCCCTCTAGCACTTATCCACTACAGACCGCCCTATGTCCCTCGGCAAAGTTTCCCCCGGCAAAGACGCCCCCGAAGCCTTCAACGTCATCATCGAGATCCCGATGAATGCCGACCCGATCAAGTACGAGGTCGACAAGGAGTCCGGCGCGATCTTCGTCGACCGCTTCATGACGACAGCGATGCACTACCCGACCAACTACGGCTATGTGCCGCAGACGCTCTCGGGCGACGGCGATCCGGTCGACGTGCTGGTCATCACCCCCTGGGCGCTGGTGCCCGGCGTGGTCGTGCCCTGCCGGCCGATCGGCATCCTGATGATGGAAGACGAGGCCGGCGTCGACGGCAAGGTGCTGGCCGTGCCCACCGACAAGGTGCTGCCCATCTACAGCCACTGGAAGAAGGTCGAGGACGTGAACCCGATGCGCCTGAAGGCCATCACGCACTTCTTCGAGCACTACAAGGACCTGGAGCAGGGCAAGTGGGTCAAGGTGCTGGGCTGGGAAGGCATCGATGCCGCCAAGAAGGAAATCGTGGACGGCATCGCGAACTACAAGAAGGGCTGACTGGGCACGTTCGACGCGCAGGCGGTATGACGCCCTCTCCCTCTGGGAGAGGGCTGGGGTGAGGGCACCGAGCCTTTGCGCTCGCGCTCAATCGAAGTTCAGTATGACCTTCATCGCCTGCGAGCGATCCGCCGCCAGCGCGAAGGCGCGCGCCGAATCGCGGTAGGACAGCGTGGCCGAGATCAACGGCTTCACGTCCACCAGCCCCTTGTTGAGCAGCTCCACCGCCACCGCGAACTCCTCGTGGAAGCGGAAGGCGCCGCGCAGGTCGAACTCCTTGGCCACGATGGTGTTGATGGGCAGCGTCATCTCGCCGCCCAGCCCCAGCTGCACGAGGACCCCGCGCGGCCGCAGCGCATCGAAGGCGCCGACCAGCGCGCGCTGGTTGCCGCTGGCTTCGAACAGCACGTCGAAGCTGCCCTTGTCGGCCGTGAAGCGCGCAAGTCCCTCGGGCTCTTCCGCCACGTTCACGACCTCGTCGGCGCCGACCTTCAGCGCCTTGCCCAGCGTGTGTGCTCCGACGTCGGTGGCCACGATGTGCGTGGCCCCCGCGCGCCGCGCCGCGATGATGGCCAGCGCGCCGATCGGCCCGCAGCCCGTCACCAGCACGCGCTTGCCCAGGAGCGGCCCCGCGCGGCGCACCGCGTGCAGCGCCACCGACAGCGGCTCGGCCATCGAGCCTTCGCCGTCGCTCACGCTGTCGGCCAGGCGATGCGCCTGCCAGTGCTCCACCACGATCTCCTGGCGAAAGGCGCCTTGCACGTGCGGCGTGCGCATCGCGCTGCCGTAGTAGCGCATGTCCAGGCAGTGGTTCTGCAGGCCCTGCTGGCAGTAGCGGCACAGGCCGCAGGGGCGGCTCGGGCTGATGGCGACGCGATCGCCGGCCGCGAAGCTGCCCGCGCCGGCACCCACGGCCTCGATCATGCCGGCCACCTCGTGGCCCAGCACCATCGGTTCCTTGATGCGCACGGTGCCGAAGCCGCCGTGCTGGTAGTAATGCAGGTCCGAGCCGCAGATGCCGCCGCAGCGCACGCGCACGCGCAGCTGGCCGGGCCCGAGCTCGGGTGTGGGGACTTCTTCGACACGCAGGTCGCCGGGGGCGTGGATGACGAGGGCTTCCATGAGTTGTTCCTTCGATCGAGGTTCAGAGCGTCGCTGTCACGCCGCCGTCGACGTAGAGGATGTGGCCGTTGACGAAGTTGGAGGCCTCGCTCGCGAGGAACACCGCCGCGCCCACCAGGTCCTCCACATCGCCCCAGCGCCGCGAGGGCGTGCGCCCGACCAGCCAGGCGGTGAACTCGGGGTTCTTCACGAGTGCATCGGTCAGTTCGGTCTTGAAGTAGCCCGGGCCCAGGCCGTTGACCTGGATGCCGTGCTGGCCCCAGTCGATCGCCATGCCCTTGGTCAGCATCTTCACCGCGCCCTTGCTGGCGGTGTAGGGCGCGATGCCGGGGCGCCCCAGCTCGCTCTGCACCGAGCAGATGTTGACGATCTTGCCGCGCCCGCGCGGGATCATGTGCTTTGCCACCGCCTTGCCGACCAGAAAAACGCTGTCGAGGTTGGTCTTCATCAGCTCGTGCCACTGCGCTTCCTCGAACTGGTCGAGCGGCGCACGGCGCTGCATGCCCGCGTTGTTGACCAGGATGTCGATGGGGCCGATCTCCGCCTCGATGCGCTCGATGGCCGGGTTCACGGCCTCGCCCGAGGTCACGTCGAAGGCAGCGGTGAAGACGGTGGCGCCTTCCTCGCGCAGCCGCGCGGCGGCCAGCTCGAGCTTGTCGGTGCTGCGTGCGTTGAGGACGACACGCGCGCCGGCGCCGGCGAGTCCGCGCGCCAGCGCAAAGCCGATGCCGGCGCTGGAGCCGGTGATGAGCGCGGTGCGCCCGCTGAGGTCGAAGTTCTTGAGGACGGATTGCAACGGGGTCTCCTGGGATGAGTGAGGTCAGGCGGCGTCAGCGTATCACCGCCTTGCTGCGCGCCGCGAGCTGAACGGCTCAGTTGGCGCAGCGCGCCTCCAGCGCATCGATGAAAGCGCGGTCCCAGCGGCCTTCCTTCATCGCCCGAATCGTCTCCGCCTCCGTCGCCAGGTGGGCGCGCGCCTTCTCGATCAGCAGCTCGGCCTCATCGCGCGCGAAGGCCATCAGGCCGTCCTGGTCGCCGACCACGATGTCGCCGGGGTTCACGACCATGCCGCCGACCGAGATCGGCACGTTGATCTCGCCCGGGCCGTCCTTGTAGGGACCGCGATGGGTCACGCCGCGTGCATACACCGGGAACTCGCGCGCCCGGATCTCGGCCACGTCGCGGATCGCGCCGTCGATCACCACGCCCACGACGCCGATGTGCGCCGCATAGAAGGACAGGATGCCGCCGACCACCGCGTTGGCGAGGTCGCCGCCGGCATCGACCACCAGCACGTCGCCGGGGCGGCAGAACTCGAGGGCGCGCAGATAGGTGAGGTTGTCGCCGCCGCGCGAGCGTGCCGTGACGGCCGTGCCCGCCATGGTCCCGGCGACGGGGCGGTGGTAGGGCTGCAGGCCCGTCGTGCCGATGTTGCGGTGCATGTTGTCGCTCAGCGCGGCGACCGGGATCTCGCGCAGCGCGGCGAGGATCTTGGCGTCGACTTGGGCAGCCGAGGGGTTCTTGCGGAGGGCTTTGTAGGGCATGTCGTGCGTGTCCTTGGGTGGGGGCGATGAATCGCGGTGCTCAGCGCAGCTCGGCCACGGCGCGGGCGATGCGCGCGCAGCCTTCTTCCAGCGTCTCGATGGCGGTGGCGATGGACAGGCGAAAGTACGGCGACAGCCCGTAGGCCGTGCCGGCCACCGTCGCGACGCCGGCGCTTTCCAGCAGGTACATCACCACGTCGCCGTCCTCGTTCAAGGTCTTGCCCCCGGGGGTGGTCTTGCCGATCAGGCCGGCGCAACGGATGTAGAGGTAGAAGGCGCCGGGCGGCGTGGCGCAGCTCAGGCCGGGGATCGCATTGACGAGCGCCAGCGTGCGGTCGCGCCGCTTCTTGTAGACGGCCACGCTCTCGGCCACGAAGCCCTGGTCGCCATTGAGTGCGGCGGCCGCGCCGGCCTGGCTGATCGAGCAGCAATTGCCCGCGGACTGCGACAGCAGCGTGTCCATGGCCGCGACCAGGTCGGCCGGCCCCGCGGCCCAGCCGATGCGCCAGCCGGTCATTGCATAGGTCTTGGAGACGCCGTTGATCGCCAGGGTGCGTTCGCGCAGTGCCGGCGCCACGGCCAGCAGATGCGGCGTGGGCTGGCCGTCGAAGCGGATGTGCTCGTAGATGTCGTCGGTCATCACCATCACGTGCGGATGCCGCGCGAGCACCTCGGCCAGCGCGCGGTACTCGTCGCCGGTGTAGCTCGCGCCCGTGGGATTGCTCGGCGAGTTGATCAGCAGCCAGCGCGTGCGCGGCGTGATGGCCGCTTCCAGTTGAGCCGGCGTGAGCTTGAAGCCGTTGGCCTCGGGGCAGGCGACGGTGACCGGCGTGCCTTCGCAGGCCAGCACCATGTCGGGATAGGAGACCCAGTAGGGGGCGGGGATGATGACTTCGTCGCCCGGCTCCAGCGTGATGGCCAGGGCGTTGTAGATCGCGCTCTTGGCGCCGTTGGTGACGATGATCTCGTTCATTGCATAGCGCAGGCCGTTCTCGCGCTCCAGCTTGGCGACGATGGCCTGGCGCAGCTCCACCGTGCCGGCCATCAGCGTGTAGCGCGTCGCGCCCTTGTCCATGGCCTCGGCGGCGGCGCGGCGGATGTGCGCGGGGGTGTCGAAGTCGGGCTCGCCCACCACCAGGTTGACGATCGACTTGCCCTGGCGGCGCAGTTCGTTGGCGCGGTCTGCGGCAGAAGTGCTGGGCGAAGGCTTGATGCGCCGGACGCGGGCGGCGATGCGGGAGGGGGTCACGAGTCTCTTCCTTGGATGGCGAGGATGGATGGACGCTACGGTACGCACATCGCTTGTCCGAGGCCAAGACGAGATCGCTCTGGTTCTATAGGCGCAGCTTATGGTGAGCCCGGGTACGCCCCCGCGAAGCGCGGTGCTAGGCTCGGCTTTTGCTAGGAGACAAGGCGTGAACCTCAGGCGCCTCAAATACTTCGTGAAGATCGTGGACATCGGCAGCCTGACCCAGGCGGCCGAGGTGCTCTTCATTGCCCAGCCCGCATTGAGCCAGCAGCTCGCCACCCTCGAGGGCGAGGTGCGCCAGCAGCTGCTGGTGCGCACCAAGCGCGGCGTGACGCCCACCGAGGCCGGCAAGGTGCTCTACCGCCACGCGCAGATCATCCTGCGCCAGTGCGAGCAGGCCCGCGTCGACATGGAAGCGGCCGGTGCCGGCCTCTCGGGCCAGGTGTCGGTGGGCCTGGCGCCCGGCACCGCCGCCTCGGCGCTGTCGCTGCCGCTCTTGCGCACCGTGCGCGCCCGCCACCCGGGCATCCTGCTCTACCTGAACGAGAACTACGGCACCACGCTGAGCGAGCTGATCATGAACGGCCGCATGGACCTGGCCGTGCTGTACGGCGACAAGGCCATCCATGGCCTCACGTTCCTGCCCCTGCTCAAGGAGCCCCTGTTCCTGGTGGGGCCGGCCTCGATGCCCGCGCCCGCCCAGCCGTTGAAGCTCGCCGACCTGCGCGAGATCGAGCTCTTTCTTCCGCGGCCCTACAACGTGGTGCGCAAGCTGGTCGATGCCGCCTTTCAGCGTGCCGGCATGGTGCCGCGCGTGGCGGCCGAGATCGAATCGGCCTTCACGCTGACGGCTGCCGTCGCCGACGGGCTGGGCGCCACCATCCTGCCGGCCTCGATGGCGCGCGAGGTGGTGGCCTCCTGCGGCGCCTGGCAATTCCAGATCGTCGATCCGGTGATCGAAGCGCCGCTGGCGCTGTGCCAGTCGGACCACCTGCCGCTGTCCGAGCCCGCGCAGGCGGTGAAGGACATCCTGCTCGAGCTGGTGACCGACCTCGCCGCCCACGTCGCCGCCACGCCCGAACCCGAGCTCAGCGCCTTGTCATAAGCCGCCCTTATTGCGGCACAGCCAATCCGTCTTGGGCTTTGCGGCCGTGCGCCGCTACTGTTCATGCCAGCATGAATCAGGAACAGATCAAGACGCTCATCGACGCACTGGCTGCATCGGAGCTCGCCGAACTGGAGTTCAGCGAGAACGGCTCCACGCTGCGGCTGGTGAAGCAGGCGGCGCTGGCGGCGGGGGCGCCGCGGCGCGCCGGCGTTGCGGGGCAGCGGCAGGCGCGCGTGCCGGCGGCGGAGCGGGTCGCGCCGCAACAGGCGCAGGCGCAGGCGCCTGTCTCCACCGAATGCCTGGCGCCGCTGTACGGCTTGGTGCATCTGCAGCCGACGCCCGACGAGCCGCCCTTCGTGCAGGCCGGACAAGCGATCCGGGCCGGCCAGATCCTGTGCGTGATCGAGGCCATGAAGGTCTTCAACGAGGTGCGCGCCGAAGGCGACGCCACGGTGCAGGCGGTGCTGGTGCGCTCGGGGCAGGAGGTCGAAGCCGGCCAGCCCCTGTTCCGCTTCGATGCCCAATAGGAGCGCGACATGTTCGACACCGTACTCATCGCCAACCGGGGAGAGATCGCGCTGCGCATCCAGCGCGCCTGCCGCGGACTCGGGCTCAGGACCGTGGTGGTGTACTCCGAGGCCGACCGCGAGGCGAGCTACGTCGCGCAGGCCGACCAGGCCCTGTGCATCGGCCCGGCCGCGCCGGGGCACAGCTACCTGAACCAGTCCGCGATCCTGTTCGCCGCCGAAGTCAGCGGCGCGCAGGCCATTCATCCGGGCTACGGCTTCCTGTCGGAGAACGCGGGCTTCGCCGAGCGCGTCGAGCAGGCCGGCTTGGTCTTCATCGGGCCGAGCGCCGCCTGCATCCGCACCATGGGCGACAAGGTGGCGGCCAAGCGCGCGATGCGGCGCGCCGGCGTGCCCTGCGTGCCCGGCCCCGACGGCAGCCTGCCGGAAGACCCGGCCGAGATCCTCGTCCTGGCGCGCGAGATCGGCTTTCCGGTGATCGTGAAGGCCGCGGGCGGCGGCGGCGGCCGCGGCATGCGCGTGGTACACGACGAAGCCGCGCTGCCGGAGGCCATGTCTCTCACCCGCGAGGAGGCGCGCCGCGCCTTCGGCAACCCCGAGGTCTACATCGAGAAGTTCCTGCTGCATCCGCGCCATGTCGAGATCCAGGTGCTGGCCGACAGCCATGGCCACGCGATCTGGCTCGGCAGCCGCGACTGCTCGCTGCAGCGCCGCCACCAGAAGGTGATCGAGGAGGCGCCGGCCATCGGCATCGACGAGGCACTGCTGGCCGAGGTCGGCGAGCGTTGCGCCGCGGCCTGCCGGCAGATCGGCTACTGCGGCGTCGGCACCTTCGAGTTCCTGTACGAGCAGGGCGCCTTCTACTTCATCGAGATGAACACCCGCCTGCAGGTGGAGCACCCCGTGACCGAGATGACCACCGGCATCGACATCGTGCAGCAGCAGCTGCGCGTGGCGCGCGGCGAGCGGCTGGGCCTGACGCAGGCCGACGTGCGCTGCGAAGGGCATGCCATCGAGTGCCGCATCAATGCCGAGAACCCCGACACTTTCGCGCCCTCGCCGGGGCGCATCAGCGGCTGGCAATTGCCGGGCGGCTTCGGCGTGCGCGTGGACTCCCACGCGAGCGCCGGCTACCGCGTGCCGCCGTACTACGACTCGATGATCGCCAAGCTGATCGTGCAGGGCCGCACGCGCGAGGATGCGCTGGACCGCATGCGCCTGGCGCTCGCCGAGATGCGCGTCGAGGGCATCTCGACCAACGTGCCGCTGCACCGCGAGATCCTGCGCGATGCGGGCTTCGCGGCCGGCGGCGTGGACATCCACCACCTCGAGCGCTGGCTGCAGCAAAGGAGCGCCGCATGATGGCCTCGACCGCGTCCGTCAGCCTGCTGGGCACCACCGCGCTGCTCTTCGAGGCGCCCGGCGAGCTCGCGCTGCCCTCGCAGCAGCGCATCTGGGCCCTCGCGCGCGAGGCGCAGGCCTGGCCGGAGGTGCGCGAGGCGGTGCCGGGCATGAACAACCTCATGCTCACCTTCGAGCGGCTGCCGCGCAGCGCCGCGGCGCTCGACGCGCTGGAGGCCCGTCTCCAGGCGGCCTGGGATGCTGCGGCGCCGCTGCCGCTGGAAGGCCGCGTGGTCGAGCTCCCGGTGGTCTACGGCGGCGAGGGCGGCCCGCACATGGCCGACGTGGTGGCGCACACCGGGCTCAGCGTGGAGGAGATCGTCGAGCTGCACAGCACGCCGGTCTATCCGGTGTATGCGCTCGGCAGCCATCCGGGCTACTGCTACCTGGGCGGCATGGATCCGCGCATCGCCACGCCGCGGCGCAAGGTGCCGGTGCTGAGCATTCCGGGCGGCGCGGTGTCGATCGGCGGCGCGCAGACCGGCGTGTCGGCCTCGGCCGGCCCGAGCGGCTGGAACACGATCGGCAGTACCTCCATGTCCTTCTTCGATCCGGCGCAGGACCCGCCGGCCAGGCTGCAGCCGGGCGACATGATCCGCTTCCGGGTCCAGGGGGTGATCCGATGATCGAAGTGCTCTCTTCCGCCGCGCTGGCCACCGTGCAGGACATGGGGCGCACCGGCAGCCTGCGCTGGGGCGTGGGCACGGCCGGTGCCATGGACAACCTGGCGCTGGCGGCCGGCAACCTGCTGCTGGGCAACGACGCCAATGCGGCGGCCGTCGAGGTCCCGGTGTTTCCCTTCAAGCTGCGCTTCGACCAGGACTGCGCCTTCGCGCTGACCGGTGCCGACTGTGCGGCGCGGCTGGACGACGCGCCGCTTTTGCCCTGGTGGGTGCACCAGGCGCGCGCCGGGCAGACGCTCACGCTGGGCCTGCCGCGGGGCGGCCTGCATCGCGGCAGCCGCGCCATGCTGTGCCTGGCCGGCGGCGTGGACGTGCCCGAGGTGCTGGGTTCGCGCAGCACCCAGCTGCGCGGCGCCTTCGGCGGCCACGAAGGCCGCGCGCTGCGGCGCGGCGATGCGCTGCGCGCGGTGGGCGAGGGGCAGTCCTGCCGGACCGGCTTCGGCCTGGTGCCCCCGGCCTTGAGCCTGCCGCTGCAGGTGGACGGCCTGCCCGCGGTGCGGGTGCTGCCCGCCGCCGAGTACCTGGGCTTCGAGGAAGCCTCGCGCGCCGCCTTCTGGGCCGGCGAATGGAAGATCACGGCGCAGAGCGACCGCTACGGCTTTCGCCTGGAAGGCGAGGCGCTGCGCCCGATCGCGCCGATGGAGATGCGCTCGCACGGCATCGTGCCCGGCGTGATCCAGGTGCCGCACAGCGGACAGCCCATCATCCAGATGCGCGATGCCCAGCCCTCGGGTGGCTACCCCAAGTTCGGCACCGTGATCGAGGCCGACCTCTGGCGCCTGGGCCAGGCGCCGATCGGCAGCCGCATCCGCTTCATCGAATGCAGCTGGGACGACGCCGTGGCCGCCCAGGACGAGATCGAAGCCTGGCTCGACAGGGTGCGGCGCATGGTGGACCTCCACCGCAGCGCGCCGCGGATGAACTGAGATGAAAAGCCCTGCACAAGTCCAGGAGCTCGCCGCATGGTTGGCTGCCACCGACATTGGCCTGCTGGAGCTGCGCACGCCCGAAGGGGTGCTGCGCCTGGGGCGCGGGCCCGCAGGCGAGATCGAGACGCTCGATGCGCAGGACGAGGGGGCACCGCAGGCACCCGTGGCCCTCGTCGCCGTTGCGCCCAGCGTCGGCGTCTTCCTGCACGCCCATCCGCTGCATGCCGCGCCGCTGGCGCGCCCGGGCGAGCGCGTGTTCGCGGGGCAGCCCGTCGGTCTGATGCAGGTCGGCCCGCTGCTGCTGCCGGCGCATGCACCGCAGTCCGGCGTGCTGATCGGCTTTCTGGTGCCCGACCGCCAAGCCGTCGGCTGGGGCACGCCGCTGGCCGAACTGCAAGCCGACGAATGAGGAGTACATCGCGATGGACATCGACCTGAACGCCGACCTGGGCGAGGGCTTCGGCCCCTGGCGCATGGGGGAGGACGAGGCGCTGCTGGAGATCGTCTCCTCCGCCAACGTGGCCTGCGGCTTCCATGCCGGCGACCCGGTCATCATGGACCGCACGGTGCGCATGGCTCGCGAGCGGGGCGTGGACGTGGGGGCGCATGTGGGTTTTCCCGACCTGCTGGGCTTCGGGCGCCGCCCGATGCAGATCGATGTCGCCGAGCTCGCCACCTACGTGACCTACCAGCTGGGCGCACTGGCGGGCATGGCGCGCGCTGCCGGCCACCGCATGACGCACATGAGCTTCCATGGCGCCCTGGGCAACATGGCGGCCGCCGATGCGGCGCTGGCAGCCCCGCTGGTGCGCGCGGTGGCGGATTTCGACCCCGGCCTGATCATCAGCTCCTCGGCCAGCCGCGCCATCGAGGACGCAGCCGAACGCTGCGGGCTGCGCGTCGCGCGCACCTTCCTGGCCGACCGCGCCTGCGACGACGAGGGCCTGCTGGTGCCGCGCAAGCTGCCCGGCGCCGTCATCCACGAGCCCGAGGCCGTGCTGGCGCGCGTGCGCCAGCTGCTGGAGGAGGGCACGGTCACCAGCCACGGCGGGCGCAAGATCCCCATGAACGTCCGCTCCGTCCTCGTGCACGGCGATACGCCGGGGGCGGTGGAGCTGGCGCGGGCCGTGCGCGGCGTGGTCGAGGCCGCAGGGCGCGTGCTGCCGATCTCGCGGCAGCTGGCGCCCTGAAGCCGGGCGGCCGGGCGACATAAGGACGGCTTATCTCTACACAGCCATTCCGTCTTGGCGCCGCGCGGCCCCGCTCTATACAGTGAATTCGTCCCAACGAAAGAAGCCAAAGATGCCTTTCTCCGACTACAAGACCGCGCTGGTGACGGGAGCCTCCTCGGGCATCGGCGCCGCGGTCGTCGAGCGCCTCTGCAAGGAGGGCCTGCAGGTCCACGCGCTCGCACGCAGTGCCGACAAGCTGGCCGAGTTGGCCGTCCGCACGGGCTGCATCCCGCACGCCATCGACGTGAGCGATCTCGAAGGCGTCACCCGCCTCGCGCAGGAGATCCCCTTCGACGTCTTGGTCAACAACGCCGGCGTCGACCGGCCGGGCTCGATCCTGAAGGCCGACGCCGAGGGCATCGACCTGCTGGTCGACGTGAACCTGCGCGCCGTGCTGCACCTGTGCCGCCTGGTCGTGCCGGGCATGGCCGAGCGCGACCGCGGCCACGTGATCAACATCAGCTCGATCGCCGGCGCCTACAACTTCGGCGGCAACAGCACCTACCACGCGACCAAGGCGGCGGTGAGCATGCTGTCGCGCCAACTGCGCATCGATGTCTTCGGCAAGCGCGTGCGGGTCACCGAAATCTGCCCGGGGCGGGTGGCCACCGACATCTTCGCGCACGTGCACGGCAACGCGGAGGAAATGCACAAGCGCTTCATCGAGGGCTTCGAGCTGCCCCGGGCCGAGGACATCGCCGACGCCATCGCCTTCGCCATCGCCGCGCCGGTCGCGGTGAACGTGGGCCACATGGAGATCACGCCGACGCTGCAAGTGCCCGGCGGCCTCTCCACCACCCGCCCGGAAACGCCCCGCGGCTGAGCGGCCTCCACCACGCGACGCGCAAAGGAACTGGCATGAAGGACTTCGACCTGCTGGCCGTCCTGCTGAAGCCGGAGTTCGGCGCCATGCTGCTGCACGGCGTGGAGATGACGCTGAAGATCGCGGCCGGCTCCTGGCTGCTCGCGATGAGCCTGGCCCTCGTGCTGCTGACCGTGCGCCTCACGCCGAGCCGCATCGCCGAGCGCGTGGTCGCGGCCTACGTCTCCTACCACCGCAACGTGCCGACGCTGGTGCAGCTGATGCTCTGGTACTTCGGCATCTTCAGCCTGCTGCCCCAGTTCCTGCAGGGCTGGCTGTCCGAGCACAACGCGGAGGCCATTCTCTCGATCGTCGCGCTCGGGCTGTGCCAGGCGGCTTACTTCAGCGAAGACATGCGATCGGGCCTGCGTTCCATTCCAAGCGGGCAGGCCGAGGCCGCACGTGCCCTCGGCCACAGCTTCATCGGCTCGATGCGCCACGTCATGCTGCCGCAGGCGATCCGCAACGCCATCCCCGCGCTGGTCAACCACAGCGTGTCGCTGTTCAAGAACAGCAGCCTGGCCATGGCGATCGGCGTGGCCGAGCTGACGCACGCCGTCAAGGAGGTGGAGAGCCAGAGCTTCCGCGCCTTCGAGGCCTACAGCGTCGCGACGGTGCTCTACCTGGGTTTCTCGTTGCTCATCATGGCCGCGGGCGGCTGGGTGGCGCGGCACTACCGCATTGCCGGGGCGAGGTGAAAGATGTTCAGCGTCTTCGAGATCCTTCGCGACAACTGGTTGCTGCTGCTCATCGGCCAGTACCCCAACGGGCCCATGGGCGGCATCGTCGCCACGCTGATCCTGTCGGTGCTGGGCATCGTGCTGGCCTTCCCGCTCTCGGTGCTGATGGCACTGGCCCGGCTGTCGCCCTGGAAGGTGCTGCGCTGGCCGGCGACGGTGCTGGTCTACGTCGTGCGCGGCGTGCCGCTGCTGATGGTGATCTTGTGGGTCTACTTCCTGGTGCCGCTCCTGATCGGCCGCGAGATCTCCGGCTTCACGACCATGCTGTGCACGCTGGTGATCTACGAGGGCGCCTACCTCTCGGAGGTGGTGCGCGCCGGCATCCTGGCCTTGCCCAAAGGGCAGACCGAGGCGGCGCGTGCGCTCGGCCACAGCCACCTCGGGACCATGTGGTACGTGATCCTGCCGCAGGCGCTCTACAACATGCTGCCGAGCATGCTGAGCCAGTTCATCTCGACCATCAAGGAAACGACGCTGGGCTACGTGATCAACGTCAACGAGCTCACCTTTGCGGCCAACCAGATCAACAACCAGCTGCTGACCAAGCCCTTCCAGGTGTTCTTCATCCTGGCGATGACCTACTACGTGGTGTGCTTCAGCCTCACGCAGCTGGCGCAGTGGCTGGAGCGGCGCATTGCCTACAAGCGGCTCGGCGTCGCGCCGGCTGCGGCCACCGAAGGCGGCGGATCGCTGCCGCCGCCGGTGGCGGCCAATCCCTGACACGGCAGCACCCGACGGCCGGCGACCACACAAAGGAGACAGAACCATGCCCACCCCGACGACGAACGCCGAGGACGTTCCCATGATCCTGTTCTCCAACATCAACAAGTGGTACGGCGACTACCAGGCGCTCACCGACGTCAACGCCGAGGTGCGCAAGGGCGAGGTGGTCGTGGTCTGCGGCCCTTCGGGCTCGGGCAAGTCGACGCTGATCCGCACCGTCAACCGCCTCGAGGAAGTCAAGTCGGGCCAGCTGCTGTTCGACGGCCACGACATCCACGCGCCGATGAGCAGCATGGCGCTCAACAAGCTGCGCAGCCGCATCGGCTTCGTGTTCCAGAGCTTCAACCTCTTCCCGCACCTGTCGGTGCTGGAGAACATCATGCTCTCGCCGATGCGGGTGCTGGGCGTCAAGCGCGCCGACGCGAAAACGAAGGCGATGCAGTTGCTGGAGCGCGTGGGCCTGGCCAACAAGGCCGGCGCCTATCCGGCGCAACTTTCGGGCGGGCAGCAGCAGCGGGTGGCGATTGCGCGCGCCCTTGCCATGGAGCCGCCGGCCATGTTGTTCGACGAGCCGACCAGCGCGCTCGACCCCGAGATGGTGGGCGAGGTGCTGCAGGTGATGCGGGGCCTGGCCAACGACGGCATGACCATGATGTGCGTCACGCACGAGATGAACTTCGCCCGCGAGGTCGCCGACCGCGTGTGGTTCATGGACGCCGGTCGCATCCTCGAGAAGGCCGAGCCCGCGGCCTTCTTCAGCAGCCCGCAGCATCCGCGCGCGCAGCGCTTCCTGTCCGACCTGCGCGCGCATTGAAGCCGGGCACCCCCTTTCCAACAGCACCTCACCAGGAGTTCATCATGTCGAAGAAGACCGTGTTCCGTCTCGCCGCCATCGGTGGTTGCATTGCCACCCTGTCCCTGCTGGCCCATGCGGACCAATGGGATGAAATCCAGCAGCGCAAGGAGCTCAAGTGCGGCACCTTCGCCGACGTGCCGCCGTTCGCGGCGCCCGATCCCAAGACGCGCGAGATGGTGGGCTTCGACATCGACCTGTGCAACGCGCTCGCCAAGCAGCTGGGCGTCGCGGCCAAGGTCACGCCGCTGTCGGTCGAGGCCCGCGTGCCCGAGGTCAAGCTCGGCCGTGTCGACGTGACGGTGGCCAACCTGGCCTACACCAAGAGCCGCGGCGAGCAGATCCAGTTCAGCGACCCGTACTACGTGGCCAAGGAAATGCTGGCGGTGAAGGCCTCCGACCCGGGCACCACCAAGGCCGATTTCAAGGGCAAGCGCCTGAGCTCCACCAAGGGCTCGACCTCGGAGCTGTCGATCAAGATGAACGGCTCCGAGCCGGTGACCTTCCAGGACACGGGCTCGGCCTTCATGGCCGTGCAGCAGAACAAGTCGGTAGGGATGGTGGCGAACACGATGACCATCACCAAGCTGGTCAACCAGTCGAAGACCGGCGGTGTCGAGCTCAAGATGATCAAGGAGCCGATGGTGCTGCAGCCCATCGGCGTCGGCATGAAGAAGGACGAGCCGGTGTTGCTGGGCAAGGTCAATGCGGCGCTGGTGGCGTTGGACAAGTCCGGCGAGATCGACCGCATCTGGGCCAAGTGGCTGGGGCCGAACACCGAGTACAAGATGACGCGCGACGAGAAGGTGACGCCGTTGTCGGAGCTCAAGTTCGAATTGCTGCCTTGATTTCGTTGTCAGTTTTTTTTTGTGAGGCTGCGTTTGGGCGCGAAGCGGTAGAGGCTGTGCGCGCCGCGGAAGGCGGTCTGCGGTCCGGGCTCATACTGGGGCGGTCGTCGCTACGCGCCGACTCCGTTGCGGTGCTCGCCTGGGGGCGGCGCCGCGGAACTCGCGACGTTCACTGCGTTCACTCTGCTCAAACAGCCGCGGCGAGCTAGACAACGAAGCGCGCCTGTCCTTCGGCAGGCGCGCCCGCCCCCAGACTGCGCTCCTCACCGCCCCAGAAATCGCCCGGCCCGCAGACCACCTTCCGCGGAGGAGACGGTGGGGTTGATCTGAATACCGGGGCCCCGGTCC